>VBWB01000061.1 GCA_006218045.1 Stygiobacter sp.
GGGCGGCCTCAAATCTGAAGTGCAACACCTTGGATGTCGTAAGGTGCACGGATGCAAACACAAAGTTCGTACCGCCAGCTTCAACCTGAAGATCGTATGACGATTGCGAGCCTGAGGCAGCAGGGGTCGAGTGTGCGGGCCATGGCCCGCACACTCGGGCGCTCGCCTGCGAGCATCAGCCGGGAATTGGCGCGCAACAGTCTGCCGGAGTTGGGCTATGCCTCGGCCACCGCGCAGAGGCTGTGTGATCAACGCCGGGAGGCCGCGCGCGGGCCGGCCAAGCTCGATCCCGACAGCGTCACCTGGGGCGTGGTGTTGACCCTGCTGGACTGGAAGTACTCGCCCCAGCAGATTGCGGGTACGCTCAAGCGCGTGTTCCCCGACGATCCCCGCCGCCAGGTTTCCCACGAAACCATCTACACCGCCATCTACGCCCACCCTCGGGGCGAGTTGCGGCGGGAGTTGATCGCCTGTCTGCGCCAAGGCCACGCCAAGCGCCTGCCGCGCAGCCGGGGCGCCGACCGGAGGGGGCAACTCGCCGAGATGATGAGCATCCATGTCCGCCCGCCCGAGGTGGACGACCGTGTGATGCCGGGCCACTGGGAAGGCGACTTCATCAAGGGGGCGGGCAACCAGTCGTCGGTGGGGGTGCTGGTGGAGCGCACCAGCCGCCTGGTGCTGCTGGCGAAGATGGACGATGCCACCGCCGCTTCGGCGCTGGCCGGCTTCACCGCCAAGCTCAACGCGATTGCCGCGCCCCTGCGCCAGAGCCTGACCTACGATCAGGGCAAGGAGATGGCGCGGCATGCGGAACTGACGGCGCGCACCGGCGTGAAGGTCTACTTCTGTGATCCGCACAGCCCCTGGCAACGTGGCACCTGCGAGAACACCAACGGGCTGCTGCGCCAGTATCTGCCCAAGGGGTCTGACTTGTCGCTGCACAGTCAGGCCGATCTCGATGCCATCGCCGATAGCTTGAACAGCCGCCCGCGCGCTACCCATGCTTTCCATTCGCCCTTGGAGGTGTTCGCAAGAATGCTGGCCGC
>VBWB01000030.1 GCA_006218045.1 Stygiobacter sp.
CATCGCCAAGCACAAGTTCGATGCGGTTTTGCTCGTCGGAGAGAGCAAGCGGCACAAGGTGTTCGACAACGACGAGAGTGGCTTCTCGGCTCTATTGGCTTGGCTGGAAGAGAAGGCCGGTCGCCTCCATGCATGCATGGAGGCGACCGGCGGGCCTGGGGATGATCTGGCCCTGTTTCTGCACACGCACGACATCACGGTCAGCATCGCCAATCCGCTGCGGATCAAGGCGTTCGGTCAAAGCGAAATGGGCTGAAATCGCGCCGCAGGAGACCACAAAGGCGGTTGGGGCGGCGTCCATGCTGCGACGGTAGACACCATCGCGCCATTCCGCCTTTCGGTTGGTCCGGAATTTGGCTATTCTCGGGGGAAATGTCGGCTTACGGTCTCGGATTGCTCAAGGAATACCTAGCCTACCGCTTGCACTTGGGCAATACCGGAAAACACCGGTCCGTTCCCTACACGTCGCTTCGCAAAATTGTCTGGGACGACGCCAAGACAGAGCAAGGTGACCAGATGCTGCCCCTGCGCAAGGGGCGCTGATCGGGCCATGGCGTGTTTGCCTCGACTATCGTAGGATACCCCCCGAAACAGCCGCGTTTCACGCCGGCGCTTTTGCGAGATGAATGATGCAGACGTTCAAGCTAGATAACCGAGAAGTTGGTGTTGGTTGCCCCACTTACGTCATCGCCGAGATCGGCTTCAACCACGAAGGCAACGTGGATTTGGGCATCGAGATGATCCGTGCCGCCGCCGCCTCGGGAGCCGATGCCGTCAAGTTTCAAACCTACAAAGCCGACGGCTTGACCGTCACCAGCAACCCCCATTTCGACCTGATCAAGCACGGCGAGTTGGACCTGGACGCCCACAAGCGTTTGGTTGCCGCCGCCCAGGACGCCAAGGTCACCTTTTTCTCCACCCCATTTGGTGTGGACATGGTGGAATTGCTGGAAAAAGTCGGCGTCCCCGCCTACAAGATCGCGTCCATGGACCTGGATAATCAGCCGCTGCTGGAAGCGGTTGGCAAAACCGGCAAGCCAATCATCCTGTCCACCGGCATGGGCACCCTGGGCGAGATCGAGCGCGCGGTTCAACTGCTGGAAGCCACCGGCAACCGCCAGATCATGCTGCTGCACTGCGTATCGGAATATCCGCCGGCCCCGGAAAAGGCCAATCTTCGCACCATTGAACAGATTCGTGCCGCTTTCCCGGCCTATAGCGTCGGTTATTCCGACCACATTCTGGGCAACGCCGCCGCCGTCGCCGCCGTCGCCTTGGGCGCCGTAGCCATTGAAAAGCACTTCACCACCGACAAGTCATTGTCCGGTCCGGATCATGCCATCTCGGCCGATCCCAAGGACTTGTCCGAAATGGTCCGCGATATTCGGATCATCGAAGCGGCATTGGGCCGCCCCTGTGCCGACCTATCCCGCCCTGATCGCCCGTCGGCCTTGAACATGCGCCGCGGACTGCATGCCGCCCATGATATTGCCGAGGGAACGGTCATCACTGCGGACATGATCAAGATCATCCGCCCGATCACCGACCTGAAGCCGACGGACATCGGTCTGGTCGTCGGTCGCAAGGCCAAAAAAACTCTTAAGGCCGAAGAGGCGATCACGCTGGATGTGATTTGATGTGTCGACGCTGATCGTCATCCAGGCCCGCATGGGGTCAACCCGGTTGCCCGGTAAGGTGCTCGCCGATATCGGCGGGCACCCTTTACTGGCCTTGTTGTGCAAACGCCTGCGTCTGGCCCGAAAGGCGGACCGCATTGTTCTTGCCATCACCGAGTTGCCTGGCGATGACCAATTGGAATTGCTCGGACAAGAACTGTTGGTGCCGGTCATCCGCGGAGAGGAATGCAGCCTGACCGCTCGATTCATGCGGGTCATGCAGGCATTCCCCGCCGATATCGTCGTCCGGGTCACCGCGGACAATCCATTTACCGATCCCCAGCTTGTTGACCGTATCGTCGCCATGGTCGAACAACAGGGAATGGATTATGCCCACGCCCAGGGAACTCCCATTGGCACGTCGGTGGATGCATACAGTGCCGCCACCCTGCGGCGCACGTTCGCAGAAGCGACGACCCCTTATCAGCAAGAACATCTCAATGCCTACGTACTCGACAACCCCTCTTTGTTCCGCATCGGTTGCCTCCCGTTGAGCCCTGGGGAACGACGTTCTGATATTCGCGTGACAGTGGATACCGCTGAAGACTTGCTGCGTGTACGCCGTGTCGCCCGGCTTTTGCCTGACCCCGTGTCGGCCAGCCTGTCCGACGTCATCAAAGCTTATGACCTGAGCGTATGAACCCTAAAGCAGCCAACATCCTTGTCCGAGCCGATGGCGGCAAGATATGGGGCCTGTCCATGGGCCACATCTATCGTACCCTGGCGGTAGCCCAGGAATTGCGGGACCACCATGGACTGACCTGCCGGTTCCTGTTGCGCGACATACCTGAAGCCGTCGCCATGGTGCGAGACCACGGCTTTTGTCACGATCTATTACCGGCTGAAGCAAAGGCGGCGGCAGAAAGTGAAGCCGCTGCCCTGGCCAGGGCAGATGAACCGATTTTGTTGGTCGATCGGCCCGACCCGCCGCCGAACGGATTTGGCCACTTCATTAGACCAAACCGGCGCTTGGTCATCATCGGCCCAACCGGGGACAAGGCGCAGGTTCCCGTCGATCTGTGGATCGATGATCTTCGCCCACCGTCACCTGATCTGCCGGCTCATGCCATGCTGGGGCCGCGCTTCGCTATTATGTCCAAGGATTTCGACGGCAAGTTTCGCGACGCCGTCGCCCCCTATGCCCGTAATCTGTTGGTCACGTTCGGAGGCTCAGATCCTGCCGGGCTGACGGCACGTGTCGTGGCCACCTTGCTGGAATCTTGTTTGGACATGTCCATGCAGGTGGTATTGGGACCGGCTTTCGGTGATGACGCCGACGTTATCGCAGCGGTGGCAGGGGATGGGCGTTTCGTCGTCAAGCGCAATATTCCCGATCTGTGCACCGCCATGCTGGCCGCCGACATCGTGATTGCCGCCGCCGGTCGTACCGCCCTGGAACTGGCGATCACCGGTACTCCGTCGTTGATGGTGCCGTCCATCGACACCGAGTTCGTTACCGCACCTTATCTGGAAGCCTGCGGTTCCACACGGATGGTTGATCCAAGGCGGGCTGATTTCCCCGACCGTTTGCGGGCCGAACTGGTTTCGCTCGCCGCCAACCACTCGGCCCGCGACGGCATGCGCCTCGCCGGTCGGGCATTGGTCGATGGTAATGGCCGACAGCGGGTCGGCGATGCGATTGCCACACTCCTACAGAAGTCAAGATTGACCAAAACAGCGGTCAGATCCTGACGTTTGACCGCCGTTGCCCGAAGAGACTCGATCCGAGACCAAGCTTTGACCGGAAATTGCGCTCCACGTTGATCGAACTAAGCGCTATTCTCGCACCTGAAATCTGGAGAGCGTGCCATGGCCTTAATTTATCTGGCGAACATCGAGGCAGAACAAGATGGAGTGCGCACGGATAGATTTCGCAGCCTCCATTTTCCTACAGGGCTTGGGATTGTGTCTGGTGTACTGGCATTGACCGATCACGAAGTCCGAGTCGTGGATAACTATGTCCCGACCAATACTCTTGGTCAATGCTTGGAAGAATTAAAACAAGCACAGCCAGACTATATTCTTTTTTCTGGTTTTCTTGGAAATTACCAGTATACCTTTATCAAGAAGATAACGAATATCTTAAAAGAATCGTGCCCTGATGCCGTACAAATTATTGGCGGCCCCATGGCATCCACCATTCCAGAGCTGCTTCTAAAGTGCAGTTCCGTTGATTATGTGGTTATCGGAGAAGGCGAGGAAACTCTGCTCGAAATTCTCGATACCCTGGAGCGCGATGGCGATGTAAGCGTGATCTCGGGAATCGCATATCGTGACGAAAATGCCCAAGCCCTGCGGACAAGTCCACGGGTTCGGCTGCGCGATTTGACCCAATTTCCGCGCCCGCGTTACGAGCTGTTCGACATGTCGTCCTATGTGGGATTTCTCAAACAATCCGGGCGGTGCTGGGAGATATCCACATCTCGTGGCTGTTATGCCGATTGCAAGTATTGCAAGTTGACATTCGGAAAGAAAATTACATTCCGACCCGTCGAGCATGTAATCGATGAAATGCGGTTTATCAAAACCAATTTTGGGATTGATAGATTCAACTTCGTCGACGACAACTTTCTCAACTCCGTGCGCCAGGTCGAGGAAATGGTCGAGGCCTTGCGGGCGGCTCCTGAAAGTTTTCAGTTCCGCTTTCAAGGTCGAGCCGATCGTATCAACGGTCATTTGGCCGAACGGCTGCAAAGCGCCGGTTGCTTTGACATCTCCTATGGCCTCGAATCGGGCAGCCAGGAGGTGATCGATTACATGGGCAAGCGCCTCGACGTGGCCAAGGCCGAACAAAATGTCCGCGAGGTTCTGGATACCGGATTGGATGTACACGCCACCTTCATCGTCGGCATGCCCATTGAAACCGAAGAAACCATAGCCGAAACCATGTCCTATATTCGTCGCATCGGCCTGCCCACGGCCAATGCGGGTATTCTCACCCCATTCCCCGACACCGAGGTTTATCGCCTCTGCAAGGAGCAAGGGCTGATTACCGACGATGACGCATATTGTGACGGCCTCGGCATCGCCTACGACAATGTGTACGTGAACATGACGAAGTATTCGGACGACACCTTGCGGCGCTGGCGCGACGACATCAATGCTGTCGCCCCCCGAGACCAGAAGGCCTACTCGTCCATCGCCGAATTATCGGCAAACCTTGGATGACGGAGTACTGGGACAGGAACTGGCGACGATTCGCCGGAGAGCCGCAATGCGCTACGCCTGAGTGGCGGCGGCTTGAACTGGCTGTTGGGCTGTTGCGTGACGACCGGGCCTCGTTTGTCCTTGATTGCGGCTGTGGGCCTGGGCCGTCTTTTCCGGCATTGCTCCGGGCTGGCATGCAGGTCGTCGGAGCGGACAGTTCGGCAACCATGGTCGAACACGCGATCGAGCAGGGCCGGTCCCTGGGAAGCGATGTCGAGGTCGTCCGGTGGGACATGTTGACGCCTTGGCCCACGCCCCTCGCCCGCCCATTCGACAGTGTCCTGCTCATGAGTGTTCTCCCTTATATAGATGATCCCACGCCTTTTTTTGCACAATTGCCAAGCTTGATACGCCCAGGCGGCTTGGTGATTGCCACCTTCCCGAACATATTGTTCGACCTCTTCACCGTGAACGCCTTCACCGCGGGTTTCATAGCGGAGCAACTGGTTTCGCCCGCATTGAGCGGGGACGAAAAATCGACCGTCAGCCAGGCTCTGCATCAACTGCACCCAGCCCAGCCGATCTTTCCTGAAGGCAGCGTCTACGCCACTCGCTTGCCGACCCGCCGCTATAACCCGCTTACCATCGCCGACGAATTTGCCTGTCATGGTCTGATCGTGGAAAGCCTGCGTTTCATGAACTCCCACGCCGTCCCCCCCCAATTCGCCGCCATCTTGGGGCAGGAACGCCTCAAAGCTCTCAATCAGGCGGCCGAACAACGGCTGAATGATTGCCATTGGCGTGAATATTTCACCTGCAGCACCTTCATGGCCGTGGCACGCCTCCCCAGCCCTCTTTGAAAGTCCCGGCAATGAGGGTAGTATCACGTCCCCGTCAAAAGGGCGTCCGCCACGGTTGAGTGCGGGCTAAATCATTGGAAATATCAATATGAACCTCGAAGGCAAATCGGTTCTGCTCACCGGGGCTGCCGGCTTTATCGGCAGCCATCTGGCGGAAATCCTGGTCCGCAAAGGCTGCAAGCTTCGCGCCCTGGTCCGTTATAATTCCCGCAACGACCGCGGTCTTTTGTCTGAACTGCTCCCCGACATTCAGGAAGAGATCGAAATCGTCCACGGGGATTTGCGTGACGCCGATTGCATTCGCCACGCTGTCCAGGGCACCCAAGTCGTCTTCCATCTCGGTGCGTTGATCGCCATCCCCTATTCCTATGTCAATCCCCGTGACGTCGTGGATACCAACGTCACCGGCACCTTGAACGTCCTGATGGCCGCACGGGATCACGGAATCGAGCGCATGGTTCATACCTCCACCTCGGAAGTCTACGGTACGGCACGCTACGTGCCCATCGATGAGACCCATCCCCTTCAAGGACAATCCCCTTATTCGGCCAGCAAGATCGGTGCCGACAAGATCGTCGAGTCCTTCCACGACAGCTTCAACCTACCGGTTTCCACCTTGCGTCCGTTCAACACCTATGGGCCGCGTCAATCGGCCAGGGCGGTCATTCCGACCATCATCACCCAGGCCCTGGTTCGCAATCAGGTTCGCTTGGGCGCGACCACAACTACTCGGGATTTCACTTTCGTCGAGGATACGGCTCGAGGGTTTATCAGCATCGCGGAAGCCGACGAGGCCGTGGGCGGCACGTTCAACATCGGCTCTAATTTTGAAATCTCCATCAACGACTTGGCGCTGAAGATCGCCGGCCTCATCGGCACGGATATCGAGATCATTGAGGACCGGAACCGATTGCGCCCGGAAAAAAGCGAAGTCGAAAGGCTGTGGGCAAGTGCCGACAAGGCCGCTTCCAAGTTCGGCTGGAAAAATACTGTAACCTTGGATGAGGGTTTGCGGCGAACCATCGATTGGCCGTCCCACAATCTTGGCCGCTACCGCCCAGGGGAGTACACGCGATGAAGGCCGTTATTCTGGCCGGTGGCAAGGGTACCCGATTAGCCCCGTATACCGCCGTCTTTCCCAAGCCTCTGGTTCCCATCGGACATCAGCCGATCCTCGAGATCATCCTGAAGCAACTGGTGCATTACGGCTTTAACGATGTCACCTTGACCACTGGTTATCTAGCGGAGCTGATCAAGGCATATTTTGCCAATATCGACACCCGTATCCCTGGTCTGACCCTGAATTATGTCTACGAGGATAAGCCCACCGGCACCGCCGGCTCACTGGCCAGCGTTCCCGGACTGACCGAGCCATTCCTGGTCATGAATGGCGACGTCCTGACCTCGCTTGATTATCGCGCCCTGGTCGACCAGCATCTCGCCCGCGGCGCCGTCCTGACGATCGCCCTCCATAACCGGGTGGTCAAAACCGACTTCGGCGTGGTCGAGTGTGATGACGACGGACTTATCACCGGATATCGGGAAAAGCCTGAAAATAGCTATCTTGTCAGTATGGGTGTATACGTCTATTCACCTCGAGTTCTAGACTATATAGAGCGTGACTCTTATCTTGATCTTCCGACACTTGTCCTACGACTTCTAGAAGCAAAAGAGAAAGTTGTTGGTATCCCAGTTGACGCCTATTGGCTGGATATTGGGCGTCACGATGATTATGGCCAAGCCCAGGAAGAGTTTGAGCGCATCCGGCATTTGCTCCTGCCCTCAGGGCAATAGTCATGTCCCCATCGGAATCCCTGGGACGGGTATGGGTGACGGGGCATACCGGCATGCTGGGATCGGCGGTGGTGCGCCGGCTTGACCAATTGTCCGTTCCCACCCTGACCATAAAAAGCAGCCGCTTGGATCTGACCCGACGGACTGAGGTCGCCGAATGGATGGCTGAAGTCCGACCGGACACTGTCATCATGTGCGCATCAAGGGTGGGGGGCGTCGCCGACATGGCGCGCCATCCGGTCGATTTTCTCAGCGATAATTTGGCCATGCAGGGAAACGTCATTGACGGCGCCCACCGCAGCAAGGTGAAGAGATTGATCTTCGTCGCCTCGGCGGCAATCTACCCTGCCGGCGCGGAAAGCCCCATTGCGGAAGAAACGTTGTTTTCAGGGACGTTCGACGCCCACACCCAATGGTATGGTATGGCCAAAGCGGTCGGCGTCAAATTGTGCGAGTCCTATGCCCGTCAATACGGTTGCAACTTCACCGCTGTCGCCCCATGTAACCTCTATGGCCCGGGAGATTGCTTCGATGGCGGCTCCCGTTCGCGGGTTGTCGGCGCCTTGTTCCGCCGAGCAACCGACGCCGCCGCCGCCGGTTTGGACCGGTTGGAGGTTTGGGGAACCGGCACACCTTTGCGCGAATTGATGTATGTCGATGACTGTGCCAGCGCCCTGCTCCACGTCGCCACCCTCAGCGACGATCGGCTGATCAACATCGGATCCGGTCACGAGATCAGCATCCGCAGCCTTGCCGAGCGCATCGCCACCGTTGCCGGCTTCACCGGGAAACTGGATTTCTTAACCGATAAACCCGACGGCGTCTCACGCAGGCTCCTTGATTCCACGCGCCTGCACAATCTGGGCTGGACTCCCAAGGTGGACCTGGATCAGGGTCTTCGCCGCACCTGGGCTTGGTTTCGCCAGGCCGGAGAATAAGGAATGACCACCGCAACCATCCATCAGCCGGATTTTGCCCCTTGGCTGGGGTTTTTCGACCGCCTTCAGATGTCCGATGTCTATCTGGTCATGGACGATGTTCAATTTATCCGCCGCGGATGGCATCACCGGGACAAGATCAAGACTGCCCAAGATGTCCAGTGGCTGACCCTTCCAATCCAGAAAAGCGGCAAATTCGAACAGTTGATCTCCGAGACTCTGATCGATGAATCCCTGGATTGGCGCACCAAGCACCTGAAGACCTTGCAATGTGCCTATGGGAAAGCTCAATGGTTTGATTGGACGATGCAGAGACTGGAACCGGTCTATAACCGGGCGGGGAACTCCATGATGGGCCTCAACATGGACATCATCCATATGGGCTTGGAGATTCTGGATATCCCCATCCAAGTTAAGTTCACCTCCGAATTGCGGGCTCAGGGCCAGAAGACAGACCGCATATTGGACATCCTGAGACGCGCCAACGTCGATACCTATATTTCAGGTCTGGGTGCCCGTGCTTATCTGGATGACGCTCTGATCGAGGACGCTGGGATCAGGCTGGTGTGGCAGGATTTCCCCCATCCGGTTTATCCCCAGCTTCACGGCTCCTTCGCCCCGATGCTGTCCTGCCTGGACTGCTTTTTCAATTGTGGCCCCGATGCGGCCAAGGTGTTGAGGTCGAAGAAATGAGCGCAAACGCCGATGTGCGGCGCCGGGAATTGTTGATTTATCGGATCACCCCCTTCTCATTACTGCTTTTGCTGATCCTCCGACCGTTCTACCACGGCGTGCGTTATGTCGTATGTTCGCCGCGCATGGCATCGCTGGTCGGCCCATTCCTGCGCCGCGTCGGGGCTCGTCAGGTTTTGGCACGGTCACTTTACCAAGGCGGTCGCTACCACCAGGCTTTGACTGAAACGATTTCCCGCGGGACTCACGCAGCCCGGAGCATGGAGCCTTTGGCTGCGGCGCTGGTCGCACTCGGAAACGACCCCCGTTATCACGACACTCTGGTGCAGGCGATTATTGAAGGCGGCTTCCGCGAATTCTATCTCTCCACCTTCCTTGATGCCCTAAGCAAGCGCGAGCCTACCACCCGTTTCGATGTTATCGCCGGTTTCAGTTTGAAGCGTTTTGGTCCGACGCCACCGGGCAATCCCCGGCACATGGTATTCCTGCGGTGGCATAGAATCCTGATGCTGCCGGCATTGTTATTGGAACGGGTCACTGTCATCAGCACGTTATTGCTGTTTCCGGTGCTCAACGTGGCCATGATGTTGCGCAAGGGGGTTCGCCTATTTGCACCATCACGGCGAATTTCGCGTAAAGAAACCCTTTATTTTCACATCTACAGTGATCAGCCCCCGATTGACGACGGACGATTCGAGCGCCTGTGGTTCCCCCTGCAATCAGGAGCCCTGCAGATCGACGGATGCTGTCACATGCCCATGGCCCTGAGCGCCAAAATGGGTGACACCCTAAGGACTTATATTCAGCAACACGGCGGAGATACCTTAGACCGCCGCGACCTAGCGATGCCCAATCCGATTGCCGACGGTATTCGCTATTGGCGGATAATGACCGGCCCGATCTTGCGGTTGGCCTTTAATCCTTTTGCCACGCTGCGCTTCCTGCGTCATTTCACCGAATATCTGCACCTGATGAGTTTGGTCAACCCTTTGTTGGACGCCGTCGGATGCCGACGCGTCTACTTCACCACCGAGCCAACCGCGTTAGCCCGCGTCATTGGTATCGAGGGACGCAAACGCGGAGTGACCACCATCGGCATCTCTCACGGCACCGGGATATCGGCATTGTACTATCCGGCCCGAGCCAACATGCAGTACGATATCATGCTGACCCCGGGTCAGTATTTCCGACCGCTGCAAGAAATCAGCCCTGGAATTCCGCACTTCATTCCAATCGGCAACCCGGAATGCGACTTGTTTCATCCCAACCAAGCCTTGCTTCCGCCCATGGTTTCCGCCCGGCGCCAAGAGATCAAGGTGATCGGTTTTTTCGTCGACCTGCAATCGGGTTTCATCGAGAGCACGTCATGTTTCCCCGGATATTCCTATTTCGAGTCACAGACTATCGATTGGGATGAGGTTGCCGCCCACGTCGAACGCCAACTTGCACCTCTGTTCGACTGGATCGCCTCTCACCCCGACACTGTCTTGTTATGGAAGCCCAAACGTCCAAACGCCGCCTTGAACGAGGATCATCCGATCATCCGCCCGTTACTGGCCCGCATCCCGGCAAGCCAGATGATTCTCGCCGCTCAAAGAAGCATCGAGGAAACCATTGGCTTGTGCGATGTCTGCATCGCCTCGGCCTATTCCAGCGTGGTCGGCGCCGCCATGACCCATGATATTCCCGTCGTGACGCTGGACCACTTCTATGGCGCTGCCGAACGACGCTACCATCCCCGCATGTCGGCGGAGACCGGTCCCGAGTTGGTGGACAATCTCGAATGGGTCCTGACGAATTCGTACCCGTCCACGGTGTTCGACACCTACCGACAAGATTTCTATGCCTATGGACTATTCGACGGAAAAACCTCGCTAAGACTGGCTTCCGCCCTGGCATCGCTTAACCCGGTAGCGTGATTTGATTCTGGACTTCACCTCGCTCGACCAACTAGGTTAGCCTTCACCTTGGTACCCCGGAGATTCTAATTTATGAAAGTTCTTGGCCTGAACCACGACATGTACATTTCTTCGGCGGCATTGATCGTCGATGGTGAAGTCGTCGCCGGTGCTGCCGAAGAGCGTTTCACCCGGCAAAAGAGGACGCGGGCCTTTCCCCGGCGGGCCGTGCAGTTTTGCCTGGATCAGGCCGGCATCGGCATTGATGCGGTCGATGCCGTCGCCAACGCCTGGAATCCGGGCGTCTATATGCAGAAATTTAATCCACTGGTGTCGTCTTCCCGTCGTTTCAAGTCTGAGTACTTGTATTCGGTTCCTGACAACCTGTTGGCCATGTTTCCCGATAACCTGCGTGACGTCGACCACATCCACCAGCGTCTGGCCCTGGGTGGCAGCAAGGCGCTTGACGTCTATTTCGTCACCCACCACCGGGTTCATGCCGCCAACGCCTTCTTGCTGTCTCCATTTGAAGAAGCGGCCATCATCACCGCTGATTCCCAAGGTGAGGTTGAATCGACCACCATTGCCCATGGCGAAGGTAACCGTATCAAGGTCTTGCGCACCCAGAACCATCCCCATTCGCTGGGAGCGTTTTATGCCACCTTCACCGAATTCCTGGGCTTTCGCCCCCATTCGGACGAATGGAAGGTGATGGCGCTGGCCGCATTTTCAACACCTGCCGCCACCAAACCGGTCGAGGAGGTACTGCGTCGCGAGGTACTGCAAATCGGCGAAGACGGCTTCTTTGAGCTAAATCTTCGCTATTTCAAGGACTTTCTCCACGAATTGCCGTTCCTGTACACACCGGCCATGACCGAATTGCTGGGCCAACCCCGCGCCGAGGACGATCCGCTTGAGGAACGTCACTACGCCATCGCCGCGGCAATGCAAAACATCGTTGAGGACATCGCCTTCCGGCTGATGCGCGAAGCCCAGCGCCTGACCGGAGCCGACAACGTTTGCGCCGCCGGCGGCTTCTTCATGAATTCTGTGCTCAACGGACGCATCCTTACCAACACCCCATTCAAGCAGGTCTACATCTCGTCCAGCCCGGATGATTCAGGAAACGCCATCGGCGCGGCCGCCTATCTTTACAACCACATTCTGGGCCAGCCCGAGCGCCACCATCTCACCCATAACTTTCTGGGTCCGGACTATTCTGACGCGGTCATCGAAGCCGAGATCAACAAGTCGCATTTGTCGGCCGAAAAGGTCGCCGATCCTTCGGATACGGCAGCGCGGTTGCTGGCCGATGGCGCCGTTATCGGTTGGTTCCAGGGGCGGATGGAATTCGGTCAACGCGCCCTTGGCAATCGTTCGATCCTGGCTGACCCACGCGGCCCCGACACCAAGGCTAAGGTCAACGCCGCCGTCAAATTCCGCGAGCCGTTCCGTCCGTTTGCACCGGCGATATTGGCCGAGTACGTCAGCGACTGGTTTGACATCGAACCGGGCAACACCGTGCCGTTCATGGAAAAGGTCTACCCCATCCGCCGCGAAAAGCAGGCCGAGATTCCCGCGGTTGTCCATGCCGATGGTTCCGGTCGTTTGCAGACGGTGCAGGCCGCGACCAATCCTCGTTTCCATGCGCTGATCGATGCCTTCCGCAAGCGTACCGGCGTCCCCATCGTTCTCAACACCTCCTTCAATCTGAACGAAGAGCCTATCGTCTGCCGCCCCATCGACGCCATCCGAACCTTCCATTCCTGTGGTCTGGATGCACTGGTGATGGGCAGCTATGTCTTGCGCAAACCCACGTAAGCAGACCGACAAGAGAGACATTGCATGAAGGTACTGGCCATCGGCGCTCATTTTGACGACGTCGAACTGGGGTGTGGCGGAACCATCGCCCGCCATGCCGCTAATGGTGACGAGGTGATCATATTCGTCGCCACCAATTCAGGCTTCACGGACTATGCGCAACGGGTGATCCGTAAACCCGAAGTCGCACTGGCCGAGGGTCAGAGCGCGGCCCGCATCTTGGGTGCCGTCGAGTTGGTATGCGCTAACTTCGACACCAATTATCTGGAATTTAACGACGCCCTGATGTGTGAGCTGTTGAAGGTTATTGAACGTCAGCAGCCTGATTTCATCTATACCCACTGGGATAGTGACATCCACCATGACCATCAGAGCCTTTCCAAGGCATCCATGGCCGCCGGTCGCCATGTGCCGCGCATCCTGATGTACCGAAGCAATTACTATGATAGCGGCAAACCGTTCATGGGTAATTTCTATGTGGATGTCACCGCGCACATCGAGCAAAAAAAAGACGCCATTCGAGCGCACGAATCCGAGTACCGTCGTGTTGGCGAGAAATGGCTGAAGTTCTTTCTTAATCAAAATGAAAACGATGGTCAGAAGATTGGCGTAAAATATGCCGAAGCATTCCAGCTAGTAAAATATCTAGTCTGACTATCCGCAGGAGTAAACAGGTTGAGCGATAACAACTTCGGTATCCGGCCAAAGGAAAGCTATCTGACTATTCCGGTTAAAACCGGAGAGAATGATGCTGGCGTCAAGGCTCCCGTTCACCAAATTCAGTATAATTTGGATACAGAAGAGCGTGAACGCCGCTTCGTCGAGAGTCAGTATCCGACAGAGGCCCAACGCGAGCGCTATTATTGGTATCGCCGCGAATGGCATCGCCGGGCCGAAGAAATGGATCCGGGTGAAATCCCGCTGGCTGTGACCATCGAGTTGGTCAGCACATGTAATCTGGCCTGCACCATGTGCTACACCATTACCGAGGAATTCCAGAACACGGTGGTCGGTGCCCAGCGTATGCTGCCGTGGCCCATCGTCAAACGTATCATCGACGAAGCCGCCGAACTGAACGTACCCTCGATTCTGTTCTCCTGGCGCGGCGAATCCACGCTTTACCGTTGGCGCGACGGGGCCACGGTGATAACCTTCCCGGACGTATTGAAGTACGCACGGCAAAAAGGGATCCTCGAGATCACATCTTTGACCCACGGCCAGTTGATCGATGAGGAGATGGCCAAAGCCATCGTCGATGCGGAGCCCAGCTGGATCAGCTTCTCGTTTGACGGCCTGTTCGAGCAGTACAACAGAATCCGTACACCACCCAATGTCAAACGCGACGATTACGACGCCTTTCGCACCGTGGTCGACAACATCAAACGGCTGGTGGCATTGCGGGATGCGGCAGGAAAGAAGCGCCCGCAGATCCGCTCGAACACCATCTATCCGGCGATCGCCAAGGATCCCAAGGGATATCGCGATTACTTGACCCAGTTGGGCGTTGACATGATTACCGTTAACGAATTACTGGATCTGCGTAGTGGCGAAGTACCCGATCACATGCTGATGGAAAATTGGGCATGCTCGTATCCATTCCAGCGCCTGACCGTGTCCGCCAACGGCATCGTCATCCCGTGCACCGGAGCCCACAAGGAGCAATCCGGTCTCGTCCTCGGGCGTTATTCCGGATCACCATCCAAAGTGGTCCGTAACGTTGACGGGACACCGGCCGACGTAGAGACCCCGGAAATGAGCCTGCGCGAGGCATGGTTCAGTTCCAAGCTCAAAAACATCAGAGAACTGCATAAGGCCGGTCGTCGCGCCGAAATCCACCCCGGATGCCGTCACTGCAATCATGGTGTCAAAAAATTTGGCGCCGACAGACTGCCCGAGGAATGGGATCTGGATAACATGACCTGGGTGGACCAAGAGAGGAAGGGGTGACGTCAAAGGCTGGGATTGTATGCGCGTCCTGACGTGCATATCTCTCGACGACATCGATCTCGCCTGTGATGCTGCGATCACTCCTACGCCAGGGTTGTGACCTGAGACCGGAAAGCTCCTCCAAATTCGGGTAGAGTCCGCCATCTTTGGAGACGGACTATGAAGCGCAGCCGGTTCAGCGAGGAACAGATCATCGGCATCCTGAAGGAACGGGAAGCCGGTCGTCGAGAGCTTCAACGGCAGGCTCCGCGACGAATGCCTCAACGAGACGCTTATACCGCTCGACGCCCGACGCAGGGAGTGTGTTGCAAGGATCATTGGCACAGAGGGTGTCGCGAAGCCCGAAGAGGATGAGTACGTGGCTGTTTACCCACTGGCGCCCCAGGCGGGGCATCATTTTGCGAGGTCGTTCGGAATCTCCGGCAGGTCGAGGTCGGTGACGACGATGCCGAACCGCATGGCGGGATGGCGGACTACGTTCGGAGACGGCATCTCCAACTCGGCAAGGATATCACGCATCTGCCGCACGGAATGATATTGAGGCACGTACCCGCCGGTGCGATGGCCGTAGGAGACGTGCACATAAAGGCGGTGGATTAGTTGGGTGAGGTTTTTCTGCCTCTCGGCAACCGCATGATAATAGGACCCGAAACGGGACAGCGATAGAACATGGCGGATTTCTGCATCGGTCAGCCAGTCGAACAACCCGAGTGAAAACACGATGGCGTCCCCAGTCGAAGTGATCTGGTCTACCGAGCCGGCCTGGAAGCGGATCTTGCCAGCATGGGGGGAGGTTTCGACCCGGGCCTGGGCGACCTGGACGGCATTTTCCGAGATGTCGACACCGAGATAGCTTTCCGCGCCGGCGGCGCACAGCGCTTGCGCCAAGATTCCCGACCCGCACCCCAGTTCGACCACGTGTCGCCCCGCCACCACTGGCGTCAGTTGATGAACAGCGGCGCGAACGCGGAAACGCAAGGATGTGGAAATGCGGCCCGCAATCAGCTCAAGCAGGGTTGGGGCCGGGTTCTCTTCGCGGTAGCGACTTTCCTCCCATTCGATGATCTTAGCTTCCCAGAACCCCTTGACGTCAAAAGATTCACTCATTTTTCAGTTTCCCAATCCGGCTCTCTCGGAGGACAGCAAGGAACGCAGCCATCCGATTGGACCGCTCCGTTCGTTGTAGACATAGGAATTCATAACCAAGAAATTGACGACGAAGCACGACAGGTCAGTTACCAGCTTTGCAGCATAGGGATTCAGGCGCAGAATATCGCCCAGAAGGATGAAGAGTCCCAACGATAATCCGAACGAGAAGACGTAGAGCACGAGAAAACGGCGGCCCTGGCGCGTTACGGCCAGGGAACGGGTGCCGTGCCAAGTCACGTTGCGATTGACCAGGAACGAGGTGAGACCTCCGACCACGCGTGCGATCGCCAGACTGGCATAGTTGCCGAGGCCCAGAACGTCCATCAAGATGGCGAAGGTCAGCCAGTCGCTGCCGGCGGAAAGGGCCGCCACGGAACTGTAACTGGCGAAGCGGAGAACGCTTTTCAGCAACGCTTTCTCTCAGGCAGTTCGAGGATGAGCCGCGCTGCTTCGACGGCCCCGTTGGGTTGCGACGGCAAGGTCGAGTATGCCGCGGCCAGGGCGGGCATCCGCCGCAGCCCCTCGCTCACCGCCTCGATCAGATGAGCCTCCGTCGCCATGAAGCCGATACCCATGTCCGTGATGACCTGCGCATTCGCCCATTGCTCAGCATGGTTGGGGATAGGAATGACCACCATCGGCTTGCGCATCATCAGCGCCTCGCTGACCGCGCTGAAGCCACCGTTGACGATAACCAAGTCAGCTGCACGCATGACGTCCAGGGAATTGCGCACCTTGCCGTGATAGCAAATGCCATCGCGAACGATGCGCCCTTCGGGCGGCGGCCGCCCGACCACGTCGATGGTGATACCCTCCGGCGCGGTATCCAGGCTGACCGGGCTGCCGAAAACTGAACCGGACAACATGATGGCGACCCGCCGCGGGCGATCCTGCGGCTCGCTGGGTTGACAATCGCGGCGAACGATGGGCCCCACTCGGCGGAACTTTCCGCCTTCGAGCCGGTCAGCCGGGTTCAGTCTGGGACTGATGATCAGATCCGCCTTGATCCGGTGGAACAGGTAATCGGCGCATTCCACGGCAAGAAATTGCGGTAGGACCGATGCGGGCCAATCCCGCCGGGCAAAGACTGTATGTAGGACCATGTCCGAGTTGTTGAGGGCCGCCACCGGGACGCCCAGGCGCCGGGCCGGTCCAAAGGCATAGTTGGAATCAGTCACTACCACGTCCGGCCGGAATTGTTCCATGCACCCGGCGATGATCTCCCCCGCTTGGTGCAGCGTTGCCATGATCTTGGGCGCCTGGGCCAGGGTGCTGGCAATGCTGATCCGTCCTCCCTTCTTGCCATAGCGCAGCGAGGGAATCTCTGTCACCCGGGCAATTTCCGGCTTGTCGGAAAAGAACCACAGGCCATTGTCGGAGGTGACGATTTCGACTGTGGCTCCCGTGCGCGCCAATTCTCCAATCACGGCATGGCATCGGGTTGAGTTGCCGAGCCCGAGGCCGTTGATCATGAATAATACCCGAGTCACGATGCCTCCAAACGAACGATCATACTATACGGGGACACCAGCCTGGATGCCACCATGAGCAACCCTGCCGATTGGGCCATGGCTTTGAAATGCGTCTCTCCGAAGAGATGGATCGAGAAACCGTGACCGCGGTGAAAACGCCGATATAGGCGACCTGCCCAATTGTCGGGCGGGAACAGGACCACCACTCGTCCGCCGGAAGCCAGATGCGCACGGCAATTGGCAAGAACGCGACCGGGATCGGGGACGAATTCCAGAAGGCCTGCCGAGACGATCAGATCGAATGCAGCACCGAGCCGGATTTCGGCGGCGTCGCCCAAATGCTGCTCGATACCAGAGTCGTTCAGGGCGGCAATCATGCCGGGCGAGGCATCCACAGCCGCCACCCTGGCCCCGGCTTGATGATAGCGGCGGGCATAGAATCCCGCCCCGCAGCCGAGATCAAGCACCCGCGCATCTGCCGCCGGGCCGGCAAGCAATTCGACCACGGCCGCCTCGCGGCGACGCTGCCATGCCCACACGCCGCGACCGGATGAGCCTGCGTAGCCGTCCGCTTGGCTGTCGAAATAGCGCAAGGGCGTCGAGGTCAACGCAGCCCTCCCGTTGGTTCCGCCCGGACGCCGTCAGTGCCGACGACCACGTCGCCGAGCTCGACAATCAGGGGACCTTGCGGGAAGCGGCTCTTGAGCGCCTCTTCCTCGGTCGCAGTCAGGGTGGCCCGGTAACGGCCAGGGGGCACGGCCCCCGCGGTGCGCCAGGGCGTCAGCATGGCGACGTGGTCGTTGCCAAGAACACCGTCGATCGTGGGTAGTCGAACCTGGCGCCCATCCTCGGCCATGAGGGAAAGGCTGACGTCCTTTAGCGCGCGCTGCGAAAAATAAGTAAACCCGCGCAGAGGTTGGCCATGGATTTCGGCCTCCAGCCTCCCCGCCTGATATCGGAACCTCAGACCTATCGGGTACGGATCGGCGGCGAAATGCAGCACGGCGATCGCCATCGGTCCATCGACGTGCCATGTCACGCCATCGCGCCGGCCACTCCAACGCGGTTCGAGATAGGTCCGCTCAAAGGTTGTCGGAATGTAGGCATTCTGCTGGGTGCTGATACAATTCCCGAACTTGGTCCGGTAATGGACGGTGACCATGCCAGGCTTTTCCCACCATTCGACCATGTCAGGCTGTTGATCGGCCAGGATGGGCGCACGCAGCATTTCAGAGACGGCCGCTTCGCCACCCGCATCGTTGTTATCCCGGAAAAGAACCGCGGTGCACCCCGTCTCGTGCCGATCGGAAGGGGGCAGGGTTTCGAATTGGAAGGACAGGCGATCGTGCTGCAAGTTGGAAGTATAGCGGGTGATGGCCCCGTCCCGGCGTGACAGGATGGCTATGCGGGCGGAAAATTCTTCCAGCGTTCCGTAATAGCGCTGCTTGACCTCCTGCAACATTACGGCGGCCCTGTTGTCCTTATTGCTTTGCGACTGGAGAATGAGACCGACAACGGTCCCGCGTCCGAACACAAGGGCGAGCGAGGCGACGGCCAGCCCCAGAGCCGCGACGCGAAGAACGGGACGCAATGGCTTCATCTCAAAGCTGACGCCGGCGATTGCCCCCAAGGCAAGGGCGATAAGGGGGGTCGCGCCGATGTAGTGCCGTGGATACGTACCGCCACCCAGGACGACTGCCAAGACGTAGGCAACGCCCAGGACCAGGGCGATGTCGGCGATCGTCGGACGGGTACGGAAACGTCGCACGATGAGAAACACGCCGCCCAACCCAAGCAGGCCCACCGTCCCCGCGTCGGCCAAAATTGCCAGCCGGTCCAGCCCTGCGAGCCGGGCCGCAAGCATGCTGCCCCAGGTGTTGGACAGGCCACCCGCGACTTCCGCCATCACCGTGGGGAACTTCCCCAGCCTGTTCAGCAGGCCTGTGTTGCCGGCCTTCGCCATGTCGCCGTTAAATAAAATGTCTGAACTGTACATAAATCCCGACAGCACTTCGGCAGCAAAGAAATGTGTAAGCGGTAGAGCTAGACCTGCCACGAACCAACCAATATGGCAAAGACGGATAGGCACGCGGAATACGATGAGAGTCGCTGCGAGAGCAGGAAAGAACGCCGCAATGGATGAATGGATTTGCATTCCCAAGGAAATCGCCAAACCCATGATAAAGACCGGGGTCCTCCCCCCGTTCCGCACGAATTCTGCCAATGCGACTGCAGCAATGGCCGAAAAGAAGGGCAAATAACTGGGGTTCCAGATCAGCGCATCCCGGTAGAGATAGCCGCTGGAAAGGAAGAATATTGCGGCAAGCCCCCCCCCCAGGCGCTGTTCCTGCCTCCAGCCGCACCATATCAAAAGCAAGGCCGTCCCGCAGAATAGGACCCGCATCAAAAACTGCGCCGCGGAAATATCCGCCTGAAAAAAAAACGCCGCCCCAAGCAAATAATAGAAAAAGCCACCTGGCGATCTCGGGCCGGCGTTGTACTCTGGCCCCAAGAAATAAAACTCATTAAAAGAATGAAGTCCTCGCCACAGATCTCGATCGCCATAAATTAGTGTAAATCCATCACCAGAGAAAAAAATCGAAAAACATAGAAATATTACTATGATTGTTGTTACATATATTGCTGCACTGTAGAGTTTTTGCATGAATCTGCCTGGGGATGCATAGTTTAGCTACTTTGCAAGTTTTATTATTACCCGTAAGGGTGGTCGCGGTCAATCATTGTTGAGTGACGCAATAGCCTTGCTCTGGTATTGATGTGCTGGTCGCAGGGTAGCTCCCCTCATGATAACTTCGGCGGTCGTTTAGCCAGCCCTTGCAGGATGAGCCCACGAGCCTATCGGCGGCGTGGTCTGCCCTCGGAGGATGATCGTGGCTCCCTCTTCGACCAATTTTTCCGGCATCCGATAGTTCTTCCGTCGTCTGTCGGCCTGTCTCGGCTGACGACACCCAGAACCACGATTCCAATACACATTCATCTCTTAAACTCGTGTCGCTACTGTCGTAAGCATTCGGTGAGCACCGCAGGTGAAGACGGTTTTGCTCAGGCGGCCTGACTGTCGGCGACGCGCGGCAGTGGGTGCCAGTTCCACGGCAGGAGTTCGTCGATCCGGTTTGCGGGATGCCCGGCGATGCGGGCCAGGACGTCGGCCAGCCGGGCTTGCGGATCGATGTCGTTCATCTTGGCTGTGACGATCAGGCTGTACATGGCGGCAGCTCGCTGCTGGTGGGGCTTGTCCCGAAGGGTCGGTCGTTCCAGACATAGACCCAACATCGGCCAGTGTCGGTCTTGCCCTTTGCCAGTATCGGCACTGCGGTGTCGTCGCCGTGCAGCTGCTCGGCGGCGAAGACACGGGCCTTGATGCGGCGGAGATCAGCGGCTCCAGCACGGCGCAGCCGGCGCCGACTTGGTCGGCCAGGGTGGACAGGCTGAGCGACACGCCCTCCTTGGCATAACGCTCGGCCTAGCGCCTGAGCGGCTGATGTTGGCCGAATTTCTCGAACAGGATCATGGCCAGCAGCGAGGGACCGGCCCAACCGCGCGAGGTGACGT
The DNA here is from genome assembly GCA_006218045.1 of Stygiobacter sp. Taxonomy (GTDB): domain Bacteria; phylum Pseudomonadota; class Alphaproteobacteria; order Rhodospirillales; family Magnetospirillaceae; genus Magnetospirillum. Next base: position 20,969 of record VBWB01000030.1, read on the forward strand.
GGAACGGCGCCTGATCTTCTCGCATTCGCGGCAGGTGGATGGCTTCCGGGGTACTCTGCTGAAGCGCCTCGCACCCGAAGATCAGCTCGTTCTGGACAGCGAGTCGATTATTGATGGTGATACCGCGAGAAAGGCGGTGCGGCGCCTGCGGGCTGAGCCGGTCGAAGCTCGCCCGGACGGCCAGTTCATCATTCTGACGGTGGAATCCGGCGTAATCCGCGGTGGGTTCCGAATCCGTGTCCGCAACACCGCAAACAGCCAAGAATTCACAGTGAAGGTTCCGGAAGGTACTCTCAGCGAGGATCAGGTCGAAACTCTCCAGGATGGCGAATGGGGCAAGCGCCCGCTGATGATGAGATTGAACGTCAAGAAGTCGGGTGAGCGAATCACCGAGGCGACCTTGATCGAGGCGGGTCTGACCGACTGATGGACTTTGGGGCTGGGCAGTGGCTTCTTGCCAGAAGGCCCCCCCAAATTTCCCCGGTTTTCCACCCGGCGCTTCCCCCGAAAAGCGAAAGGCCGGACACTGGGTCCGGCCTATCTCGTATCGCACTGATTTCCCTTGGGAAATTTGGAGCGGGCGAAGGGATTCGAACCCTCGACCCCAACCTTGGCAAGGTTGTGCTCGTGTTCCGCGGCTCGTCGCTGCGGAGGCCCGGAAAATAGCAAAATCCGAGAGGTGGTCAAGAGCTTTTTTCAAAAAAATTCATCCTTGCCTTTGGCCTTGCGCGTTTGCCCCCGACAGCCCATCTTTTGCGAGTCTTCTTATGTACTTGGGACGTGTTGCCGCCATGGATTTCATCATCGGTTCAGGATCAAAGCCCGCCGCCGGCGGGGCCGCCCCCAGCGACCTCATCAAGGAGGGCAGCACCGCGACCTTTACCGCCGACGTCATCGAAGCCTCCATGAAGGCGCCGGTGATCGTCGATTTCTGGGCGACATGGTGCGGCCCGTGCAAGCAATTGGGTCCGGCCCTGGAAAAGGTGGTGCGCGAGGCCCGCGGCGCCGTGCGCATGGTCAAGATCGACATCGACAAGAACCAGGAACTGGCGGCGCAATTGCGCATCCAGTCGGTGCCCACCGTCTATGCCTTCGCCAATGGCCGCCCGGTGGACGGTTTTACCGGTGCCCAGCCGGAAAGCCAGCTGCGCGCCTTCGTTCAGCGTCTGACCAAGGGCGCGGCCCAGCCCAGCTTGGCCGAGGTGATCGACGAGGCCAAGGCCTTGCTGGCCCAGGGCGACGCCGAGAATGCGGCGGAAATTTTCCAACAGGTGCTGGCCGAAGACCCCAATAACGGCCCGGCCATGGCCGGCCTGCTGCGCTGCCTGATGGCGGTGGGCGATTTCGACGGTATCGCCCGGATGCTGGGACAATTGCCGCCGGAACTGGCCAAGCACGCCGAGGTGGCGGCGGTGAGGACAGCGCTGGAACTGCGACAGGCCGCCGCCGCCGGGGCCGGGCAGGCGGCTGAATTGCGCCGCCGGCTGGCCGCCGATGCCGATGATCATCAAGCCCGTTTCGATCTGGCCCTGGCCTATTATGGCGCCGGCGAAACCGAAGCGGCCTTGGAGGAATTGCTGGAGCTGTTCCGCCGTGACCGTACCTGGAACGACGAGGCCGCCCGCAAGCAATTGCTGAAGATGTTCGAGGCCTTGGGCGGCGCCCATCCGCTGACCTTGCAGGGCCGGCGTCGGTTGTCGGCGCTGTTGTTCGCATGAGCCCGCTGCCGCCCATCGTTGCGGTTTTCGCCGTGCCCGGTGCGCTTTTGCTGCCGGGCGGGCGTCTGCCGTTGACGGTGTTCGAGCCGCGTTATCTGTCCATGGTCGATCATTGCCTGGGGGCCGGTCGTCTGCTGGCCCTGGTGCAGCCGACGGCATCGGGCGCGGGGCCGGCGCCGGGGCTTTATTCCGTCGGTTGTCTGGCCCGTATCGTCGCCTTTGGCGAAACCGGCGATGGCCGTTATCTGATCACCTGCCAGGGGATCAGCCGTTTCCGCCTCGTCGGCGAGGCCGAGGGCCGCTCGGGTTATCGGCGGGTGATGGCCGATTACACGCCTTTCGCCGCCGATCTGGCCGGCGAGCCCGATCCGGTGTTCGACCGTCGCCGCCTGATCGGCGCGGTGACCGCCTGTCTGGCCCAGAACGGCCTGGCCTCGGATCTGGCCAAGCTGGATGCCGCCGCCGACCGCGAGTTGATCACCACCCTGGCCATGGCGGCGCCCTTGTCACCCGAGGAAAAGCAGGCGCTGCTGGAAGCCCCCGATGCCAGCCAGCGGGCCAAGATGATGATTGCCATTTTCGAGATGGCGGTGTTGGCCGAGGCCGGCGAAACCATCCGTCATTAGACTTGTGTCGGCTCAGGCGGAAACAGGTCTAAACCGTTACCAATGGCCCGTGCCGGGCGGTTCAGGCGCCACTCGGGCTTATCGCCCATCAACGCTTCGCGTGAAAATGCTCATTAGGAGACCTCCATGTCCGAACGTGTTGCCGCCATCGATCCCAAGCTGCTGGAGATCCTGGTTTGCCCAGTCTCCAAGGGACCGTTGCGCTATGATGCCGCCGCTAACGAGTTGATCAGCGACAAGGCCGGGCTGGCCTTTCCCATCCGCGACGGCATTCCCATCATGTTGCCGGACGAAGCGCGCAGCCTGGACAACAACGGAGCCCGGACATGAACCAAACTTATGGCAGCCGCCACACCCCCACCGATATCACGGTGAAGAAGGCGGAGAAGTGCATTGAAATCGTTTTCGACGACGGCGCAGCCTTCGTTCTGCCGGCGGAATTGCTGCGGGTGGAAAGCCCGTCGGCGGAAGTGCAGGGCCATGGCCCGGATGAAAAGAAACTGGTGTCCGGGCGCAGCCATGTGGGCATCATCGGCGTCGAGGCGGTGGGTAATTACGCCATCAAGATCGTCTTCGATGATCTGCATGATTCCGGCATCTACACCTGGGATTACCTGTATACCTTGGGGGCGGAGCAGGACCGCATCTGGGGCGCCTATCTGGCGGCGATGGAAGCCGCCGGGCTATCGCGTCATCCCAACGCCACTAATGCGGCTCCGGCCTCACAGGGTGGCGGCTGCGGTGGCGGCAAGGCCGGCGGTTGCGGCTGTTCCTAGACCAGTTTCAGCTCAAGCGGAAACCGGTCCAGGTTTCAATGGTGGCCCGTGACGGGCCCGCTCAGGGCCGCGCGGGCTTATCGCCTGTCCGCGCTTCGCGTGAAAATGCTCTAAACCAGCAGGGTCTTGACGGCGGCGGCGATGCGGTTGGCGCCGTTGCCGTCGATCAGGCCATGGGCCTTGATCGCCAGATCGTTGCGGGATGCTTCGTCGTTCAGTATCCGTCTCAACGCCGCCCTTAGGCTGTCAGCCAAGCCGTCATCACCGGCCCAGCCGGCGAAGACCAGGGCGCCAGCCCGTTCCAGGCTGCGCAAATTCGGTCCCTGATCGGGACCGATGCCGATGGCGATGGTCGGCAAGGCCGCGGCCGCCAGCTCGTACAAGGTCTGGCCGCCGGCGGAAATGGCCAGATCGGCGCCATCCATCAATTCCGGCATATTCTCCGGCGCCTTATGCAAGGTGGCCCAGCCCGGCAGATTGACCGGTATCGGGGAGAAGGGGCCGACGACGAAATCGCAGGCCAGATCCCGGGGCAGGACAGCGGCCAGAACCGGGCCGATCTGGCGTGGGTCGGCGCCGCCATAGGTGACCAGAAATCGCTTGACCGGTCCTTGCCGCTGCCGGAACTTCATCCCCGGCCTGACCACCTGATAATCCGGCCCCAGCAAGCCGATGGTGCCGGGCGGCAGGTCATAGGGCAGGTCGAGGGCGGCGGGGGCGCCATTGATGATGATATGGGCGACCATCGCCCGTTCGGCGGTATCGTCGAACCAGGCCAGCTTCAGCCCCTGGGCCTGAACCGCCAGGTCCTGACGATCCAGGCGATAGGAATCGGCCACCAGCAAGCGGGCGCCGCTCTGATGGGCGGCGGCGGCGACGGAAGCCGGACTGGGGCCGCATTCGCACTCTTTGAGGCCGTATTGGCGCAACAGCGGGCGCAGATGATTGCCGGCGGCGTTCAGCATGATCGGGGTCATCCCCTGTTGGCCCAAGGCCACGGCCAGGGAGCAGCAGCGGATGGCGTGGCCCAACCCGATCCCGGGACCGGCATCGGCGTGCAGGGCGACGATCATGGCTTTTCCACCAAGGCGCGGATGGCGGCGATGACCCGGTCTTGGCCGTCATCGTCAAGACCGGGATAAAGCGGCAGCGACAGGCATTGGCGGAAATAACGGGCGGCGCCGGGCAGATCGGGGCGGCCATAGCGTTCGGCGTAATAGGGTTGCTCCGGTACCGGAATGTAATGGACCTGAGTACCGATGCCGGCACGGCGCAACCTTTCCATCACCCGGGCGCGGCTGCGGCCCAGGGTGGGGAAATCCATCAGCAGCACATAGAGGTGCCAGCCCGGCTGGCATTGCGGCACGCGCGCGGTGGGGCGGATCAGCGGCGCCAGATCGGCGAAGGCGTGATCGTAACGCTGGACCAAGGCCTGACGGCGGGCGACGAAACGATCCAGCTTGGCCAGTTGCGACAGGCCCAAGGCACAGGCGATATCGGACAGGCGGTAATTGAAGCCCAGCTCGATCATCTCGTAATGCCAGGGATTGACCCTGCCATCGCCACCCAAGGCCAGATCGGGGCGGCGGAACAGGCTGGCATCGCGGGTGATGCCATGACCGCGCAACAAGCGCAGGCGGGCGGCAAGGGCGTCGTCGTTGGTGGTGATGGCACCGCCTTCGCCCGTGGCCACCGTCTTCACCGGGTGAAAGGAAAACGCCGCCATGGCCGAATGGGCGCAATCCCCCACCTTGTGGCCGTGATGACGACCGCCGATGGCATGACAGGCATCCTCGACCACGCTCAGGCCGTGGCGGGCGGCAATGTCGGCCAGTTCGGCCATGGCACAGACCTGCCCGGCCACATGCACGGGGAACAAGGCGCGCGGGCGCCAGCCCTTGGCACCGGCGCGGGCGATGGCGGCCTCGGCATCACCGGGCCGCATCAATCCGGTTTCCGGGTCGACATCGGCGAATTCCACTTCCGAGCCGACGAAGCGGGCGGCATTGGCGGTGGCGGTGAAGGTGATGGCCGGCACGATGGTGCAATCGCCGGGGCCGAGATCAAGGGCGATGGCGGCCATGTGCAAGGCGGCGGTGCCGTTGGCGCAGCCGATGGCGTGCCTGGCCCCGGTGACTTGCGCCAGGATGTGGTCGAAGCGTTGCGATACCGGGCCGGTGGTCAGGTAATCGCTGTTGAGCACCTGGGCGACGGCGCGGATGTCGTCGTCATCGATGCTTTGACGGCCATAGGGCAGAAAGGGCAGCTCAGTCATGGCCGAAGCTATCCCCCACGTGCGCCCGCTCCAGCCAGTCCAGGCAGGTGGCGGTGCCGCCGCTGCCTTCTTCCGGCGCCCAAGCGGCGAAGCTGCCGGGGACATAGGGGCCGGGCTTGATCTCGATGACCACGGTGCCGGGCTGGCGCGCCACCACGGCGTGCCAGACGCCAGCGGGGATTTCCGCCACCACGGTGCCGTCATGGGTCAGATCCACCCGTTGGGTCACCACGCCCTGCCCGTCGAAGACCAGGATGGAGCAGGCACCCGACAACAGGGTGAACAATTCCCATACACCGTCAGGATGACGGTGCGGACGGATATAGGTGCGCGGTTCCAGCGCGTTCAACAGCCGCTGGATGGGATCATCCAAATGGTCGTGCAGGTTCAAGTTCTTGCGCCGCCTGGGCGCGGCGGCGGCCTGGGCGGCAAGATCGGCGAGATCGGCGGTGGTGATGGTTTTCATGGGCGGAACCATGGCTTGAACAGACGAAAGGCCAGCGGCGCGCAGGCGATGACCAGGATGACGCGCAAGACGTGGTGTGTCGAGACAAAGGCCACATCCTGACCCAAGGCCAGGGCGATCAGACACATCTCGGCGATGCCGCCGGGAACGAAGGCCAGCAGCAGCAGGGAAAACGGCAATCCGGCCAGCCACGACAAAAGAGCGGCCAATCCTGCACTGATGATGATCAGGATCATGGTCGAGCCGCTGGCGATGCGAGCGGCGGCGGCCAGATCGCGCCATTTCAGCCCGACCATGCGGCAGCCCAGGCCGGCGCCGGTGACCACCTGGGCGATGATGACCAGTTCCGCCGGCGGGTGCGACGCGGTCAGGCCCAGCACATGAAGGACGGCGCTGGCCGCCATGGGGCCGGTCAGGCTGGCGGCGGGAAAGCGCAGCAGCCGACCGGCCACGGCGCCGCCGGCAGCGCAGGCCAGCAGCACGGCGCCGTCAAGCCGGGATAAATCCAACAGCGAGCCCATGGATTGGCGGATGGGGGCGCCATGGATGCCGGTGACGAGGCGGAAGCCGATGGGGATGGTGAAGACGATCAGCAGGATACGGAGGAAATGGATCAGGGCGATGGTGCGTTCGTCACCACCCAGGGCGCCGCCGGTCATCACCATTTCGTTGACGCCGCCGGGGGCGGCGGCGAAATAGGCGGTGGGCAGGTCCATGTGGCCGGCACGGCGGAAATAGGCCATCACCAGCAAGGTGGCCAGGATCATGCCGGCGAACAGCACCGACAGGCTGAGGCTCCAGCGACTGAGCTGATCCAGCAGAGCGGGGGAAAAGGCACTGCCCAGCATCACCCCCAGGACCGCCAGCATGACGGCGCGCAAGGGTGTCGGCATGGCCAGGCGCAGCCCCGACAGCGCGGCGATGATACAGGCGGACATGGCCCCCAACATCCACGGCAACGGCAGATCGGCGATAAAGAACAAGGCCCCGCCGGTTCCGCCCAGAGCCAGGGCCAGGATCACCGCCCGGATGCTCACGACTGGAACTGTTCGGCCAGGATGCGCTCTTCCAGATTGTGTTCGGGGTCGAACAGCAAGGTCAGGCTGACGCTGCGATCCTCGCGCACGTCCACCGCGATGACGTCGCGGGCCTCGGTGTAATCGGCCACCGCCGAAACCGGGCGCTTACCCGCTTCCAGCACCTCGAACGACACCCGGGCATGCTGGGGCAGCAGCGCCCCGCGCCAGCGGCGGGGGCGAAAGGCGGAAATGGGGGTCAGCGCCAGGATGTCGGCCCCCAGCGGAATGATCGGGCCGTGTGCCGACAGGTTATAGGCGGTGGAGCCGGCGGCGGTGGCGACCATGACGCCGTCGCAGATCAATTCGTCCAGGCGTTCCTTGCCGTCGATGCGGATACGGATCTTGGCCGCCTGCCGGGTCTGGCGGAACAGCGACACCTCGTTGATGGCCAGGGCTTCGACCTCGCGGCCATCGGCGAGAAGCGCCTTCATGCGCAAAGGGTGCAGCACCACGCTTTGCGCCCGGTGCAGGCGCTCCATCAGCCCGTGTTCGCGGAACGAATTCATCAGGAAACCGACGGTGCCGCGATTCATGCCGTAGATGGGCACCTTGCGGTCGATCCAGCAATGCAGGGTCTCCAGCACGAAACCGTCACCGCCCAGGGCGACGATGACGTCGGCCTGATCGGGCGGCACGTGGGGATAACGGTCCATCAGGCGGGCCAGCGCCGCCTGACCGGCTTGGGTATCGGCGGCGACAAAGGCGATCTTGGCAAAGGGCATGGCGGCAACTGCCGGCGGCGATGGGGACAGCCAGTATAGGAAGGGATCAGCCGCCCGTCACGCTCATATGCCGCGACACGGCGGGGCCGGTCCGGCGGTCGATGATGAAATCGTGACCCTTGGGCTTTCTGGCGATGGCTTGGTCGATGGCCTGATCCAGGTTGATATCGGCCTCGCTGGAACGCAAGGGTGCGCGCAGATCGACGGCGTCGTCCTGGCCCAGGCACATGAACAAGGTGCCGGTGCAGGTGATGCGCACGCGGTTGCACGATTCGCAGAAATTATGGGTCATCGGAGTGATGAAGCCCACTCGCCGTCCGGTTTCGGCCACCTGCGCATAGCGGGCGGGACCACCGGTGCGATAATCGGTGTCGTGCAGGGTCCAGTGCCGGGACAGGCCGGCACGCACATCCGACAGCGGCAGGTATTGTTCCATGCGGTCGGCATGGATTTCGCCCATGGGCATGGTCTCGATCAGGCACAGATCGAAGCCATGCCGGCCGCACCATTCGACCAGCCGGTCGTATTCAGTATCATTGACGCCCTTCAGCGCCACGGTGTTGATTTTGATGGCCAGACCGGCCTGCTTGGCCGCCATGATGCCGTCCAGCACCTGATCCAGCCGGCCCCAGCGGGTGACCGTCGCGAATTTGTCGGCATCCAGGGTATCGAGCGAGATGTTGATGCGGCGGATGCCGGCCTTGGCCAGTCCGTCGGCGTATTTGGCCAATTGGGTGCCATTGCTGGTCAGGGTCAGTTCGTCCAGCTGGCCGGCCTCGACCAAATGGCCCAGCCGGTTGATCAGGCTCATGATATTGCGGCGGACCAAGGGCTCGCCACCGGTCAGGCGGATGCGGCGTACCCCCTTGCGGACGAAGGCGGTGCACAGGCGCTCCAGCTCTTCCAGCGACAAGATGTCGGCCTTGGGCAGGAAGCTCATGTCCTCGGCCATGCAATAGACACAGCGCAGATCGCAGCGGTCGGTCACCGACACGCGCAGATAACTGACAAAACGTCCGTATGGATCAATCATCGCCTACCCCAGGGTCTTGCTGGAACGATCCTAATATAAGGTGCGCCGCAGCAGCCAGACTTAAGCTTGGTCAAGCGGGTCCAAGATATTGATCAGCCACACGCACAGGATCAGGCCGGCCAGCCACCAGCTTTGCCAGGCGCCGAAACTGAGCAAAGAGACGACGCAAGCCTGGCCGAAAATGGCCGCCGCTGCCAGGCGACGCGCTCGGTCCGGCAGGCGGCAAAGGGCGTGAATGGCGGAAAGAACCACGGCGCCGGCCAGGATGGCGCCGATGGCTCCCAATTCCAGCCACCATTGCAAGATGGCGTTATGGGGATGCAGGGGTAGTGGGCGCCATCGCAACTCGTTCTTGCCGTGTCCAACGGTGACGTCTTGATTACCGCCGGGAATATATTTGGCGCTGTTCATGCCCCAGCCCAATAACGGCTTTTCGACGATGGTGTCGGAGGTGAACTTCCAGATGAACAGGCGGTGTTGTAATGATTGCGGCCAGCCTTGCCATTGTTCCCATATTTGTTGCGGGTCGGGCAGCGGGCGCACGGCCAGCGGCCACAGCAGCACCAGAATGGCCATACCGCTTCCCAGCAGCCGCCAGGGCCAATGTCCGGGCAGCAAGGTCAGAAAAGCGGTGGCGGTGCCGGCGATGACGGCGAGGATCACCGCATCCTTGCCCCAACCCAAAGCGCAGGACAGGGCAATGGCCGTTAACGCCAATCCCGCCCAGCGGCGGGATGGTTGACGCAGGGTCCATGCCGCCAGCAACACCAAGGCGGAGAACATGGCCAGCAAGGTGACGCCGCGATTAAGCGAGCGCAAAGCCAGTTCCTGTTGAAAAACGTCGCTGACGTTATAACCACGGAACCATCCGGCCAAATATCCGCCACTGCCGATGTCGATCAACAGCATGATGGTGGCCAGGGCGAAGCCGGCGAAAAAGCTGGTGATGGCCCTTTGTCGGCTGCCACGGTCAAGGACAGCGGCGATATCCAGGACGAACAGCAGCAGAAGGCCACAGCCGGCCAAGCTGGCGGCCCCTTCCAGCGCCGCCTTGGCATTGATGGCCCACAAGGCTGAGCCGGCGGCCCACAGGGCCAGGGTCAAAATCAGCAAGAACGGTGTTTGCCGCCAGGGGGGCAAGGTGCGATGGCGGATATGTTCCGCCGCCCGGACCAAGGCGCAGACGGCCAAGGTGATGACCAGGGCGTTGGGCAGATAGAGACCGAAGCCCGGAATCAGGAATAACGCCAGAGCGGTGGTCCAGGCCGACCAGGATGCGGGAGCCCGATGCCTGTCCATCAGTCGATTCGCTTGAGGCGGGCAATGAAAAAGGCATCCATGCCGCCCTTTTCCGCCAGATAATGGGGCAGGGTACGGATCTCGCCATCCTTGGTCAGGGTAAAGTCCAGACCGGGAATTTCCGCGGCCCCGATGGGATCGCGCACCAGGGGCGCGCCGCTGTCCAGCAGGCGGGTGATCTGGGCTTCGCCTTCCTGCGGTTCCAGCGAACAGACGCAATAGACCAGGATGCCGCCCGGTTTGACCAAGGCGGCGGCGGCCTTCAGCAAAGCATGTTGCTGGTCGGCCAGATAAGCGACGTCGCCCGGCCCCTTCAGATGGACGCCGTCGGGGTGGCGGCGCAAGGTGCCGGTGGCGGTGCATGGCGCATCCAGCAGCACGGCGTCGAAGGGGGTGGGGGGCTCCCAGCCGGCCACGTCGGCTTCGACGATGGTGGCGGCCAGCTTCAGCCGCTCCAGATTGCGACGGAAACGCACCATGCGCTTGGCCGAGCGGTCGACGGCGGTAACCTCGGCTCCGGCCACCGCCAATTGCAACGCCTTGCCGCCGGGGGCGGCGCACAGATCGGCGACGTGCTTGCCCTTGACCGCGCCCATCAATTTGGCCGGCAATGATGCCGCCAGATCCTGCACCCACCATGCCCCTTCGGCGAAGCCGGGCAATTGGGTGACGTCGCCGCCGGCTTGGCGGCGCAAGGTGCCGGTGGGCATGATTTCCGCTTCCAGCCGTTCGGCCCACAAGGCGGGATCGCCGGCGACGCTGATATCCACCGGCGCCTCGGTCTGGTGCGCCTGGGCGATCAGGCGGGCGGTGTCGGGACCATAGGCATCCAGCCAGGATTGCCACATCCAGGCCGGCGTGTTCAGCGGGCCGGCATCCTGCTCGGCGACCCAGGCGCGGCCTTCGCGGTCGAGACGGCGCAGCACGGCATTGATCAGCTTGGCGAAACCGGCCAGCGGCGAATTCTTGGCCAGATCCACGGTGGTGGAGATGGCGGCGTGGGGCGGCGTGTCCAAAAACAGCAATTGCGCCGCGCCCAGGCGCAGCATGTTGCGGACGCGCCCGGCCTTGGCCGGCAGCGGACGGTCGATGCAGCGGGCGATCACCGCGTCGATCTGTCCCAGCCGGCGCAAGGTGGTGGCCACCAGCATGCGGACGAAGGCGCGGTCGCGCTCGGCCAGCTTGGCCAGACGCGGTTCGCTGTCCAGGGTTTCGTCCAGCAGGCGCTTTTGCGCCAGGACGCCGTCCAGCAGGTCAAGGACGATGGACCGGGGGTCACCGGACGGCGAGGGGGGGGAGGGTGCTTTAGCCATGCCCCTCCCATACACCAAGCTCGGTCAAGAATCCATTATCCCCACGGCCCCCTGCCCTTGGGCGGCTTGCCCCAAGGGCCGGAAGATGGGCCGGACGGCGGATTTTGACGCTGGACGCGGGCGTCCCAGGTCATACCGGCCTGGGCGGCCATGGCGCGCAGGGCGGCGACCCGGTTGGTCATGTTGGGGTGGGTGGAAAACAGATTGTCCATGCCGTGCCCGGACAACGGATTGACGATGAACAGATGGGCGGTGGCCGGGTTGTTCTCGGCCTGATGGTTGGGGATGACGTGGGCGGCCTGTTCCAGCCGCTCCAGCGCATTGGCCAGCCACAGCGGATTGCCGCAGATGCGTGCCCCTTCGGCATCGGCGGCGTATTCACGGGTGCGGGAAATGGCCATCTGCACCACCATGGCGGCCATGGGGGCGATGATGGCGATCAGAATGCCGCCGATCAGCCCCAGGCCGCCGCCGTTGCCGTTCTCGTCGCTGCGCTGGCCGCCGCCGAAGAACATGCCGAAATTGGCGATCATGCCGATGGCGCCGGCGATGGTGGCGGTGATGGTCATGATCAGGGTGTCGCGGTTCTTCACATGGGCCAGTTCATGGGCCATGACGCCTTCCACCTCTTCCGGGCTCAGCCGGTCCAACAGGCCGGTGGTGGCGGCAACCGAGGCGTGTTCGGGGTCGCGTCCGGTGGCGAAGGCGTTGGGTTGCTCGGAATTGATGATGAAGACCTTGGGCATGGGCATGCCGGCGCGGGTGACCAGACGCTCGACGATGCTCACCAGACCGGGGGCGGAATGGCGGTCGACCTGCTGGGCGCCGTACATGGACAGCACCATCTTGTCGGAATTCCAATAGGCGAAGGCGTTCATGGCCAGGGCTATGACCAAAGCGATCATCATGCCGCCTTGGCCGCCGATCAAGGCGCCGATGGCCAGGAACAGGCCGGTCATGGCGGCAAGCAAAAGCGCGGTGCGGGCAATTGACATGGCTCAACCTCGGGCAGGCGGGTCAAATATTCGGTGCATTAAGGAATAAGCGGGGAATGACCCGGCTTCAAGGTGCGGCGGTGGTCAGAAAATCCGCCAGGGCTTGCCCGGCCAGTTTTTGCCCATGGGAGTTGAAGTGAATGTCGCGCTCCAGATAGGCCGGTTGGTCACTGGCCCGCAGAACCGGCAACAGATCGAGCACGGCAACGCCGTCGCCCCGGGCCATGGCGATAATCTCGCCGACAATGGGGGGAACACCATCGACCAGCCCCAGGCGGCCATAACCCAGGCGCTGGAAATAATCGTGATATCGGCTGTCGACCCAGGGACTGGGGGGAATCAAGACCAATACGGGCTTGGCCCCGAGGGAATGGGCGTAGCGGTAAAGATCCCGCAGATCGGTCAGGGCGGCGCGGGCGGCGGTCCCTTCGGCGGTGGTGGTGTCGGCCTTGGCCAAGGCGTCGTAGTAATCGGGCCGGAAGAGGGCGGTGGCCAGATCCCAGCCATTGATGGCGTCGGCATTGGCGTCTTGCAGTAAGTGCGGATCGACCCGGGCCAGTCGCTCGGCGACGAAAGCCTGGTCCTTGCCGGCGAGTGAGCGGGAATAATCCACCACATGGGCGGTGAATCCCGATTGCACCCACGGGATATGCAGCTTGGCCTGGCGATAAACCAGGTTCAGCAACACCGATCGCTTCAACAGGTCGCGCCAGCCGCGCTGAACATTGGGTTGCGGTAAGCGGATATGCAACTGATCAGGAGCGGGCAATCCACCGGGAAAGGGCGACAGGTCATTGCCCAGATAGACGGCGATGATGACGGTGTCGGGTTTGAGATCAGGGCCGTGGGTGACCAGATTGCGGTAATAATCGGCCAGACCGCTGCCCGCTTCCCCCATGTTCAGCATTTCGACGGCGCGGCCTTGGCGGCGCAGGTCGGACTCGGCGATCCGGGCGAAGTTGCCGCCCGATTGTTCCATCCATTCGGCAAAGGAATCACCGACAACGACGATGCGATGGGTCTGCCCCTTGGCGGCAAATCCTTCCACCCGCTGGGCCACCGGCTGCACCAGATTCCAGCCCAGCCGTTCGGCCGCCGGCAGGCGGCGCACCAGCCATTCCATGGCGGCGAAACCAGCGATCAGAACACTGAACAGCAGGGCAAGGCTCAGCAGGCGGTTCTTCATGGTCTATGGGCTCTGGAAAAGCGGCTGTGTCGCCAACCAAGCGGCGATCACCCGTGCTCCTTGCGGATTATAATGGCCGTCCTGGCCATAGGCGACGGGATCGAACTGGTGCTGATGCAGGATATCAAAAGCGTCCAGGCAGGCGATATTGTTCTGCCGGCACAGCGGCTGGATCACATGGCCCGGATAATTCTGCTGCGGGAAGTCGCGACCATTGACGGAATAGACGGCATAGGCCTGATCTTCAAAGAAAATCTTGTCGGGCAGCGACAGTACGGTAAAGGATGCGCCCCGATCACGGGCCAGGGCGGCCATCTCCGACAAGAGATAGAAATTCGCCTCGGGCACCTTGCCGTCCATGATGGCATCCAGGGGGCGGACCGAACGGTAGCGGTAATAGAGCGCCTTGACCCGAGGATAGAGGAAATGCATCAGGGCCGAGGTATTGGACAGGGATTCGGCGAAGGATTTCAAATCCTGGAACGGCGGCAGGGCGATCCCGGTGGCGTCGAAGAGAACCACGCGGGCCTTGAGCGCGGTTTGCGACATCTGGGGCGTGGCATTGACCAGATAGCCATCGACCACCTGGATATTTTCCCGTTCCACCTGTTGCGGGGTGATGATGTCGTTCCAGCTCAGCCCGACCAGGATGGCATCGCCGGGCTGAATTTCGCCGATGGTGTGGCGCAGGCGGGTGATGTATTGGTCGACGTTGATGGCCGGCACCCCCAGGTTGATCACCTTGATGGCGCGGCCTTGGCCGTTGAACTCTTCCTGCAGGCGGTTGGCCCAGGTTTCCTCATCCGCCAGTCCATGGCCGAAGGTTTGGCTGTCACCAAGCAACCACAGCCGCTTCGGGGCATCGACGGGGGCGGCCGGGACGATGCGGCGGCCCAGGGCATCGGCGGTGACACGTTTATCGGTGAAATCGGCCCGGTTGTCGGTGACGCCGGTAAATCCCGGGGTCAGACGCCAGGTACCGGCCTCCCATTGGAACATTCCTTTGGGAAAGGCGGGCTTGGGGGGCGGCGCCACGCCCCACAGAATTGCCTCGGCCACGGCCAGGAACAAAACCATCGAAGTGAAGAGCGTCAGCAGATTGAGCAAGATCCGGCGCATCAGCATTCGCCCCCGCACTTTCGGCGAAGGTCGCGGGCGGCGGCGATGACCGTCTCCACCTCCAGGTCCAGCATCATGCAATCCTGGCTGCGATAATCGTAATCAGGGGCGTGACAGATGTCCTCGAAGCTGCGCTTCCCGCGCACCGGGGCGCAATGGGGGCCGAAGGGGCCGTAGAACACTTCCGACGACGGGCCGAACAGACCCAAGGTGGGGATACCGGCGGCGGCGGCCATGTGCATCAGCCCCGAATCGTTGCCCACATAGAGGCTTGCTCGCTTCAGGCAGGCATGCACCGTGGCCAGATCGACCTGGCCGATCAGGTCGATGGTGCGGTGGGCGGGCAGGGCGGCCAGCAGGGCTTGCACCGATGCGCGTTCGTTTTCGGCACCGAAGACGGCGATACGGTCGTCGGTGTCGGCGGTCAAAGCCAGCGCCACCTGGGCGAAGCGTTCCGCCGGCCATTGCTTGGCCCCCCAATTGGCGGTGGGACCGAGGGCCAGGATGGGGGAGCCGGCGGGCAACAGCTTTTCCGCCCGGGCCATCTGCTCCGGGCTATTCCACAACACCGGAGCGAAGGCCTGATCCAGTCCCAGGGCCGAGGACAGGTGATAGAGGCGGTGTTTCGGTTCCCACGACGATTTCAGCACGGCGCGCCGGGCGGTGGGCACCATATAGGCCAGGGCCGAGCCGCGCAGATCCACCACCAGCGACCACCAAATCCCCACACTCTGTTTCCATAGATCGCGCCAATGGCCGGCGCGCTTGCGCTTGACCATGGGGATGACGTTTTCGACGAAGGGGGCGGCGGCGAACAAGGAGGCCGCCGGCGCACCGCAGGCCACGGTGAAGCGGGCCTGCGGATAGGTCGCCGCCAGATGGGCGAGCAGGCCGGTGGACAGAACCGCGTCACCGATACGACTGGCGGTGACGAACAGGATACGCAACGGCTACAGCCTCCACAGCCGCATGGCGGCGGGCAAATCCTTGCCGCGCCACAGCGCCTTGACGTCGGCGATCAGGCCGCCTTGCTTCAGCAGCACGTCGAAATTCTCGTCGGTGAAGGCGCAATAGGGATCGTGCGGCACGGCGCCGACGATGCAATCATAACCGGTCAGGCCATCCAGGGACGGAATCAGCGTCTCGCCGTATTCGTGCTGTGCTTCCGCCGGGTCGGCGAAGGGGTCGTGCACGTCCACCTGATGGCCCTTGTCGCGCAGGCCCCTGATGACGTCGATGACCTTGGAATTGCGCAGATCCGGCACGTTTTCCTTGAAGGTCAGGCCCAGCACCAGCACCCGCGACGGGCCGCTCAGCAGGTCCGACACCTTCTCGGCGATCCACGGTCCCATGCCGTCATTGATGCGGCGTCCGGCCAGGATGACTTCCGGATGGTGGCCGTTGTCCAGGGCGCATTGCGCCAGATAGAACGGATCGACGCCGATGCAATGGCCGCCGACCAGACCGGGCTTGAAGTTGAGGAAATTCCACTTGGTCGCCGAGGCGTCGAGGACGTCGTAAACCGAAATCCCCAGCTTCTGGAAAATCTGGGTGATTTCGTTGATGAAGGCGATGTTGATGTCGCGCTGGGCGTTCTCGATCACCTTGGCCGCCTCGGCGACGCGGATGGAGGTGGCGCGGAAGACGCCGCCGCTGGTCACCGCGCCGTAGATGCGGGCGAGCAACTCGGTGATTTCGGCGTTTTGGCCGGCGATGACCTTGGTGATGCGGTCGACCGTGTGTTCACGGTCACCGGGATTGATGCGCTCGGGGCTATAGCCCAAAAAGAAATCGGTGCCGCATTTCAGCCCCGACACCCGCTCCAGCTCGGGGCCGCAGATGTCCTCGGTGACGCCGGGATAGACGGTGCTTTCAAACACCACCACCGCGCCCGTGGCCATGATGGCGCCCACCGTGCGGCAGGCGCTCATCACCGGGCCGAGATCGGGGGTGTTGGCTTCGGTCACCGGGGTCGGCACGGTGACGATAAAGACGTCGCAGCCCTGGATATCTTCGGCTTTGGCGCTCAGCTTGATGGTGCTGGCGCGCAAATTGGCCTGGTCCACTTCGCCGGTGCGGTCGAAGCCCTGGTGCAACTCAGCCACGCGGGGCGCAGAGATGTCGAAACCCACCGTCGGAAAATGACGGGCGATGCCCACCGCCAAGGGCAGGCCCACATACCCAAGACCGATAACGGCGATTTTCGGAGTCCTGTTCATGGCTGAAATGCTTCTTTCGTCAGGCAATGGCGGGCAGTTTCAACATACTGGCTTCGGGTTCGTCAACATCTGGTACAGGGCGACGGCCCTTTGGCCGTAATCATTCCAGCAAAAACCATCGGCGACACGGCCTCTGGCCGCTTCGCCCAGGCTTTGGCGCAACGCGGGCTCATGGACCAGACGGTTCAGGGCCAGGGCCAGGGCAGGGGTATCGGCGGGCGGTACCAGCAGCACGTCGCGCCCGTCGGTGCCGGCATCGGGGCCGCCGGTGGCGGTGCTGGCGATGACGGCGCAGCCCGAGGCCATGGCCTGCAAGATGACCATGCCGAAGCCTTCCTCGATGGAGGGCAGGCAGAAAATCGCCGCCTGCCGGTATTCCTGCGCCAGGGCATGGCGGCTGAGCGGGCCGCGCAGGATGATTCCGGTCAGGTCATAGCGGCGCAGCACCGCGTCGAACCCGGGTTCCATGGGTCCGGCCAGATGCAGTTCCCAATGGGGTGGCAGGCTACGGAAGGCCTCGATCAGCCAGGGAATGCCCTTGCGCAATCCCACCTGGCCGGCGAACAGGATACGGTTGCGCCGTTCCCCGGTGCCGGGGGAAAAGTGCGACAGATCGACGCCATAAGCATTGACCGCCACCTTGGCCGGATCGATGCCGCGGTCGATGAAGCTCTGGCGGGCGTGGGAACAGCCGGTACAGATCAAATCGGCCTGTTCATATTCGGCCAGTTCGCGTTCGATCAGGCGCGGGTCGGTGGCGTGCCAATCCAGGCCGAAGCGGGCATGGGCGTCGCGCAAGGTTTCGGTCTGGTGGGCCATGTGGGTGGAGCCGCGCTCCAGCACCACCTTGATGCCTTGGGCCTGGGCCGGGGCAATGGCCTCGAGGCTGGCGCCGCTCCAGCCGACCAGGATACCGGCCCGGGGCAGATGGTCCGCCAGCGAACGGGCGAAGCTTTGGGCGATGAACAGATCGGGATTGCCCGGCAGGCGCAGGCGCGGCCAAGCCCGGCGGATCAGTTCCAGCCAGGGCAGGGTACGCAGCGGCAAGTCCTTGGGGGCGGCGAAGGCCGGATAGGTGGTGTCCAGCCGTGCCAGCATGCCTTGTGCGCTCAGATAGCGGGCCAGCTCGAAGGCGTGAAAGCGGCCATGGACGGCGACGGCGACCTTCATGCCAGCACCTCCAGCAACCGTGCGGCCTGGGCATCCCAGGTGTATGCGGCCAGGGTGGCGCGATCCACCGGGGTGACCCGGCCCAGCATCTCGGTCAGTCCCCGCGCCAAGGCTTCGGCATCGGCGCAAGAGCGAAACTCCGCCCCCAGGTCGTCGGCGATGGTCATGGCCTCGGGCGCTTCCTCGGGCAGGCACAGGGTGGGGCGGTCAAGCGCCAGCAATTCCACCAGCTTGTGCTGATAAAGCGCGCGCGGGTTGCGCACATAGAGGCTGGCATGGCAGCCGGCGGCCAGGTCTCGCAACTGCGTCAGATCCACATAGCCGGGGGTTTCCAGCGGCCAGTCGGGCAAGGCTGTGCGCAGCTTGGCGATTTCCGACCCGGCATAGACCAAGGTGGCCGTGCCGCCCCATTGCCGCAGGCCGTCGGTCAATTGGCCCAGATGTTTGGGATCATACAACCCGCCCAGCAGCAGCAGCCGGATGTCACCGGCGGGGGCGACCGGCGGCACCATTAGGAAAGCGTCGTCGATGCCGGAATAGACGGTCACCGCCTGGCGTCCGAACCAGTGCCGCGCCTCGGCGCCATGCTGATCGGACAAGGCGGTAAAGGCGGCCGCGTCGGTGAAGCGTGTCGCCAGGATACGACCGAGCGGCGCCGGGATGAAGACGCCCCACGGATCCTTGACATCGGCCACCCATTTACAGCGGGCCTGACGGGCGAGGCTGCGGGCGATCAGCCAGGCATCGGTATTGCCGAAGGTGGCCCAGCAGGCCTGGGGGCGAAAATACGTGGCCAGAACCGGCAGATAGGCACGGGCCCCATTGCGCCAGTCGGTGAACAGGCCGGAGCGGGCCAGATAGAGGGCCGCCAGCAGCGGACGGCGCAGCAGGCGCGGCCCCCGACCTTCCCGCAAGGCTGCGGCCAGATGGCCACCTCGGGGTGGGCAATCGAGGAGAAACGGCGTGGTCCAATCATGGCGGTCCAGGGCGGTGCGCACATCCCCGGGCGCCAGCCGGGGGGGCTGGCCGTCCAGGGTTGCGGTCAGCAGCACCACCTGATGACCGGCGCGGGCACAGGCTTCGGCCATGCGGGCGACACGGGTGGCGCAGACATGCGGGGTTTGCGGGTGGCAGTGATTGACGAAAACCAGACGCATGGTCACAGCAACGGCTGAAATTTGTGGTGGGAGGCCATGGCGTCAAGGAAATGCACCCGCCATGATTCGCAGGCCAGCAGCTTCCACAATCCCGCCGCCTGGCTGGTGTCACCGGCACGGAAGCGACGGATGGCCGAGCGCCACCAGGCGCGGTCCCACAGGGGCGACAGGTCGGGGTCTTCCACCGCCTGCTCCACCGCCGGCAGCAAGGCTTGATGCAGCCAGGCGACCTGGGGCGGGACAAAACCATGTTTGCGCCAGCGCAACCGCACCATGTCGGGCAGGATGCCGTCCATGGCGGTGCGCAACAAGCGCTTGGTTTCGCCGTCGCCCATCAGATATTCGACCGGCAGGCCCTGGACGAATTCGAAGATGCGATGGTCGGTGAAGGGCAGGCGCACCTCCACCGAATGGGCCATGGAATTGCGGTCGCCATAGCGCAACAAGGTGCCGAGGAAACCGTCAAGGGAATCGCGCCGCAGCGCTTCGTGC
Organism: Stygiobacter sp.; assembly: GCA_006218045.1. Classification (GTDB taxonomy): domain Bacteria; phylum Pseudomonadota; class Alphaproteobacteria; order Rhodospirillales; family Magnetospirillaceae; genus Magnetospirillum. The sequence goes on from VBWB01000030.1 coordinate 40,614, forward strand.
AGATCGTTCGGCGGCGGGCGGCGCTCGACCCGGACCTCGCCGTTGAGGCCGAAGCTGATGTCGCTGCCCTTGTGCACAGTGCGCGCCAGCAGCCGGCGCAAGCCGGGGGGCAGGCGGGCATGCCAGGGCTGGACCTGGGTCAGGGCATCGCCGTAGCGGCTGTGGATCAAGGGCGAATCGGTGCCGCCACCCCGCAGATAAGCGGTGAAATACTGCTCGTAGCCGCCCATGATCTCGTCGGCGCCCTGGCCGTCGAGCAGCACCTTGACGCCGTTTTGGCGGGCCAGCCGGAACACGCAATACTGTGCGTATTGGCTGGCCGAATCCACCGGCAGCTCGTTGGCCCAGGAAAATTGGGCCAGTTCCGCCAGCAAATTTTCCGGCTTGGGCTCGACCTCGTGGCGGATGGGGTGGGCGGCGGCGGCCACCGAGTCCATATAGGGGCCTTCATCGGCGCTGGTGCCGGGGAAGCGACCGGAAAAGGTGTGATAGGGCGTGGACTCGCCCAACTCGCGCCGGGCCAGACAGACGATGGCGCTGGAATCAAGCCCGCCCGACAGGCACGACCCCACCGGCACGTCGCTGCGCAATCGCAGGCGAACGGCATCGGTCAGCAGATCGCGAAAGGCGAAGGCGGCATCGTTCAGCGACGGACGACGGCCCTTTCTGGCGGGCTGACCGGTCCAGTAGCAGGCACTGCGCCGTTCCAGGGTACGGCCATCGACGATCATCACCTGGGCGGGCGGCACTTGGCGGATGGCGGGGAAAAGCGTCCGTTCATCCCGGTCCAGACCGTCGGCGGGGACGACGAGGAAGCGGGCCAGGCGGTCATTGTCCACCGCTGCCGATACGCCGTCCAAGGCGAGAAGCGCCTTGTATTCCGAGGCGAAGGCGAAGAAGCCGTCGCCTTCCACATACAAAAACGGCTTTTCGCCGAAGCGGTCGCGGGCACAGAACAACTGGCCCTTGGCTTCATCCCACAGGGCGAAGGCGAACATGCCGTTGAAGAACTCGACGCAGGCCTCGCCCCATTGCCGCCAGGCGGCGACGATGACCTCGGCATCGCCTTCCGTGCTGAAGACGTGGCCGCGGGTGATCAGTTCGGCCCGGATTTCGCGGTAATTATAGATTTCGCCGTTGAAGGTCAGGGCGATGGAGCCAGCGACGAAAGGCTGGGCGCTGGCCGGGCCGGGGTCGATGATGGCCAGCCGGCGATGGCCCAGGACCAGCCGATTATTGGGATTTCCCCAGGTGCCGGCGCCGTCGGGGCCGCGATGGGCCATCAGGCCGGTCATGGCCTGGACCGCGCTCACATTGACCGGTCGGGCGGCGGAAAGGATGCCTGCGATACCGCACAAGGTCAGGGAATCCCCATGTTCGGAAGCTTTTCCCCTTGGGTGTACCCGATGGCCGCACCGACAACAAGGCCGCACCGCGCATCAATGAGTTGCGCCAGGGCCTTGGGCCGGTTAGAACCTTGCGCCATGGGGCGTAGTGCCTGGGTAAAGTGGGATTCAAGCCATGGTTTCGGTCAGCGTCGTCGTCCCCGTCTATAACGAGGAACGGACCATTGTATCCATTCTTGAGCGGGTCAAGGCGGTTTCGCTCCCCGGCGTGACGTTCGAGGTCATCGTCGTCGATGACGGTTCCAAGGACCGCACCCGCGAAATCCTCGATTCCCGCCCCGATCTCTACAGCCAGTTCATCAAGCACGCCCAGAATCGCGGCAAGGGCGGCGCGGTCAAGACGGCGCTGGGCGCGGCCACCGGCGATTTCGTCCTGTTTCAGGACGCCGATCTGGAATACGACCCGGCGGAATATCCCAAACTGCTGAAGCCGGTGCTGGAATTCGGCGCCGACGTGGTCATGGGCTCGCGCTTCATCGCGCCCGAATACACCAGGGTGTTCTATTTCTGGCACAAGGTCGGCAACGGGCTGATCTCGCTCATCTTCAACATCCTCAACAACACCACCTTCACCGATACCTACAGCTGCTATCTGATGTACCGCCGCGATCTGGTGGCGGTCGAGGATCTGCGTTCGGAAGGCTGGGAACAGCACGCCGAAATCCTGTCCCTGGCGGTGAAGAAGGCGAAAAGCCTGTACGAGGTGCCGATCAGCTATCACGGTCGGTCCTATGACGAAGGCAAAAAGATCAAGGCCTACCATGCTATCGCCGTCATCTTGATGATGGCCCGCTGCGCCTTGTTCCGTTAACGGAGTCGATCATGCCCCACGATCATTATCACGACATCGAACCGGTCACCGAGGAAGAGAAGGCCAGTTGGCCGCCCTTCGACAAAGTGGTCAAACTGGAAAAGGCCTTCACCGACGCCCGCGGCGAAATCCAGCCGCTGGTCGACCGGCTGATGAAAAGCGCGGTGCTGATCGAATCGGTCAAGGGCTCGTTGCGCGCCAACCATTATCACAAGACCGATTGGCATTATTGCTATGTCATCTCGGGCAGCATCGAATATTGGCACCGCCCCACCGGCAGCGACGCGCCGCCGACCCAGATGCTGATCAAGGCGGGCGAAATGGTGTTCACGCCGCCCATGGTCGATCACGGCATGGTCTTCCCCGAGGACACCACCTTCCTCACCCTGTCGCGCAATTCCCGCGATCAGGCGGCGTATGAAGCCGACGTGGTGCGCATCGATCTGCTGGCCACCGAAGGCCTGACCTCGTGGAAGCCGGGCGACAAATGAGCGATCACCACCATCGGCGGTCCACCTGCCGCCTGTGCGGCGGCACCCATCTGACCATGGTGCTGGGCCTGGCGCCGACGCCGCCGGCCAACGCCTTCGTCCCCGCCGCCGAGCTGGACGAGCCGCAAGAGCGTTTCCCCCTGGATCTGTTCTTTTGCCACGATTGCGCCCATGTCCAGCTGCTGGACGTGGTCGATCCGCGGGTGTTGTTCGAGAATTACGTCTATGTCTCCGGCACCTCGCCGGTCTTCGTCCGCCATTTCCAGACCTATGCCGACGATGTGATCGCCCGCTTCCGGGTGCCCGCCGGTTCCCTGGTGGTGGACGTGGGCTCCAACGACGGCACCTTGTTGTCGTGCTTCGCCCGGGCGGGGATGCGGGTGCAGGGCATCGATCCGGCCCGCGACATCGCCGCCGATGCCACGGCGCGCGGCATTCCCACCATCGCCGATTTCTTCACCCCGGCCCTGGCCGCCCAAATCCGCGCGGACAAGGGTGCGGCCAAGGTGGTGACCGCCAACAACGTCTTCGCCCATGTGGATGATTTGACCGGCGTCGTCGATGGTATCCGCGCCGTGCTGGATGACGACGGGGTGTTCGTCTTCGAGGTGTCCTATCTGGTGGACGTGTTCGAGAAGACCCTGTTCGACACCATCTATCACGAACATCTGGCCTATCACTCGGTGCAGCCGCTGATCCGCTTCCTCGCCGCCAACGGCATGGAGCTGATCGAGGCCCTGCGTGTCGACAGCCATGGCGGTTCCTTGCGCGGCGTCGCCCAATTGCAAGGCGGCCCGCATCCGCTGGGGCCGTCGGTGGCCGAGGCGGTGGCGCTGGAGCGCCGCCTGGGTCTGGACAAGGCGGAAACCTTCCTGGCGTTCGCCCGCGACATCGACGAGCGCAAGCGCCAGTTGGGCGATTTGCTGCGCGGCCTCAAGGCTGACGGCAAGCGCATCGCCGGTTTCGGCGCCCCGGCCAAGGCGACGACGCTGCTTTACCATTTCGATCTCGGCCCCGACATCATCGATTTCATCATCGATGACAGCCCGCTGAAGCAGGGCCTGTTCACGCCGGGCATGCATATCCCGGTTCTGCCCGGATCGGCCATCGCCGAGAAGAAACCCGATTATCTGGTCGTGCTGGCGTGGAATTTCGCCCAGCCGATCATGGAAAAGAATGCTGGCTTCCGTGAAGCCGGCGGCAAATTCATCGTTCCGCTCCCCCAGGTCCAGGTGGTGTAAGTCATGACCGAATTTCTGCTGCAATCCGACATCGCCGAGATCTGCCAACGCCTGGGCAAGCCCGCCCACGATTTCGCCGGCAAGACCGTTCTGCTGACCGGTGGCCGTGGTTTTCTGGGCCGCTATTTCATGGAAATGTTCGCTCATCTGAACGAACACATCCTGGAAAAGCCGTGCCGGCTAATCGCCATGGACAATCTGATCACCGCCGGCAAGGAAGGATCGGAAATCCCCGAATTCCCCCACGTCACCTTCATCCAGCACGATGTCATCGAGCCGGTGAAGCTGGACGAGAAGGTGGATTACGTCATCCACGCCGCCGGTATCGCCAGCCCGTTCTATTACCGCGCCTATCCGCTGGAAACCTTGGAAGTGGCGGTGCGCGGCACCCGCAACATGCTGGAACTGGCCACCGAGCATAACGCCCGCTTCGTCTTCTTCTCGTCGTCGGAAATCTACGGCGATCCCGACCCCAAGCATGTGCCGACGCCGGAAAGTTATCGTGGCCACGTGTCGTGCCAGGGTCCGCGCGCCTGCTATGACGAATCCAAGCGGGTGGGGGAAACCCTGTGTCACATCTTCCATGAGAAGCACGGCACCAAGACCAACACCATCCGCCCGTTCAACGTCTTCGGCCCCGGCATGCAGGAAACCGATTACCGGGTGCTGCCCAATTTCGCCAACCGCATCAAGGCGGGCCGTCCGCTCAACGTCTATGGCTCGGGCAACCAGACCCGCACCTTCTGCTACATCACCGACGCCATGGTCGGCTTTACCCTGGTGGTGCTGAAGGGCGTGCCGGGCGAGCCCTACAATATCGGCAATCCCAAGCCGGAAATCTCCATGGTCGAGCTGGTCAAGAGCATCGAGAAGGCCCAGGGCAAGAAGGTCGAGTACAACGTCATCGAATACCCGGATTCCTATCCCGCCGATGAACCCAACCGCCGCTGCCCCGACATCAAGAAGGCGCGTCTGCAACTGGGTTTCGAACCCAATGTGGATCTGGCCGACGGCCTCAAGCGGTTCCTGAATTGGGCCGACAAGGTCTATACCGGTCAGGAATAAGCCGATGACGCCCCCGGTGCGATTGGGCCTGATCGGTGCCGGCTACTGGGGGCGCATTTGTCTGCGCAATATGATTGCCATGGCCCCGGCAGCCGTAGTGACGGCGGTTGCCAGCCGCAATGCGGAGACCGCTCGGATCGTGCCGGACGGCTGTCGGCTTTTCGCCGACTGGGCGGATTTGCTGGACAGCGGACTTTGCGATGCGGTGGTGATCAGCACCGTCGTCGAAACCCACGTGCCCATCGCCATGGCCGCCTTGCAGCGCGGGCTGGCGGTGTTCGTGGAAAAGCCGTTGTGTTTCGACCCGGTGGACGCCAGGGCCTTTCGCACCGTTGCCGTCGATGCCGGTTTGCCGGTGGTCATCGACCACATCCATCTGTTCAATCCGCCGTTCAGGCACTTGCTGGAATGGGCCGACCGGTTGGGGCCGATCACCTCCATTCAGTCGGCGGCGGGAAAGCCGGGCTTGCCGCATCCGGATATCCCCGTGCTTTGGGATTGGGGCGCTCATGACGTCGCCATGTGTGTCCGCCTGTTGCGGCGCGCCCCCGATCATGTTGCCGCCCAAGTGCTGGCCCGGCCATCCATCGATGGGGGCGTGGGTGAGATCGTCGGGCTGAAGTTGAAATTCGGTGCAACCGATGTTTCCGTCACTTTGGGGTCGTTGCCGGTGCGCAAACGCGAGATGACGGTGATGTGCCGAGATGGCGTCCTGCTGTACGACGACGTGGCCGAGCACAAGCTGCGTCTGAACGGCGAGCCGTTGCCCCATGCGATGAAATCACCCTTGGCGCTGGCGCTGGAAGAATTCCGCCAGCAGGTTGCCGCCGGCGCTGGCCTTGATCGGGAGGCGCTCGACCTTGGCGTAACGGTGGTCGAGGTCCTGGCCCAGGCCCAGAAATCACTGATTGATACCATATCCCGCTGATCGTAACCGATCAGCGGCGCCCTTGTATGTTAGTCCCAGCGTTGGCAGTAAGCTTGCGCGAGGCTGGCGAAGAGTG
>VBWB01000031.1:0-25370 GCA_006218045.1 Stygiobacter sp.
CGCCGGGCCGGTCACCGACAGGAACGCACCGATCTTCACCGGATCGGCGGCCTGGGCGGTCCAGGATACGGCCAAGGCGCAGCCGGCGACAGCCAGACCCGCCAGAGTCTTCAATCCACGCATCTTTTCCTCCCTGTGGTCAATTGTGACCATCATGTTTCCACTTTCTCCGCTGAAGCCGGGGCGATCCGTAACGCAAGTGCGAAAGGAAAAGTCCAGCCGTTCAGCGGGGTAACGGACATCTTTGATTTTTATCGCATCTGATGTGATGCTTTTTTATAGTATTTCCGAAGCATATTGTATCGGTTCTAGCCTGTCAACGACACAGCGCCGCCGTCTGTTACGAATAAGGAAATTAATTACAAGATATAGAATATCAACGCGACTCTAATTTTTCAATGCCATCGGCCAAGATCAAAAAAGCCGGTTGCGCCGCCAAGCCGCATGGCTAGGATGGGACGCAAGTAGCCACACCGGTGACAATCAAGGCATGAGCGCCAAATCCCGCCTGGACGACATGGTCCAAGCCACCCTGGAACAGCTTCGCCCCAAGGCGAAATCGCTGATCGTCACCGTTTACGGCGATGCCATCCTGCCCCATGGCGGGTCCGCCTGGCTGGGCAGCCTGATCCGGTTGGTCGAGCCCTTCGGTCTCAATGAACGTATCGTCCGCACCTCGGTGTTCCGCCTGTCCAAGGAAGACTGGCTGACCTCGTCCCATGTGGGCCGGCGCAGCTATTACAGCCTGACCGAGACCGGGCGGCGGCGATTCGAGGCGGCGCATCGGCGCATTTATTCCTATGCGCGGCGGCCCTGGGACAAGCAATGGACCATGGTCTTCACCAATCTGACCGGCACCGAGGGCGAGCGGCGCGATGCCTTGCGCCGCGATCTCGGCTGGCTGGGCTTCGGCCAGTTGTCGCCCGGCGTCATGCTGCATCCCGATCCCGATCAGCCGGCGGTGCGTCAGGCTCTGATCGACGCCGAGGCGGGCGAGCAGGCGGTGGTCATGCGCGCCTCGGCTGAAAGCTGGGTGGCGCCCGAGGCGCTGCGCGACGTCATCCGCACCTGTTGGGACCAGGACCGGCTGGCTCATGATTACCTGGGTTTCCTCGATATCTTCCGACCGCTGTGGCGGGCGCTGGACGGCTTGAGCGAGCCCGACCCGGAAACCTGCTTCCTGGTGCGCTCGTTGCTGATCCATGGCTATCGCCGGGCGCTGTTGCGCGATCCCATGCTGCCGGACGAATTGCTGGCCCCCGACTGGCCGGGGGCGGCGGCGCGGCTGTTGTGCCGCAACCTGTACCGGCTGGTGCAGGCGCCGGCGGAACGCCACCTGATGAGCGTGCTGGAAACCGCCGAAGGCCCATTGCCCGAGGCCAACCCCGCCTTTTTCGCCCGCTTCGGCGGTCTGGCCTTGCCCGACGCCGCCGCCTGATCGATAGTTTCCCGGCCAGTTCTGGGCCGGGGGAACCATCATGCAGCGCGGACTTGCCTTCATCGCCGTTTCCGTCATGGCCGGGGCGGTTGCCCTGGGGGCCTGGGGCACCCACGGCCTGCATCCGTCGGCGCCACCCACCGCCGCCGCCATCGAGGCGCCGCCGCCGCGATCCGGCGACGTGGCGCCGCTGGTCTCGGTCAATCCAGGGCTCGATCCGGTCAAGCCCAGCGCCGGATTGCTGACCTATCAGCGCCTGATCACCCATGCCGAGAGCGACACGCCGGAAGCCTGTCTGGTGTTTTCCGCCCCGCTCGATCCGGCCATCGCCTATCAGGATTATCTGACCATCCCGACCCAGCCGCGTCCCGGCCTGCGGGTGGATCAGGCGCGGCTGTGCCTGACCGGCTTGACCTTTGGCCGTGAACACGACGTCACCGTGAAAGCGGGACTGCCCGCCATCGATGGCAGCAAATTGGCCGCCGACACCAAGGTATCGGTCAGTTTCGGCGATCGCCCGCCGCAGGTGGCCTTCGGTTCCGGCTTCATCCTGCCGCGCCACAGCGGCGACGGCCTGCCGGTGACCACGGTCAACGCGCCCCGGCTGGAGATGAAGCTCTATCGGGTGGGCGACCGCCTGCTCGCCCGCATGCGTCAGGATCTGGTGGACGAAAAGACCGTCTATCCCTATCAGGCCGATGAGTACGCCGCGGACGAAGGCCGGTTGGTGTGGTCGGGCGGCATGGACATCAAGGGCGAACGCAACGAAAGCACCATCAGCCTGTTTCCCCTGGCCCAGGCCATGGGCAAGCCCGAGCCGGGCGCCTATCTGCTGGTCGCCGCCCTGCCCAAGCTGGGCCAGGAAGACGTCGCCGACGAATATGATTACCGCCCCATCGCCGGCCAATGGGTGGTGCATTCCGATCTGGGTCTGACCTCGTTTCGCGGCGCTGACGGCCTGACCCTGTCGCTGCGCTCCCTGGGCAGCGCCAAGCCCAAGTCGGGGGTGCGGCTGACCCTGATCGCGCGCAACAACGACGAGTTGGCCCAGGCGGTGACCGATGCCGAGGGCCGCGTCCATTTCGCCCCCGGCCTGTTGCGCGGCCAGGGCGGCATGGCCCCGGTGATGGTCATGGCCTATGACGGCGACGACTTCAATTTCCTCGATCTGCGCCGCCCCGATTTCGATCTGTCCGACCGCGGCGACCAGGGCCGCGATCCCGCCGGGCCGGTGGATGCCTTCCTGTACACCGAGCGCGGCATCTATCGCCCCGGTGAAAGCATCGAACTGGTCACCTTGCTGCGCGACCCCGATGTGCGCGCCATCGCCAACGCCGCCCCCATCCTGTCGGTGCTGCGTCCCGACGGGCGGGAATATCGCCGTTTCACCGCCGCCGATCGCGGCGCCGGCTCCTATCACGTCACCATTCCCTTGCCGAAAAGCGCCAATCGCGGCCTGTGGCGCATCAATGCCCTGATGGACCCCAAGGGCGAACCGGTGGGCACGGTGCAGATCGACGTGCAGGATTTCGTCCCCCAGCGTCTGGCGCTGGATATGGCCGCGCCGCCGGTTCTTTTCCGCCCCGGTCAGGACATCGCCCTCGATGTGGCCGGGCGCTTCTTGTACGGCGCCCCTGCCGCCCATCTGGGCGGCGAGGCCGAGTTGACGCTGGAGGCCGATCCCAACCCGTTCCCCCAACACAAGGGATTCAGTTGGGGGGTGGAGGGCGGCAAATACGCCGGCGAACGCCTGACCCTGACGCTGGCCGACACCGACGAAGCCGGCAAGACACGGGTGACCGGGGCGCTGCCTTCGCGCATCGACAGTGCAGTGCCGGTGCGGGCGGTGCTGAACGTCGCCCTGCGCGAGCCGGGCGGGCGCACCACCTCGGATCAGGTGATGGCGCCGGTGGCGCTGGGGCCGCTGGCCCTGGGTCTGCGCCCGCATTTCGACGGTGTCGCGCCGCAAAACCAGGACAGCGTGTTCGATCTGCTGGCGGTGGACGAAAGCGGCCGGCCGGTGGCCGTCGACGGGGTGGAGTACCGGCTGTTCCGCGACGTTTCCACCTGGCAGTGGTATCGCGCCAACGGTGAATGGCGCTATCAGCGCGTGGCCAAGGAAAGCCGGATCGCCGGCGGCACCCTGGCGGTGGGCGCCGACAAGCCGGCACAAGTGCGGCAGACCCTGAGCTGGGGCGGCTATCGCCTGGAGGTGCGCAAGCAAGGTGTACTCACCAGCAAGGCCTTTTATGTGGGCTGGTATGGTCAGGCCGGCGCCGACCGTCCCGACCGCCTGAAGGTGGGGGCCGACCGCCCCGGTTATGCGCCGGGCGACACCGCGCGGGTGCGGGTGGAAACCGATCAGGGCGGCGAGGCCCTGCTGGTCATCGCCAATGAACGGGTCCAGCACGTGCAAAGCGTCACCCTGGCCCCCGGCGGCGGTGAGATCGCGGTGGCGATGAAGCCGGAATGGGGGCCGGGCGCCTATGCCTTGGTCACCTTGTACCGCCCGCTGACCGATAAGGTCAGTCACGCCCCGGTGCGGGCCGTCGGCTCCGTCTGGCTGGGTCTTGATCCGGCACGACGGAGTTTGGCGGTGACGCTGGAAGCGCCCGACAAGATCACCCCGCGCCAGCGTCTGACCGTGCCGGTCAAGGTCTCCGGCGGCGACAAGGCTTTCGTCACCCTGGCGGCGGTGGATCAGGGCATCTTGCAACTGACCCGCTTCAAGACGCCGTCGCCCGCCGGCCATTATCTGGTCCAGCGCCGTCTGGGCGTGGGCATGCGCGACGATTACGGGCGGCTGATCCGCGGCCTGCCCGGTCAGGGCGACGATCAGGGCGGTGACGCCATGGGCCGTGGCCTCGACGTGGTGCCGACGCGCACGGTGGCGCTGTTTTCCGGCGTGGTGGCGGTCACCGACGGTGTGGCCAGCGTCGCGCTGGACATCCCCGATTTCCAAGGTGAGTTGCGCCTGATGGCGGTGGCCTTCGACGGCACCAAGGTGGGCTCGGCCGAGCGCCGGCTGACCGTGCGTGATCCGGTGGTGGCGGAAATGATCCTGCCGCGCTTCCTCGCCCCCGGCGACCAGGCCGCCGCCACCGTGCTGCTGCACAATCTGGCCGGGGCGGGGGGTGATTTTCGTCTGGATTTGACCAGCGACGGGCCGGTGCATCTGGTCGAACAGCGCACGGAAACCCTGGCGGCGGGGGAGCGGCGCATCCTGTCCCTGCCCATCCGGGCGGACAGGCCGGGCATCGCCAATCTGGGGCTGATCGTATCGGGCCCCGACAATTTCGCCGTCAGCCGCACCTGGCCCATCCAGGTGCGCCCGGCCCAGGCGCCGGTCAGCGTGCAGAACACCGTCTCCCTGGCCGCTGGCAGCCAGGAAAAGCTGGATGGGCAAATCCTGGATGCCTATCTGCCGGGCAGCGCTCAGGTGTCGCTCAGCCTGTCGCGCTGGCAGGGGCTGGACGTGCCCGGCATGTTGCGCTGGCTCGACCGTTATCCCTATGGCTGCCTGGAACAGACCACCAGCCGGGCCTTGCCGCTGCTTTATTTCAACGATCTGGCCGCCATGGCCGGCACGGCCAAAGACGCCAATGCCGATGCCCGCATCCAGCAGGCGGTGGACCGGGTGCTGACCATGCAGGGTGTCGACGGCGCCTTCCGCATGTGGGGGCCGTGGGGCGATGACGCCAATGCCTGGCTGTCGGCCTTCGCCCTCGATTTCCTCGACCGCGCCGCCGCCAAGGGCTTCGACGTCCCCGAGGCGCCGCGTGCCCTGGGTCGGCGCTGGCTGGCGGCGGAGGCCTTCACCGATTCCCGCCCCGAGGTCAAGGCCTATGCCGCCTTCCTGCTGGCCCGCGCCGGCAAGGCCAATGCCAGCGATCTGCGCTATTTCTTCGACAGCGCGCCGCCCAAGGGGGCCATGGCCTGGGCCCATCTGGGCGCCGCCCTGGACGCGGTGGGCGAACGCGCCCGCGCGGCCCTGGCCTTCGACCGGGCGCGCCAAGCCTTGGCCAGCGATCCTGGCGGCTACAAGCCCTTGCCCTATGGCAGCTATGTGCGCGATGTCTTCGCCGTCGCCGCCATCATGGCCGAGGCGGGCAGAGCAGCGCCAATCCCCGATCTGCTGGCCCAGGGCTTCCAGCAGAATATCCAGGCGGAACAGACCACCACCCAGGACAAGGCGTGGATCTTGCTGACCGCCGCCGCGCTCGGCAAGAATGCGGGCCAGGTGGCGGTGCAGGTGGACGGCAAGCCGGTGGGCAAGGGCGATCCGGTGGCCGTGGCCCTGGACCCGACCGCCCTGGCCCGTGGAGTGGGCATCGACAATACCGGCACCGGCGCCATCTTCCGCACCCTGTCCGTGGACGGTATCCCGGCGCAGGAACTACCGGCCCGGGAAAACGGCGTCAGCTTGTCCAAGCAGGTGTTCAGCCTGGACGGCCAGCCCGTGGATCTGGCCCGGGTCAAGCGCAATGACCGGCTGGTGGTGGTGCTGGAGATGGCGATTCCGGGCAAGCGGGCCGGCGATTACGCCCTGCTCGACCTGCTGCCGGCGGGGCTGGAGGCGGAAGGGGTGATCAAGGCGGATCAGCCCGGCTATCCCTGGCTGAGCGGCATCACCGACCCCAGCCTGCGTGAACTGGGCGACGACCGCTTCATCGCCGTCCAAACCCTGCCGCGCTATGTCCGTGCTCCCGATCAGCCGGAATGGGAACAGGGCGATCCGGTCCATACGGTCAAATTGGCCTATGTGGTGCGCGCGGTGGGCTTGGGTGAATTCGCCATGCCGGCGGCGGTGGCCGAGCACATGTACGCGCCGGGCATCGCTGCCCGCACCGCCATGGGCCGGCTCGGCATCGTGGAATGAGCCGCCGCCGCCTGCTGGCGGTGGGTGGGGGGCTGCTGGCTCTGGTGCTGGGGCTAGGATTGGCCGATCTGCTGATGCCGCCGGACCTGAGCCGGCTGCATCGGCGATCGGCGGTGGTCGAGGATAGCGCCGGCATTTTGCTGCGCCCCTTCGCCCTGGCCGACGGCACCTGGCGGCTGGACAGCGATCCCGCCCGCATCGCGCCGCTTTATCTGGCCATGCTGCGCGAGATGGAGGATGGCCGTTTCGGCTGGCATCCCGGCGTCGACCCGCTGGCTTTGGTCCGTGCTGCCGTTCAGGCGCTGAGCCAAGGCCGGGTGGTGTCGGGCGGCTCGACGCTCAGCATGCAACTGGCCCGGCTGCTCGAGCCCAAGCCGCGCACTATGACGGCCAAGCTCAAGGAAATGGCCCGCGCCGTGCAATTGCAGATGCGCCTGGGGACAGCCGGGGTGCTGCGCGCCTATGTCACCCTGGCCCCGTTCGGCGGGCGGGTGGAAGGGGTCAGGGCGGCGTCCCTGGCCTGGTTCGGGGTGGAGCCGGCCCATCTCGGCCCGGCCCAGGCGGCGTTATTGGCGGCCTTGCCGCAATCGCCGGAACGCCTGCGCCCCGACCGCCATCCGCAGGCGGCGAAAGCGGCGCGCGACCGGGTGCTGGAGCGGGCGGCGCAAGCGGGCCTGCTGTCCGCCGACGCAGCCCAGGCGGCCAAGGCCGAGGCGCTGCCCACCTTCCAGCGCGATCTGCCGATGTCGGCGCCGCATCTGGCCGAACGCCTGACCGCCGGTGGCGACAAACGGATCAGGACCACGATCGACGGCGATTTGCAGCGGGTGGTCGAGGGGCTGGCCCGGGCTTTGTCCGCCGGCTGGGATGACGGGGCCGAACTGGCCGTGCTGGTGGTGGCCAATGACGGGCGGCGGGTGTTGGCCCATGTGGGCAGCGGCGACTGGCGACGTTGTCAGGTCGATCTGACGCGGGCGTCGCGCTCGCCCGGCTCGACCTTGAAGCCGTTCATCTATGCCCTGGCCTTCGATGACCTGTCGCTGCATCCCGGCAGCTTGATCGAGGATGCGCCGCAACGCTTCGGCCTGTGGCTGCCGCGCAATTTCGACCAGGACAGCCACGGGGTGATGACCGCGCGCGAGGCGTTGCAGCGGTCCTTGAACATCCCCGCCGTGCTGGTGCTGGATCAGGTGGGGCCGGTGCGGCTGGCTTCGCTGCTGCGTCAGGTCGGGGCCGAACTGGCCTTCCCCGCTTTGGCCGAGCCCAGCCTACCCTTGGCCCTGGGCGGCGTCGGCATGCGGCTGGTCGATCTGGTCATGCTTTATGCCGGTCTGGCCGAGGACGGTCTGGTGCGCCCGCTCGCCTTCGTCCACGGGGCGGAAACACCCGCCGGGCGGTCTCTGGTCGGCCAGCCGGCGGCCCGCGCCGTGGTGCAGGCGCTGGAAGGATCGCCGGCCCCGCCGGGGGTGGCCTCGGCCCGGCTGACCCAGCGCGGCCGCGCCATCGCCTTCAAGACCGGCACCTCGTACGGTTTCCGCGATGCCTGGAGCATCGGCGTGTCGCGCGACTACACCATCGGTGTCTGGGTCGGCCGCCCCGACGGCGCCCCGCGTCCGGGGCAATACGGGCTGGCGGCGGCGGCGCCGATCCTGTTCCAGCTTTTTGACCTGCTGCCCCCCGATCGGGGGCGCCGCCCGCCGCCGGCTCAGCCCGATCATGCGCTGTATCACGCCCAGCCGCCCACCGCCCTGGCCCGCCTGAGCGGACGCGGCGACGAAGCGGGATCGGGGTCGGGGTCGGGATCGGGGTCGGGGTCGGGGTCGGGGGCCGGGCCGGGGCGTCCGCGCATCCTGTTTCCCCCCGACGGCACCAGTGTCGAGGCACTGGCGGACGGCATCGCCTTGTCGGCGCAAGGCGGGGTGGCGCCGCTCAAATGGATCGCCGACGGCGTGCCCCTGCCTGACGACGTCCGCTTCTGGCGGCCCGAGGGCGAGGGTTTTTCCCGGCTGGTGGTGGTGGACGGCAACGGGCAGCGGGCGGTTTCGACCATTCGGGTGGTGACGGGGCAATAGGGCGCTGTTATGGTCTGGCCGTCCGTGAACCATATGGGCGTACGGCCTTGAAAATCCTGTTCCTGACCGAGAATTTCCCCCCCGAGACCAATGCCGCCGCCACCCGCGTCTACGAGCGGGCGCTTTACTGGCTGCGTGACGGCCATCAGGTGACCATCCTGACCTGTGCCCCCAATTTCCCCCAGGGCAAGCTGTTCGACGGCTGGGACAACACGTGGCGTCAGGTCCAGCACATGGACGGCCTGCGGGTGGTGCGGGTGAAGACCTATATTTCCGCCAATGAAGGCTTTGCCAAGCGCACGCTGGATTTCGTCAGCTTCATGCTGACCGCTTACGGCGCCGGCCTGTTCGAGGACCGGCCCGACGTGGTCATCGCCACCAGCCCGCAATTTTTTGCTGCCGTCGGCGGCTGGGCCCTGGCCGCCAGCCGCCGCGTACCCTTCGTCTTCGAGTTGGGCGATCTGTGGCCGCGCTCGATCACCGCCGTCGGCGCCATGAAGCCAAGCCCGGTGATCCGGGCCTTGGAGGGGCTGGAACTGTTCCTCTATCGCCGTGCGGCGGCGGTCATCGCCCTGACCCGCGCCTTCAAGGACGATCTGATCCGCCGCGCCATCGATCCGCGCAAGGTGGCGGTGGTCATCAACGGCGTCGATCTGCCGCGCTATGCGCCGCGCCCGCGTGACGCTGAGTTGGCCGCCGCCTGGGGCCTGACCGGCAAGTTCGTGCTGGGCTATGTCGGTACCCACGGCATGGCCCATGGCCTGATCAACGTGTTGGACGCCGCCGAACGGCTGAAGGACGACGACCGCATCCGCTTTTTGTTCGTCGGCGCCGGGGCCGAGCGGCAGATGCTGATGGAGCAGGCGGCGGCGCGTGGCCTGACCAATGTGGTGTTCCAGGGCATGCAGCCGAAAGAGATGATGCCGCGTATCTGGTCCTTGTGCGACGTGGCGCTGGTGCATCTGAAGGACGACCCGGCCTTCGCCGAGGTCATCCCGTCGAAAATCTTCGAGGCCATGGGCATGGGCCTGCCCTTGTTGCTGGTGGCGCCCGAGGGCGAGGCCAGCCGCATCGTCATCGATGACCGGGCCGGGTTGTGGGTGCCCGCCGCGCAACCCCGGAAACTGGCTGCGGCGGCGCAAGCCCTGGCCGGCGATGATACCCATCGGGCCGCACTGGCCGCCGCCAGTCTGGCCGCTGCCCCCCGCCATTCGCGCGAATATCAGGCCAAGCGCTATATGGATGTACTGGATCTGGTGGTGGCGGGGGCCGGTCCGACCAGCGCCGGCACCGTCGAAAGCTGACGCAATCCCTTGGACAGCGCCCACTTGTTACGATAACAGTTGCAGCCATGATGCCCCGATTGACATTGCACCGCGGACACATCGCCCTGATCCATGATCTGGTCATGGCGGCCGTGTCGTTTCTGGTCGCCATTTTCCTGCGTATGGATGCGACCTGGGTGCCCGGCTGGGGGGCGGACATGCTGGTCATCGCCACCGCCTTGTTCACCGCAATCGCCTGCGTATCGTTCCTGACCGCGCGCATGTACAAGGGCGTGTGGCGCTATGCCAGCGTCAACGACCTGCTGACCATCGCGCGCGGCGCCACCGTCACCGTGGTCGCCTTTTACCTGCTGATGTTCCTGGTCACCCGCTTGCAGGATCTGCCGCGCTCGGTGCTGATCATCAACTGGCTGGTGCTGCTGGCGCTGCTGGGCGGGCCGCGCTTCGTCTATCGCTCGTGGAAGGACCGCCGCCGCGCCGCCAAGCAGGCGGCGGGGGCGGGGCGCATTCCGGTGCTGCTGGCCGGGGCCGGCGACGAGGCCGAATTGTTCTTGCGCGCCACCTCTTCCCCCGGGGCGGAATATCGGGCGGTCGGTCTGATCAGCGAGGGCGCCGGTCGGGTCGGGCGCAATATCCACGGCGTCGACGTCTTGGGCGAAATCGCCGATTTCGCTGCCGTGGTCGAGCAGTTGCGGGCCAGGGGCCAGGGTCCGCAACGACTGATCGTCACCGACGACCGTCTGGATGGGTCGGTGGTGCGGCGGCTGTTGGATGAATGCGACCGCCTGGGCCTGACCCTGGCCCGCATCCCACGCCTGACCGATTTGAAGGACGGGGTCGAGGACAAGCTGAGCCTGCGCCCCATCGCCGTCGAGGATCTGCTGGGCCGTCCGCAAAACCTGCTGGATCGCGCCGGGGTTCAGGCCATGCTGACCGGCAAGCGGGTGCTGATCACCGGCGCCGGCGGCTCCATCGGCTCGGAACTGGTGCGTCAGGTGGCCGGCTATGGCCCCGAGATGCTGGCTTTGTTCGATGCCGGCGAGTTCAATCTTTACGCTATCGATCTGGAATTGGCGAAGACCCACCCCGATGTTCCCCGTCGCCCCATGCTGGGCGACGTGCGCGATTGCCAAAGAATGCGCGCCGCCATGGCCGAAATCCGCCCCGACGTGGTCTTCCACGCCGCCGCCCTCAAACACGTGCCCATGGTCGAGTGCAATCCGGATGAAGGTCTGCTGACCAACGCCATCGGCACCCGCATCGTCGCCGATGCCTGCGTCGAGGCCGGGGTCAGGGTGATGGTGCAGATTTCCACCGACAAGGCGGTCAATCCCACCAATGTCATGGGGGCAGCCAAGCGGGTGGGCGAGATGTACGCCCAGGCGCTGGACATGGCCGGCGACGGCCGGACCCGTTTCGTCACCGTTCGTTTCGGTAACGTATTGGGCTCCACCGGCTCGGTGGTGCCCCTGTTCCAGAAGCAATTGGCCGAAGGCGGACCGCTGACCGTCACCCACCCGGACATGACCCGCTATTTCATGACCGTGCGCGAGGCGGTGGAACTGGTGTTGCAGGCCTCGGCCTTCGGTCTGGCCCACCCGGATTATCGCGGCAAGATTTTCGTCCTCGACATGGGCGAGCCGGTGCGCATCGTCGATCTGGCCCGGCAGATGATCCGGCTGGCCGGCTTGCGCCCCGATACCGACGTCAAGATCGCCTTCACCGGCCTGCGTCCGGGCGAAAAACTGTTCGAGGAAATCTTCCACGGTTCCGAACCGCCGGTGGCGACCGGGGCCAAGGGCATCTTGGTGGCATCGCCGCGCTGGGTCGACCGGGCGGAATTGGGCGGCGCCTTGGACGATCTGGACATCGCCTGCCGCAACCACCAGGGCGACCGTGCGGTGACCATCGTCAGCCGGCTGGTACCGGAATACACCTTGTCGGCCGAGGCCCTGGCCCTGACCGGCGCCACCGAGGCAAAGTAATGTCAGCCCTGCACGCGTTGAAGATTTTGGCCGCCATGGATCCCAAGGCGGCGGCGGCAAAGATCGTTTCGGTGTTGGCACGACGGACCAAACAGCGCCTCATCGGCGCCCTGATGCGCAATCACTGCACCTATCCGCCGTCTTACGGTCAGGTGCCCTTGGCCCGCCGCCTGCCCGCGCTGGCGGTCAGCGATGACGACGGCGCCTTGCGCCGCCGCGCCCTGTTGGCGGCCAGTCACACTTTCGACCTGCTGGGGTCGGGACCGCGAAAGCTCATCCATCCGGCGGCGAAATATCCCGATTGGCGCGACATCATCGCTGCCGGTCACCATCGCGGCAATCGCAAGCGCGCCGCTAGCCTGCTGGCCATGATCAAGACTCCGGGCTATGTGCCGGTGGATTGGCATGTGGATTTCCGCTCGGGCTATCGTTGGCCGGTGCGGGTATGGGGCGGGGCCACCGCCTATGGTCATCGCCGCGGCGTCGACGTCAAGGTGCCGTGGGAATTGGGGCGGTTGCAACACCTGCCGCATCTGGCCCTGGCCTATGCCGCCCAGACCGACGAGCGGCTGGCCACCGAGTTTCATGATCAGGTGCTGGACTTTCTGGGCGCCAATCCGCCCGGCTGGGGGGTGCAATGGGCCTGTGCCATGGATGTGGCCATCCGTGCCGCCAATCTGGTGCTGGCCTGGGAATTGTTCACCGCTCATGGCGCCCGCTTCAGCCTGGAATTCGAGGAAGAGCTGGCCTCGTCGCTATCCGCCCATGCCCGCCACATCGCCCATAACCTGGAATGGTCGCCCCAGCATCGCGGCAATCATTACCTTGCCGATATAGCCGGTCTGGCCTTTGCCGCCGGGGCCTTGCCGCGCGGAAGCGAAAGCGATTTGTGGCTGGTTTTCGCCGCCCAGCAGTTGAACGCGGAAATCAAACGCCAGTTCCTGGCCGATGGCGGCAATTTCGAGGCCTCCACCGCCTATCACCGGCTGTCGCTGGAAATGGCGCTCTACGCCGTCGCCCTGATCCTGGGGTTGGACGATGACCGCAAGGCGGTGTTCGCCCAATACGATGCCGCCGCCTGGGGGCTGATGCCCAAGGTCGCCCCCGGCCCCATGGCCTGGCCGCCCTTCGCCCCCGAGGTGCTGGAACGGCTGTCCCTGGCCCTGGGCTTCAGCCAAACCGTGACCAAGCCATCGGGCGACATGGTCCAGGTGGGTGACAACGATTCCGGGCGCTTTTTCATTCTGGAGCCGAACCAAAGCCCGCTGGCCCTGGGTTATCTGGCCGATGGCGGCCTGACCCAGGCCACGCTGGCCGCCCTGTCGGGGGGGGCCTTGCCGGTGCCGCCGCGGTTTGCTCCGGCCTTTACCCTGGACGATGCGGCCCCTGAAGCCAGCAGCCCGGCCATGCGGCTGCGGCTGCTCGCCGCCGACCCCGCCGCGCTGGATGGCCTACAGGCGTTCGCCTGCCCGGATTTCGGTCTTTATGGCTGGAAGAACGGGCGTAGCTTCATTTCCATCCGCTGTGGCCGTCTGCATGACGGTCGCGGCGCCCATGCCCATAACGACCAATTGGCGGTGGAAATCGAAATCGACGGCGTGGCCTGGGTGCGTGATCCGGGCAGCTTCGCCTATACCGGCGATCTCGCCGCCCGCAACGCCTATCGTTCCGCTTTGGCCCATTTCGTCCCCCGTCGCGGCCAAGCCGAACCGGCGGCCTTGAACCAGGGGCCGTTCCACCTGGACGACAATGCCCAGGCGCGGGTGTTGCGGTTCAGCGGCCAGGAATTCGTCGGCAGCCACCAAGGCTTCGGCGACAGCGTCTGGCGCCGCCTGCGCATCGAGGCGGGGGCCATCCTCATCGAGGACGGCCCCGGTGGCGGGGCGGACGAGGTGGTTGTCACCAGCCCCGACCAACTGGCCGCCCTGTGGCGGCTGAGCCTGCCGTTCTCCCCCGCCTACGGGGTGCAGGTTTAAGCTTTCTCCGCCACCGCCAGACCGGGGCGGCTGTGGATGTTTCGCAAGCCGCATTGCTGCAACAGCGCGGCGACATCCGTGTGTTTTTGCCGGATCTCGTGGCGCGGGCCGTACCAGTCGAAGGTGTCGAGCAAGGTCCAGGCATATTGCTGGTCGCGGCTCAGGCTGGAATCGTGGCTGGAGCAGATGGGCAGGAAATGGTTGATGATGCGCACCTTGCGGATGCCCGACAAGGCCCGCGACAGCGGGAACAGGACGGCGACCAGCCCCCGGCACAGGGCCAAGGTCCAATCGGTGGGCAGATGGGGGGTGATCAGACGGAGCGCGTATTTGACCACCTGGAGTTTGGGCCAGAAATCCGCTTCGTAGAAATTATAGGCCAGCCGTCCGCCCGCTTTGAGCTGAGCCGGCAAGGTGCGCATCAATCGTTCCGGGTCCGGGGTGTGCTGGATCACCCCCATGCAGAAGATGCCGTCGAAGGCATCCTGGCGCAGAGGCAGGTCGAACAGCGAGGCCTGGATGGGCTGGACCCGGCCATCCCACACCATGGTGTTGTCGCGGCAGGCATTGACCGCCGCCGACAGATCCACCGACACCACCCGCGCCCCATGTTTGGCGGCGATATCGGTGAAGCGCCCGGCGCCGCAACCGCAATCCAGGATCAGCTTGTCCTTGATCCAGGTGGGGTCCCAGCCGGAATCGGCGAGGAAGCGGGTTTCGGACAGGCAATGACCGGACAGGCGGTCGATTTGCAGGCCTTTCCAGTGCTGCCACTGAAAGCCGAAATTGCCGCAATAATCCTGGGCGGCGCCGACGAAGCGGGGAACGCCATCCCTGACCGGCCATTTGGTCCGGCACAGCGGGCATTCCAGGCTGCCGTCGATGATCTCGTCGTCCATGGCCCAATCAGTGGTCAGCGTCAGCGTCCGTTCGCCATCGCAATGGGGGCAGACCAGCAGGTCCAGCAGCCAGCGTCTCATGCCTCGTCTCCCAAGATGATGTTCACCGCTGCCGGCAAGTCGGCGACCACGTGATCGGCCTTGCTGGCGGCCGCGTATTTTTCGCCGTGGCCGGTGCGCACCAGGAAGGTGGCGGCGCCGATGGCCCGGCCCAATTCCACGTCCACTTCCTTGTCACCGATCACCGTGGATAGTTTGGGATCGAAACCATGCTCTTTCATGGCCTGTTCGGCCATGCCGGGCAGGGGTTTGCGGCAATGGCAATCGTCGTCGGGACCATGCGGACAGATATAGATGCCGTCGACCGAGACCCCTTCCGCCGCCAGCAACCGGCCCAGGCGATCATGGATTTCGGCCAGCCGTTCCAGGCTGAAATAGCCGCGCGCGATACCCGATTGGTTGGTGATGATTGCGATGCCGTAACCGGCCCGGACGAGGCGCGCCAAGGCCGGGCCGACGCCGTCGATCAGGACCAGATCCGCCGGATCGGACAGGTAATGTTTTTCCACGTTGATGGTGCCATCGCGGTCGATGAGCACGAAACGGCGGGGGTTGGACAAAATTTACTCCTTCAGGAATTCCATGGCCTGATTCAACTGGCTCATGCGGTCGTGGCTGCCGTAATTGCTGTCCGGGTGGTGGATGGTGGCCAACATGCGGAAACGGGCACGGACCATGCGGCGGTCGGGCCGGGCGCTGGGGGGGAAACCCAGGACGTGCAAGGCTTCCGCCCGCGAATTGACGCCGTCGGGCAGGGGGTCGAAGGCCAGCACGTTGACGATGGCTTGCAGGCGTTCCAATTCCTCGTTCACCGCCGCCAACGCCTGATGGTCGGGGGCGGCGGGCTTGGGTTCGGGCTTGGGTTCTGGTTTCGGTTCTGGTTTCGGTTCGGGCGGCGGCGGGGCGTTGGGATCTTCCAGTTTCAGCGTCATCTCGCCGCGATCCAGGATCAGGGCCAGCCCCAGGGCGCGGCGGATGGCCACCGGGTCATAGCCGGGGACCATGCGCACCTGCAAACGGGGCTTGCGCCGCCAGGGGCGACCCTGGGACGGCCCCGATTTCAGGATCACCGTTTCGCGGTCGCCGGCCTCGGGGTCGCCGGGATCGGGGAAATCGGCGATGGCCACGGGCGGCATCACCAGCAGCACGGAACGGGCGATATCGCCCACATTGACGTGCCGGCGCGCGGCCAGGGACTCGATGGCGTCGCGGAAATCGCTGGAGCAGGGGATGGTATAGGAATGCTTGACCACGGAACTGCCGCGTGGTCCGCTTTGTTCTTGTTTCGTGCCATCCATGACCGGAGGACTTTCCTCTATCCCTTGCAATGACGAAACGAATAGGCGGGGTTTGGGGTGGCCGTCAACTACAAATGCGGTAACAGCAACTGCTTTTGTAGATTTAGGGTGCGATGACGCTGCTGCGCTGGATCGGGCCGAAGCGCAGACAGGTGCCATCGGCAAGCATCTGGCCCATTTCTTCCGCCGGCAGCGGGCGCGAGAACAGGTAGCCCTGCATCTGGTCGCAGCCCAAGGCGCGAAGGAAATCAAGATGTTGGGTGTGCTCGACGCCTTCCGCCACCACCTTCATCTTCAAGGCCCTGGCCATGGCGACGATGGCGTCGACGATTGCCGCGTCGTTGGGATCGGTGATGACGTCCATGACGAAGGAGCGGTCGATCTTCAGCTTGGTGATGGGAAAACGCTTCAACACCGACAGCGACGAATAGCCGGTGCCGAAATCGTCGATGGCGCAGGAAATGCCCATGTCCTTCAGGGTCTGGACCACGGCGATGGCGCTGTCGGCGTCACGCATGGCCGAGCTTTCGGTCAGCTCGATTTCCAGATAGCGCGGGTCCAGGCCCGATTCCCCCAAGCTGGTTTCCAATGACGTGATCAGGCGGCGGGCATATTGGAACTGGCGACCCGAGACGTTGACGGCGACCGGAATGGGGCGAAAGCCGGCATCCTGCCATTGCCGGTTTTGGCGGGCGCATTGGGCCAGCATGGATTCGCAGATGCCGTCGATCAGGCCCGATTCCTCGGCGACGGGAATGAATTCACCGGGGCTGACCATGCCCAGTTCCGGATTGTTCCAGCGCACCAGGGCTTCCATGCCGACGATGGCGCCGGTGACCAGATCGACCTGGGGCTGGTAATAGGGGATGAACTCGCCATGTTCGAGGCCGCGACGCAGCTTGTTTTGCAGCGACAGGGTCTTGGCCGCGCGCGAACTCATTTCCTTGGTGAAGAATTGCAGCGTCGCCGGACCTTGGCTCTTGGCCCGCTGCAACGCCGCCTCGGCGTTCTTGATCAGGGTCTCGGCGTCTTCGCCGTCACGCGGGAACAAGGCGACGCCGACCGAGGTCGAGACCTCGAATTCGTCGCCGGCCACATGCACCGCCGATTGGGCCAGGCCGTGGATGCGCTCCACCGCCTCGGTCAGTTCGCGGCGCGAGGTGTGGCCGGACAGCAGCACCAGGAAACGGTCGCCCGAGGCCCGGGCCATGATGTCGTTGCGGCTCAAGCCGGCCTGGACGATGTCGGCCGACGCGGTCAGCACCTGATCACCGACCGAATGGCCCATGGTGGCGTTGATGATGCCGAAGCGATCGATGCCCAAGCTGAGCACCGCCAGCAATTGATGCGAGCGGGCGGCGCTCTCGCGGGCGCCGGCGAAACGTTCGAGGAAGGCGGTGCGGTTGGGCAGCCGGGTCAGCGGATCGTAATAGGCGAGGAAGGACAGGCGTTGTTCGGCGGTTTTGCGTTCGGTGACGTCCAGCATGACGCCGTCCCACACCACATCGCCGTTGGGGCGGCGGTTGGGGCGCGACTGGCCGCGCAGCCAGCGCCGCCGTCTGCCGGCACCGAACACCGCCATTTCCTCGTCCAACGGCTCCAGTGTCTCTGCCGACCGGGCCAAGGCGGCCAGAAAAAGTTTCTGTTCGTCGGCGGTCATGCATTGCAGGAACAGTTCCGGGTCGGCCAGCAATTCCTCCGGTTCGACCCCCAGGAAGGTGCGGCAACCTTCGCTCACATAGGTGAAGCGCATGGTGCCGTCGGGCCCCAGGACGCGTTGGAACACCATGCCCGGCATGTTGCCGGCGATGGCGCGCAGGCGTTGCTCGCTTTCCAAAAGGGCGTTCTCGGTCGCCTTGCGCTGGGTGATGTCGCGCCCGATGCCGACGAACAGGCGATGACCTTCCATGCGCACTTCGCTGGTGGTCAGTTCCAGCGGGAACCGGTCGCCGTTCTTGCGGATGCCGGTCAGCTCGCGCGGGCGACCGTCGCTGACGGCGGCGAGGAAACCGCCATCGGTGCCGCCATTTTCCGCCAGCAGATCGTTGATGGCCCGCCCGGCCAGATCGCTGGCGGCCCAGCCGAACAGCGCTTCGGCGGCGGTGTTGGCGCTGTCGATCATCCCGGCTTCATCAAGGATGAGAATGGAATCGGCGGCATGCTCCATCAGCATGTCCAGGCGGAACTCGGCCCGGCGTCCTTCGGTGACGTCGATGAGCACGCCGTCCCACACCACTTGGCCACCTTCCAGCCGGGGGGTGGAGGCACCGCGCAGCCAGCGCACCTGGCCGCCCTGGGTAATGGCGCGGAAGTCCTCGTCGCAGGGACGCATGGTGGCCGCCGAGTGGCGGATGGCATCGAGATGACGGTCGCGGTCGGCCCAATGGATGACGTGCAGACAGCCATTGCCGTTGACGCCCATGTCCCGGGGGGCGAAGCCCAGCACCTTGGCGACGTTGTCGCTGAACCACGGATAGGAAATGGTGCCGTCGGCATTGAGCCGTCGCAAAAAACCGAAACCGGGCAGGCTGGCGGTCAGCCCCATGAATCGCGCGGCCAACGCTTCCGGCGAGGACCGGGCCCCATCGGCGGAATTCATATCCCAAGCGTTGTTTTTACCACTCAACGACTCGCCCCCCCGTTGTCCATCGGCTTCTGCCGGCGGACGCAATCGGAATGGTATCGGCGAAGGCGGGCCAAGGCAACGGCAACTCGTTCAGGCGTCCAGGCGAGTGCGGAAATAATCGATGGTGCGTTGCAATCCGTCCTCCAGCGCCACCTTGGGTTCCCAACCCAGGACTTCACGGGCCTTGGTGATGTTGGGCTGGCGCTGCATGGGATCATCGGCGGGGAGGGGCTTGATCACCAGTTCGGATTTGGCCCCGGTCAGTTTGATCACCGCCTCGGCCAGTTCGCGGATGGTCATTTCCCGCGGGTTGCCCAGATTGATGGGGCCGGTGACGTCGTCAGGGCTGTTCATCAGGCGGATGAAGCCCTCGATCAGGTCGTCGACGAAGCAGAACGATCGGGTCTGGCCGCCGTCGCCGTAAAGGGTGATGGGCCGGCCTTCCAGCGCCTGAACGATGAAATTGGACACCACCCGACCGTCATCGGGATGCATGCGCGGACCATAGGTGTTGAAGATGCGGGCCACCTTGATGCGCAAGGCATGCTGGCGGTGATAATCGAAGAACAGGGTCTCGGCGCAGCGCTTGCCCTCGTCATAACAGGCGCGCGGGCCGATGGGGTTGACCGAACCGCGATAATCCTCGGTCTGCGGATGCACTTCCGGGTCGCCATAGACTTCCGAGGTCGAGGCCTGGAAAATCTTGGCGTTGATGCGCTTGGCCAAGCCCAGCATGTTGATGGCGCCGTGGACCGAGGTCTTGGTGGTCTGCACCGGGTCGCGCTGGTAATGCACCGGGCTGGCCGGGCAGGCCAGGTTGAAGATCTCGTCCACTTCCAGATAAAGTGGAAAGGTGACGTCGTGACGGATCAACTCGAAATAGGGGTTGCCGATCAGGTGGGCGATGTTGTCCTTGGAGCCGGTATAGAAATTATCGACGCACAGCACGTCGTGACCATCGGCCAGCAGGCGCTCGCACAGATGCGATCCCAGGAAGCCCGCGCCACCCGTCACCAGAACCCGCTTGCGTGCATATTTCATGATCAGCCCCGGAATGTGAAACCAGCCGTTCTTAAGCCTGAATCCGTTTCCAGGCAAGCCGGGCTTGACTCGGTCGCCGGGATGGGCGTAAAAACCCAGCCTCTTCAGAGTCTCTGGAGAAATCCGTCACCACGGTGACCCGTCAGTCCGCGAAGATACGCGCACTGGCGCGTTTTCGTTTGGGGCGAATCCATAGGAAGGCCGATGTTTGAAAGTCTGAGCCAGCGCCTGTCAGGGGTATTCGACAAACTCACCGGTCGCGGTGCGTTGTCGGAGGCCGATGTCACGGAAGCCCTGCGCGAAGTGCGCGTGGCGCTGCTGGAGGCCGACGTCGCCCTTTCCGTGGTCAAGGATTTCGTCGGTCGGGTCAAGGCCCGCGCCGTCGGCCAGGACGTCATCAAGTCGGTGACCCCCGGTCAGTTGGTGGTCAAGATCGTCCATGACGAACTGATTGCCACCCTGGGCACCGATGGTGTCGAACTGAACCTGAACGCGGTGCCGCCTGCCGTCATTCTGATGGTCGGTCTGCAAGGTTCGGGTAAGACCACCACCTCGGGCAAGCTGGCGGTGCGCCTGAAGAAGGACAAGAAGAAGGTTCTTCTCGCCTCCCTCGACGTGTACCGCCCCGCCGCCCAGCAGCAGTTGGAGATTTTGGCCCGTCAGGCCGATGTGGGTTCGCTTCCCATCATCATGGGCGAGATGCCGGTGGTCATCACCAAGCGCGCCTTGGATGTGGGCCGCAAGGAAGGCTATGACGTCGTCATCCTCGATACCGCCGGTCGCCTGCATATCGACCAGGAACTGATGGCCGAGGTCGCCGCCGTGCGCGACGTGGCCAAGCCGGTGGAAACCCTGCTGGTCGTCGATGCCATGATCGGCCAGGACGCCGTCACCCTGGCCCATGAATTCAACGAGAAAGTCGGCGTCACCGGCATGGTGCTGACTCGTGTCGATGGCGATTCCAGGGGTGGCGCGGCGCTGAGCATGCGCGCCGTCACCGGTCGCCCGATCAAGTTCTTGGGGCTGGGCGAAAAGCTCGAGGCGCTGGAGCCCTTCCACCCCGACCGTCTGGCCGGCCGTATCCTCGGCATGGGCGATGTGGTCTCCCTGGTCGAAAAGGCCATGGAGAACATCGAGCAGGACGAGGCGGAAAAGCTCGCCAAACGCATCGAAAAGGGCAAGTTCGACTTGAACGACATGCTGTCGCAGTTCAAGCAGGTCGAGAAGATGGGCGACTTGAAGGGCATCATCGGCATGTTGCCGGGCCTGGGCAAGATGGCCAACCAACTCAAAGACGCCAAGATCGACGACAAGATGGTGGGACGGCAAAAGGCCGTCATCCTGTCCATGACCTTGGCCGAGCGCAAGAACCCCGACCTGATCAAGGCGTCGCGCAAGAAGCGCATCGCCGCCGGCTCGGGCGTTTCGGTGCAGGATGTGAACAAGCTTCTGAAGCAGTACCAGCAGATGGCCGACGTCATGAAGAAGGTCGGCAAGCTGGGGCAGAAGGGGCTGATGCGACATGGCCTGGGCGGTTTGATGCCGCCGGGCATGAAAGGGTTCGGTCGCTGATCGGCGACCGGTGAATTCAAGTTTGTAAGCTAAAGGGAATAGATATGGCTCTGAAGATTCGTCTCGCCCGCGGTGGCGCCAAGAAGCGTCCGTTCTACCGCATCGTGGTGGCCGACGCCCGTTGCCCCCGTGATGGCCGTTTCATCGAGAAGGTGGGCACCTACAACCCGCTGCTGCCGACCGACCACGCCGAGCGCATCCTGCTGGACGTCGAAGCCATCCAAAAGTGGCTGGCCGTCGGCGCCCAGCCGACCGACCGTCTGGTCCGCGTCTTCGCCGACAAGGGGCTGATCAATGCCCCGACCCGGGCCGAGCAGACCAAGAAGAGCCAGCCCAAGGCCAAGGCCCAGCAGCGCGCCAAGGAAGAGGCCGAGCGCGCCGCCGCCGCCGCCGCCAAAGCCGAATCGGCCGCCGAGTAATTGGCGGTGTCGGCCCGCGTGTGCCCGGCTCGCGTGTGTATCGGCGCCATCGTTGGCGCACACGGGGTCAAGGGTGCGGTCCGCGTCAAAAGCTTCACCGCCGATCCCTTGGACGTGGCCGCCTATGGCCCGGTCGAGGATGAAGCGGGGGGGCGCAGCTTCAAGCTGAAGGTGGTTGGCGAGGTCAAGGGCAGCGTCATCGCCACCTTGGACGGGGTCAACGACCGCACCGGGGCCGAGGCGCTGAAGGGAACGGGATTATACGTGTCCCGTGACCGCCTGCCGGAGGTGGAGGAGGACGAGTTCCTTTACACCGATCTGGTGGGGTTGAGCGCCTTGGGGCTGGATGGGCAGGTGATCGGCACGGTCAAGGGTGTCGCCAATTTCGGCGCCGGCGATCTGTTGGACATCATCCGTCCGGGCCAAGGCAGCTTGCTGGTTCCCTTCACCAAAGTGGCGGTGCCGGTGGTGGATATGGTGAAGCGCCAGGTGGTCGTCGACCCCCCGGTCTTCGCCGAGGACGAAGAGAAAGAGGGCGAGGGTGGAAGAGCGGACTGATCCGTGGCACGCCACGGTGTTGACCATCTTCCCCGAGATGTTTCCCGGACCGCTGGGCCTGTCCTTGGCCGGGCGGGCGTTGGCCAAGGGGACTTGGCGGTTGGATGCGGTCAATATTCGCGATTACGCGACCGACAGGCATCGTTCCGTCGATGACGTTCCTTTTGGCGGCGGGGCCGGCATGGTCATGCGTCCGGATGTTCTGGACGCGGCCATCAAGGCCAATCGGGGGGCGGGCCCCTTGGTGTACATGACCCCGCGCGGGCGGCTGCTGGATCAGCCGCTGGTGCGGGAACTGGCGGCGGGGCCGGGGGCGACCATCCTGTGTGGTCGCTTCGAGGGCGTCGACCAACGGGTGTTGGAGGCCAACGAGGCCGTCGAGGTATCCCTCGGCGATTTCGTCCTGTCGGGCGGCGAACTGCCCGCCTTGGTGCTTCTGGACGCGGTGGTGCGCCTGTTGCCCGGGGTTCTGGGCAACCAGGAGACGCTGGCCGAGGAAAGTTTCGAGTGGGGTTTGCTGGAATACCCCCACTACACCCGTCCCGCCGAATGGCAGGGCCGGGCGGTGCCCGAAATCTTGGTCTCGGGTCACCACGAGAAGATACGCGATTGGCGCCATCGCCAGTCGGAAGAAGCAACGCGGACACGCCGACCGGATCTTTGGGACCGGTATGCCTCTGTCCGGCGGCGGACGGAAACACCCTGAAGGGGTTTCAGCCGTCGCATGGTCTAACAATGCGTCCACCCGGGGTGGCGCAGGACAAGGAAGTGAAGAGATGAACATCATTGAGCAGCTCGAGAAGGAGCAGATCTCCAAGCTCGTCGAAGGCAAGACCATCCCGGAATTCGCCGCCGGCGATACCGTCAAGGTCAACGTCAAGGTGGTTGAAGGCAACCGCGAGCGCGTGCAGGCCTATGAAGGCGTGGTGATCGCCCGTCGCAACGACGGCCTGAACTCGTCCTTCGTCGTCCGCAAGATCTCCTACGGCGAAGGCGTCGAGCGTATCTTCCCGCTGTACTCGCCCAACATCGCCTCCATCGAAGTGCTGCGCCGTGGCGACGTGCGTCGCGCCAAGCTGTATTATCTGCGCGACCGTCGCGGCAAGTCGGCCCGTATCGCCGAGCAGACCACCGGCTATTCGGCCAAGGTCAGCGCCAGCGAGCGCGAAGCGGTTGCCAGCGCCAAGGCCGAGGCCCTGAAGGCCGCCGCCGCCGCCAAGGCCGCTGCCGCCGAAGCTCCGGTCGCCAGCGAAGAATAAGCTTTCCGCCCGTCTCCGCCGTCCCTCCCGGGGGGCGGCGCGGCGTGCCCGAGAGTCCTTGACCGCATGTGCTGTCCCGTCTCCGTCACCCTGGGGGATTCCCAGGGGGGCGGAGGATCGGGACTTTGCTATATCCGGTGTAGTGATGGCTAAATTAAGCCATCGGCGAATCACTCGTTTCTTGAGGAAGGCCCATGTCCAAGCCGCGCACGTTGTTCGACAAGATCTGGGACGCCCATCTGGTGGACGTTCAAGACGACGGCACCTGCCTGATCTACATCGATCGCCACATGGTGCATGAAGTCACCAGCCCGCAGGCGTTTGAAGGTCTGCGCCTGGCCGGCCGCAAGGTCCGCCACCCGGAGCTGACCCTGGCGGTGGCCGATCACAACGTGCCGACCACCGACCGCTCCAAGGGCATCGAGCGTGATTTCGCCGTCGAATACCTGCGCATGGACGACATCCGCCAGGGCGTCGTCCACATCGTCGGCCCCGAACAGGGCTTCACCCTGCCCGGCACCACCATCGTCTGCGGCGACAGCCACACCGCCACCCATGGCGCCTTCGGCTCGCTCGCCTTCGGCATCGGCACCTCCGAGGTCGAGCACGTGCTGGCCACCCAGACCCTGGTGCAGAAGCCGGCCAAGAACATGCGCATCACGGTGACCGGCGCGGCCCCCGCCAGCGTCACCGCCAAGGATATCGTGCTGGCCATCATCGGCAAGATCGGCACCGCCGGCGGCACCGGCTATGTGGTCGAGTTCGCCGGCCCCGCCATCACCAGCCTGTCCATGGAAGGCCGCATGACGGTCTGCAACATGACCATCGAGGCGGGTGCGCGCGCCGGCCTGATCGCCCCCGACCAGACCACCTTCGACTACATCATGGGTAAGCCGCGCGCCCCCAAGGCCGCCGCGTTTGAAGCCGCGGTGTCGTACTGGAAGACCCTGTTCACCGATGCCGATGCCAAATTCGACGCCGAGATCGAGCTGGATGCCAGCACCCTGGTGCCGCAGATCACCTGGGGCACGGCACCAGCCCGGAAGATGTGATCCCGATCACTGGTTTGGTGCCCGACCCCGCCGATATCGCCGACGAGAACAAGCGCCGCGCCGTCGAGCGTTCGCTCGAATACATGGGCCTGACCGCAGGCCAGAAGGCCACCGACATCGCCATCGACGTCGTCTTCATCGGCTCATGCACCAATGGCCGCATCGAGGATTTCCGCGCCGCCGCCGAGGTGTTCAAGGGCCGCAAGGTCGCGGCGAACGTCCAGGCGCTGATCGTGCCCGGTTCCGGTCTGGTCAAGGAACAGGCGGAAGCCGAGGGCCTGGATCAGGTGTTCATCGACGCCGGGGCCGAGTGGCGTGAACCCGGGTGCTCCATGTGTCTGGCCATGAACGCCGACCAGTTGAAGCCGGGCCAGCGTTCGGCCTCGACCTCGAACCGCAATTTCGAGGGCCGTCAAGGCCGCGGCGGTCGCACCCATCTGGTCAGCCCGGCCATGGCCGCGGCGGCTGCCATCACCGGCAAGCTGTGCGACGTGCGGTCGCTGTAAGGGTTTTGTTCACCGTCATGGCCGGGCTTGACCCGGCCATCCGGCTTTTGAAGAAATAAGGAACCACAGAGACACAGAGGCACAGAGAGGGTGTCCAGAAGGCGAAGACGCCGCCCCACGAAAATCCTCTCTGTGCCTCTGTGTCTCTGTGCAGGAGGGGGGACGGAACAGATGATGGTGCACCCCCTGGATTCCCGCCTGCGCGGGAATGACGGTAAGGGGGAGCGGAGATGGACGAAAGAAAGGAACCACAGAGACACAGAGGCACAGAGAGGGTGTCCAAAAGGCGAAGACGCCGCCCCACGAAAATCCTCTCTGTGCCTCTGTGTCTCTGTGGTTGAGCCGCCTGTCCCGTCACCCCCGCGAGAGAAGGGGGTCCAGGGGTGGCGGAACAGATGATGGTGCACCCCCTGGATTCCCGCCTGCGCGGGAATGACGGCAAGG
>VBWB01000031.1:25400-28175 GCA_006218045.1 Stygiobacter sp.
CCAGAAGGCGAAGACGCCGCCCCACGAAAATCCTCTCTGTGCCTCTGTGTCTCTGTGGTGAATGAAATGAACTTTAACTCCGAAGTTGATGCTCTGGAAAAAAAGCGCACGTTCCTGACCCGTTTGGGCATCGGGGCATGGTGCTTTTTTTGGCGCTGATCGTCGGTTACATCTATTGGAAGGGCGGACTTACCGAATTGTTGGCCTTGCCGTTCAACAATATGGGTGACTTCCTCGCCGGCGCTTTCGCCCCCCTGGCCTTCTGGTGGCTGGTTATCGGCTACTGGATGCAGTCGCTGGAGTTGGAACACAATAGTAAGGAAATGCGGAATGCGGTGGAGCAGGCACGAGAGCAGGCAAAAGCCTTAAAGAGTAGTGAGGCGTTATCACGCTGGAGTGTTGTGAACCAAGTTCGTCAAAGATTTGAAAGCGACTTGGATTTAGCAGCATCACATATTGTTACAGAATATATCCATTCTTCGATCGAAGGCTATTGGAACGCTTATAGCGCCGGTCAGAAATATATTTTCTGTATGCACGTAATTCAGAATATAGATAATTATGGGCCTAGCTTGCTTCAGGATATGAATGAGAAATTCACTAGCATCTCAGAAATTTCAAATGACTACATACGAATTTATGATGATTTCATGGCAGCCTTACAGGAACTCTCCTGCCCGCTGTCTATTCTCGGGTTTTATGAAAACTCGCCATATGGTCAATTGAGAACCAAACTCAAGGAATTTGTGGAAGGCGAAAGCTGATGGAAAAATTCACCGTTCTCACCGGCGTCGCGGCGCCGATGCCGATGATCAATATCGACACCGACATGATCATCCCCAAGCAGTTCCTGAAGACCATCAAGCGCACCGGTCTGGGCAAGAACCTGTTCGACGAGATGCGCTATACCGCCGACGGCGCCGAAGTGCCCGCTTTCGTCTTGAACCAGCCGGCCTATCGCGCCGCTAAGGTTCTGATCGCCGGCAACAATTTCGGCTGTGGTTCATCGCGCGAACATGCGCCGTGGGCCATCGCCGATTTCGGCATCCGCTGCGTCATCGCGCCTTCCTTCGCCGACATCTTCTTCAACAATTGCTTCAAGAACGGCATCCTGCCCATCCGTCTGCCGCAGGACGTGGTCGATCAACTGTCCAAGCAGGCCGAGAACGGCGCCAACGCCACCTTCACCATCGATCTGGCGGCGCAGGAAATCACCGCCCCCGACGGTTCCAAGGTCACCTTCGACGTCGATCCCTTCCGCAAGCATTGCCTGTTGAACGGTCTGGACGATATCGGCCTGACCCTGATGAAGGACGACAAGATCGCCGCCTTCGAGACCGCCCGCAAGACCTCCAGCCCCTGGCTGTGAGGTAGATTAACCACAGAGGCAGAGGCACAGAGAGGACGTCTTCATCCTCAATGCTGCGCCTCCCCTCTGCGGTCCGATGCGTCATCCCGGCCGGGCATCTCTGTGCCTCTGTGCCTCTGTGGTTCAATTTTCTAAAGAGGTTCTCCCATGACCGCCAAGAAGCTTCTCATCCTCCCCGGCGACGGTATCGGCCAGGAAGTGATGGTTCAGGTTCGCCGCATCATCGACTGGATGGGCAAGAAGCGGAACATTTCCTTCGACATCACCGAAGGCCTGATCGGCGGTTCGGCCTATGATGTGCACGGCACGCCCTTGCCGGAAAAGACCCTGGTCGACGCCATGGCTGCCGATGCCGTGCTGCTGGGCGCCGTCGGCGGTCCCAAGTGGGATGATCTGCCGTTCGACAAGAAGCCGGAACGCGGCCTGCTCGGCATCCGCAAGGAAATGGGCCTGTTCGCCAACCTGCGCCCGGCCACCGTGTTCGACGCCCTGGTCGACGCCTCGACCTTGAAGGCCGACGTGGTCCAGGGTCTGGACATCATGATCGTGCGCGAACTGACCGGCGGCCTGTATTTCGGCCAGCCGCGCGGCATCGAGACGCTGCCCAACGGCGAAAGGAAGGGCGTCAACACCCTGACCTACACCACCAGCGAAATCCAGCGCATCGGTCGCGCCGCCTTCGATCTGGCGAGGAAGCGCAACAAGAAGCTCTGTTCGGTCGACAAGGCCAACGTGCTGGAATGCACCGTGCTGTGGCGCGAAGAGATGATCAAGCTGCAACAGACCGAATATCAGGACATCGAACTCACCCACATGTACGTGGACAACGCCGCCATGCAATTGGTGCGCAATCCCAAGCAGTTCGACGTCATGGTCACCGAGAACATGTTCGGCGACATCCTGTCCGATTGCGCCGCCATGCTGACCGGTTCGCTCGGTATGCTGCCGTCGGCGTCCCTGGGTGCCGCCGATGCCAACGGCAACCGCAAAGCGCTGTACGAGCCGGTGCACGGTTCCGCCCCCGACATCCAGGGCAAGGACATCGCCAACCCGCTGGCCACCATCCTGTCCTTCTCCATGTGCCTGCGCTATTCGTTCAACATGGAGGCCGAGGCCGAGATGATCGAAAATGCGGTCAAGGCGGTGTTGAAGGGCGGCCTGCGCACCGCCGACATCATGGCCCCCGGCAAGGCCAAGGTTTCGACCTCGGTCATGGGTGAATCCATCATCCGCGAGTTGGAGAAGCTGGCCTGATACCATCGGGCGTTTAGACCCTATGTTCGCTCCCTGAAACGGCTGGCGGTCCGTCCCACGGCATGTCCCAATCGAGGGTTGCGCCGGGCTGGCCGGCTTAGAGCCTTGTATGTTGATTCCAGCGTCGGCGGTAAGCTGCGTGAGGCTGGCTG
>VBWB01000032.1 GCA_006218045.1 Stygiobacter sp.
GAAGGACCGGCGGTGCATCTGGGGGGCTCGGTCGCCGGCTGGGCCGCCGCCCGCCTGCGCCTGGGCCGGCATCTGTCGCGGTCGCTCTTGGGCTGCGGCGTCGGCGCCGCGGTGGCGGCCTCGTTCAATGCCCCCATCGCCGGCGCCCTGTTCGCCCATGAAGTGGTGGTCGGTCATTACGCCCTGTCGGCCTTCGCCCCGGTGGTGATCTCGTCGGTCACCGCCACCTTGGTGTCACGCGCCTGGTTCGGCAACGCGCCGTCCTTTCTCATCCCCCAACTGTCCTTGGGCTCGTGGGCCGAGTTTCCCGCCTTTGCCGTCCTCGGCCTGGCCTCTGCCCTGACCGCCATCGCCTTCCAGTATCTGGTGCGCGGCTGCGAACGCGGCTGCCAGCGCCTGCCCGGCCCGACCTTCCTTCGCCCGGCCCTGGGCGGACTGGCCGTGGGCGCCATCGCCCTGGCCTTTCCCCAGGTCTTGGGCGTCGGCTACGACATCACCGACGACAGCCTGAAAGGGCTGGTGGGACTGGGGCTGCTGGCGGCGCTCTTGCTGGCCAAGATGGCCGCCACCGCCATTTCCCTGGGCTCGGGCCTGGCCGGCGGCGTCTTTGGCCCGGCCTTGGTGCTGGGCGCCATGCTGGGCGGGGTGTTCGGCCATCTGGCCGCCCTGCTGGCCCCCGCCTTGGCGTCGGCGCCGGGGGTCTATGTGGTGGTCGGCATGGGCGCCCTGGCCTCGGCGGTGCTGGGCGCGCCCATCTCCACCACCTTGATCGTGTTCGAGCTGACCGGCGACTATCAGGTGACCATCGCCGTCCTGCTGGCCAGCGTCGTCGCCAATGTGACGGCGGCGCAGATCAGCGGGCGGGCATCGTTCTTTCATTGGCAATTGGCCGGACGCGGCATCGATCTGGAAAGCGGCGCCGCCGCCCATTGGCTGAACCGCCTGAAGGTGGCCGATCTGGTCCGCCGCGACGCCGACACCGTACGCCAGGATGCCCGCCTGGGCGAAATCCGCCGCCTGTTGCAGGCCCGGCCCGAGGGCGAGGTGTTCGTGCTGTGCGACCAGGGCCAGGTGATCGGCAGCATCACCCTGGCCGATCTGGCCGAGGCGGCCTTCGATGCCAGCCTGGACGATCTGCTGAACGCCCGCGACGTCGCCCGCCTGCATCCGCCGCTGGTCAGTCTGGACGACGGCATCGGCACCGCCATCGACAGCATGCGCCGCCACCATCAGGCCCATATGGCAGTGGTCGCCCACGACGATACCGAGATGTTCGTCGGCTGGATCCATCTGACCGACGCGCTGGATGCCCATAACCGCGCCCTGATCGCGGCCAGAAACGACGAAACCGGCAGGACAAGAACAAGAAAATGACCGACTTCATCGCCCTTGATTTCGAGACCGCCGACAATGGCCGCGACAGCGCCTGCTCGCTGGCCCTGGCCGTGGTCAGAAACGGCACGGTGGCGGAAACCTGGTATCGGCTGATCCGACCGCCGCGCGCCTCGCGGATGTTCACCCATATCCACGGCATCACCTGGGAGATGGTCAAGGACCAGCCGGATTTCGGCCATTTCTGGCCCGAAATCCGTGATCTGATCGATAAGGCGCCATTTCTGGCCGCCCACAACGCCCCCTTCGACCAGGGCGTGTTGACCGAATGCTGCCGCGCCCATGGCCACGGCGCCCCCTTGACCCCGTTCGTCTGCACCGTCCGGGTGGCGCGCGACACCTGGAATTTGCGTCCGACCAAGCTGCCCGATGTCTGTCGCTTCCTGGCCCAGCCGCTCAAGCACCACGACGCCCTGTCGGACGCGGTCGCCTGCGCCGAGATCATGCTGGCGGCCCTGCGCGACGGCTATGACCCGAAACGGCAGATCAGGGACTTTTCCCCGAATCCCTGATCACCGGCCCATCCAGCCGCCCAGCAAAAGCCAGGCCGAAGCCACCGCCAGCGAGCCGAGGGTCATGGGAATGCCGGCACGGGCGAAGTCGGTGAAGGTCAGCTTGACCCCCGAGGCCGCCGCCCGTTCGGCGACGATGATATTGGCCAGCGACCCCACCAGCAGCAGATTGCCGGCCAAGGTGGACAACAGCGCCAGACCATAGACCGGGCCGTCGCCTTCGATCGGCCACATGGACAGGATCAGCATCACCGCCGGCACATTGCCGATGGTGTTGGAGGCGATTGTCAAAAGCGGTGCCATCACGCTGATGCGGTCGGGCAGCCATTGCCGTTCCGCCAGCCATTCCACCCCCAAGGCCGCCCACGGACTGGCGGCGAAGGAATCGGTGATCACGAACAGGCAGGCGAACAGCACCAGCAGATGCCAATCCACCGCCCCGATCATGTCGCGGCTGGCCAGCCGCCGCGACAGCAGCAACGGCGCCGCCACCGCCAGGGCGCCGACTTCGCGCGGCAAGTCGGTGGTGAACAGGATCATCAGCCCCAGCACCGCCACCACCCCCTTGGCGGTCTGCCAATAATCCAAAGGCGGCACCAACCCTTCCGCCGCCGGCACCGGCGGAATGGCCAATTGACGCCGCCACAACAGCCGGATGCAGCCATAGACCAGCAGCATGGACAGCAGCCCCGGCACCCCGCAGACCAGCAGGAAATACCAGAAATCCAGCCCGCCCACCTGACCGATCAGGATGTTTTGCGGATTGCCGATGATGGTCATGGCACTGCCGGCATTGGCGCCGCCGGCCAGACCCAGCAGGAACGGGCGCGGGTCCATGCCGCGGCCCTTGATGCCTTCCACCAGCATGGGCGTCATGGCGAAGACGATGATGTCATTGGCCAACACCGCCGACAGCAGGCCGGCGGACAGGATGGTCAGGAACAGCAGGCGATGGGCGCTGCCCGCCGACACCGCCACCTTGCCGGCGACGACGCGGTAAAGTCCGGCTTCCTGGAACTGGGCCGAGACCAGCATCAGCGCGAACAGAAGCAGCAAGGTGGGCATGTCGATGGCGGCACCGGCATCCCCGACCCGCACCAAACCCGAGGCCAACAACACCACGGCGGCGATCAGGGCGATGCCGGTCCGATCCAGGGTCAGCCCGGGCACCCGCCCCAGGGCCATGCCCGCATAGGTCAGGGTGAAGACGATGAGGATCAGATGTTCCATGAACCGGTCCGTGTTTCGTCCGCGCTGGTGCACACGTTATAGCATGCTCATACCTTGGTACCGTGAAAATCGACCCGCGGTTCGTGCTATAAAGACAGATCGGGTTCTTGTGCGCAAAGGCGAATCGTCATGGACGTCACCGGCATGACCGAGTTGTCCCTGGCCGGATGGAAAGGCCATCAGGGCCATGATCTGGGCGTGCGTATGCTGCGCCACGCGGCGCAGCAGGACGCCGCCGTCGCCCAATTGGTGGCCGCCGCCGCCGAGGGTCAGCCGGTCGCCCAATCCCACACCCAGAACGGTCTGGGCAAGCTGATCGACGTCAGTATTTAAGTCGCCTTCGGCGTCACCCTTCACGTCGCCTTCGGCGGCGTCGGTCAAGTCGCCTTCGGCGGCGTCGGTCAAGTCGCCTTCGGCCAGGGCGCTGCGGCCCTTGACCTTGTTGTCTTCCGCCGGCGAATACTCGGCGTCGGGCAGGCCCGAGCGGCGCAGCGCCATCTCGTCGACCACCAATTGCCCATCCTCGGCCAAAGAGCACAGCCGTGCCGCCAGATTGACGCTGTCGCCGATGACGGTGAAATCCTGGCGTTCCTTGGGCCCGATGGCCCCCAAAATGGCTTCGCCGTCATAGATGCCGACGCCGATGCCGCGCGCCATCGGCCGCGCCGCCAGATCGGTCAGGATTTCCTGGGCCGCCAACAGGGCGCGGGCTTCACGGTCGGCGCCCTCGAAACGCACCAGCAGAGCGTCGCCGATCATCTTGTCGACATCGCCGCCGTGACGGCTGACCACCTCCACCTGGCGGGTCATCAAGTCGTTGAGGAAATCCACCGTCGCCTTGGGTGGGTGGAATTCCGCCAGACTGGAGAAGTCACGCACGTCGGAATAGAACAAGGTCATGCCGGCGCGGGTGATCGGCGCCGAGCCATCGGGCGATAACCGCGCCGCCGCGCCGGCGCTTTGCGAGACGAAGCGTTCCAATTGCCGCCGCAAGCTTTGCTGCACGCCGACCCGGGTGTCGATATCGGCCTGGGCGCGACGGACCATGCGGTTGAGCCACAGACCGAGAACCAGCAAAATGCCCAAAGGCAGGGCAGCGAAGCGGACGAAACTGTCGACGATGATTTCATCGAGCACGCTGGCCGGCTCATAGACCTCGAAGGCGATGCGCTGACCGGCGGTTTCCACCGGGATATAGATTTCATACAAGGTGTCCGCCGAGCGCCGGGCGATCTCGATGGCCGGTTTGTTGCTGGCCAACACCTGCCGCAGCAGGGCGTTTTCCTCGCGTATGCCGATATCGGCTGGGTCGGTGGCATAAAGCGTGATGCCGCGATGATCGAAAATCTTCAATTGCAGGGCATGACCGTCCTTGGCCACCGCCTCCAGCATGGCCGCCGCCCGCGCGCTGGCCGGATCGGCGAACACCGCCGCCGGGTTTTCCCCAGACAGCAGTCGCACCCACACATGCGGCTCGGCCTGCTCGGCCAGATCGACGGTGGTTTCCACCCGCCGCTGGGTGGTTTCCAGATAGACATGGCGTTCCAGCGAATTGACCGCCACCCAACCGCCGCCCAGCAACACCAGCGCCGACATCATCAGCGCCGGCACCACCCGGGTCAGGAACAGACGGCGGATGGGATAAGGCAGATCGCTGGTATCGGCTGCTTGGTTCATGTCGTCCCCCTGACGGCTTTGACCTTGGGCGCTAAGCTACCCAGCCGCACATGAACAGGGCCTGAACCATATGCGGCGGCGGCGGCGCCATCGCCCTGATCCAGTCCTTGCCCGCCGACAGGGGCGGCACGCCGATGGCGTGGGATTGCAGGTGCAGGCCCAGCCCGCTTTCCGGGTCGGGGCCGTAATAGACGTCGCCGCGCACCGGACAGCCCAGATGCTTCATGTGCACCCGGATCTGGTGGGTGCGTCCGGTCAAGGGCGTGCATTCGATCCAGGAAAGCCCGTCACCGCGCCCCAGCACCCGCCACCTTGTCACCGCCGGCTGGCCGGCGGCATCGATGATGATGCGCCAGCCGCCCTTGCCGGTGACCTTGTGGATAGGTGCGGCAACCTCGCCGGTATCCTCGACCGGGCCGCCGTGGACCACGGTCCAATAGGACTTTTCCACCCGGCCTTGCATGAACATCTTGCCCAAGCGCTTGATGGATTTGTCGTGGCGTCCCAAAAGCAGGCATCCCGAGGTATCGCGGTCGAGGCGATGGGCCAGGCGCGGCGCCATGGACCAGCCGAATTTCAGCCCATCCAGATAAAGCTCCAGATGGTCGGGGGAATTGGGGCCGGCATGCACCGCCAGCCCCGCCGGCTTATCCAGGACGATGACGTCCTGGTCCTTGTAGAGGATGCGGGCTTGAATCTCGTCCGGGGTCACTCCACCAGTTCCGGCACTTTCTCCGCCTTGCCCGGAGTGGCTTCGATGATGAAGGTCAACTTGCCGTCATCGTCGACGCCGACCTTGACCACGCCGCCCTTGGCCAGTTTGCCGAACAGCAATTCCTCGGCCAGCGGCTTCTTGATGTGCTCCTGGATCACCCGGCCCAGGGGACGGGCGCCGAAGGCGCGGTCATAGCCCTTTTTCACCAGCCATTGACGGGCCGATTCGGTCAGCTCGATATGGACGTCACGGTCACCCAATTGCGCCTCCAACTGGATGACGAACTTGTCGACCACCTGCGCCACGATCTCGGGGCTCAGGCTGGCGAACGGGATGATCGAGTCCAGGCGGTTGCGGAATTCGGGGGTGAACATGCGCTGGATGGCCTCCTGGTCGTCGCCATCACGCGATTCACGCTCGAAGCCGATGGCCGGCTTGGCCATGTCGGCGGCCCCGGCATTGGTGGTCATGATCAGGATGACGTTGCGGAAGTCGACGTTCTTGCCGTTATGGTCGGTCAGGCGGCCATGATCCATCACCTGCAACAGGATGTTGAACAGATCGGGATGGGCCTTCTCGATCTCGTCCAGCAGCAGCACGCAATGGGGATGCTGGTCGATGGCGTCGGTCAGAAGCCCGCCCTGGTCGAAGCCGACATAGCCGGGCGGGGCGCCGATCAGGCGCGACACCGAATGCCGCTCCATGTATTCCGACATGTCGAAGCGGGTCAGCTCGATGCCCATGATGCGGGCCAACTGGCGCGCCACCTCGGTCTTGCCGACGCCGGTGGGGCCGCTGAACAGGTAGCAGCCGATGGGCTTTTCCGGCTCGCGCAGGCCGGCGCGGGCCAGCTTGATGGCCGAAGCCAAGGCCTCGATGGCCTTGTCCTGGCCGAACACCAGGGTCTTCAGGTCACGTTCCAGCGTGCGTAACGCCTCGACGTCGTTGGTGGACACCGATTTGGGCGGGATGCGGGCGATCTTGGCGACGATGTCTTCCACGTCCTTGACCGTCACCGTCTTGCGCCGCTTCGATTCGGGCAGCAGCATGCGCGCCGCCCCCACTTCGTCGATGACGTCGATGGCCTTGTCGGGCAGCTTGCGGTCGGTGATGTACTTGGCCGCCAGTTCCACCGCCGCCTTGATGGCGTCGGCCGTGTATTTCACATGGTGGTGGTTTTCGTAATAGACCTTGATGCCGTTCAGGATCTTGATGGAATCCTCGACCGACGGCTCGTTGACGTCGATCTTCTGGAACCGGCGCACCAGGGCGCGGTCTTTTTCAAAATGGTTGCGGTATTCCTTGTAGGTGGTCGAGCCGATGCAGCGCAGCGCCCCCGAGGCCAAGGCCGGCTTCAGCAGGTTGGACGCATCCATGGAGCCGCCCGAGGTGGCCCCCGCCCCGATCACCGTATGGATTTCATCGATGAACATGATGGCGCCGGGGAAGTTCTCCAACTCGGTGACCACCGCCTTCAACCGTTCCTCGAAATCGCCGCGATAGCGGGTGCCGGCCAACAACGTGCCCATGTCGAGCGAGAAGATGGTGGCGCCCCGCAGTACGTCGGGCACCTCGCCCTTGACGATGCGCAGCGCCAGCCCCTCGGCGATGGCGGTCTTGCCGACGCCGGGATCACCCACGTAAAGCGGGTTGTTCTTCGACCGCCGACACAGAAT
Source organism: Stygiobacter sp. (assembly GCA_006218045.1). Classification (GTDB taxonomy): domain Bacteria; phylum Pseudomonadota; class Alphaproteobacteria; order Rhodospirillales; family Magnetospirillaceae; genus Magnetospirillum. Next base: position 7,203 of record VBWB01000032.1, read on the forward strand.
CTGGATGGTGCGCTCGATTTCCGCCTCGCGCCCGATCAGGGGATCGATCTTGCCGGCGCCGGCCTTCTTGTTGAGATCGACGCAATAGGCGTTCAGCGCCTCGTGCCCCTTCTTCACCACCTTTTCCGGGTTGGCTTCCTCGTCGGCGCCATGCACCGTGCGGTTCTGGCTACGCCCCGCCGCCTTGGCGACGCCGTGACTGATGTAATTGACCGCGTCCAGCCGGGTCATGTCCTGGGTTTGCAGGAAATAGACGGCGTGGCTTTCGCGTTCCGAGAACAGGGCGACGATGACGTTGGCGCCGGTCACCTCTTCCCGCCCCGAGCTTTGCACGTGGATGGCGGCGCGCTGCACCACCCGCTGGAAACCGGCGGTGGGCTTGGGCTCGACCTGCTTGTCGCTGACCAGATCATTAAGCGAATGATCGACGAAATCGCGCAGATCGCTGGTCAGCCGCCCCACATCCACGTTGCAGGCCCGCATTACCGCCAAGGCGTCGTTGTCCTCGGTCAGGGCCAGCAGCAGATGTTCCAAGGTGGCGTATTCATGGCGGCGATCCGTCGCCAGGGCCAAGGCGCGGCGCAGGCTTTGTTCAAGATTTTGCGACAGCATGTGGCCCTCTCCTTGGCTGTTAGGCAGCTAGTCCTTTTCGATGGTGCATTGCAGCGGATGCTGATTCTGCCGGGCCAGATCCATGACCTGGGTCACCTTGGTTTCCGCCACTTCATAGGTATACACGCCGCAGATGCCGACGCCCCTGGTATGGACGTGCAGCATGATGCGCGTGGCGTCCTCGCGGGATTTGTTGAAAAAATGCTCAAGCACGTGGACGACGAACTCCATCGGCGTGTAGTCGTCGTTCAGCATCAGCACTTTGTACATGGACGGCTTTTTCGTCTTGGGGCGGGTCTTGATCACCACCCCGGTCTGATTGTCGCCGTTTTGCTTGTCGTCGTTGTGGTCGCTCATGGTCTCGTTTGCGGGATTGGTGCCCATCGGTACACGCCTATCATATTGGGCAAAATTGTCGGACGAAAAGAGGCTCTTTGCGTCCGCGAAAAAGAAAACGGCCCGGCGCACTGCGCCGGGCCGTCAGAATAGCAGGAAAAATCGGATCAGACGCCAGGCTTGGTGAACTTCTCGACCACTGCCTTGACGCGGGCGTTCAGCGGCGCCACCGCATCCTCGACCAGCTTGACCGACAGGTCGCCCAAGCGCGGCGCCTCGGTCAACAGGCGATCCAACTGCGCCTTGACCTGGGCGGATTGCAGGTCGACCAACTCGCGCAGGGTCTTGGCGGCCATCAACTGCTTGGACAAGGCCACGCCGTCATCGACGCTCTGCTGGGCCAGACCATAGACGGTGTGGCCCAAATGCTGCAAGCCCTGCGACAGCACTTCCGACGAGGCGACCACGGCATCAAGGGCGTCCTTGGCGGCAGCCGACAATTCTTCATAGGATTTCAGCGCCGCGGCTTGGGCCCGGGCGGCGGCATCGCTTTGCGCCGCAATCGGCTCGGCGACGGCGGCGGCAACCTCGACCACCGGAGCGGCTTCGACCACGACGGGGGCCGGAGCTTCAGGAGCGGCTTCGACCACGACGGGGGCCGCGACTTCGACCACGACCGGAGCTTCGACCACGACCGGAGCTTCGACCACGACCGGAGCTTCGTCGACCACAACCGGAGCTTCGACCACGACCGGGGCCGGGGCGGCAGCGGCGGGCTTGGCGACAACCTTGACGGCAGTGGTGGACTTGCCGGCAGCGGTTTTCTTGGCGGCGGGCTTGGCGGGGGTTTCGGCGGTGGCCATCGGCGGAGCATCCTTAAGTTGGAACGATCGGAAGAGGCGACGGGCGCGCCAAATAAGCGCATGCTGCGACGCGATGGGGACAGTGTGTGTGATCGCCAACGCCAAAGTCAAGACCATTTTGTGCAGTGCAGCAAAAGCTTAATTTTGGCGCCCTCAGCGCACCATTCCATTCGCTCCGACCTTCAGGGAAAACGAGACCACCTCGCCATGGCGCAAACTCGTCTCGTATTGCGGATCGACCGGGATCGGGCCGGGCCGGGCCACGGCGACACCGGTGGGGTCGGCGGCGAAAAGCGGCGCGGCGAAGGCCAGGGCGTTCAAATCGGTCTCGGGATAGACCCAGCCGGTAAAGCGGAACTGGCCATCCTTGCAACTGGCCGCCGCCCAGTGATAGCCGCGCGATGGCAATTCGCGCCCCACCGCCGGCGGGCCGAACAGACCGGCGGCGGTGAAATCGCCGACCAGAGCCGTATAGGCCGCCTCGTCCAGGGGCACCTTGCCTTCGACCGCCCGCCACGGCGCCAGCAGATCGTCGCCGGACACTTGCGCCGCATTGCCCGGCGCCGTCACCTTGACCGTCAACAGCCGCCTGACCGAATCCAGTTCGTACAGGCGGAGTTGCTGATCGTAGATGCCGTTATAGACCAGACGGAAGCGATCGGGCGTGCCGGTCTGGCAGTTGGCGCGGATATCGTCGCCGGCCACGTACGAGAACCAATGGAACTTGCGGGTGACCGGGTCGCCCATGTCGCCGCCGCCATAGGTGCAGCCGGCCAAGGCCAAGACTGAAAGCAAGCCCGGGGAAATCCACCGCATGGAACCGTCCTTTCGCCAACCTCAGATTTATAGGCCCAAATCCACATCGACGCCACCATGTCCGAATGGAAGTTATCGAATGAACGCCGGGAAAGTGGACAGGAAATTGTGATTTCTTTAAGGTCTTCGGCGGATTGTTAATCTGCCGTCTTTACCAGGGGAAGGTTGGACCATTGCCATTGCTCCGTCACATCGCCGGCTGGGTGGGCCGCGCCTTGATGCTGATGACCATTCTGGTCTTGGCTCCGCACGTTGCCCATGCCCGTGAAGATCGCTATGCGTCCATCGTCGTCGATGCCGATAGCGGCAATGTGCTTTATGCCGTCAATCCCGACCGCCGGTCCTATCCCGCCTCGCTGACCAAGGTGATGACGCTGTACCTTCTGTTCGACGCGCTTGAACAAGGTAAACTGAGCTTGAATTCACGCCTGCCGGTGTCGGCCCACGCCACCCGCCAGTCACCCTCCAAGCTGAACCTGCAAGTGGGCGACCGTATCGACGTGGAAGACGCGGTATTGTCGCTGGTGACCAAATCGGCCAACGACGTCGCCGTGGTGGTGGCCGAGGCCATCGGCGGCAGCGAGGACGATTTCGCCGAGATGATGACGCGCAAGGCGCGCCAGTTGGGCATGGGATCCACCACCTATCGCAATGCCTCGGGCCTGCCCGACATGGGCCAGATCTCGACGCCGCGCGACCAGGCCACCCTGGCCCGCGCCCTGGTCCGGCACCATGCCCGCTATTACCATTATTTCTCCACTCGCCAGTTCAAATGGCAGGGGCAGCCCATCACCACCCATAACCGGCTGATGCTGCGCTATCAGGGCGCCGACGGCATCAAGACCGGCTATATCAACGCCTCGGGCTTCAATCTGATCGCCTCGGCCAAACGCGACGGCAAGCGCATCGTCGGCGTCGTTTTTGGTGGCAACACCGCCGGCTGGCGTGACAACAACATGGCGCAAATCCTCGACAAGGGCTTCGCCCGCCTGGGTCGCGGCGCCGATGTGCGATCGGCCGCCGTCGAGGAAGAAGACCGCGCCGATCTGGACAAGCTGATCGCCAGTGCCACCAGCGAACCCACGACCAAGGGCAGCAATACCGCCCGGGCATCGTTCAAGGCACCGCCGCGCGACGACCAGGACGTGGGCGACGCCGATCCCGATTCCTGGGGCATTCAGGTCGGCGCCTTCGGCGATTACAAGACATCCCACAAGGCGGCCAGCACCGCCGCCAAGAAATTGGGTGCCCTGGTGTCGGTCGCCAGCATCGAGGTGGCCAAGGCCAAATCCGGCAAACAGGTGGTTTATCGCTCGCGCCTGACCGGCTTCACCGAAGATCAGGCCCGCGCCGCCTGCAAACGGCTGAGCAAGGCCAAGCAAGCCTGCACGCTGGTTCAGCCCAGCGCCTGATGGCGCCGGCGCTGCCCCAAGCCGGCCCGGAGCGAATGCAAATGAAAAGGCCGGGGGGTGTCGCCACCCCCCGGCCTTTCTTTTTTCTTGGACGGTCCTGAACTTTAGGTATGCAGGGCGCGCTTGTTGGCGGCCAGGCAGGCTTCCTTCACCGCTTCGCCCAGACCGGGATGCGAATGGCAGGTGCGCGCCACGTCCTCGGCCGACGCGCCGAATTCCATGGCCATGACCATTTCCGCCAGCAGATCGCCGGCATTGGGGCCGACGATATGAGCGCCCAGCACACGGTCGGTGGTGGCGCAGGCCAGCACCTTGACGAAGCCCTCGGTCTCGTTCATGGACCGCGCCCGGCCATTGGCCGAGAACGGGAACTTGCCGGCATTGTAAGCCACGCCCTCGGCCTTCAGCTGTTCCTCGGTCTTACCGACGGCAGCCACTTCCGGCCAAGTGTAGACGACACCGGGGATGACGTCGTAATTGACGTGGCCGTGTTCGCCGGCCAGCAATTCGGCCAGGGCGACGCCCTCTTCCTCCGCCTTGTGAGCCAGCATGGCGCCGCCGATGACGTCACCGATGGCGAACACGCCCGCAACGTTGGTGCGGAAGTAATGGTCGACCTTGATGAAGCCGCGCGCATCCTTCTCGATGCCGACATTTTCCAGGCCGAGGCCCTCGGTATAGGGCTTGCGGCCAATGGCCACCAGCACCACGTCGGCCTTGATCTCTTCCGGCGTGCCGCCGGCGGCGGGTTCCACCGTCAGGGTCACGGCCTTGCCCTTCTTTTCCGCCTTGGTCACCTTGGTGGAGAGCTTGAAGTCCATGCCCTGCTTGGCCAGGATCTTCTGCATGGTCTTCGACACTTCGCCGTCATTGGTCGGCAAAATCTTGTCGAGGAACTCGACCACGGTGACCTTGGCGCCCAGGCGCCGCCACACGGTGCCCAGTTCCAGACCGATGACGCCGCCGCCGATGACCACCATGCTCTTCGGCGTCTTGGCCAGCTTCAGGGCGCCGGTGGAGGAAACGATCACCTCCTCGTCGATTTCGACGCCCGGCAAGGGGGTGACGTCGGAGCCGGTGGCGATGATGATGGCCTTGGCGGTGACCACCTGCTCGCCGTCCTTGCCGGTCACCTTGACGGTGCCGGCCCCGGTGATTTCGCCGGCGCCGATCAGATAGGTCACCTTGTTCTTCTTCATCAAGAACTCGATGCCCTTGGTGTTGTCGGACACCACCTTGTCCTTGTGCGACATCATGCCGTCGACATCGATTTCCACCTTGCCGATCTTGATGCCGAAGGCCGCGTATTCGTGGCTGGCCGCCTCGTAGGCGTGCGAGGCCGACAGCAGGGCCTTGGACGGGATGCAGCCGACGTTCAGGCAGGTGCCGCCCAAGCTCCCGCGCTTTTCGATAATGGCGGTCTTCAGGCCCAACTGGCCGGCACGGATGGCGGCGACGTAACCGCCGGGGCCACCACCGATGATGACGACGTCGAAGGATTTATCGGACATGATCTTCAGTCCCAATAATAATTGAACCACAGAGACACAGAGGCACAGAGATATCGTGCTGGCTTTGAAACACAGTCACCTCTGTGTCTCCATGCCTCCGTGGTTATTTTCAATTACATGTCCAGCAGGATACGCTGCGGGTCTTCGATGCATTCCTTGACGCGCACCAGGAACGACACCGCCTCGCGGCCGTCGATGATGCGGTGATCATAGGACAGCGCCAGATACATCATCGGGCGGGCCTCGATCTTGCCGTCGGGCATGACCATGGGACGCTGCTGCACCTTGTGCATACCCAGAATACCCGATTGCGGGGTGTTCAGGATCGGGGTGCTCATCAGCGAGCCATAGACACCGCCGTTGGAGATGGTGAAGGTGCCCCCCGTCAGGTCTTCCATGCTGAGCTTGCCGTCACGGGCCTTCTTGCCCAAGGCCGCGATGGCCTGCTCGACGCCGGCGAAGCTGAGCTGGTCGGCATTGCGCACCACCGGAACCACCAGACCCTGCGGGGTGCCGACGGCGACGCCGATGTCGTAGTACTTCTTGTAGACCAGATCGGTGCCGTCGATCTCGGCATTGACCGCCGGCCAGTCCTTGAGCGCCGAGATACAGGCCTTCACGAAGAAGGACATGAAGCCCAGCTTGGTGCCGTGACGCTTCTCGAACTGGTCCTTGTACTGGTTGCGCACGGCGAACAGCGCGCCCATGTCCACTTCGTTGAACGTGGTCAGCATGGCGGCGGTGTTCTGCGCTTCCTTCAGGCGACCGGCGATGGTCCGGCGCAGACGGGTCATGGCGACGCGGTCTTCCAGATCGGCCTTGGCGCGCGGACCCGAGGGAGCGGCGGGCTTGGGCGCGGCAGCCGGAGCGGCGGCGGCGGCGATGACGTCACCCTTGGTCACCCGACCGCCCTTGCCCGAACCGGCGATGGCGATGGGGTTCAGACCGACGTCGGCAGCCAGCTTGGCGGCAGCCGGGAAGGCGGCGGCGGCAGGAGCGGCGGCAACAGGGGCCGGAGCCGGGGCGGCAGCCGGAGCCGGAGCGGCGGCGGCCTTGGCGGCCGGGGCGGCAACAGCACCGGTGCCAGCGCCGATGACGCCCAGTACCGCGCCCACTTCGACGGTGGTGCCGGCGGCGGCGACGATCTCGGTCAGCACGCCAGCCGCCGGGGCCGGCACTTCAACGGTCACCTTGTCGGTTTCCAGCTCGACGATGGGCTCGTCGGCCTTGACCGCATCACCAACATTCTTGAACCACTTGGCGATGGTGGCTTCGGTAACGGACTCGCCCAGGGTGGGCACCGTGATCTGAGTGGTCATCTTCTGGTTTCCCTATCTGAACCTAGGCGTTGAGACGCGAAAGAGCGGTGGCGCGGCGGAACGGCACCGGCATGTCGGCATGCTTGCCGGTCAGCGCGGTCTCGCAGATCCACGCCTGCTCGGCGTTGTGGGTCTTGTAAAGGCCGGTGGCGGGCGAGGCGGCGGCCTTGCGACCGACGTAATGCGCCTGCTTGGCCTTGTTGTCGGGCAATTCGTCGCAGATGAATTCCAGCCGGCGATCGACGAAGGTCCACGGCCCCATATTGGCCGGCTCTTCCTGCGCCCACACCAGATCGGCGTTGGGATAGCGGGCGAGCTGGGCCTTCAAGGTGTCCTTGGGCCAGGGATACAATTGCTCGACGCGGAGGATGGCGACGTCCTTGATGTCGCGCTTGGTCCGTTCTTCCAACAGGTCGTAATAGACCTTGCCCGAGCAGACGACGACGCGACGGATCTTGGCATCGGCCACCAGATTTTCGGCTTCCGGCAAGACGCGGCGGAAGCGCGAGCCCAAGGCCATGTCTTCCAGCGGGCTGACGCACAGCTTGTGCCGCAGCAGGCTTTTCGGCGTCATGATGATCAAGGGCTTGCGGAAGTTGCGCTGCAACTGGCGGCGGAGCGCGTGGAAGTAATTGCCCGGAGTGGTCAGGTTGCACACCTGCCAGTTATCTTCCGCCGACAGCTGGAGATAGCGTTCCCAGCGCGCCGACGAATGTTCCGGCCCCTGGCCTTCGTAGCCGTGCGGCAGCAGCATGACCAGACCGGACATGCGCAGCCATTTGGACTCACCCGAATTGATGAACTGGTCGATGATCACCTGGGCGCCGTTGGCGAAGTCGCCGAACTGCCCTTCCCACAGGGTCAGGGTGTTCGGCTCGGCCAGCGAATAGCCGTACTCGAAGCCCAGCACCGCTTCTTCCGACAACGGGCTGTCGATGACCTCGAAATAGGCCTGATTGCCGTCGCGGATGTGGTTCAGGGGCTCGTAGCGGCTTTCGTTTTCCTGGTCGGTCAGACGGGAGTGGCGCTGCGAGAAGGTGCCGCGACCGCAATCCTGGCCCGACAGACGAACGCCATGACCATCGGTCAGCAGGGTGCCGAAAGCCAGGGCTTCCGCCGTGGCCCAGTCGATGCCCTGGCCGGTCTGCATCATTTCCGCCTTGGCCTGCATCTGGCGCAGGATTTTGCGGTTGATGTTGAAGTCCGCCGGCACCTGGGCCAGCTTCATTCCCACGTCCTTCAGGGTGTCGATGGCGACGCCGGTCTTTTCCTCGCGGAATTCCTCTTCGTCGGCCAGTTGGGCCAAGCCTTGCCACTTGCCTTCCAGCCAGTCGGCCTTGTTGGGCTTGAAGCTCTTGGCGGCGTCGAATTCACGTTCCAGCATTTCCTGGAAGGCGGTGACCAGACCGTCGGCCTCTTCCCGGCTCATGGAACCCTCGGCCACCAATTGCTGGGCGTAGACGGCCCGGGTGGTCGGATGGCTGGCGATCTTGCGGTACATCAACGGCTGGGTGAAAGCCGGCTCGTCCGATTCGTTGTGGCCGTGGCGGCGATAGCAGATCATGTCGATGACCACGTCGGCGCTGAATTCCTGGCGGTATTCGGTGGCGATGCGGGCCACGTGCACCACCGCTTCCGGGTCGTCGCCGTTGACGTGCAGCACCGGGCACTGGAAGCCCTTGGCCACGTCGGACGAATACGGACCCGAGCGCGAATATTCCGGCGCGGTGGTGAAGCCGATCTGGTTGTTGATGATGATGTGGATGGTGCCGCCGGTGCGATAGCCCTCGAGCTGGGACAGCAGCATGGTTTCCGGCACCACGCCCTGGCCGGCGAAAGCGGCGTCGCCGTGCAGCAGGATGCCGACCACCTTCTTGCGCTCGGCGTCGTTCTTCTGCTGCTGCTTGGCGCGGACGCGACCGATGACCACCGGGTTGGCCACTTCCAGATGCGACGGGTTGGGCTGCAAGCTCAGGTGAACGACATTGCCGTCAAAATCGCGGTCGCTCGAGGTGCCCAGGTGATACTTGACGTCGCCCGAGCCCTGCACGTCGGACGGATTGGCGGTGCCGCCCTGGAATTCCGAGAAGATGACCTGATAGGGCTTCTTCATGAAATTGGCCAGAACGTTCAGACGACCGCGATGGGCCATGCCGATGACCACTTCCTCGACGCCCAACTGACCGCCGCGCTTGACGATCTGTTCCAAGGCCGGAATCACCGATTCGCCGCCTTCCAGGCCGAAGCGCTTGGTGCCGGTGTATTTCAGTTGCAGGAAGCGCTCGAAGCCCTCGGCCTCGACCAGACGCTCGAGGATGGCGCGCTTGCCCCTGGGCGTGAAGTCAGTGTGGTTGCGCACGCTTTCCACGCGCTTCTGAATCCAGGCCTTTTGGTCCGGATCCTGAATGTGCATGAACTCGACGCCGATCTTGCCGCAATAGGTGGCGCGGACGACGCTGATGATCTGGCGGAGCGTGGCGCTTTCCAGACCCAGCACGTTGTCGATGAAGATTTCGCGGTCCAGATCGGCCTCGACGAAACCGTAGGTGCGGTAATCCAGTTCGGGATGGGGCTGGCGCTTGGCCAGATGCAGCGGATCGAGATCGGCTTCCAGGTGGCCGCGCACCCGGTAGGTGCGGATCATCATCAGGGCGCGGATCGAATCGAGCACCGCCTGGCGGCTTGCCGCCGGGTCAACCGCCGGAGCGGCCTTGGCATCCTTGCCCCCCTTCTTGGCGGCGGCGGCGGCGGCGGCGGCCGCTTCCGGGTCGACGGCACCGATGATCTTCAGATCACGCTTGGCACCCGCCGTGCCCTTGAAATCCTGGGCGATGGCCGCGCCTTCGTCCCGCAGTTCGGTGAAGAACTGCACCCACGAGGCGTCCACCGAGGACGGATCCTCGACATAGCGGGCGTAAAGCTCGGCAATGAACACGGCGTTGCCGCCGGTCAGGAAGGACGTTTCGTCGAACTGGTTCGTCATATTGGGCTGACGCGGGGGATACCGCATCCCTTTCTGCCAAGTCGGGACGGGGCGGCGCCGCCGGGCGCCGTCCGTCACGGCGCTAAAAACAAGACAAGGATACGGCCCGATGCTCCGGCGGGTGCATCGGGCCGTTTTGACCTCTTAGCCCTTCAGGACCTTGAGCATGGTCGAACCCAGCGTGGCCGGGCTGTCGGCGACAGCGATACCGGCGGAACGCATGGCGTCGATCTTGAAGTCGGCGGTGTCGTTGCCGCCCGAGATCACCGCGCCGGCATGGCCCATGCGACGGCCCGGAGGAGCGGTACGACCGGCGATGAAACCAACGGTCGGCTTCTTGATCTTGGACGAACGCAGCAGCTCGGCACCCTGGACCTCGGCGTCGCCGCCGATTTCACCGATCATGATGATCGCTTCGGTTTCCGGGTCGTCCAGGAACATCTGCAAGCTGTCGACGAAGTTGGTGCCGTTGATCGGGTCACCACCGATGCCGATGCAGGTGGTCTGGCCCAGACCGGCGGCGGTGGTCTGCGCCACCGCTTCATAGGTCAGGGTGCCGGAACGCGAGACGATACCGATCTTGCCGCGCTGGTGGATGTGACCGGGCATGATGCCGATCTTGCATTCACCCGGGGTGATGACGCCCGGGCAGTTCGGCCCGATCAGGCGGGTCTTGGAACCGACCAAAGCGCGCTTGACGACCAGCATGTCGGCCACCGGGATACCCTCGGTGATGCAGACGGCCAGCTCGATCTCGGCGTCGATGGCTTCCAAGATGGCGTCGGCGGCGAACGGCGGCGGCACATAGATGACGCTGGCATTGCAACCGGTCTTGGCCTTGGCTTCGGCGACGGTGTCGAACACCGGCAGGTCCAGATGCTTGGAGCCGCCCTTGCCCGGGGTCACGCCGCCGACCATCTTGGTGCCGTAGGCGATGGCCTGTTCGGAGTGGAAGGTGCCCTGAGCGCCGGTGAAGCCCTGGCAGATCACCTTGGTGTTGGCATTAACGAGAACGGCCATGTTATGCGGCCTCCTTGACGGCCTTGACCACCTTTTCGGCGGCATCGGCGAGGTTGTCGGCGGCAATGATCGGCAGACCCGATTGCGCCATGATCTTCTTGCCCAAATCCACGTTGGTGCCTTCCAGACGGACGACCAGCGGGACGTTCAGGCTGACTTCACGGGCAGCGGCGACCACGCCTTCGGCGATGACGTCGCAGCGCATGATGCCGCCGAAGATGTTGACCAGGATGCCTTCGACGTTGGGATCCGACAGGATCAGCTTGAAGGCGGTGGTCACGCGTTCCTTGGTGGCGCCGCCGCCGACATCGAGGAAGTTGGCCGGCTCGGCGCCGTACAGCTTGATGATGTCCATGGTGGCCATGGCCAGACCGGCACCGTTGACCATGCAACCGATGGAGCCGTCGAGCTTGATGTAGTTGAGGCTGTGACGGGCCGCTTCCAGTTCCGCCGGATCTTCTTCCGACTCGTCACGCATCTCTTCGATGTCCTTGTGACGGAACAGGGCGTTGTCGTCGAAATTGACCTTGGCGTCCAGCGCGATCAGCTGATCGTCGCCGGTGACCACCAGCGGGTTGATCTCGACGATGGAGCAATCCAGATCCATGAACGCCTTGTACAGAGCGCCCATGAACTTGACGGCGGCGCCGACCTGCTTGCCGGTCAGGCCCAGGCCGAAAGCCAGCTGGCGGCCATGATACTGCTGGAAGCCCTGCACCGGGTCGATGGCGACCTTCAGGATCTTTTCCGGGCTCTTGTGCGCGACTTCCTCGATCTCCATGCCGCCCTCGGTGGACGCCATGATGGTGACGCGCGAGGTCGAGCGGTCGATCAGCAGACCCAGGTACAGTTCGCGGCGGATGTCGCAGCCCTGTTCCACGTAGATGCGCTTGACTTCCTTGCCCTGCTCACCGGTCTGGACGGTGACCAGCACCTTGCCCAGCATGGCATCGGCGGCGGCGCCGACTTCCTCGACGCTCTTGACGACGCGGACGCCGCCCTTGCCGGAAGTGTCGCCCTTGAAGCTCCCCTTGCCGCGGCCACCGGCGTGGATCTGCGACTTGACGACCCACACCGGGCCGCCCAGATCCCGGGCCACCTGGATGGCTTCGTCGGGGGTATAAGCAACGCCGCCCTTGAGCACGGCGACGCCGTACTTGGCCAGCACCTGCTTGCCCTGATACTCATGAATATTCATGGATTTACGCTCCCCTGTCGTGACCCCGCGCCTTTCCGCCCCAAGGGCGGTCCGGCGCGGTGCCGCGCAATTCAACGAAAGCGCGATGTCGCGCTATTCAACGAAAGGGCACCCGCGGCCCGCGCCATCCGTCGATGGAGCGGGCCGGGCCCCTAAGGCTTACAGCAGACCCTTGGCCACGGCCACCAGGCTGCGGACGGCGTCGGCGGACTTGTCGAAAGCGGCCTGCTCTTCGGCCGACAGCTCGATCTCGACCAGACGTTCGACGCCACCTTCACCGATGACCACCGGAACGCCCACATAGATGTCGTCCTTCTGGCCGAACTGGCCGGCCTTGACCAGGGCGGCGACGGGCATGACCCGCTTCTTGTCCTTCAGATAGGCTTCGGCCATGGCGATGCCCGAGGCAGCCGGGGCGTAGAAGGCCGAACCGGTCTTCAACAGGCCGACGATCTCGGCGCCGCCGTCACGGGTGCGCTGCACGATCTGGTCCAGCTTTTCCTGGGTGGTCCAGCCCATCTTCACCAGATCCGGCAGCGGAATGCCGGCGACGGTGGAGTAACGGGTCAAGGGCACCATGGTGTCGCCGTGGCCGCCCAGCACGAAGGCGGTGACGTCTTCCGGCGAAACGTTGAATTCTTCAGCCAGGAAGTGACGGAAGCGGGCCGAGTCGAGCACGCCGGCCATGCCGACGACCTTGTTGGCCGGCAGGCCGGAGGCCTGCTGCAGCACCCACACCATCACGTCCAGCGGATTGGTGATGACGATGACGAAGGCGTCGGGGCAGTTTTCCTTGATGCCCTGGCCGACCGACACCATGACCTTGGTGTTGATGCCGATCAGGTCATCGCGGCTCATGCCGGGCTTGCGCGGGACGCCGGCGGTGACGATCACCACATCGGAGCCCTTGATGGCGGAATAGTCATTGGCGCCGGAGTAACGGGCATTGACGCCCTCGACCGGAGTCGATTCGGCGATGTCCAGACCCTTGCCCTGGGGGATGCCCTCGGCGATGTCGAACATCACCACATCGCCCAACTCCTTCAGGCCGATGAGGTGGGCGAGCGTGCCGCCAATGTTACCGGAGCCAACGAGAGCGATCTTCTTGCGTGCCATGGATAAAGTTCCCTCGAACGTGATCGATGTTCTGGACGAACGGGTGGGCCGCGACGCATCGCAGCATGCGCCATGGGGGGCTTAGGTAACCCGATTCGCGGCCAAGAGCAAGCGTATTGGCACACCCATTCAGTATATTAGAAGTTTTTGATATTGCCGATTTTCTCGCGGGTTGCAGCGCAGCAAATGACGATTCGCAGCTAAACCCTTGGAGTCGCAGCACATTAACCTACCCGGGTCAGGTTTTACCCCACCCATAAGGGTGGATCAGGGCGGGTGGGATGATTATCGGCGGACCAATGGCGAAGCCTCCAGGGACGGAAAAAACCTAATCCAGCCCGACCAGGGAGCGGGCGAAGGAATTGGCGTCGAAGGGACGCAGGTCTTCCACCTTCTCGCCGACGCCGATGGCATGCACCGGCAGGGCGAATTTTTCCGCCAAGGCCACCAGCACGCCGCCGCGCGCCGTACCGTCCAGCTTGGTCAGCACCAGACCGGTGACGTCGACCATGTCCTTGAACACCTCGACCTGGGAATGGGCGTTCTGGCCCACCGTCGCATCCAAGACCAGCAGCACGTCGTGGGGGGCGGTTTCGTCCTGCTTCTTGATGACGCGCACCACCTTGCGCAGTTCCTCCATCAGATCGGCCTTGTTCTGCAAACGCCCGGCGGTATCGATGAACAACAGATCATCGCCGCGCTTGGCCGATTCGGCCATGGCGTCGAACACCAGACCGGCGGCATCGGCGCCGGTGTCGCGGGAGAAGACCGGGCACTGGGTGCGTTCGCCCCACACCTTCAACTGCTCGACGGCGGCGGCGCGGAAGGTGTCGCCGGCGGCCAGGGCCACCTGCTTGCCCTGATCCTTGAAATGCTTGGCCATCTTGCCGATGGTGGTGGTCTTGCCGGACCCGTTGACGCCGACCACCAGCACCACATGCGGGCGCGCCACATAGGCCGGGTGCAGCGGCTTGGCGACGGGCGCCAGGATCTGTGCCACTTCCTCGGCCAGCACCTGCTTGATTTCCTCGGCCCCCACATCCTGGCCGAAGCGGGTCTTGGCCAGCCGTTTGGTGACGCGCGTGGCGGTCCCCACCCCGAGATCGGTGGTGATCAGCAGGTCTTCCAGGTCCTCCAGGGCCTCATCGTCCAGCTTGCGCTTGGTGAACAGATCGCCCAACCCCTGGGTCAGCTTGGACGATGATTTGGTCAGGCCGCCTTTCAGCCGCGACAGCCAGGATTGCGGCGCTTCGGCCAGGATTTCCGCCGGATGGGGATCATCGACGATGGCGGCCTCTTCCTCGGGTGCCTCGACGGGCGGCACCGCCACGGCATCGGCTTCCGCCACCGCCGCTTCCGATTTGCCGCCGAACAGCCGCCCGAACAATCCCTTGCCGCTCATGCCCTGGTCCTTTTGTGGAAATCTCGTGTGAACGCCACCCGTTGTGGCACTGCGGAGAGTACCGGGTCAAGCCTGGGCATGCTGGAAAACCACAGAGACACAGAGGCACAGAGAGGGGGGGCTTGGTGGCGACATCTCCGCCTTTTGGCGAGCTCTCTCTGTGCCTCTGTGGTTTCCTATTATTCCGGTTCGCCCACCAGCACCCCGCCGTCGCGACCGCTGATGCGGGCTTGCACCACACTGCCTTCGGGCGGCGCGCCCGTCACCCGCACCGGCAGATAATGGGCGCAAAAGCCCTGGCCGTCCTTTTCCACCAGCACGCCGGCACTCTTGCCCAGGCGCGAGTCCAAAAACGCGTCCATGGCCGTCTGGCCCTTGGCCCGCAGCCGCGCCGCGCGGTCCTTGACCTCGGCGCCCGGGACTTTCGGCATGCGTGCCGCCGGGGTGCCGGGGCGCGAACTGTAGGGGAAGACGTGCAAATGGGTCAGCACAGCCTCGTCCACCAGATCGAGCGAACGGCGGAACATCTCTTCGTCCTCGGTGGGGAAACCGGCGATGATGTCGGCGCCCAGGGCGATGTCGGGGCGCAGATCGCGCAATTTTGCCGCCAGGGTGATGACGTCGGCGCGCAGATGGCGACGCTTCATGCGCTTCAACACCATGTCGTCGCCGGCCTGGGCCGACAGGTGGAAATGCGGCATCAGCCTAGGCTCTTCCGCCACCAGCCGCAGCAGATCGTCGTCCACCTCCACCGGATCCAGCGACGACAGCCGCAGGCGCGGCAATTCCGGCACGCTTGCCAGCAGCCGCCGGGCCATTTGCCCCAGGCTGGGGCTGCCGGGCAGATCGCCGCCATAGGCGGTGATGTCGACGCCGGTGAACACCACCTCGGCGAAGCCTTGCGCCACCAACCCGCGCACCTGATCGACGATACGGCCCATGGGCACCGAGCGATTGTTGCCGCGACCAAAGGGGATGATGCAGAAGGTGCAGCGATGGTCGCAGCCGGTCTGCACCTCGACGAAGGCCCGTGCCCGTCCCTCGAAGCCGGAGACCAGATGCAAGGCGGTTTCGCGCACCGTCATGATGTCGGTGACGACGATGCGCTCCTCGGGCGGATGGGTGAAGATGTCGGGGTGCAGCTTTTCCGCATTGCCCAAAACCTGATCCACCTCGGCCATGGCCGCGAACTTGTCAGGGCTCACCTGGGCGGCGCAGCCGGTGACGACGATGCGGGCATCGGGGTGATCGCGCCGAAGCTTGCGGATGGTCTGGCGCGCCTGCCGCTCGGCCTCGGCGGTGACCGCGCAGGTGTTGACGATCACCGTCTCGACACCGTCTTCCACCGCCTTGGCATGTTCGCGCATCACCTCGGATTCATAGGCATTGAGACGGCAGCCGAAGGTGATGACCTTGGGTGGCGCGGTCATGACAGCAAGCTGGAATGCAGCCGCCCTTCCGCCACCAGCGCCACCGGCCCGGTCATCATCACATGGTCGTCGGGCAGCCATTCGATGGTCAGCACGCCGCCATCCAGCACCACGTCGGCCTTGCGCCCGGTCAGGCCGCGACGGGCGGCGGCGACCACGGTGGCGCAGGCGCCGGTACCGCAGGCGCTGGTGATGCCGGTGCCGCGTTCCCATACCCGCATACGGATGCGATCCGGGGCCAGCACCTGGGCGGCTTCGATATTGGCCCGCTCGGGGAACAGATCATGGTGTTCAAGCCCCGGCCCGAGAGCGGCCAGATCGATACCGGCGACATCGTCGACGAAGAACACCGCGTGCGGGTTACCCATGCTGATTCCGACCGGATCGGTCAGCGCGCCGCTGCCGATGCCCAGATGCAAGGTATCGACCGCCTTGGCCAGCGGGATTTCCCGCCAGTCCAGCCGCGCCGGCCCCATGTCGACGGCGACCAGCCTGTCGCCGCGCCGTTCGGCATCGAGCAGACCGGCTTTGGTTTCGATGACCGCATGATCGCTGCCGGATTGTTGCATCAGCAGCCAAGCGACGCAGCGTGTGGCGTTGCCGCAGGCCGAGGTGGCCGAGCCGTCGGCGTTCCACAGGCTCATCCAGGCGTCGGACAGGCCGGACCGCGCCGGCTCGATCACCACCACCTGATCGCAACCCAAGCCGGTATGGCGATCGGCGATGGCGCGGGCCATGGCCGGCGTGAGGGCAAAGCCGGATTGGCGCACGTCGAGGACAACGAAATCGTTGCCCAAGCCATGCATCTTCAGGAAGGGGTGGCCGATGGTATCAGTCATAGCCCGGTTATATGGGGGTGGGCGCGGACAAGTCCAGCCCCACCGATCACGACCGCACTTCGGCCAGGAACTTGCGCACCTCGCTGCGCAGTAATTCGGTGTGGCCGCCCAGGGTCTCGGCGGCGCCGGAAACCACCCGCGCCGCCTGTTCCGCCCGCTGGGTGGCGTGCAGAACCTCGCCGATATTGGCGCTGACCTGATCGGTGGACAGCGAGGTTTCCTGGACGTTGCGGCTGATTTCGGCGGTGGCCGCCTCTTGTTGTTCCACCGCCGCCGCCACCGCCGCCGAGATTTCGTTGATGCCGGCGATGCGGTCGGTGATGGCACGGATGGCGTCGACGGACGAGCGGGTGGCCGATTGGATGGCGTTGACCTGATCGATGATGTCCTCGGTCGCCTTGGCGGTCTGGTTGGCCAGGTTCTTGACCTCACCCGCGACCACGGCGAAGCCTTTGCCGGCGTCACCGGCCCGCGCCGCCTCGATGGTGGCATTCAAGGCCAACAGATTGGTCTGGCTGGCGATGGTCTGGATCAACTGCACCACCTCGCCGATGCGTTCGGCCGAGCTGCGCAGGCCGTCCACCTGGCTGTTGGTGGCCTTGGCCTGGTCCACCGCGTCACGGGTGGCGGTGGCCTGGGTCTGGACCTGGCGGGCGATCTCGCGGATGGAAGCGGCCAGTTCCTCGGTGGCGGCGGCGGTGGATTGCACCCGCTGCGAGGTATCGTTGGCGGCATGCGACACATCGTCGCTGCGCGCGGTGGTCTCCGACGCCACCTCGGTCATGGTGCCGGCGGAGATCATCAGCGACTGAGCGCTTTCCCCCACCTCTTCCACGAACTTGGCCATGCGCTGGTCGAATTCGGTCACCGCACGTTCCTTGCGCAGCATGACTTCGATGCGGGACTGGTTGTCCACATTGGTGGTGGCGCTCATCAATTCCGCCGCGATCAATTTTTCCTTGAAAAACTGGATGGCGCGGGCCAGTTCGCCCAGTTCGTCGCGCAATTGCTGACCGGGCACTTCCACCGTGCGGTCACCTTCGGCCAGACGGGCGGTGGCCTTGCGCGCCGCCAGCAAGGGCGGCACCAGACCGGCGACGATCAGCATGCTGGTCAGACCGCAGACGCTGACCAGGGCCAGCAGCAGGATGCCTTGGGTCCAGGCCGAGGCGGTCAGCCGGGTCAACACGCCGCCGGCATGATCCATCAGCACGGCGGCGGCGGCATCCTCCACCATTTTCATCTGGTCGATACGCCTGGTGGTCAGCTTGAACCAATCGGGGGCCTTGATGTCGTTCAAGCTGCCGGTGAACGGGCTTTCGATGGCGATGGTGCGCCATTCGGCCACCCTTTTTTCCGACTCGTCGGCCTGGGCCTGATCGAGGGCGGCGATGGCCGGACTGCCGGCGGTGGTGCGGAAGACGTGGAGGAAGGCCTTTTGCTCGGCCCCCAATTCGTTGAGGCGGCGATGCAATTGCGGCGTGAACGTGCCGGCGGCGAAACCGGCGGAGCCGGTGGCCCGTTCCAGACCGGCGCGTTCCTTGGCGTTCAGGATGGCGGCATAGGCGGTGATATTGGCCGACATCAAGGCGTCGTTGGCCAACAGGCCGATGGCTTCCACCACCGCCAACTGATCGGCGATGGCACCGGTGTAATAGCCCAGCACCTGCGGCACCGGCAGGGTCTGGCCATCGGTACCCTTGCGGATTTCCGCCAGCTTTTCCATGTCGGCCACCGCCTTTTTCAGCCGCTCGGCCTGGGCGCCGCCCATGCTGGCCAACATGGGCACCGATTCCTGGCGGAAGACGGCCAGACGGCCATCGGTGAGCTGACGCTGCGCCGCCAGTTCCGGGCCGAACTGGGTGCCCTTGCTGCCCAGGAACAGCGCCGACGAGCCGCGTTCCTTCTGCAATTCATGGATCAAGGCGCTGCTGACCGTACTGAACCGGGTCAGCGTGATGATCGCCCTTTGCTGACCCACCTTTTCCACCGCTTCAGCCAGATTGACCAGCACCAGACCGGCGATCACCACCAGGGGCGCCCAGGCGACCAGCAGGATACGGGTCTTGAGCGCCAGGAAATCGGTCCGCGCCGCCAGTCGCGCCCACAGGGACGGACGAGAGCCGATGCCCAAGTCGGCGACGCCCTTTTCGCGGAAGAAGTCGCGCAACTTCAGATCGTTGCCGACGACGTGATTGATGAACCAGGCCTTGAGGAAATCCAGCACCGCCAGGGCGGCCTTGGCATCGTCCTCGGCGGCCAGGGCTTCCAACTCGCGTAGGCGGGACAAGGTGTGGTTATGCTGCTGGGCGTGGTCGGCGGCCTCGGGATAACCGCTGCTGTGCAGCAAGGCTTCCTCGCGGGCGAAATGCTCGCCCACATGCCGGCGCAAACGGACCAGCACCGGGCCAACCGCCTGAGGGCCGCGCTGTTCGTCGATGGCCTGACTGAACTCGTTGATCAGATCGACCAGGACGCGGTGATCCCGATCCAAAGCGGAGACGCCGACGCTGAGCTCGTCACTCCAGGTCAACAAGGCCATTTTCATCCTCCAGGCAGACACAACCGGCGCAATGCGGGCCGGGGGCACGGTGATTACCTGAAGTTAGCAGAAAAAAACAGGTCCATAGGATGCACTTTAGGACTAATACGAACTAGAACAGAGCGTATTGTCCGCGCCCTTTGCCGGAAACGGCAGCTTTTCTGCCCTTGTTCCGCTCCGTCGGCAGATTGGCCACCGCCACGGCGTTTGCCGCTGGTGCCAAGGCCTGGGCCTCGGCCAAATCCAGCCTGAGCGCGTGGTTGGCATGGCTGAGACGGCGATTTTCCGCCTCCAGCCGCAGACGCCGGCTTTCCGCCTCGGACAGACGCAGGCCCAAGGCGCCGGCCTCGGCCAAAGCATGGCGGAACTGTTCCTGCAAGGTCGCCTCGTGCGCCAGCGCTCGCAGCATCTCGGCCCGCAGGCCATCCAGTTCGGCCCGCAGGCGGATCAGCTCGGCGGCATCGCGGGCGGCATCCTGGAAAGAGGGCGCCACGGCGGCGGCGGTGGCCGGGCGCCCTTGCCGCAGGCGCTCGTTTTCGCTGCGCAACTGGCGGACCTCGTTGCGCAGGTCGAAGACCGCGTCCTCCAGCGCCTCGGCGGCCTCGCCGCCGGCCAGACGCTTGGCCAGACCGACGAAATCGGTGCCGTGGCTGTCCAGCAGACGCCGCGCGGTGCGCAAGGCATGCAGCGCCTCGGTTTCATTGTCCGAAGCGGCCATGGCCAGCACCTTGGCCAGCTTTTGCGCGTCCATGGGCGATATCTCGTGGGTTCGGGGTCGACCTAACCGCCAGATACTGATTCGGCCCCGTGGTTAAATCAATGGCTTTATGCACCGTAGGTACATATCTCGATCAGATTGTGGTCGGGATCGCGAACATAGACCGACATGATCGGCCCCACCGCCCCGGTCCGCGCCACCGGGCCTTCGACGATGGCCACCCCCTTGTCCCGCAATCGTGCCTGCACCGCGTCCGGACCGAGGGCGGCGACGAAGCACAGATCGGCCGAGCCGGGGGTGGGGTGCCGGGCCTTGGGCTCGAATTCACGGCCCTTTTGGTGCAGGTTGATCTTTTGCGCGCCGAAGACCAGGGCATGGCGATTGCCGGCGAAGGTCACCGGCCGCATGCCCAGGACATCGCCGTAAAACGCCAATGTGGCCTGGATGTCGGCCACCGTCAGCACCAGATGATCCAATGACGCGATCATGCCTGATTTCCTTCCCTAGTAAGATTCCATTGCCATGCCCGGCACTTCTAGTCTATGTCCGCGACAAATCCGTCGCCCCAACCTCCGGTGCTTCCCATGATGAAGGTCATCCGCGCCAAGTTCCATGGCATCCGCGTCACCAGCGCCGATCTGAACTATCACGGTTCGATCACGCTCGATCCCGAGCAATGCGCCCTCGCCGGTATCTACCCCATGGAATTCGTGGAAATATGGAACAAGAGTTCCGGCGCCCGCATTTCCACCTATGTCATCTTCGGCCAGCCCGGATCGCGCTGCTGCATCCTGAACGGCGCCGCCGCCCGTACCTGCCAGACCGGCGACGAGGTGATCATCGCCGCCGCCGATTACATCAGGGGGCCGGAAGAGCTTTATACCCTGAAGCCGCGCATCCTGACCTTCCTGCCCGACAACCATGTCGACCAAGTGCTTTATTACGACGTCTTCCAAAGCGAAAAGCGCCCCTATGATTTCCGCATCATGGACGCCGACAAGCATACGGTGGACAGCTGCCACACTTGGCCCAATGTCGACGTCAACGCCATCCGCGCCGATCTCAAGGCCAAGGATTGGGCCGAGGCCGACATCGACGCCTTCGTCGCCTCGCATTTCTCGCTGTAAGACCATGACGAAAAAGGCGGTCATCCTGTTGTCGGGCGGATTGGATTCCGCCACCGTGCTGGCCCTGGCGACGGAACGGGGCTTCGACTGCGCCGCCTTGTCGTTCCGCTATGGCCAGCGCCATCAGGTGGAACTGGACTGCGCCGCCAAGGTGGCGGCGGCGGGAGGCGTCACCGACCACCGCATCGCCGACATCGATCTGCGGCTTTTCGGCGGCTCGGCCCTGACCGCCGACATCGCCGTGCCCAAGGACCGGCTCGAGGCCGAGATGGATGCGGAAATCCCCATCACCTATGTGCCGGCACGCAACACCATCATGCTGTCCTTCGCCTTGGCCTTCGCCGAGGTGCTGGGCGCCGCCGACATTTTCGTCGGCGTCAACGCCGTGGATTATTCCGGCTATCCCGATTGCCGGCCCGAATACATCAAGGCCTTCGAGACCATGGCCAACTTGGCCACCAAGGCCGGGGTGGAAGGTCATCGCCTGACGATCCACGCCCCCTTGATCTCGCTGACCAAGGCCCGGATCATCGCCGAAGGTCTGCGCCTGGGGGTGGATTATGGCCTGACCTCCAGTTGTTACGACCCCGACGCCCATGGCCATGCCTGTGGGCGCTGCGACGCCTGCCGGCTGCGGCTGAAGGGTTTCACCGATGCCGGCCTGTCCGATCCGGCCCCATACGCCGGCGGGGTTTGACTTGGCGTGAGGCGGCGACCATCATGATTCCCTGACCACTTGGGGAGTTGTCATGCTGCGCGTCCTGATCTTGTTGTCGGCCCTGTTGGCCGGAGGGCCCGCCTGGGCGCAAAAGCTGCTGCCGCCTTCGGCCATCGTCACCGAAAACCTGCAATTCGACGCCCGCGATGACGATTTGCGCCTGCATCTGCGCAACAAGCACCCCGATGATTATTACAGCCCCAAGCCGGAAACCACCGTGTTGTTCCTGCACGGGGCGACCTTTCCCGGCATCGCCACCTTCGACCACGCCATCGACGGCCAAAGCTGGCTGGACTATCTGGCGCGGCGCGGCTACGACGTCTATGCCCTGGATATCCGCGGCTACGGCGCCTCGACCAAGCCGGCGGAAATGTCCCAGCCGCCCGAGGGCAAGGCGCCGTTGGTGGACAGCGTCGCCGCCTTGCGCGACGTGTCGAAGACGGTGGAATACATCCTGTCGCGCCGCAATCTGGACAAGCTGACCATCGTCGGCTGGTCATGGGGCGCCACCCTGGCCGGCAGCTATGCCGCCAACGCCTCCAACAAGATCCACAAGCTGGTGCTGTATTCGCCGCCGTGGATCTCGGACGAACCCGCGGGTGCCGATGCCGTCAAGGAACTGGGCGCTTGGCGCGGCGTGCCGTTGTTCCTGGTCAGTGAACGCTGGGGGCACAATCTGCCCGACAAGGAACGCAAGGAGCTGATCACCCCCGAGGCCAAGCGCGGCTGGATGAACGCCCTGGCCGAAACCGCCGGTGGCGAGCAATTGCTGAAGGTACCCAACGGCGCCGTTGCCGACGCGTTGAAGACCTGGGGCGCCAACACCCCCGCCTGGCACCCCGAGCGCATCTCCGCCCCCACCATGGTGGTGCAGGGCGAATGGGATGCCGACACGCCGCCGGCCATGGGCCTGTCGGTATTCGCCCACCTGACCGGCACGTCGAGCCGGCGCTATGTGCTGATCGGCGAAGGCACCCATCTGCTGCTGCTGGAAAAGAACCGCCGTCAATTGTTCCAGACCGTGCACGGCTTCCTCGAGGAACAGCGCTGAGCCGTCGCGCCCCCCTTGCCGGCAGCCCGGGGGGCGGCTAAAGTGGCGGCGGGACAGGTGAAAGGGATATGATGCCGCGTATCATTCGGGCGGCAGCCTTTGCCGCTGCCCTGTTGACCTCCCCCCTGGCCGCTACTGCCGCCCAACTGCCCGACCAACCGCCCGCCGACTGGATGGCCCAGGCCGATCTGTTCGGGCGGGTCGCCACCATGGGACCGGGGGAGGACGCCCAGGTCATCGCCTGGACCGGTCGCCACCAGTTGGCCCTGTCCTCGGGCTATCTGTTCGATCTGTCGCGCCGGTTGCTCGTCGCCGGTCAAGGCGCGGAGGCGCTGGAATGGTATGCGGTGGCGCTGATGCGCGGCCAGTACGATGCCGGGCGCTGCCGCGATTCGTCGGCCCGACGTGCCGTCGCGGGCCTGGCCCGCCAAGCGGCCATCGTCGCCCGCTATGGTCACCAGCACCCGCAGGAATTCGGCGCGGCCGGCCAGCGCGCCCTGGCCCGGCCCGACCTGTTCGGCCACACGATCAGTCCCGACTGGGTTTGCGCCCAAGGTCTGACCGGCATGGGCGGGCAAAGCGCCGGCACCACGTCCCCCAATTTGTGGCCGCCCGTGGCCGAAGCGGTGCGCGCCGATTTCACCAAGCAATTCGGCGACATGCTCGGGCGCTGACATTTCCTGATAATTTTAACTGTTTGCGCATGAGTTCGGGCCGGCCCGGCCCATCGTTCTTCGCATATCCTCCTGTGCGCTGATCGGGTCTATGATCCAAGGAATGCACAGGAGGACGCCATGTTCATGGTCAAGGTCGAAGCCAATCGCGACAGCCGCTACCGGCCATTGACGGTGGACACGCCGCAATATCTGTACGAATTCGCGTCCTTCATCGCCCGTACCATTCCCGATGCCGAAGTCCATGCCCATCTGGGCAGCCAGATCGGCGATGAAGTGGTCTTCCGCGGCGAGGATCTGGTCGATGACGGCGTCGATTTGTTCTGACACTGAAATGGGGCGGGAATGATGGGAACGATCCGACTGAATGACGAGCACATGTACCCCCCGCTGCAACATCTGTCGTTGCAGGAACGCTTTGATTTGGCCTGCTGCATCGCCCGTGCCCTGCCCGACGTCAAGGTCTGCACGGTGGTCGGCGACACACCGGAGGAATCGGTGACGCTGGACGGAAGGCTTTTGCGCCGTAAGGGTGCGCAGGTCTTCTGACCACAAATGTTCTTGCATTGTTTCTATTTTTATCGTAAAGCTTGTGGCGCCCGCTGACATTGTTGGCGGGTTTTGTGGATAAACACAACTTTACGAAGTTTAAATTGGTAGATAAACACAATTTCATTGTGGCCGTTCTGGCTTTCGCCGCGCTCTCCGCCCCGCTGACGGCCAGGGCCGATGATGATCGCCTGCCCGGCCCCATTCCGGCCCGCGTGCTTCGGGTCGTCGATGGCGACACCGTCATGGTCCGCGCCCGCATCTGGCTGGGTCAGGATGTGGAGACCAGCGTCCGTCTGGCCGGAATCGATACCCCGGAAAAGCGCGGCAAATGCGACGCCGAACGGGCCGCCGCCGCTCACGCCGAGACGTTTGTCGCCGGTAAGCTGGCGAGCGATGAATGGATCACCCTGCGTGACGTCATCGCCGACAAATACGGCAAGCGGGTGGTCGCCCGCATGATCACCGCCAAGGGCGAGGACCTGGCCGCCTTGCTGATCGCCAACAAACTGGCGCGCGAATATGGCGGACAAACCAAACAGGGCTGGTGCGACTGATCCCGCTGGATGTGGAGTCGCATGAGGTTGTCCATTCGGTTCAGACCGAGGAAGCTGAAGTTTCTGAAGCTTTAGCTATCCAGGGACGAACCGCATGTCCCACCGGGGGCCCATCAAGTCTAAGTCATTGATTTTGCAGAGTTTGGTGGGCCCGGCAGGACTCGAACCTGCAACCAGACCGTTATGAGCGGCCGGCTCTAACCATTGAGCTACCCCCCGTCGCCTTGCGGGCCGGGGGGGGGATTTTGATACCGCAATTGATCCTAGGTGTCGAGGAAGCTGCGCAGCTTGCGCGAGCGCGACGGATGCTTCAGCTTCCTCAGCGCCTTGGCCTCGATCTGGCGGATGCGTTCGCGCGTCACGCTGAACTGCTGCCCCACCTCTTCCAAGGTGTGGTCGGTGTTCATGCCGATGCCGAAACGCATGCGCAATACGCGCTCCTCTCGCGGCGTCAGGCTGGCCAGCACCCGGGTGGTGGTTTCACGCAAATTGGCCTGGATGGCCGCATCCAGCGGCAGAACCGCGTTCTTGTCCTCGATGAAGTCGCCCAGATGGCTGTCTTCCTCGTCGCCGATGGGGGTTTCCAGGGAAATCGGTTCCTTGGCGATCTTCAGCACCTTGCGCACTTTTTCCAAGGGCATGGACAGCTTTTCCGCCAGTTCCTCCGGCGTCGGCTCGCGCCCGATCTCGTGCAGCATCTGGCGGCTGGTGCGGACCAGCTTGTTGATGGTCTCGATCATGTGCACGGGAATGCGGATGGTCCGCGCCTGATCGGCAATGGACCGGGTGATGGCTTGGCGGATCCACCAGGTGGCATAGGTCGAGAACTTGTAGCCGCGGCGATACTCGAACTTATCCACCGCCTTCATCAGGCCGATATTGCCTTCCTGGATCAAATCGAGGAACTGCAAGCCGCGATTGGTGTATTTCTTGGCAATGGAAATGACCAGGCGCAGATTGGCCTCGATCATTTCCTTCTTGGCCTTGCTGGCCTCGCGCTCGCCCCGCTGCACCGTCTGGATGATGCGACGGAATTCGGTGATGGGCAGGCCGGCCTCGCCCGAGACCACGCCGATCTGGGTGCGGATGTCGCCGACATCGCGGCGGTGCTTTTCCGAGAAATCCTTCCAATGCTTGGACTTGACCGCCACGGTTTCCAGCCAGTTGGGGTCCAGTTCCGAGCCGAAATAGCTGTCGAGGAAGTCCTGGCGCTTGACCTTGCACGATTCGGCCAGACGCAGCAGACGGCCTTCAAAGCCCATCAGCCGCTTGTTCAGGCCGTTCATATGGTCGACCAACTGCTCGATGCGGGCGTTGTTCAGATGCACGTCTTCCATCAGGCGGACCATTTCCGTCTTCAGCTTGTCGTACTTCTTTTCCGTCGCCGCCGACACGGTATCGCCCTTGGACAGGGCGGCCATGCGGTCCTTTTGCAGCTTTTCCATGCGCAGGAAATTGGCGGCGATGGCCTCGAAGGTTTCCAGAACCTGCGGCATCAGCTGGGCTTCCATGGCCGCCAGCGAGATGGAATTATCCTCGCCCTCGCCCTCGCCCTCGCCTTCCACCTCGGCCTCGGGGGCGTTGGGATCGCGCGGTTCCGCCCCTTCCTCGCCTTCGGCGGGGGCGGCGACCGGCTCTACCTCGGCCGGACCGGCTTCCATTTCCTCTTCCGACAATTCACCGCCGGGGCCGGAGCCATAGGTCGCGTCCAGATCGATGATGTCGCGCAGCAGCATGCGACCGTTTTGCAGGGCGTCGTGCCATTCGATGATGGCGCGGATGGTCAGCGGGCTTTCGCAGATGCCGCCGATCATCATCTCGCGACCGGCTTCGATGCGCTTGGCGATGGCGATTTCGCCCTCGCGCGAGAGCAGTTCGACCGAGCCCATCTCGCGCAGATACATGCGCACGGGGTCGTCGGTGCGGCCCAAATCCTCTTCGTCGACATTGCCGGCGCCCGAGCTGGGTTCGGCTTCCTCTTCCTCGGTCTCGACGGCGGCGGCTTCGTCGGTTTCCTCGCTTTCCACCACGTTGATGCCCATTTCGGACAGCATGGCCATGGTGTCTTCGATCTGTTCCGACGACACTTCATCCGGCGGCAGGGCGGCGTTCAGCTCGTCATAGGTCACGTAACCGCGTTCACGACCGCGGGTGACCATCTTCTTGACGGCGACGCCCAGGGCGTCGAGCAGCGGACCGTCCAGGTTCTCTTCCTGGCTCTCGTTGACTTCCGCCGTATTCTGCGTTTTGGTCGCCATTAACCCGATGCTCCTAATGCGCAAAGCCCGCGGCCATTCCCCCCTTGGGATGGGACGCGGGGCGAGAAAATATCAGAACCCGGGGCCGGTGTCGTCATCGTCGTCCTTGGCGATGGCCCGACCCACTTCCTTCAATGCGGCAAAACGGTCGAAAACGTCCGCCGACATCTGTTCCGCCAATTGTTGGGCCGCGTGTCCGATGTCGTCGGACAGCCCGCGTTTCCAGGCATAGCGCTTGAAGTGACGGTCCCAGTGCTGCCTAGCCTCGATAATCGTCTCTACACGCCCGATCCTGAATTCGTCGGTACCCATCAAGGCGTCGAGACCCTGGCCCAGACCGTCAGCGCATAAGTGGGCGCACAACTGGTCCGAGTCAAGGTCATGGATAGTTTGCAGGTGCTTTAGAATCCCGCGTCTCAGATTGTCAAGGTTCTTGTCGGAAAAGCCCACTTCGCCCAGGCTCTCGAAAACCTGTTCCAGCAGCGGCGGATGGCCGATCAGCAACGACAACAGCTTGGCCTCGGCCCGGCGCAGCCAGACGGCATCGTCCACCTGCGGCGGCGGCGGCTTGCCGGCCCCGGGCAGGCGGCCATCGGGACCGCGCAACGGCGAATCGCCGGGGCGGCGCTTGAAATCGGCGCGCTGACCGCGACCGCCGAAACCGCCCTTGGCCGAAGACGGCACCCAAGCCGGGCGGGTCAAGGCCCGCATCTTGTCGCGGAACACCGACAGATATTGCCAGCGCACGGTTTCATCGGTGATGGCGAAGGCCTTGTCCTTCAGTTCCTTCTCCAGGGCGGCGCGGCGTTCCGGCGTATCGATGGGACGGTTGTCGGTGGAGAGCCGCCACACCACCTCGACCAGCGGCTGGGCGGCGTCCAGTACCGCCTGCATGGCCGCTGCGCCCTTGGCCTTGATCAAGGAATCCGGGTCTTCGGGCGCCGGCAGGGTAGCGAAGCGCAGGCTTTTGCCCGGCTTGCAGATGGGCAGGCCGCGTTCCGCCGCCCGTGCCATGGCTCGCTGGCCGGCATTGTCGCCGTCGAAACACAAGATGGGCTCATCGGCCAGACGCCACATTTCTTCGATCTGCGCCTCGGTAAGCGCGGTGCCCAGGGGGGCGACGGCAAAGGTGAAACCGGCCTGATGGAGCGCAATGACGTCCATATAGCCTTCCGCCGCCATCACCACGTTGCGTTCGCGCGCGGTTTCACGGGCTATCGCCAGACCGTACAAGGTGGCGCCCTTGTGGAACAAAGGGGTATCGGGCGAGTTCAGGTATTTGGGCTGACCGTCGCCCAGGGTGCGGGCGCCGAAGGCGATCACCCGACCGCGACGGTCGGTGACCGGAAACATCACCCGACCGCGGAAGAAATCGAAGCTGGCGCCGCCCGTATCGGGTTTCTTGAGAAGCCCCACCTCGATCAATTGCGCTTCCGGGCAGGCATCGCTCATCAGCGCGGTTTTCAGCGCCTCGCGCGAGTCCGGCGACCAGCCCAGGCGGAAGCGGGCGATGGTGTCGTCGCCCAGGCCGCGCCCGCGCAGATAAGCCAGCCCCTCACGCCCGGTCGGGCCGCGCAATTGTTTCTCGAAGAACTGGCAGGCCGCCTCCATGGCGTCGTGCAGGGAGGCGCGCCGGGCCTCGACCCGGCGTTCTTCCGGCGTCGCCTTGGGCACCTCCAGGCCACATTCCGATGCCAGCCGCTCCACCGCCTCGGTGAAGGACAAATGGTGGGCGCGCATCTCGAAGCCGATGGCGTCGCCATGGGCGCCACAGCCGAAGCAGTGGAAAAAACCCTTTTCCTCATTGACGGTGAAGCTGGGGCTTTTTTCGTTGTGGAAGGGACACAGGCCCTGGAATTCCCGCCCCTTCTTGGTCAATTTGACGCGACGCGACACCACCCCCACCAGCGAGGCGCGGGCGCGCAATTCGTCGAGAAATTGGGGCGGGAAGGCCATTTGCCCTACCCTTTGTTTCGGCCGATCAGCCGCCCAGCAGCTTTTTGGTCAGGGCGCTGGCCTTGGTGAAATCCATGGTGCCGGCGTGGCGTTCCTTGAGGGCGGCCATCACCCGGCCCATGTCCTTGATGCCGCCCGCGCCCAGTTCGGCGATGATGGCGGACACCGCCGCGGTCATTTCCGCCTCGTCCAGCTGACGCGGCAGGAAGCGTTCGATGATGGCGATTTCATCCTGTTCCTGCTGCGCCAGTTCCAGCCGCCCGCCTTGTTCGTAAAGCGAGATGCTTTCGCGGCGCTGCTTGATCATGGATTGCAGCATCTGCAGAATTTCGTCATCGCTGATGCCATCCATCACGCCCCTGGAACGGGCGGCGATGTCGCGGTCTTTGAGAGCCGCGAGAATCAGGCGGACGGTGGATACCACACGGCTGTCCTTGGACAGCATGGCGGTCTTCAAAGTGTCGTTGAGCTGCGGACGCAGCATGGAACCTCCCGAGATATCCCGTTTCCCCCCGGTCGCGGGAAAGCGAGTAGGCTATCCGGAATCCCCCCTTAAGGCAATGACTCTGTCACGCATTACCGGGTTGAATTTCTTACATTTTGTTTTACCCTGCGGAAAGCTTGACGGGATCGGTGGATTTCGATAAGAAGCGCCCGTTTGCCTGCCGCATCTTGGGCCAACGTGGCCCCGCCCGGGAACATCGCCTGTCAGATCAAGGTGAGTTCTCGCGTTCGTGTGCGCCACACGCATATTATAGACACCCTCGTTCCCACCCCTGGGACGACACGCGATTAAAAAGGACCATCATGCCGAACCACGCCGCGGAGCCCGCCTTCGACATTCCGCGTCCGCCGGGCGCCACCGCCGCCCTGGTCCTGGCCGACGGCACCGTGCTGTGGGGCAAGGGCTTCGGCGCCACCGGCCGGTCGGTGGGTGAAGTGGTGTTCAACACCGCCATGACCGGCTATCAGGAAACCCTGACCGATCCGTCTTACGCCGGCCAGATCATCACCTTCACCTTCCCCCATATCGGCAATGTCGGCACCAATGTCGAGGACATCGAGACCCTGACCCCCGCCGCGCGCGGCCTGATCGTGCGCGCCGACATCACCGACCCGGCCAACTGGCGCTCGGCCAAGCATCTGGATGCCTGGGCCAAGTCCCATAACCTGATCGGCCTGTCGGGCATCGACACCCGCGCCCTGACCCGGCGCATCCGCGACCAGGGCGCCCCCAACGGCGTCGTCGTCCATGCCGAGGACGGTGCCGTGGATTTGGCCGCCGCCTGGCGCATGGCCAAGGTCTGGCCCGGCCTGGAGGGCATGGATCTGGCGCTGGACGTGTCGTGCACCCAGGCCTATGCCTGGGACGAGACCGAATGGACGCTGGGCCAGGGATACGGCAAGCAGGCCGATCCCAAGTTCCACGTGGTCGCCATCGATTACGGCGCCAAGCGCAACATCCTGCGCTGTCTGGCCAGCGCCGGCTGCAAGGTCACCGTGCTGCCGGCCAAGTCGACGGCCGAGGATGTTTTGCGGTATCAGCCCGATGGCGTCTTTTTGTCCAACGGCCCCGGCGACCCGGCGGCGACGGGCGAATACGCGGTGCCGATGATCCAGGGCGTCATCGCGTCCGGCAAGCCGCTGTTCGGCATTTGCCTGGGCCATCAGATGCTGTCGCTGGCCCTGGGGGCCAAGACCTTCAAGATGGATACCGGCCATCGCGGCGCCAACCACCCGGTCAAGGATCTGGAGACCGGCAAGGTCGAGATCACCAGCCAGAACCATGGCTTCGTCGTCGATGAGTCGTCGCTGCCGGCGGATGTGGAAGTGACCCACCGGTCATTGTTCGACAAGTCGGTGGAGGGCATCAGGGCCAAGGGCAAGCCGGTGTTTAGCGTGCAATACCACCCGGAAGCCAGCCCTGGGCCGATGGATAGCCATTATCTGTTCGACCGGTTTGTCGAGATGATGGGCCGGTCAAAGTAAATAAATGAATTCCGGTCGTCCAAGGGTAGATTTTGATATGGATTCCCGCCTGCGCGGGAATGACGACGAAAAAGTGGGAATGATGTTCGTCGATAAAAGGAAATCTATCCCCATGGTTTGACCTCTCTGTGCCTCTGTGCCTCTGTGGTTAAACTTTTTACGCAAGGACAGCCGATGACCACGCCCCGCGACCCGCTGACCGACCGCATTCTCGGTTGCGCCATCGAGGTCCACCGCACCCTGGGGCCGGGATTGTTGGAATCGGCGTACGAGGAATGTTTGTGCTATGAACTGACCCAAGCCGGAATCGCCGTCAGACGGCAGGTGCCGCTGCCGGTCAGATACAAGCAGGTCAGTCTGGAGTGCGGTTACCGCATGGACATCCTGGCCGAGGCTCAGGTGGTGGTCGAATTGAAGACGGTGGAGAAACTGCTTCCCGTCCACGACGCGCAAATGTTGACCTATCTGCGCCTCAGCGGCTGTCGGGTGGGTCTGTTGATGAATTTCAACGTCCCCATACTGCGGGATGGGATCAAAAGGTTGGTTCTGTAGGAGGATTAAAGAGAAAACCACAGAGACACAGAGGCACAGAGAGAACGTGCCGGGCGGTGACGATGTGGCCTAATCTCCTGCTGACCAATCATTAAAAGATGAAGTATCCGTTTGGTTTGGCCTCTCTGTGCCTCTGTGCCTCTGTGGTTAGAAAAGCCAACGGTTGGTAGTGTTAATAAATTCAGTCCGCCGGAAGTAGATCATGCCCAAACGTACAGACATCAAATCCATCCTGATCATCGGTGCCGGTCCCATCGTCATCGGTCAGGCGTGCGAGTTCGATTACTCGGGCGTGCAGGCGTGCAAGGCGCTGAAGGAAGAGGGTTACCGGGTCATCCTGGTCAACTCGAACCCGGCGACCATCATGACCGATCCCGGTCTGGCCGACGCCACTTATATCGAGCCGATCACGCCCGAGGTGGTGGCCAAGATCATCGCCAAGGAACGCCCCGACGCCCTGCTGCCGACCATGGGCGGGCAGACGGCGCTCAACACCGCCATGAAACTGGCCGATGACGGCACCTTGGAAAAATACGGCGTCGAGATGATCGCCGCCAAGCGCGACGTCATCGCCAAGGCGGAAGACCGCCTGCTGTTCCGCGACGCCATGGACAAGATCGGTCTGGACAGTCCCAAATCCCGCGTCGTCCGCACGCTGCAGGAAGCGCGCGACTCGCTGGATTTCGTCGGCCTGCCGGCGATCATCCGCCCCAGCTTCACCCTGGCCGGCACCGGCGGCGGCATCGCCTATAACATCGAGGAATACGAAACCATCGTTTCCGGCGGCCTCGCCGCGTCCCCCGTGCATGAAGTGCTGGTGGAAGAATCGGTGCTGGGCTGGAAAGAGTATGAAATGGAGGTTGTCCGCGACAAGAAGGACAACTGCATCATCATCTGCTCCATCGAGAACGTCGATCCCATGGGCGTGCATACGGGTGATTCCATCACCGTCGCCCCCGCCTTGACCCTGACCGACAAGGAATACCAGATCATGCGCAACGCCAGCCTGGCGGTGCTGCGCGAGATCGGCGTCGATACCGGCGGCTCCAACGTCCAGTTCGCCGTCAATCCCAAGGACGGGCGCATGACGGTGATCGAGATGAACCCGCGGGTGTCGCGCTCGTCGGCCCTGGCCTCCAAGGCCACCGGCTTCCCCATCGCCAAGGTCGCCGCCAAGCTGGCCGTCGGCTATACCCTGGACGAGTTGGCCAACGACATCACCGGGGTGACGCCGGCCAGTTTCGAGCCGACCATCGATTACGTCGTCACCAAGATTCCGCGCTTCACCTTCGAGAAGTTCCCCGGCGCCGACCCCAACCTGACCACCTCGATGAAGTCGGTGGGCGAGGCCATGGCCATCGGTCGCACCTTCCAGGAGAGTCTGCAAAAGGGCCTCAGGTCCATGGAAACCGGCCTGACCGGCATGAACGAGGTGGAAATCCCCGGCGCTTCCGCCGCCGACCGCAAGGCCGCCATGAAGAAGGCGCTGGCGACGCCGCGCCATGATCGTCTGCTGGTCATCGCCCAGGCCTTCCGCCTGGGTCTGAGCGTGGATGAAATCCACGCGGCGTGCTCCTACGACAAGTGGTTCCTCGAGCAGATCAAGGGCATCGTCGATGCCGAGGAAGAGGTCCGGGCCAAGGGCCTGCCCATCGACGCACCGGGCCTGCTGCGGCTGAAGAAGATGGGCTTCTCCGACCAGCGTCTGTCGGAATTGTCGGGCAAGACCCTGACCGAGACGACGTTCCGCCGCGAGGTGTTGAACGTCAAGCCGGTGTTCAAGCGCATCGACACCTGCGCCGCCGAGTTCCCGTCGTCCACCGCCTATATGTATTCGTGCTACGAAGGCGATGGCATCAACGCCGCCGAATGCGAGGCCGACGTGTCGGATCGCGACAAGGTGATCATCCTGGGCGGCGGTCCCAACCGTATCGGCCAGGGCATCGAGTTCGATTATTGCTGCGTCCACGCCGCCTATGCGCTCGACGATGCCGGCAAAGAGACCATCATGGTCAATTGCAACCCGGAAACCGTCTCCACCGATTACGACACCTCGGACCGCCTGTATTTCGAGCCCCTGACCGCCGAAACGGTGATCGAACTGGTGCGCAAGGAACAGAGCAAGGGCCGGGTGCTGGGCTGCATCGTCCAGTTCGGCGGCCAGACGCCGCTGAAGCTGGCCCATGCGCTGGAAGATGCCGGCATCCCCATCTTGGGCACCAGCCCCGACAGCATCGACCTGGCCGAGGACCGCGAGCGCTTCCAGGGTCTGCTGCACGAGCTGGGTCTGAAGCAGCCGCCCAACGGCACGGCGCGTTCGCTCGACGAGGCCAAGGCGGTGGCCGACCGCATCGGCTATCCGGTGGTCATCCGCCCCAGCTTCGTCCTGGGCGGTCGCGCCATGCAGATCGTCTATGACCATGAAGCGCTTGAGCGCTACATGAAGGAAGCGGTGGTGGTGTCGGGCAAGGACCCGGTGCTGATCGACTTCTATCTGAAGAACGCCATCGAGGTGGATGTCGACGCCCTGGCCGACGGCACCGACGTCTTCGTCGCCGGCATCATGCAGCACATCGAGGAAGCCGGCATCCATTCCGGCGATTCCGCCTGCTTTGGCCAAGGCGCTCGACGTGCGCGGCCTGATGAACGTGCAATATGCGGTCCAGGACGGGGTGATCTACATCCTGGAAGTCAATCCGCGCGCCAGCCGCACCGTGCCCTTCGTCGCCAAGGCCACCGGCATTCCCATCGCCAAGATCGCCGCCCGGATCATGGCCGGCGAGTCGCTGGCCAGCTTCAACCTCAAGAAGGAAAAGCTCGACCATGTGGCGGTGAAGGAAGCAGTATTCCCCTTCGCCCGTTTCCCCGGCGTCGACATCCTGTTGGGGCCGGAAATGAAATCCACCGGCGAAGTCATGGGCATCGACAAGGATTTCGCCCTGGCCTTCGCCAAGGCCCAATTGGGCGCCGGCACCGTGCTGCCGACCGAGGGCTGCGTGTTCATCTCGGTGCGCGAGGGCGACAAGCCGGCCATGGTCGCGGTCGGCCAGCAATTGCAGGACATGGGCTTCAAGCTGATGGCCACCGAAGGCACGGCCCGGACGCTCCGCGATGCCGGCTGCACCGTCCAGGTGGTCAACAAGGTGCTGGAGGGTCGCCCGCATTGCGTCGATGCCATGACCAACGGCCAGATCCAGTTGGTGGTCAACACCACCGAGGGCAGCCAGGCGGTCAAGGATTCGTTCTCGATCCGCCGCTCGGCCTTGCAATCCAACATCCCGCACTTCACCACGGTGGCCGGGGCGCAAGCGGCAGTGCGGGCCATCGCCGCCTTGAAGCGCGGAGCGCTTGATGTTGCGCCGCTGCAATCGTACTTTAAGAGCTCGTTTTGAAGCGGGGGCTGTGAAGGAATGGAAAAAATCCCGATGACTCCGGCGGGTTTGACCACGCTGGAGGATGAATTGCGCAACCTGAAGGCGGTGGAACGCCCGGCGGTGATCAAAGCCATCGCCGAGGCGCGCGAGCACGGCGATCTGTCTGAAAACGCCGAATACCATGCCGCCCGCGAACGTCAGAGCTTCATCGAAGGCCGTGTGGCCGAGTTGGAAGACGTCATCAGCCGTGCCCAGGTCATCGACATCGCCTTGATGTCGGGTGACCAGGTGCGTTTCGGTGCCACCGTCACCCTGGCCGACGAAGACAGCGACGACGAGGTGGTCTACACCATCGTCGGTGCCCACGAAGCCGACATCAAGTCGGGCCGCATGTCGGTGCATTCGCCGCTGGCCCGCGCCCTGATCGGCAAGCATATCGGCGACACCGTCGAGGTGACGACGCCGGGCGGCTCAAAATCCTATGAAGTGGTCGACGTCAGGTTCGTCTGAGGCGATCTGAATTGCCAAGAAGCCCAGGGGAACCTGGGCTTCTTGCTGTGTCTAAGTGCCGCCATCCACATGGGCGACCACCCATTTGATGCCGTCCACCTCGCCGGCATCGGCGCGCAGGGACTCGGCCTGAGCCCGGTCGGTGACGCCGCCCAGCAGGAAGGCGACGTTATTGACGACGCGGACGATCAGTCCGCCTTTGCCGTCCACCCCCAGATGGCGGCGCACCGCGCCTTCCTTGCCTTGATCGGGGATGAACAGGTCCAAAGCCCGATCCTCGGCCAGGATCAGCTCATTGATGACGCGGGTGACGCCGGAAATGCCCGCCGCCGCCTGTTCGGCCCGGCGGCGCTGTTCCGGCTTGATCACCGCCCCCATCAGCAACACCCGACCGCTCCACACCTCGACAGTGACACCACGATAGGAACCGGCGTCCAGCTCGCGCAATTTGCGGGTCAGGATCGAGGCGATGACGTCGTCGCGATTGGCATCCTGGCGGGATCGTTCCAAGGCCGACAGAACCGGGCGCACCGGCTCTTGGGGCGCGCTGGCGGGGCGGGGGGCCGGCTCGACGGTCTGACAGGCCGCCACGGCCAAACCAGCCACCAACAGCACCGCCGGACGTCTGATCATGCCCCGTCGCCCTCATCCTCGGGCAGGCCGCGCGCCGCACGATAGCGCCGCCACAACCACAATCCCAGCACCGAGGAGACCACGAAAAGCAGCGCCGACAAAATGGTATTGGTGACCGGGTCCAATTGCATGCCGCCGCCCAACAGGGTGAAGACGATGGTTTGCGGCAGGTAACCGATGGCCGAGCCGGCGAAGAACGGCAGCGCCCGCACCCCCGACACACCGGCACCGATATTGGCGGCCAAGCCATAGGACAAGGGCGACAGCCGCAGGATCAGGGCCATGGTCAGCGGATTGCCGGCCAGGAAGTCGTCCAGACGCTTGATCTTGCCGGGAAAGCGGCGCGACAGGAAATCGCGGCCCATGAAGCGGGCATAATAGAAGGCCGACATCGAGCCCATCAGGGTGGCGGCTAGGGCCAGCGCGGTGCCCAACCAGAAGCCGAAGGCATAACCGCCCAAGAAACATACCATCTGCCGCGGCAGGCCGATGGCGATGACCACGGCGCCCACCAACAGGAACAGCGCCTCGCCCCACAGGCCCTTGCCCCGCACTTCCGTATCGACCCAGGCCGAATCCAGAAGCGCCCTGAGGCCGATGCCTTCCAGCAGGAAACCGATCAGGGCCAGGGTGGCGATCAGGACCAAGCCGCGGATCAGCACCCGGGGGTCCAACAGGGGATGGCGCTTGGCGGTCACGGCTTGGCTCATTGCGGCGGGATTTCGACGACCGGATTGCGCGAGCGGCGCATCAGCCACATCACCCCCAACAGATCGGGGACACCGACCAGGGCACGGCGCAGATTGCTGTAATTGGAGGCGCCGGCGCCACGCGGACGATGGTTGACCACCACCGATTCCACCGTGCCGCCGGCCCGGATGGTCAGCGCCGGCAAATAGCGGTGCATGTGGTCGAAGCGCGGCAGGTCCAGGAACAAGGCGCGGGAAAACAGCTTGGAGCCGCAGCCGGTATCGGGGGTGTTATCCCTGAGCGCCCAGGCGCGAATGGCATTGGCCGCCTTCGACGCCCACCGCCGCGACGAGGTGTCCTTGCGGTTGGCGCGCCAGCCGGCGATCAGCAGCTTTTCGCGGCTCGCCTCCGGCTCGGCCCGCCAGCGGGCCAGCATGTTGGGAATATCGGCCGGATCGTTTTGGCCGTCGCCGTCGAGCATGGCGATCAGCGGCGCTTGGGCGTGCTTGACGGCGGTGGCGATGGCCTGACTTTGACCGCAGCTGAGGCGATGACGGAGGAAGCGCAGTTGCGGGAACTGCGCCTTGGCCGCCAGCAGTTTTTGCCCGGTGGCATCGGTGGAACCGTCATCCACATAGATGATCTCGAATTCCGCCACCCCATGCAGGGCGGCATGGATTTCCGTCACCAGCGGCAGGATGTTGTCGGCTTCGTTCTTGACCGGAACGACCACCGCCAGTTCGGGGACCGCATTCATGGCGTCACCTTGCGTCGGGGTTCAGGGAGTGGGGGGTTCAGGGAGTGGGGGTTCAGGCCAGGCCGCCCCGGCCCATGGCTAGGAATTTTTCCCGCCGCCGCGCCCGCAGCACGCCGCCTTCGATGCCGGCCATGTCGCGCAGGGCACCGTCCAGGGCCGTCGACAGCGACTGCATCACCTGCTCGCGGTTGCGATGCGCGCCCCCCAACGGTTCATCGACGATTGTATCGCAGATGCCCAGCTTGTGCAGGTCTTGCGCGGTCAGCCGCAAAGCCTCGGCGGCGT
Organism: Stygiobacter sp.; assembly: GCA_006218045.1. Classification (GTDB taxonomy): domain Bacteria; phylum Pseudomonadota; class Alphaproteobacteria; order Rhodospirillales; family Magnetospirillaceae; genus Magnetospirillum. The sequence continues at coordinate 45,000 of VBWB01000032.1, forward strand.
CCTTGGCGTTCTCGCCCGCGCGCCACAGGATCGAGGCGCAGCCTTCCGGGCTGATTACCGAATAGATGGCGTGTTCCAGCATCAAGATGGTATTGGCCGCCGCCAGGGCGATGGCCCCGCCCGAGCCGCCCTCGCCGATGATGGCGGTGACGAAGGGCACGCGGACATCCAGGCCGGTTTCAATGGAACGGGCAATGGCCTCGGCCTGACCGCGCGCCTCGGCATCGACACCGGGATAGGCGCCGGCGGTGTCCACCAGGGTCAAGACCGGAATCTGGAAATGGTCGGCCATTTCCATCAATCGCCGGGCCTTGCGATAGCCCTCGGGCTTGGCCATGCCGAAATTGTGCTTGAGCCGGGTTTCGGTGTCGTGGCCCTTTTCGTTGCCCAGCACCATCACCGACTGGCCGCGGAAACGACCGAGGCCGCCGATGATGGCATTATCCTCGCCGAAGCAGCGGTCTCCCGCCAGCGGGGTGAAATCGGTGATCAGGGCGCGGATGTAATCCAAGGCATGGGGGCGGTCGGGGTGGCGGGCCACCTGGGTCTTCTGCCAGGGCGATAGCTTGGCGAAGGTGGAGCGCAGCAGCTTGTCGACCTTGATCTGCAGGCGGGCAACCTCGTCGGCGATATTGAGGTCGCCGCCATCGGTCAGGTGCCGCAGTTCCTCGATCTTGCCTTCAAGCTCGGCGATGGGCTTTTCAAATTCCAGGATATGCATGGGAGGCTTCATACCACAGCGGAGATTGGGAGCAAGAAAAAGCACGCCCCCGCAAAAAATGAAAGCGCCAAAAAGGAAGGGGGGCCAAAGCCCCCCATCCCCAGGCCCGGCAAGACCCGTATCAGCTTTTGCCGCCCTTGCGCACCGACTTGGAATCCATGCCCTCGTACAGGGGCCACGCTCCGGTGGCCACCGCATCCAGGGACGGCGAATTTTGCCCCAGACGCGACCGGTAGATCCAGAAATTGGTCATCACCCGTTCGACGAAGGACCGCGTCTCCCGCGATGGCAGCGCTTCGATGAACAGCAGCGGATCGTCATTGTGCTTGATGGTCGACAGCCACTGCCCCAGCTTGCCGGGGCCGGCGTTATAGGCGGCGGCCAGCAGCAGCAGATTGCCGTTGACCGGCTCTTCCGCCATCAGCTTGTTCAGATATTTCTGCCCCAGGGCCAGATTGGCCTCGGGCACCAGCAGGCTGTCGCGCCCGGCCTTGCCGCCGATGGCGGCGGCGGTGGCCGGCATCAACTGCATCAATCCGGTGGCGCCGGCGCCGCTTCGGGCATTGGGGTTGAACGACGATTCCTGACGGACGAAGGCATAGACCAAGGCCTTGTCCACCTGCCAGCCGCCGCGCGGATTCCAGTCCGGTAGCGGATAGGTGGCGGCATCGTTCAACAGGCCGGGGGCCATGCCGCCCAGGCGCACGGCCAAGCCGGGCATGTCGGCCACATGGGCCAGCACCATCATGGACTGGCGCAAGGCCTTGGTGGCGCGGGGATAGGATTTGCGCAGCTCTTCCTCGGCCAGTTCGCCTTGCCCCACCTGCACCAGGGCCAGAGCCCGGCGGGTGCCCGGCGCCCGCATCAGCAAATCGGCGTCAGCCTCGGTGAAGGGCGGCGATTCCCACGAGAACAGGGTCTCATAGCCCAGGGTCTGGCGCGCCAGCATGCCATAGAAGGTGCGTGGATAGGTGGCGGCGATTTCCAGCCAGTGATTGACCACCTCGGGGCGGCGCGACACCAGATTGGCCCGCGCGGCCCAGAAGGCGCCGGCGGACACCATCCATGACGATTGACTGTCGGAATTGGCCACGGCTTCAAAATGGCGCCGCGCCAATTCAGGCTTGCCCTGGCGCCATTGCGCCAGCCCGGCGATCCAATGGGCCGACGGCAATTCGACACCCGAGCGCTCCCCCGCCTGCGACGCCCAGACGGCGGCCTCGGCATCGCGACCGCTGGAGAAATGGTCGGCGGCCATCAGCGTCTTCATCTCGTCCACGTCCAAGGCGGACAGACTGGCCGCCTCCGACCCGGTCAGCAGCGCCAGCGCCGCCGAGCCGTTATCCTGGCGCAGCAGATGGCGGAACCGGGTCTTGATCGCCTTGGTCCGGGACGAGCCGCCATCGCTGTTATAGCTGGCCCCCTCCCAATTGGCGCCTTCGTCCGAGGTATCGATGCCGGTGCCCTTGAGCGCGCCCTTGACCGGCGGCTTGATGGCGCCGAAACCCTTGATGCCCTTGGCGGTGGCCAGATTGTAGATGGCTTCCGATTGCGGCAGGTCGGCATTGTCGGCCATCCACGCCCGCAATTCCTGATATTTGGGGCGGTAGCCCGATTGCAGATAGCGCTGGGCCAGGATATGGCCCTTGAGCACATCGTCCCTGAGCTTGCCCAGCTCACGGTCGGCGGCGGCCCATTGGCCGGTGGCCTGCATCTTGAAGATGCGGGTGTAAAGGGTGGCGTCGTCGGCGGACAAGGGACGCGGCAGGGGCGCAATGCGCGCCTCGCGGCCAATGCCGGGCATCACCGCAGCGGTGCGGGTGCCTTCGGCGGCGGACGCATCCGCAAGGTCAGAATGAGCATTTTTGTCGGCGGCGAAAGCCGGGACATAAAGGCTCAGGATGACTGCCGTCAGCACCGGGAGGAGCCTGTGTCGCAAGGCGGTGCCTCTCGAGTTGTTATCGGAAAAATCGAATATCCTGCGCAGTTTTATAAATGACCCCCGGAGCAAAAAGCAAGGCAAAAGGCTGGGAAAATATGGAAAAACGTCAAATTCACATTAAATATCAATGATTTAGGCTGAAATAAGGCGAGCCCTTAGGAATGTCCGTCTATGTGCTTGCGTACGGCCAGCAGGTCGCGCCACGCCTCGCGTTTGGCCGCCGGCGTCCGCAGCAGATAGGCGGGATGAAAGGTGGGCATGACCGCCACCGGGCGTGGCAGGCCGGGCGAGGAATACTCGAACCAGCGCCCGCGCAGGCGGTTGATGCCTTCTGATCGCCCCAGCAGGGCCGAGGCGGCGGCGCCGCCGAACAGGATCAGCAGCTTGGGGTCGACCAACTCGATATGGCGGGTGATGAAGGGCAGGCACACCGCCACCTCGTCCGCCGTCGGCTTGCGATTATCCACCGGGCGCCAGGGCACCACATTGCTGATGTAGACGCTGGTGCGATCCAGGCCGATGGAGGCCAGCATGCGGTCGAGCAATTTGCCCGACTTGCCGATGAAGGGCAGCCCCTGGCGGTCTTCCTCCTGTCCCGGCGCCTCGCCGATGCACATGATGTCGGCATCGGCATTGCCGTCGGCGAACACCGTACTCATGGCGGTGCGTTTCAGCGGCAGGGCGTCGAAAGCCTCCATGGCCTGACGCAGTTGGGCCAGATCGCGGCACTGCCCGGCCACATGGGCGGCGGTGCCGCCGTCATGAGGCGAACGGGCGGCAGCGCCGCCGTCATGAGACAAACGGACGGGCTGGGCCGGCGGCGGGGCGGCGGCGGCCACGGGGCGGGGCGGCGGGGCGGGCTTGGTCGAGACGGCGAAACGGTCCACCGGCACTTCGCCGATGGCTTCATCGACGCCGGCGTCCAGATACCAGCGCAACAGATCGTGGGGGGAGAGGTCCAGGGGCATGACGGCGAACAAAATATCACGAACCTTGGCTCTGTTTGAAGGATTCGTATCTTCACGAAATCCTGTGCTATAGAGGCGGCCTCGTTTGTCACACTTCGCGCCGGGTGGGCGGCGCCGGTCAGGGATAGGGACGACATGGAACGCGAAGCGATGGAATTCGACGTGGTGATCGTTGGCGGTGGGCCCGCGGGTCTGTCGGCGGCGATCCGCCTGAAGCAGATCAACCCGGAACTGTCGGTTTGCGTTCTGGAAAAGGGCTCGGAAGTGGGCGCCCATATCCTGTCGGGCGCGGTGTTCGAGACCCGGGCCCTGGACGAGTTGCTGCCCGATTGGCGCGAGCGCGACGCGCCGCTCAATTGCCCGGCCCTGGACGATTCGTTCATGTTCCTGACCGAGAGCAAGTCGATCCGGCTACCGACGCCGCCGCAGATGAACAATCACGGCAATTACATCATCTCCTTGGGCAATGTCTGCCGCTGGCTGGCCGGTCAGGCCGAGGAACTGGGGGTGGAAATCTATCCCGGTTTCGCCGCTTCCGAGGTGCTGTATCACGATGACGGTTCGGTCAAGGGCGTGGCCACCGGCGATATGGGCATCGGCAAGGACGGCCAGCCCACCGCCAATTACACCCCGGGCATGGAACTGCACGCGCGCCAGACCATCTTCGCCGAGGGCTGCCGCGGCAGCCTGACCAAAACCTTGTTCGAGCGCTTCGATCTGCGCAAGGACTGCGACCCGCAGACCTATGGCATCGGCATCAAGGAATTGTGGGAAATCGATCCGGCCAAGCACAGCCAGGGCAAGATCCTCCACACCGTCGGCTGGCCCTTGGACAGCCAGACCTATGGCGGCTCGTTCCTTTACCACCTGGAAGACAATCAGGTGGTGGTCGGCTTCGTCATCGGCCTGGATTACAAGAACCCGCATCTGTCGCCGTTCGACGAATTCCAGCGCTTCAAGACCCATCCGGCCATCCGTTCCACCTTTGAAGGCGGACGCCGCATCGCCTATGGGGCGCGGGCCATTTCCGAGGGCGGCTTGCAATCCATCCCCCAATTGACCTTCCCCGGCGGCTTGCTGATCGGCGATACCGCCGGCTTCCTGAACGTGCCCAAGATCAAGGGCAGTCACACGGCGATGAAATCGGCCATGGTCGCCGCCGAGGCGGTCGCCGCCCTGCTGGCGGAGAATTCCGGCAACGAGGCGCATGCCTATCCGCGCGAACTGAAGAAGAGCTGGCTGTGGAGCGAACTTCATCAGGTGCGCAACATCCGCCCCAGCTTCCACAAGGGGCTGTGGCTGGGTATCGCCTATTCGGCGCTGGAGACCTATCTGTTCCGCGGCAAGACACCGTGGACCTTCAAGATCCATGCCGACCACGAAGGCTTGGGCAAGGCCAAGGATTTCGCCAGGATCGACTACCCCAAGCCCGATGGGGTGATCAGCTTCGACAAGCTGTCCTCGGTGTTCATTTCCAACACCAATCACGAGGAAAACCAGCCGGCGCATCTGAAACTGGCCGATGAACGCGTCGCCATCGACGTCAATCTGGCCCTGTACGATGCCCCCGAGCAGCGCTATTGCCCGGCCGGCGTCTATGAAATCGTCGACGGCCCGGCTTTGCGCATCAACGCCCAGAACTGCGTCCACTGCAAGACCTGCGACATCAAGGATCCGACCCAGAACATCACCTGGACCGTTCCCGAAGGCGGCGGCGGACCAAACTATCCGAATATGTGAGGGCGGTGGGTCGCCGCACACACAATTTGTTTGTGCGTGGCACGACCCGCCGAAATCGTTATTATGACCCCTCGCTCCTTGGATGCGGCGCCGCCGCATCCGCCAGAAAGCATGGGTGACGATGACAAGGGTGTTGAAGATGGCCGCGATGCGCTGGGCAGCGATGGCCATGGTGGTTTCACTGGCCGCCTCGTGTTCGCCGCAGGGCGGCAACCCCAACGGCTCGGGTCGTGACGACAGGCCCACGATCATGGCGGGGCGCTCGGGCCTGGGGGCGTTCCTGGCCGGCAGGCTGGCCCAAGGCCAGGGCGACACCGCCGCCGCCGCCGATTATTATGCCGCCGCCCTGTCCCGCGACCCTGATAACAGCGATTTGCTGCAACGCGCCTTTACCCTGATGGTGACCGAAGGGCGGATGGACGGGGCCGTGCCCATGGCCCGTCGTCTCCAGGATCTGGATAACGAATCGGCCATGCCGCTTCTGGTCAGCGGCTTGGCCGATGTCCAGGACGGCCTGTTGGTGCAGGCGGAAAGCCGTTTTGCCGCCTTGCCCCGACGGGGCCTGAATGGTCTGGTCGGTCCGTTGATGAGCGCTTGGTCACTGGCCGGACAAGGCCGCACCGATCAGGCCCTGGTGGCGCTGGAGCCGTTGGCGCAGACCAAGGGGTTCGTCGGCATCAAGGCTTATCACTCGGGCCTGATCAACGATCTGGCCGGTCGCCATGACGCCGCCGAGGCCGCGTTTGTCGAGGCCTTGAGCGGGCAATTATCCATTCGCGGCATCGAGGCGGCGGGCAGCCTGTATCAGCGCCGCAACCGTCCGGATCAGGCACGGCAATTATACGAGCGCTATCAACAGGAGCATCCCGACACCCTGCTGTTCGACGGCGCGGCCCTGCTGACGGTCGGCGCCGCCCTGGCACCGGCGGTGCCCGATGCCCAGGCCGGCATGGCCGAGGCCTTGTTCGACGTCGCCTCGCTGATGCGCCAAGGCAACGGCCAGGAAGCCGCCGTCATCTTCGCCCGGCTGGCGCTTTACATGCGCCCCGACTTCCCGCTGGCCCGCGCCATTCTCGGCGACATGCTGTCGGCCCAGGATCGGCTGGACGCGGCCAATCTGGTCTATGGCGGTATCGCCGCCGACGCGGCGGCCTATTATTACGGCCAGATGCGGGTGGCGGTTAATCAGGAGGAACTGGGGGATACCGATTCCGCCCTGTCTCGTCTGGCCAAGCTGGCCAAGGACCGCCCCGACAGCCTGGACCCGTTGATCACCCGAGGCGACATCTTGCGGCGGAAGAAGCGCTTCGCCGAAGCCGCCGAGGCCTATGGCGCCGCCATCAGCCGCATCGGCCCCGCCGTGTCGGTGCAGCATTGGCCGCTGCTTTATAGTCGCGGCATCTGCCTGGAGCGGATCAAGCAATGGGGCCGGGCCGAAGCCGATTTCAAGACGGCGCTGGAGTTGAAGCCCGATCAACCCGACGTGCTGAATTATCTGGGCTATACCTGGGTCGATGCCGGCATCAACCTGGATGAAGGCCGGGCCATGCTGGAAAAGGCGGCAAGCCTGCGCCCGCGCGACGGCGCCATCATCGACAGTCTGGGCTGGGCCTTGTACCGGCTGGGTGATTACCACAACGCCGTCAAATACCTGGAGCGCGCGGTGGAACTGAAGGCCGAGGACCCCACCATCAACGATCACCTGGGCGATGCCTATTGGCAGGTGGGCCGGCAGGCCGAGGCCATGTTCCAATGGCGCCGCACCATGGGACTGGACCCCGAGCCGGAAATGATCGAGCCCCTGAAGGAAAAGCTGCGCACCGGCCAGGTTCCGGCCAAACCCGTGACCAAGTAATGCCTCCGGTCAGCGTCGAGGCCTGGGCCAAGGTCAATTTATACCTGCACGTCACCGGCAAGCGCCCGGACGGCTTTCACCTGCTGGATTCACTGGTGGTGTTCGCCGGCATCGGCGACACCCTCCAGGTGGAAGAGGCCGATGACCTGAGCCTGAGCGTGGACGGCCCCACCGCCGCGTTGCTGGACGGCACCGACGGCAATGTCGTCGTGGCCGCCGCCCAAGCCCTGGCCCGGGCGGCGCATGTTCCGGCCCGCGCCCTTATCCATCTGACCAAACGGCTGCCGGTGGCGGCGGGTATCGGTGGTGGCTCCGCCGACGCCGCCGCCGCCCTCCTGGCCCTGTCGCGCCTGTGGGGGGTGACCCTGCCCCCCGCTCAACTGCACGCCCTAGCCCTGGGCCTGGGCGCCGATGTCCCGGTCTGTCTGCGCCGCCGGCCCACCCGCATGGGGGGCATCGGTGAAACCCTGGCGGATGTGCCCCCGCTGCCCGCCGCTTGGCTGGTGCTGGTCAATCCGATGATCGGCCTGTCGACGCCAGCGGTGTTCCAGGCGCGTCAGGGCTGCTTCCGCGATCCGCACCCCCTGGAAACCGCCCCCAGCGATGCCGGCCACCTTGCCGCCTTGCTGGCTCGTCGCGGCAACGACCTGACCGATGCCGCCATCAGTCTGGTGCCGGATATCGCCCAGGTGCTGCACCTGTTGCGGAGCGCCCCCGATTGCCTGTTGGCGCGCATGTCGGGCAGCGGCGCCACCTGCTTCGGCCTGTTCGCCGATGAAGCCCAAGCCGCCGCCGCCGCCGCCGCCATTTCCGCCATCCACGGGCAATGGTGGTGTAAATCGGCCCCATTGCTTTCCGCCTCTTGAAACCTGGCGCGGTTCCGACTATGGTGCGGCCCCGCTGTTGGGGCGTCGCCAAGCGGTAAGGCACCGGTTTTTGGTACCGGCATTCCCAGGTTCGAATCCGCGCCTTCCGTCACCCCGAATCGGGCGCGGGGGCCGATCTTTCCGATGCGTTAATGCTGATGGTCGTGATCGGGGAGTTCATCCGCCGCGTGCTGGTGGTCGTGCGGCTTCCAGGCATGCTTGGAATCGTCGTGACCATGGGCGTGGGCTTCGTCGCCCTCATGGTCATGGGGATGGCTGTGCTGGTGCAGGTGCTCATGGTTGTGGGCATGGGCGTGGGCATGGCTGTGGCTGACCTCGCCATGCCGATGTTCATGCGCATGCACGTGGCTATGTTCATGGCCGTGGGCATGCTTGTGGCCGTGGCTGTGCGGGCCGTGATGGGAATCGTGCATGGGAACTCCGGGCGGTCTGTTTGCGCCAAGCTTAGCCCAACAGGCGCCCGGCTTCCAGAATCACCCGGCGGCGGGTCAGCGCCGCCAGGGCGTCGTCATCATGGGCGATGACCACCATGGCCTGGGGCAGGCTGGCCAACACCCCCAGCAGACGGGCGCGGGCGTCGCGGTCGAGGCCGTTGGTCGGTTCGTCCAGCAACAGCACCTGTGGTCGCATGGCCAGCACCGAGGCCAAGGCCACCAGCCGTTTCTGCCCACCCGACAATTTATGGGTGACGCGATGGCCGAAACCGTCCAACCCCACCTGGGCCAGGGCGTCGTCCGCCGCCCGGCGCGCCTCGGCCCGGCTTTGCCCCAGGTTCAGGGGGCCGAAGGCCACGTCCTCGGCCACGGTGGGGCAGAACAGTTGATCGTCGGAATCCTGGAACAACAAACCGGCCTGGGCGCGGACCTCGTGGAAATCGCCTTCGCAGCGGCGCTCGCGGCCAAAGGCGACGACGCTTCCCGATGACGGCGTCAACAGGCCGACCATCACATGCAACAGCGTGGTCTTGCCCGAGCCGTTGGCGCCGCACAAGGCCACCCGCTCTCCCGTCGTCAGGGCAAAATCCACCCCGTCCAGCACCGGGTGATCCGGGTCATAGCCGAAACGAATATCCCGAAGCTGAAACAAATGTGCACTCACCAGACATCCAATACGGCCAGCAGCAGCAAGGACGCGGTCTGCACCGCGCCGAAGCCCCAATCCAGCCTGCCCGGACGATGTTCGTCAAGCAAATGAAAGCGCCCGTCGAAGCCACGGCAGCGCATGGCGGCGTCGATGCGTTCCGACCGCTCCAGGCTGCCCACCAGCAGCATGCCGAACAGATGGCCGAGCGAGCGCCAGCAATGCAACGACGCCCGCGGACGGAAACCGCGTGCCCGCATGGCCAGACGCAGGCGGGCATATTCGCGGTGCAGCACGTCGATATAGCGCACGGTGAACAGGAACAGGGCGACGAAACGTACCGGCAGCCCCAGTCGGGCCAGGGCATGGCCCAGGGCCGGCATGTCCAAGGTGCCGAGCAGGGCCAGGGTGGCCAGCAGCACCGCACTGGATTTCAGCAACAGGATGCCGGCGCGGTGGAGGCCATCCCCGCCGGCGGCAAAGCCCAACAGGGTGAAGACCGGCTCGCCGCCCATGGTGAAGGGCAGGCTGGCCAGGGTCAGCAGCATGAACCCCTCCACCGCCAACACCCGGCGCAGGGTCGAAAGCGGCGGCAATCGGGCCAGAACCGCCAATCCCGCCGCCAGGGCACAGGCGAATGTCAAGGCTGCGACCGACTGGCACCACACCACGCCGACGGCAAAAGCGAAGGCCGCCAGCACCCGGCTGCGCGGGTCCAACCGGGCCAAGGGCGATAGGGTGATGCCAAGGGGGAGGACACTGCTCATGTCCGCGACTTCCGCCACGCCGTGATCCAGGCGTAACAGCCGAACAATCCGAAGATGAAGCCTATGCCGCCGATGATGTCGGACAAACGGGCACGGCTTTCCAAGGCATCGATCTGTTCCCGCAAGGGGCGCAATTGCCGGGCCAGGGCCGCGTCGAGATCGGGCGTGGCGACGGCGGCGGGAATGGCGGCGGAAGTGGCGGGCAGAGATGGTGCGCTGGTACCGATGCTGGTCTCGGCCATGTGGCCGTCGGCGGTTTCAAAGCGGATACGATAAAGACCACCATCGGGCGGGGTGAAGCGGAACGAGCCGTCATCGCCGGTGCGCAGCCGCGCCACCACCTGTCCGGTGCTGTCCAGCACCAGGCCGTCCAATTGTCCGGCCTTGCCGCCGCCGGCGAAATACAGGCTGCCGACCACCTGCCCGCCCTCGCCGGTGACGAACAATTTCAGCTTGTGGGCCAGGGCCGGACTGGCGCAAACCAGCAACAGGCACAGGGCGCAAAGGATCTTTCTCATCGCAATGCCTCGGGCTTGACCTTGACCAACAGACCCAAAAGAGCGGCGGTGAATACCGCCTCGACCACCATCAGCGGCACATAGGTGATGGCCAGCGCCTGGGCGCCGACCTGGAATTCGCGTCCCGACAAAGCCAGGGACAGGGCCACCATCAATGCGGTGCCGGCCACCGCGCCGCCGCCGGCGACCACACCGGCAAAAGCGGGATGGGCCAAGGCCGGGCGGGCCAGCAAGCCGCGCCCGGCCAAGCCCAGCAATACGGCGGGCAAGGCGATGTTGGCGATATTGACCCCGAGCACCAGCAAGCCGCCGAAGCCGAACAAGACGGCTTGCAGGATCAGGCCGACGGCGATGGCGGGAAAGGCGGCCCAGCCCAGCAGCAATCCGGCCAGCCCGCCCAGCATCAGATGGACGCTGGTCAGGCCGACGGGGAAATGCACCAGCGAGGCGACGAAGAACAAGGCCGACAGCACCGCCACCTTGGGCAATCGCTCCGGCGTCAGCCGGCGCAGGCCCAGCCCGATGCCGCCGGCGGCGACAACGGCGCCGGCCAGCAGAACCGGGGTGGAGACGATGCCATCGGGAATATGGGCCATTACTTCATGTCCACCGCTTTGACCCACATGAGCGCACCCAATTCGGTGGGAACCGACTTGCCGTCAGGCCCCTTCATCGGCTTGCCGTCGATCAGGGCGGCGAAGGCCCACCAGCCGGCCCGCGGCAGGGCATAGGCGAACTGGCCTTGGCTGTCAGCCTTGATCACCTGGGTGATGAACGGATCGGACGGCGCCTTGACGCTGCCGTCATTCTTCCATTCCACCTCGATCTCGGCGAAGGGCACCGGCTTGCCGTTGTGACGGACGATGCCGCGAAACAGATTGCCGGTCCACAGGCCATAGGGGCGGACCAGGGGCTCGATCTCCACCGGCAGGCCGACCAGACTATCCCAGCCCTCGCCCGAACCCAGATCGACGACGACCTTGGTGTAGTGGATGATCTGCTTGCCTTCCGCCGGTTCCCAATAGGGGGCGGGCTCGATGAAATAGACGTAATCGCCCGGCGCCTTCAGCTTGTGCGACAGGGTATAGGCGGTCTTGCCCTCGCCCTTCTTCACCGGCACCAGGGCCTTTTTCAAATCTTCCTTGCCGGCGGGCGACACCACGCCCATGCGCACCGGCGGCGCCATCTCCATCACCGGACCGCCTTCCATGGGGTGGGTGAAGGTGATGTCCAGACTGACGCCGTGATCACCGCCCTCGGCGACGATGTCGGCATTGGGGATCAGCTCCTGGAAATGAGCCTGGGCGCTGACGGGCAGCAGACACAAGGCGGCCATGGCGGCGGCGTGCAAGCGAAGCATCGATCGATTTCCCCTGAAAAGATTATGCGACTTTGTGTTGCCGGTCAGCATAGACCGGGAGCGCCATGCTGCCAATGCAAAAACGCAGAGGCGGGGGGGATGGTCCGGGTGGGGCGGCTCTGCTACCATTGGACCAATAACAATGGGTGGGAAGGGGTCCAACATGGCGCATCCGATCGACCTGCCGGCATGGCGGGACTTGGCCGTGCATGCCGAAGACATGGCGGGAACCCATATGCGGACTTTGTTCGCTGGCGATCCTGGCCGTTTCGACCGTTTTTCCCTGCGTCTGGGCGACGTGCTGCTGGATTATTCCAAGAACCGCATCACCGATCACACCATGGATTTGCTGATCCGACTGGCCGGACAGGCCGGGTTGGAAGCCGCCCGCGACGCCATGTTCAGCGGCGCCAAGATCAACACCACCGAGGGCCGCGCCGTCCTGCACACCGCCTTGCGTGGCGCCGATCGCCCGGACGTGGCCGCCGTCTTGGACAAGATGGGCCATTTCGCCCAGGCGGTGCGCAATGGTGACTGGCGCGGTGCCACCGGCAAGGCCATCACCGACGTGGTCAATATCGGCATCGGCGGCTCCGACCTGGGGCCGGTGATGGTATCGGAGGCCCTGCGGCCCTACCACCAGGACGGCTTGCGCGTGCGCTTCGTCTCCAACGTCGACGGCACCCACATGGCCGAGACGCTGAAGCTGTGCGACCCGGAAAGCACCTTGTTCATCGTCGCCTCCAAGACCTTCACCACCCAGGAAACCATGGCCAACGCCCATACCGCCAAGGCTTGGCTGGTGGAGAGGTTGGGCGCGGACGCGGTGGCCAGCCATTTCGTCGCCCTGTCCACCAATGCCCCGGCGGTGGCCGCGTTCGGCATCGATACCGATCACATGTTTGAATTCTGGGATTGGGTGGGCGGACGCTATTCCCTGTGGTCGGCCATCGGCCTGTCCATCGCCGTGGCCATCGGCTTCAACGATTTCCGCCGCCTGCTCGACGGTGCCGCGGCCATGGACGCGCATTTCCGCAGCGCGCCTTTGGCCGCCAACATGCCGGTGGTCCTGGGGCTTTTGGGGGTGTGGTACAACAATTTCATGGACGCCCACGCCCATGCGGTGCTGCCCTATGACCAGTACCTGCACCGGCTGCCCGCCTATTTGCAGCAACTGGACATGGAATCGAACGGCAAAAGCGTGGCCCGCGATGGTACCCCGGTCGCTTGGCAGACCGGCCCGATCATCTTCGGCGAACCGGGCACCAACGGCCAGCACGCCTTTTATCAACTGATCCACCAGGGCACCAAGCTGATCCCCTGTGACTTCCTCGCCGCCGCCAACAGCCACAATCCGGTGGGCGAGCATCACGCCTTGCTGCTGTCCAACTTCCTGGCCCAGCCCGAGGCGTTGATGCGCGGCAAGACCTTGGCCGAGGTCAAGGCGGAAAACCCCGGTCTCGCCGACGATCAGGCGGCGCACCGGGTGTTTGCCGGCAACCACCCCACCAACACGCTGCTCTACAAGCTGCTGGACCCCTATACCCTGGGCATGCTGATCGCCCTTTACGAACACAAGGTCTTCGTCCAGGGCATCCTGTGGGACATCAATTCCTTCGACCAATGGGGGGTGGAACTGGGCAAGCAATTGGCCAAGAAAATCCTGCCGCAACTGACCGGCCCCGATCAGCCGGGGGCGCATGATTGTTCCACCTCTGGGCTGATCACCGCCGTCAAGGCGTTCCAGGCGTAGCGTTGATCGGGGGAAAGTCCTTCGCTTCGCTCAGTGTACTTTCCCCCGTTGAGTGAAGTGGAGAAAAATAGGCTTGGGGCGGCCCTGCGCCTATTTTTCACTTTTGTCTTTTACCGCCTTTGCCTGGCAAAGGCGGGAGGAAGGGTGAAATCCGCGCGGAGAGCTTGCTTGAGCACGGATTTTCCTTACCAAGGTCGGGGAAAAGTACACCGAGGCGAAGCCGAGGGACTTTTTCACGAGTCTCGGGCGAAAACCTCGTCCCAGGCGCCGATCAGGGCGGAATCCACGTCTTCCAGGGTCGGCGTCAGGCCCAGATCCCACAGCGAGGTGACGCCGTACTGGCTGATGCCGCACGGCACGATGCCGGAAAAATGCGACAGATCGGGCTCGACGTTGAGGGCGATGCCGTGGAAGGTCACCCAGTGGCGCACGCGCACGCCGATGGCGGCGACCTTGTCTTCGCGCCCCATGCCGCGATTGACCCAGATGCCGACACGACCGTCGCGACGCTCGCCCTTGACCAGGAAGCGGTCCAGCGCCCGGATCACCCATTCCTCCAGGTCGTGCACATAGCCGCGCACATCGCCGCCCCGGGCCTTCAAATCCAGCATGACATAGGCCACCCGCTGGCCGGGGCCGTGATAGGTGTATTGGCCGCCGCGCCCGGTCTGGTAGACGGGAAAGCGGTCGGGCGCCAGCAGATCCTTGGGATCGGCGCTGGTGCCGGCGGTGTAAAGCGGCGGATGCTCCAAGAGCCACACGCATTCGGGCGCGGTTCCGGCGCGGATGGCGGCCACCCGCTCCTCCATGACGGCCAGGGCTTCCGGGTACGGCACCAATTGCTCGCTGATCCGCCATTCCATGCTTTATCGCCTTTGGGAAAGTCCACTTGATTAACCAGGGGCGATTTGGTATTCCCCTGTCTCCCCATTAGCAAGGTCTTTTGGGGTTCTACCAGCGTGCGACCATGGCGGAACTGGTAGACGCGCACGCTTGAGGTGCGTGTGACGTAAGTCGTGGGAGTTCGAGTCTCCCTGGTCGCACCAACAAAAACCCGTTGCCTTTGGGCGACGGGTTTTTTGTTTGTGCCCAAGCCCGCGCGGCGTTTCCCACAAAAAAACACCGGCCCCCAGACCGGGGGCCGGTGATCAAGTCTGCGCGGTAAAAGGTTTAACGCTTGATGTTGACCAGTTCGTCCAGCATTTCGTCAGCGGTGGTGATGATCTTGGCCGCCGCCGAGTAAGCGCGCTGGGTGACGATCATGGTGGTGAATTCCTCACCGATATCCACGGTCGAGGCTTCCAGCGACGAGGCGTTGATCTGGCCGGCGCCGGCCGACCCGGCGCCGCGCAAGGTCGGTTCGCCCGAATAGTCGGTGCCGATGAAGACGTTGCCCGACAGGCTTTGCATGCCGTTGGGGTTGACGAAGGTGGCCACCGGGATCTGGAACACCGCGCGGGTGACGCCGTTGTCGAAAAGGGCGGTGACGATGCCGTCGGAGCCGATGGAGACGCCGGCGAAATTGCCGAACTTGGCACCGTTCTGGTTCCAGTAGCCCAACTGATAATCGCCATCCAACTGGCTCATGCCGTCGCGGATATCCAGATTGCCCAAGAAGAAGCCGATGGAATCGGTGCCCGACATGTCGTTGGAGCCGTTGGCCCAATCCACGTCGATAAAGGCGACGTTGATTTCCTTAGGCGTGCCGTCGCCGTTGAACTCGATGGCGTCTTCGCCGGTGGTGCCGGTGATGTTGATGGCGGCGACGGTGAAACCGTTGGTGCCACTGGGGTCCTGGCCCTGCAAGGTGGCCGAATTGCCATCGGACAGATCCAGGCTGTTGAGGCCGGCGACGGTGATGGCGTCGACGCCGTCGCGTTGGCGGAAGATCAGCGAGTCGGTGCCGGCCAGGCGCTCGGCATAGACGATGCCGTCGGTGGTCTTGTTGTCCGTCACCAAGCCGCTGGCTTCGTCGGTCCAACCGCCCTGGGCGAAGATGCTGGTGCTGGTATTGGCGATGTCGAAGGTCATGGCGTTTTCACTGTAGATGTGAATGGTGCCGTTGTTGTTGAACGCCTTCAGGCCCAGCGACGTGAAAGAGTTGTTGCCGTTCAGGGACGCTACCGCTTCCGCCACCGTCGGGCTGATGTCGGTATAGGTGAAGCTGCTGGTGGCGCCGTTGATGGTGACGCCCAGCACGGCGCCGTTGGCGATCGCGCCGGTGCAGGACAGCGAGTTGTATTCCAGGTTGAAGGCGGTCTTCATCTCGCCGGCCAGGGCGTCGACGAAGGCGCCGGTATTGGCGGTGGCGCCGGGATCGGCATAAAAGATGTTGGTGGCCGCGCCCGAGGTGCCGGTGGTGGTGTTGAAGGTGTAAGTGGCACCGTTGATGGTGGTGGTCATCGAGCCGGTGGTCTTGGGTTCGCCCAGGAAGTCCAGGCGGCCCATGGCCGAATAGACGGTGCTGCTGTCCTTCTTCAGGCTCATGCTCTTGGCGCCCACCGGCGGCACGCCTTCCAGATCCCAGCGGTTCTGCGCCACCTTGGACCAGCTGAACTGCACGGTGGCGTCGCCGCCCAAGCTGTCATAGATGGTGACCGGCTGCTTGTAGATGTCGCCCACGTCGGAATTGTTGGGCAGGTTGGCGCCCATGCGCAGGTTGCGGGTCTGCGACGCGGTGCCGCCCACTTCGTTCATGTTGAGCGGGCGCAGGTGATCGGCCGACACCACGTTGTCGTTGATGTAGACGGTGTTGCCGGTGTCGTCCTTGTAGGCCTTCATGAAGACGTTGTTGCCGACGGTGACCTGGGACGCCTGCTGCGAGTTGTCCCAGCTCATCAGCGGCCAGCCCTGCATGTACCAGCCCGAGACGTTTTGCAGATAGCCTTCCGAATCGACCTTGAACGAGCCGGCACGGGTATAGGCGAACATGTCGCCGTTTTCCGGGTTGGCGGCTTCGTTGACGATGAAGAAGCCCTGGCCCGACATGCCGATATCGGTGGACGAGTTGGTGGCCTGCAACAGACCCTGGACGTCGACGCCCTGACGCGGCTTGGATTGGACGCCGCCGGGGGAATAGGCGGTGACCGAGGTCTGCTTGGTCACCAGCGTCTGGAAGTTCACCCGGGCGCCTTTATAGCCGACGGTATTGACGTTGGAGATGTTGTCCGAGATGGCACCCATGGCCGACGATTGAGACGCCAGACCGGAAACGCCAGAGAAGAGAGCGCCGTATAAGCTCATGATGTCCTCCTAAAAACTTCCGGTTCCGGCTCAGTTGGCCGCGGCAGTGGTTTTTTCCCGAACGGTCAGGATGTCTTCAACCTTGGACACGACCTTGCCCATGGCGATCAGGGTCTCGGTCGAGTCGGACGCCACGTCGGTCACCCGACCGTAGACGGTGGTGCCCACTTCCATGGTTTCACCCTCGGCATTGGTGGCGCTGATCTCGATCTTGTAGGCGCCGTCATCGACCACCTTGCCGGTGGTGTCGCGGCCATCCCAGGTCATTTCGGTGCGCCCGGCGGTGCTGGTGGCCGGCAGATTGGCGATCAGCTTGCCCGACGTGTCCTTGATGGCGACGGTGATCGAGCGGGCGTCTTCCGGCAGGGTGTAGCTGAACGCGGCCTTGCCGTCTTGCAGCGGCACCGCCGATGCCGCGACCTCGATGGTGTGGCCGATATAGGCGATGGCCTGGGCCTTGGTGTTGGTCTGTGTCACCGAGATCAGGCTTTCCAGGTTCTTGTTGGAGGCGATCTGCTGTTCCACCGCCGAGAACTGCACCAACTGATTGGTGAATTCGGTGGAATCCATGGGCGACAGCGGATCCTGGTTCTTCAACTGAACGGTCAGCATGGTCAGGAAGGTGTCGAAATTCTCGGCCAGACGGGTGCTGCTATTTGCCGCGCTATTGGACGCCCCGGTGGTTTCGATGCCGGTGATGGACATGATCTTGTTCCTTACACCTGGATGTCGACGCCCGAGCGACCGCCGGTGAAGCGGGCCTGGGCTTGGGCGGCGATGCCGCTTTGGGTGGCGTCAAGACCGCCGGCGGCGGCCAGGGCGGCACGGCGCGAGCGCCGCGAGCTATTCTGATCCTGGGCGGCCTGCTGCTGGCCTTCGCCGCGCAGGTTGAAGCTGAGCGAGCCGGCATCGGTCTTGAAACCGGCATCCGACAACGCTTTTTCCAGGCTGCGCGAGTCGTTCTTCAGCATGGCCAGGGTCTCCTTGTTGTCGGCGGTGACCACGCCCGACACCGACCCGTCCTTGGCCACGTCGAGCTTGACCTCGATGGAGCCCAACTCGACCGGCTTCAACTGCACCTTGATGGTGTCGCCATTGGCGCCTTGCTTGGCGATCTGGACCTTGACCTGGTCCATCACCTCCTTGGCCTGGGGCATCTGCTGCGGGCGCGGCGCCTGGGCGGCCTGGGCCTGGGCAGTCTTGGCCGCCGCCTGGGTGCCGCCGGCGCCATTGAGGCCCGCGACCGCCTGGGTCTGGTTGCCGCCACCGCCCGCCGCTTGCGGCTGGCTGGAGGCTTCCGCCTGGGCGGCGGCCAGGGCGGCGACCATGGGACGGGCCTCGGCGGCCTTGTTCAGCAGGCTCGGATCCTGGCCGGCGGCGGCGGTCTGGGCGGTCTGGCCGCCATTGTCCTGGGGCTGACCGCCGGTCTGGCCGCCATTGCCCTGACCGGGCAGCGGCACTTCGATGCCGTCCACATCCTGGGTCAACAGCACTTCGGCGGTGCCTACCGTCGGCTGCACCGGGCGGGCGGCTTCCGAGACCTTGACCTGCACGTTCACCTGGGCACCGGTATCGTCGATGCTGGCGGCCAGGGCATCGGCCTGGGCCTGGGCGGCGTCGTTCCCGTGGTCCCGCGGCTGGGCGCTTTTGGCCTTGGCGGCATTCTGCAGGGCGGCGGCATTGGGGTCGACGGTTTCGACCGCGCCATCGGCATTGTGGGCACCGGCATCTTGCCGGTTGGCCTGGTCCTGCCCGGCCTTGTCGGCGTCATCGGCAATTTTTTCCCCACCCGTCTGCTCGACCACCTGGGTGCCGGCGGTTGCGCTGGTGGTGTCGGCGACCTGGATGGTCTGCGGCTGCACCGGGGCGGCGACGACCACGGCCTCGGTCTGGGCGGCGTTGGTGTCGGTGGTCACCTGCGGCTGGGTGTCCTCGGCCACGGTTTCGACGGCGGTTTCATCCTGGGACTGGGCCTGCTGGTCGTCGTCATCCTGCGGCGCGGCATCGGCGGAATCGGTGACCGTCCTGGTCTCGGCTTCGTCGGCCCTGGCCTCGGTCCGGGTATTGTCGACCTTGTCGGAACGCTCGGTTTCCTTGGCTTCCGTCCGCTTGGGCTTGTCGACGGCCTTGGCCTGGGGACGGCTTTCCTCGCCCTGGCGGTCGAACACCTTGGTCAACGCTTTCTCCGCCGCCGGAACGGCAGCGGCCCCGGCCCCGACCCGGGCGCCGGCCTGGCTGAGGGCGGCCAGAAATTCGTCGGTGGCGGACGAAGCGGATTTGCCACTGGACGCCGACATGGTCGACTGCTCGAAAATCCGCTGATTGATGGAATAGACCGTCATGATCCGGTTCCCCGTAGTAAAGCCAAATGCCGCGTTCTTCTTTGCAGACATCGTGCCAAACCATGGAATCCAGAAAAATCAGGGTGTTATGGCATTTTCGTGAGGTTTGGACAGTGGGGGTGGGGCAGATTCTGCCGGGGGTTCGGGAAAAGCCTGCCGGTCAGCCGCGGGAATCGCCGTTTTCGTCATCGCGTCCCAGGCTCATGATGCCGACGACCATGCCGACGCTGCCGAAAGTGATGAACAGGCCGAAGAAGAACAGGATGATGACGGTGACGGAATGGCTGGACTCGCGCGCCAGGGTCCAGATATTGCCCATGTTGGTGGCCAGGACCATGATGCCGAAGGTGGCCCCCGCCGCCAGCCCATAGAACAGATGGGTGGCGAGGAAGGTCAGCGCTTCTTTTTCTTTGCGGTGCAGGCTCATGGCCGCCTCGAATATCAGGACCACCCTGATTATAGCCATTCCCGCAGCAAGGCGACCAGGGGGATGTCGGCGGGCGGCATGGGCAGCGCCGACAGACCCGAGGCGCGCACCCATTTCAGCATCTGGCCTTCACACGCCTGCGGCTCGCCCCGCCATTGACGGATGGCGTAAAGCGGCATCAGCAGGTGGAAGGTGTCGTAATCGTGGCTGGCGAAGGCCATGGCGGCCAGGCAGCTTTCACCCACATCGATCCCCAGTTCCTCGGCCAGTTCGCGCACCAGGGCCATTTCCGGCGTCTCACCGGCCTGCACCTTGCCGCCGGGAAATTCCCACAGACCCGACATGCTTTTGCCCGGCGGACGGCTGGCCATCAACACCCGGCCATCGGCGTCGATCAGCGCCGCCGCCGCCACCAGCAGCAGGGGGCGGGCGGCGTGACGGGCGCGCCAGTCCTGGGCCGTCAGCTGGAATTTGGGCGAGTCGACGATGCCGCCGCCGCGTGCCGTCATGGCGCAATCATGACGTCCGGCGGCGGTGAAGCCGGCCTTTTCCAGCACCCGCATGGACGCCGGGTTATCGGGATGAACGGCGGCCCACAGGCTGTCATAGCCCAGATCGGCGAACAGATGGCGGCACAGCCGGCGCAAGGCCTCGGTGCCGTAGCCCTGGCCCCAGAAATCGCGGCCCAGCCAGTATCCCAGTTCGGGCACGCCATCGCCGTCCAGGCCGATCCCCATGCAGCCGATCAGACTGCGGTCGAGACTGCGTTCCAGCCCCACGACCACGCCCAGACCGGCCAGACGGCGGCTGTCCTGGCTGGTGATGAAGCCCAGGGCATCCGCCTCGGTATAAGGATGGGGGATATTGGCGGTGTGGCGCACCACCTCGGGGTGATTGGCCAGTGCGGCCAGACGCGGGGCGTCGGCCATGGTCAGCGGACGCAACTTCAGCCGGGCCGACAGCAAGGGGGCGCCGCGCCACAGGCTGGCCGCCGACCAGCAGCCGCCCAAGCCGCCGGCCCCGTGCCCCTGCCCCCCGGTCACGTGCGATACGAGCCGTTGATGTCGATATAGGCGTGGGTCAGGTCGCAGGTCCACACCGTGGCCTTACCCTTGCCGATGCCCACATCGGTTTCGATGACGATGTTTTGCCCCTTCATATGGGCGGTCACCGGCGCCTCGTCATAGCCGGGCACCACTTGGCCGTCCTTGGCCACCTGGACGCCGCCGATGGCGATGGACAATTTGTCGCGGTCGGCCTTCTCGCCGGATTTGCCCACGGCCATGACCACGCGACCCCAATTGGCGTCCTCGCCGGCGATGGCGGTCTTGACCAGGGGGGAATTGGCGATGGAAAGAGCGATGGTCTTGGCGGCGCGGTTGCCGGCGGCACCGGTGACGGTGACCTGGACGAACTTGGTGGCGCCCTCGCCGTCCTTGACCACCTGATGCGACAGGTCGAGCAGCAGATCGAACAGCTTGGCCTTGAAATCCTTCAGCCGCGTGTCGGAAGCATCCTTGATGCCGTCATGGCCGACCTTGCCGGTGGCGAACAGCAACAGCGTATCCGAGGTCGAGGTGTCGCTGTCGACGGTGATGGCGTTGAAGGAACGGTCGGCGCCCTTCTTCAACAAGTCCTGCAACACGTCATGCGGCAGGTTGGCGTCGGTGAAGACGAAGGACAACATGGTGGCCATGTCGGGGGCGATCATGCCGGCGCCCTTGGCGATGCCGTTGATGGTGACGACCTGGCCGTCGATGGTGGCGGTGCGGGTCGCCCCCTTGGCGAAGGTATCGGTGGTCATGATCGCCTTAGCCGCCTCGTGCCAATAGGCCTCGGTCAGCTTGGCCCGCGCCGCCGGCAGGTTCTCGGTGATGCGCTCGTCCGGCAGCACCACGCCGATGGTGCCGGTGGAGGCGACGAACACCTCGGACTTCTTGCAGCCGAATTCCTTGGCCGCCGCTTCCACCGTGCGCGCCACCGAGGCCACGCCGGCCGCGCCGGTGAAGGCGTTGGCATTGCCGGAATTGACGATCAGCAGCCGAGCCGAGCCCTTGGCCGAGGCCTCGCGGCACCAATCCACCGGGGCCGAGCAGGTGAGCGAGCGGGTATAGACACCGGCCACCTTGGTTCCGGCCTCCATTTCCACCAGCAGCAGATCGGTGCGGCCCTTGTAGCGGATGGCGCATTCATGGGTGGCCAGCCGGATTCCGGCGAGGACGGGCAGCGCCGGAAAGGCGGCTGGGGCAAGCGGCGAAACGGTGGCGGACATGAAGCGGCTCCAAAAGCAAAGGGCGGCGACGAGGGTGCCCCGTCGCCGCCCGTGTTGTAAAATGAAATTACTTCTTGGCGGCCTGATTGCCCTCGCGGTCATAAAGCGTGACCTTGGCCTTGGCGCGGACCTCGCCCACCAGCTTCTGCGCCAGCTTTTCCGCCAGTTCCTCGCGGATGGCCGGGGTGGCCTGTTCCAAGGTCGGCGGCGTCGCCTGGCGGCGGTCTTCCACCTTGATCACGTGCCAGCCGAACTGGCTTTGCACCGGGGCTTCCGACAGATCGCCGGCCTTCATGGCGAAGGCGGCATTGGAGAATTGCGGCACCATCTCGCCCTGGGCGAAATAGCCAAGATCGCCACCGTTTTGCTTGGCCGACGGATCCTTGGACTTGGCCTTGGCCGTTTCGGTGAAATCGGCGCCCTTCTTCAACTCGGCGATCACCGCCTTGGCCTGTTCCTCGGTCTCGCTCAGGATGTGGCGGGCGCGCACCTCTTCCTGCGGCTGGGCGTTGGACAGATAGCCGTCATAGGCGGCCTTGACGGCGGCGGGGGTGATCTCGGCCTTGAGGTGCTTGTTCATCCACATCTTGACCAGCACCTGCTGATAGAGCTGCTTGACCTCGGGATCCTTCTCCAGCCCTTCCTTCTTGGCCTGCTCGGCCACCAGCATGTTGTTGACGACCATGTCCTGCAACGCCTCGAACGGCGCCTGGGCGGCCAGTTGCGGCGGCAGCGACCGCTGATAGGTGGCCAGATCGGATTGCAGGATCTTGGTGCCGTTGACCTCGGCCACCACCGGGTTCTTGTCGGCGGCCAGGGCGGGGGCGGCGGCGACGGCCAGCGCCAGGGCGAACGGGGCGGCGAAAGCGGCGGCGAATGACGTTTTCATGCTTCTCATGTCCTTGCAGGATGCAGGGGGCTTTGCGGGCGAAATGCCCATGCGGTTGAACCACAACCGGGCCGGCAGTACAAGAGGCTGGTGTTTTTGCCATGGCGACTGGTCCGGCGCGGGGGACGGTGCTAAACTGAGTTTACGCGAAAGTGGAAGGTTGCGCATGGATGCGCGTATTGCGGGTATAGGTTCCATAGCCCTCCGGATGGCCCTCGGCTATGCGGCGTTCGGCTGCGTCTGGATTTTGGGCTCGGATCATGTGGTCGCCATGCTGTTCCAGGATCCGGCTTCCCTGACCATCGTGCAAAGCTGGAAGGGGTTGTTCTTCGTCCTGCTGTCGTCGGTGCTGATCTTCGCCATGGGCGCCTTTTTCATGCGGGCGCTGGCGGCGTCGGAGTTCCGCTACCGCAGCCTGTTCGCCGACAGCCCGGAGGCCCTGGTCATTTATGATCTGGACACCTTGCTGATCGTCGACGCCAATGCCGCCGTCGGGCGGCTGTTGGGCTATGATTCCGCCGGCATGGCCGGGCATCCGGTCAGCGATTTCATGCCCCAGCTCACCACCGACGCGCTGACCCGGTCGCTGCCGCGCCTGCGTGAATTGTCGCAATCCACCGCCGTCTGGCGCCTGCGGCATCAGGATGGGCGGGAGCTGGACGTTTCCATCCACGGCCAGACCTATCTGGAAAAGGGGCACCGCCTGCGGCAGGTCCTGCTGATCGACATCACCGCCCGCATCCGCGCCGAGACCGAATTGCTGCGCGCCCTGGACGAGTTGGCCAGCACCAATGAGCGCATGCGTGAATTGGGGCACGCCATTTCCCACGACTTGCAGGAACCGTTGCGCCAGATCACCAGTTTCGTCCAATTGCTGGAGCGGCGCTATGCCGATCGTCTCGACGCCGAGGCCACTCAGTTCATCGGCTACGCGGTGGAAGGGGTGGCGCGGCTGAAGACGCTGCTGGCCGATGTCGAGGATTTCACCGTGCATAGCGGGCCGCAGTTGGAAAGCGTTGCCGCCAATGCGGTGGTTGAAACGACGCTGAACGATCTGGGGCGGTCCATCGACGGCGCCCATGCCCAGGTGGCGGTGGCGACGCTGCCAAGGGTTCAGGCCGATCCGCGCCGTTTGGCGGTGGTTTTCCACACGGTGTTGGACAATGCCGTCAAGTTCCGCCGTCCGGATGTTCCGTGCGAAATCGTCATCAGCGCCAGCGACGAGGGGCGCGGCTGGGTTTTCCGGGTCCAGGATAACGGTATCGGCATCGAGCCGGAATTCCGCACCACGGTGTTTTCCCTGTTCCGTCGCCTGCACACGCGCGACCGTATCCCCGGCAATGGCACCGGCTTGGCCTTGGCCAAAAAAATGGTGGAATCCTGGGGTGGACGCATCTGGGTCGAGGCGGCGCCCGGCGGCGGTTCCGTCTTCGCCTTCACCGTGCCGGGGGCCGCTGATCGGGACTGATGATGGCGGCGGCAACATAAACCGCCCCCTCTCATTGACAGATGCGCCCATGGGCTCTATCTGTTTGGCCGTCGCAAAAGGCCCCGCGCCCCGGGTCCGTCCTTAGAATTATCAGAGGTTTGCCCATGTTCGGCGCCATCGCCCGGCGGCTTTTCGGTACCGCCAACGACCGTATCGTCAAAGGCCTGAAAAAAGACGTCGAGGCGATCAACGCCCTTGAGCCCGCCACGATCGCCCTGTCGGACGACGAATTGCGGGCCAAGACCGAGGAGTTCCGCGCCCGCCTCGCCGACGGCACCGACCTGGACGATCTGCTGGTCGAAGCCTTCGCCGTGGTGCGCGAGGCGGCCAAGCGCAGTCTGGGGCAGCGCCATTTCGACGTCCAGCTGATGGGCGGCATGGTCCTGCACAATGGTAAGATCGCCGAAATGCGCACCGGTGAGGGCAAGACCCTGGTGGCCACCTTGGCGGTCTATCTGAACGCCCTGAGCGGCGCCGGCGTGCATGTGGTCACCGTCAATGATTATCTGGCGCAACGCGACGCCGAGTGGATGGGCCGGGTCTACCGCTTCCTCGGGCTGAGCGTGGGCGTCATCCATCACGGCCTCGACGACGACCAGCGCCGCGCCGCCTATGGCTGCGACGTCACCTATGGCACCAACAACGAGTTGGGCTTCGACTACCTGCGCGACAACATGAAGTTCCGGCTGGAGGAAATGGTCCACCGGCCCTTCAATTACGCCATCGTCGACGAAGTCGACTCGATCCTGATCGACGAGGCGCGTACACCCCTGATCATTTCCGGTCCGACCGAGGACAATTCCGACCTTTATCGTCTGGTCGACCGCATCATCCCCCTGCTGGTGGAGGGTAATTACGAAAAGGACGAGAAGCAGCGCGCCGTCACCCTGACCGAGCAGGGCACCGAGCACACCGAGCAATTGCTGGTGGAAGCCGGGTTGATGAAGGACGGCGGCAATCTCTATGACATCACCAATGTCAGCTTGGTGCATCACGTCAATCAGGCGTTGCGGGCGCACAAGCTGTTCACCAAGGATGTGGATTATATCGTCAAGAGCGACAAGGTGGTCATCATCGATGAATTCACCGGTCGCATGATGGACGGGCGGCGCTATTCCGAGGGCCTGCATCAGGCCCTGGAAGCCAAGGAAGGCGTCAGCATCCAGAACGAAAACCAGACTCTGGCGTCGATCACCTTCCAGAACCTGTTCCGGCTTTATCCCAAGCTGGCCGGCATGACCGGCACGGCCATGACCGAGGCCGGCGAGTTTCTGGAAATCTATAATCTGGACGTGGTGGACATGCCCACCAACCGCCCGGTGTCGCGCATCGATGCCGATGACGAGGTCTATCGTACCGCCAACGAGAAATACGAGGCCATCGGCACCTTGATCGAGGAATGCCGGGTCCGCAAGCAGCCGGTTCTGGTCGGCACCACCAGCATCGAAAAGTCGGAATTGCTGTCCGATCTGCTGACGAAGAAGAACATTCCGCATAAGGTGCTGAACGCCCGCTATCATGAGCAGGAAGCCTATATCGTCGCCCAGGCCGGTGTTCCCGGCGCGGTGACCATCGCCACCAACATGGCCGGTCGCGGTACCGATATTCAACTGGGCGGCAATCTGGACATGCGGGTGCGCCTCGAACTGCCCGACATCACCGACGCAGCCGAGCGGGCCGCCCGCATCAAGGCTCTCGAGGCCGAGATCGAGGCCTTCAAGGCCGAGGCCGTGGCCGCCGGCGGTCTTTACGTCATCGGCACCGAACGTCATGAAAGCCGTCGCATCGACAACCAATTGCGCGGGCGCTCCGGGCGTCAGGGCGATCCCGGCGCCTCCAAGTTCTTCCTGTCCCTCGAAGACGACCTCATGCGCATCTTCGGCTCGGAGCGCATGGACAGCATGCTGCGCAAGCTGGGGCTGAAGGATGGCGAGGCCATCATCCACCCCTGGATCAACAAGGCGCTGGAAAAGGCCCAGGAAAAGGTCGAGTCGCGCAATTTCGACGTGCGCAAGAACCTGCTGAAGTTCGACGACGTCATGAACGACCAGCGCAAGGTCATTTATGAGCAGCGCAAGGAACTGATGCAGGTGGAGGACGTCTCCGACGACGTCGCCGCCATGCGCCATGAAGTCATCGGTGAACTGGTCGCCCGCGCCATTCCCGAACGCGCCTATGCCGAGGATTGGGATACCGCATCCCTGCATGAAGAAGTGCTGCGGGTGTTCAATCTGGATCTGCCCATCGCCGAATGGGCCAAGGAAGAGGGCATCGCCGACCAGGAAATCCGCCACCGCGTCACCGATGCCGCCGACCGCAAGATGGCGGCCAAGGCAGCGGATTACACGCCCGAGATCATGCGCATGGTGGAAAAAAGCCTGCTGCTGCAGATTCTCGATCAGGCGTGGAAGGAACACCTGCTGCAACTGGATCATCTGCGCCAGGGCATCGGCCTGCGCGCCTATGGTCAGCGTGATCCGCTGAACGAATACAAGCGTGAGGCCTTCAATCTGTTCGAGCAGATGCTCAACGATCTGCGGGAACGGGTGACCAGCGTGCTGGCCCACGTGGAACTGCGCGTCGGCCCGTCGGAAAGCGAAGTGCAGGAAAGTCTGACCCCAAAGCCCCCGCGTCAGATGCAGGAAAGCCGCCAGGATCCGGCCTTCGCCGCCCAAGCCGAGCAGGCCGGTCTGTCGCTGTCCACCGTGCGCCATCCGACCACCAACCCCAATGATCCGTCTACTTGGTCGGCCACCCCGCGCAATGCGCCGTGCCCCTGCGGATCGGGCAAGAAGTTCAAGCATTGCCACGGCGCCATGGCCTGATCAGGACGTGGTTTTTGGCTTGCAATGCCAAGAAAAAGGGCCGCCCGGATGTGTTCGGGCGGCCCTTTTATGTTTAGCCGGCTGCGAGAAAACTCTGTTTGCCCCCCCTTTGATCCGTCACCCCGGCGAAGGCGGGGGTCCATGCGGGGGCAATATCACGATCCAGCCGCAAGATATGCTGTGCTGAGGCGTGGATTCCCGCCTGCGCGCACTGCTGTCCGGGATTTTTTGCAGTCGAGAGGCTGCACGGCAGACA
>VBWB01000033.1 GCA_006218045.1 Stygiobacter sp.
AGCGCCGCGCCGGCCACAAACATCGAGGCGAACGCCATTCCGGCGCCGGCCATTACCTTCTTGAGTTGATCGCTCATGATATTGTCCTTGGGTCGGAAGGGATCACAGGGCTTCGGTATCGGCTTCGCCGGTCCGGATGCGCAGCGCGTGGGCCACGTCCATGACGAAGATCTTGCCGTCGCCGATCTTGTCGGTGCGGGCGGCGGCCTGGATGGCCTCGACGGCGCGGTCGACCACGTCGTCGTTGACCACCAGCTCGATCTTGATCTTGGGCACGAAGCTCACGACATATTCGGCAGCACGATAGATCTCGGTCTGGCCTTTCTGCCGGCCAAAACCCTTGACCTCGGTGGCGGTCAGGCCCTGGATGCCCAACAGGGTCAGCGCCTCGCGCACTTCGTCCAGCTTGAACGGCTTGATGATGGCAATGATCAGTTTCACGGTCTTCCCCTTTAGTCATTAAGGGTCACAGCGCCGGCAAGGGCGCCGGCCAACTGCCATTTCGTATTCAAAAGCCGTGCCGTTTTTACGGTTGATATCCGCTTTGGCGGATTTCCGCGCTTTTAGTGACTGATCCGACAATTCCCGACAGCCCTGTCGTATATGCGACACACGGTTTTTGCCCAAAATCGAGGCACTGCCTCCATCTTGAGCTGGCACGCGCCTTGCTGCGTTTCCAAGCATCAGGACGGCCAAGGCCGCCCGCCACCAGGAAAAGGGACATCGCCATGAGCGGAATTCTTGAGCAGTTGCGCGGCCTGTCGGCAGCGGAAGAGTTCTTCACCCTGCTGGACGTGCCCTACGACCCGCGCATCATCAATGTCAGCCGCCTGCACATCCTCAAGCGCTTCCAGCAATACCTGAAGCAGGATGGCGTCGAAGCCCTGGCCGAGGACAGCCGCAAAGCCGCCTGCGCCGCCTGCCTGAAAAAGGCCCACGACGATTTCGCCGCCACCAGCGGCGTCGATGAAAAGCTGTTCAAGGTGTTCAAGGACCAGCAGGCGCCGGCGCCGGGTTTCATCTCGCTTGACGCATTGAAGACGAGACAGGGCTGAGTTGTCGCAAGAGCGACAATCACATACCTATAAACAACGACACAAGCCATTGATTTTTATGTTTTTGCTGCAATGGCACGCGGATTGCGAAAAGCACAGTCAGATTTTCCGCCAAGGAGCCCGGCCATGAATATCGTTGTTTGCATCAAGCAGGTTCCGGACAGCGCCCAAATTCGCGTCCATCCCGTCACCAACACCATCATGCGCCAGGGCGTGCCGACCATCATCAATCCGTACGACCTGTTCTCGCTGGAAGCGGCGCTACAGCTGCGCGACCAGACCGGCGGCAAGGTGATCGTGCTGACCATGGGTCCGCCCATGGCCGAGGACGCCCTGCGCAAGGCCATGGGCATCGGCGCCGACAAGGCGGTACTGCTGACCGACCGTTTCTTCGCCGGCTCCGACACCTTGGCCACCTCGTTCTCGCTGTCCATGGCGATCACCAAGATCGCCGAGAAGGAAGGCCCCATCGATCTGGTGTTCTGCGGCAAGCAGACCATCGACGGCGACACCGCCCAGGTCGGCCCCGGCATCGCCTGCCGCCTGGGTCTGAACCAGCTGACCTATATCACCTCGATCGAGGCGCTTGACCCCAAGGCGCGCGAAATCACCGTGCAGCGCCGCGCCGAAGGCGGCGTGCAGGTGCTGAAGACCAAGCTGCCGTGCATGATCACCATGCTGGAAGGCTCGAACATCGTTCGCCGCGGTTCCATGCCCAACGTGCTGCGCGCCGCGCGTGAGCCGATCCTGACCCTGAACGCCGCCGCCGCCGGCATCGAGGACGTCACCCGCTGCGGCCTCAGGGGTTCGCCCACCGTGGTCAAGAAGGTGTTCGCCCCCAAGCCGCGCGCCGACAAGGCCAAGCTGATCGACACCACCAACCGCAGCACCACCGACATCGCCAACGACGCGGTCGATGCCCTCTTCGCCGCCGCCCCCAAGCTGCATACCGACCTCGTCGGTCGTGCGGCCCAGGCTTGAAGGAGACAGTGATATGACCGAGAAAGCCGCTCCCGCTCCCGCTGCCGCTGCCGCCCCCGCTGCCGGTGGTTCCCGCGCCGGGATGAAGAAGGAACTGCCCGAGCGGTTCCGCGATTACAAGCACGTCTGGGTGCTGATCGAGATGGAACGCGGGCAAGTTCACCCGGTGTCGTGGGAATTGCTGGGCGAGGGCCGCAAGCTGGCCGACAAGCTGGGCGTCGAACTGGCCGGCGCCCTGCTGGCCGGCCCCGGCGAAGCCGCCCGGAAGGCCGTCGATGAAGCCTTCTCCTATGGCGCCGATCTGGTCTATCTGATGGAAGACCCGTTATTGGCCGATTACCGCAACCAGCCCTATGCCGCGGCGATGACCGATCTGGTCAATACCTACAAGCCGGAAATCCTGCTGATGGGCGCCACCAATCTGGGCCGCGATCTGGCCGGCACCGTCGCCACCACCTTGGCCACCGGCCTGACCGCCGACTGCACCGAGCTGGCCATCGACCATGAAGGCTCGCTCGCCGCCACCCGCCCGACCTTCGGCGGCACGCTGCTGTGCACCATCCACACCCTCAACTTCCGTCCGCAGATGGCCACCATCCGCCCCCGCGTCATGGCCATGCCGGAAGCGCAGGAAGGCCGCAGCGGTCGGGTCATCCGCCACGCGCTGGTGATGGAGGAATCGTCCGTCATCACCAAGATCCTGGACTTCATCGCCGACGCCAACATGGACAAGGCCCAACTGGCCTATGCCGACATCGTCGTCGCCGGCGGCATGGGTCTGGGGCGCCCGGAAAACTTCAAGCTGGTCACCGAATTGGCCGCCGTCTTGGGGGCCGAATACGGCTGTTCCCGCCCGGTGGTGCAAAAGGGCTGGCTGCCGGCGGAACGTCAGATCGGCCAGACCGGCAAGACCATCCGTCCGCGCCTGTACATCGCCGCCGGCATTTCGGGGGCCATTCAGCATCGTGTCGGCGTCGAGGGCTCGGACATCATCCTGGCCATCAACACCGACCCCAATGCCACCATTTTCGAGTTCGCCCATATGGGCATCGTCGGCGACGCCTTGCAGATCCTGCCGGCGCTGACCGAGGCATTTCGCCGCATTCTGGCGGTCAACCGGCTTGCCGGCTGAAGGAGGCTTTGACCATGAGTGAGACTTTCGACGCCATCGTGATCGGAGCCGGCCCGTCCGGCAATGCCTGCGCCTATGTCATGGCCAAGGCCGGCTTGAACGTGCTGCAAATCGAACGCGGCGAATATTCCGGCTCCAAGAACGTGCAGGGCGCCATCCTGTACGCCGACGCCCTGGAACGCATCATCCCCGATTTCCGCGAGGATGCGCCCTTGGAACGCCACATCGTCGAGCAGCGCATGTGGATCCTGGACGACAAGGCCCATGTGGGCGGCCATTACCGCTCGGACGCCTTCAACGAGGAGCGGCCCAACCGCTACACCATCATCCGCGCCCAGTTCGACAAATGGTTCAACCGCAAGGTGCGCGAGGCCGGCGCCCTGGTGGTGTGCGAAACCACCGTCACCGAATTGATCAAGGACGATAAGGGCAAGGTCATCGGTGTGCGCACCGACCGTGAAGACGGCGACATCTATGCCGACGTGGTGGTGATGGCCGACGGCGTCAACGCCCTGGTGGCCAGCCGCTCGGGCATCAAGAAGGAAGTCACCCCCGACGCCGTCGCCCTGGCGGTCAAGGAAATGCACTTCCTGCCCCAGGACGTCATCGAAAGCCGCTTCAACATCGGCGAGGAAGAAGGTGTGGTCATCGAAGTGGCCGGCTCGGTCACGGTGGGCATGGTCGGCACCGCCTTCCTCTACACCAACAAGGAAAGCATCGCGGTCGGCATCGGCTGTCTGGTCTCGGACTTCACCGAAGCCCAGGTCCGCCCGGCCTTCCTCTTGGAGAAGTTCAAGAACCATCCGTCGATCAAGCCGCTGCTGGCCGGGTCGGAGGTCAAGGAATACGCCGCCCACCTGATCCCCGAAGGCGGCTTGAACGCCGTGCCGCAGCTTTTCGGCGACGGCTGGATGATCGTCGGCGACGCCGCCCAGTTCGTCAACGCCGTCCACCGCGAAGGCTCGAACATGGCCATGACCTCGGGCCGTCTCGCCGCCGAGACGGTCATCAACGCCAAGAAGGCCGGCAAGCCCATGGTGTCGTCGGTGCTGGTCGCCTACAAGAAGGCCCTGGAAGACAGCTTCGTGATCAAGGATTTGCACAAGTACCGGCGCCTGCCCAAGGTGCTGCACAACAACAAGCACTTCTTCACCGATTATCCGCGCCTGCTGTCGCAGGCCGCCGAAACCATGCTGCGCGTGGATGGCGAGGACAAGCGGTCCAAGGAAAAGAAGATCACCAAGGCCTTCCGCTCGACCCGCCGTCTGGGCGGCCTGCTCGGCGACGTCTTCAACCTGGCCCGCGCCTTCCGGTAATCGTCAAGGGCCCGGGTGCGTGGTCGCCCGGGCCCGAGCTTTCAGGAGAACTCTCATGCAAGAGATCCACATCAAGGTAGAAGAAAAGCTCTACCAGAACCGCTACATGGTCGACGAAGGCCGTCCCCATATCAGCGTCAAGCCGCACACCCTGCCCTCCGAGGCCCTGGCCTCGCTGGTCAAGATCTGCCCCGCCGGCTGCTACAGCCGCACCGAGACCGGACAGGTGGAAATCGCCCCCGACGGCTGCCTGGAATGCGGCACCTGCCGCATCGTCTGTGCCGCCACCGGCGACATCGAGTGGAATTATCCGCGCGGCGGTTACGGCATTTTGTTCAAGTTCGGCTGAGGATCATCACGATGGAATCAGTTGACGAATTCCTGGCCTACGCGGCCCGGCTGGAACAAGAAGCGGTGCTGCGCTTCAAGGAACTGGCCGAATCCGCCAAGACCCACGGCAATAAGGAAGTGCACGAATTCTTCGCCCAGATGGCGCATTATTCGCAGATGCATTACCAGCAGGCCAAGGAACGCTGCGGCTATCACGACCTGCCGGTCATGAGCCCCGACGACTTCAAATGGCCGGAAATGGAAAGCCCGGAAGCTGCCGCCATCTGGGGCGCCGATCCGCTGATGGGGGTGCAGGAGGCCATGCGTCTGGCGCTTGAAGCCGAACTGCGCGGCTACGAGTTCTATAAGAACGTGCTCGACACCACCACCGACCCGGAAATCCGCGCCATGGCGCAGGAATTCACCGACGAGGAAGCCGAGCACGTGGAAGCCATCCAACGCTGGATCCAACGTCTGGCTGCTTGATATCGGCATTCCCCTGCTTGCCTCACTCGGCAAGTGGGGGCGGCGCCAAAATCTTTCCCCCCAGCCGCCCCTTGTGCTGCCCGAAGATGGCGCCCATGTGCATTTAATGCATGGGCGTCCTTCGCATTTGCAGCATTTGTCGGATTGCCGACACTGGACGAATGCGTTCAGACAGAGCTAAAGTCTAAAAAATAGACGCACGGCCACGCCGCCTCTTTTAAAGGCACGGTCGAGAATGGGGTTCGGCACATGGGCAGCTTGAACAAAAGCCGCAACGAAGACAGCGAAGCACAGCTGATCGGCATCTACGAAATCGGCAAGCTGCTGGGCTCGACCTTCGACCTGGACCGGGCGCTGCACGACGTCTTGAACATCCTGTCGTCCTATCTGCAAATGCGCCACGGCGTCGTCACCTTGGATGACGGCACCGGTGAACAGGTGCTGGCCGCCGTCACCGGCATGAGCTTGCGCGAGGCCCGCGACGGCGCCCTGAAATACCCCATGCAGGCCATCCGCCCGGTGCTGGAAGGTTCCATGCCCATGGTGGTGCCCAGCGCCGTCGGCGACCCGGCCCTGGCCGATTACATCGCCGAGTTCCTGGATCCCGACGACGATTCCCTGGCCTTTCTCTGCGTGCCGGTGAAGACCAACGACAAGCCCTTCGGCACCCTTTCGGTGGTGCGCGGGCGCGAAAGCGGTGCCCATCGCGGCTTTCAGCACGACATCCGCTTCCTGACCATGGTCGGCACCCTGATCGGTCAGACGGTGGGCCTGTACCGCAAGGTGCTGGCCGACCGTGAACAGCTGATGGAAGACAATGCGCGGCTGCAAAAACAGGTGATCAAGATCAAGCCGGCGGCGGCGCGCACCGCCGGGTTGGAAGACATCGTCGGCTCGTCCGAGGCCATGGCCCGGGTGTTCGCCCAGGTGCAGCAGGCGGCACCGACCAAGGCCACCGTGCTGCTGCGCGGCGAAAGCGGCACCGGTAAGGAAATGATCGCCCACGCCGTCCATATGCTGTCCAAGCGCACCGACAAGCCCTTCGTCAAGGTCAACTGCGCCGCGCTTTCCGAAAGTGTGCTGGAATCGGAATTGTTCGGCCATGAAAAGGGCGCCTTCACCGGCGCCGTCGCCGACCGCAAGGGCCGTTTCGAGCTGGCCAATGGCGGCACCCTGTTCCTGGACGAGATCGGCGAGATTTCCGCCAATTTCCAGTCCAAGCTGCTGCGCGTGCTGCAAGAGGGCGAATTCGAGCGGGTCGGCGGGGCCAAGACCATCAAGGTCGACGTCCGTCTGGTCGCCGCCACCAACCGCAATCTGGAAATGGCGGTGACCAAGGGCGAGTTCCGCGCCGATCTGTATTTCCGCCTGAACGTCGTCCCCATCTTCCTGCCGCCCTTGCGCGAACGTCACGGTGACGTGGCGCTGCTGGCCGACCATTTCCTCAAGCAGTTCAACCAGGAAAACGGCCGCAAGGTCGGCATCACGTCCAAGGCCTTGCAGACCCTGCAACGCTGCAACTTCCCCGGCAATGTGCGCGAGTTGGAAAACTGCATCTATCGCACCGCCACCATGGCCCAAGGCGACGTCATCGACGAGATCGACCTGTCGTGCCGGCGCGATCTGTGCCTGTCCTCGACCCTATGGGACGGCAAGGTGGGCCAGGGTCAGGCGGCCAGCCATCTGGTGCCGGTCCCCACCCTGCCGGTGCGCGAAGTCGCCGCCGCGCCGCCGCCGTCCGTCAGTGCGCCGATGGCGCCGGCGGAACCAGTGCCCGAGGTTGATCTGGACAGCCTGGACGAACGCTCGCGCCTGGTCCAGGCCATGGAGCGCTGCGGCTGGGTCCAAGCCAAGGCCGCCCGCCTGCTCGGGCTGACGCCGCGCCAGATCGGCTATGCCCTGAAAAAATACGACATCGAGATCAGGCAGTTGTAGCCAAGGGCGCGTTGCCTGACGATCCTGCGCCCTGGCGGAGTGGTCGCATTGCGGCAACACCACTCATCTTGGCGCCAATTCCGACCTTTTGCCCCCCGTCTGTCGCATCCCTGACGCCGCTGTCGGGGATGCGACAACCGACAAAAGCCGTGAAACCCTATATTTTCCGCCATTCCAAAGTTGGCATCGCAGTTGCAGTACCATAATTCAGAGACCCCTGAATTGGAGGCTGCCGGTGTCCAACATCGTTTCCCTGCAAAGCATCACCAAGCGTGGTGAAGCCCAGCCCCAGGCCAGCGGCTGTTCCACCAAGTCGTCGTGCGGCAGCAGCGCCGGCCAAGGCGAGATGCCCGAGCATGTGTGGAACAAGATCAAGGACCATCCGTGCTATTCGGAAGAGGCCCACCACTATTTCGCCCGCATGCATGTGGCGGTGGCGCCGGCCTGCAATATCCAGTGCAATTATTGCAATCGCAAATACGACTGTTCCAACGAATCGCGTCCCGGCGTCACCTCCGAGCGCATGAATCCTGAACAGGCTGCCTTGAAGGTGGTCGCGGTGGCCAACAAGGTGCCGCAATTGTCGGTGCTGGGCATCGCCGGTCCCGGTGATTCCATGTTCGACTGGCGCAAGACCTTCGAGACCTTCCGCCAGGTGGAAAAGCGCCTGCCCGACCTGAAATTCTGCGTCTCCACCAACGGTCTGGCCCTGCCCGACCATATCGACGCCCTGGCCGACCACAACATCGACCACGTCACCGTCACCATCAACATGGTCGATCCCGAGATCGGCACCCTGATCTATCCGTGGATCTATCATAACGGCAAGCGCTACACCGGCCTGGACGCATCCCAGATCCTGCACGAGCGGCAGATGGAAAGCCTGGAAGCGCTGGCGTCCAAGAACATCCTGGTCAAGGTCAACTCGGTGATGATCCCGGGCGTCAATGACCAGCACCTGCTGGAGGTCAACGCCGCCATCAAGGCGCGCGGCGCCTTCCTGCACAACGTCATGCCGCTGATCTCGGACGCTGCCCACGGCACCCATTACGGCCTGACCGGCCAGCGCGGGCCGAGCGCGGCGGAGTTGAAGGATTTGCAGGACAAGCTGGCCGGCGGCGCCAATCTGATGCGCCATTGCCGCCAGTGCCGCGCCGACGCGGTCGGCATGCTGGGTGAAGATCTGTCGCAGGACTTCACCATGGACAAGATCGATGCCGAGGTCGAATACGACCCCGAGGCCCGCCGGCTTTACCGTGAAGTGGTCGAGCGCGAACGCGCCGACCGCAACGCCGCCGTCGCCATCGCCGAGGACGCCCTGTCCCTCACCGCCGCGCCGGCTCGCCTGGTCGCCGTCGCCACCAAGGGCGGCGGACGCGTCAACCAGCATTTCGGCCACGCCAGCGAGTTCCAGGTCTACGAAGTCGACCATGACGGCGTGCGTTTCGTCGGTCACCGCAAGGTGGACAATTACTGCCAAGGCGGTTGGGGCGACGACGACGTGCTGGAAGACAACCTGATCCCGACCCTGGCCGGCATCGAAGCGGTGTTCGTGTCCAAGATCGGATCGTGCCCGAAAAAGGATCTGGCCGCCGCCGGCATCACCGCCATCGACGCCTATCCGTTTGAATACATCGAAACCGCCATTGCCCGCTGGTACGCCGAAATCAACGCCACCAGCGTCGCTTATGGGTCCATTGCCTGACTTTTTAACCAAGGAGAACCGCCATGGCTCTGAAGATCACCACCTCCACCTGCTCCGCCTGCGGCGCTTGCGAATTCGAGTGCCCCAACGCCGCCATCGCCATGAAGGGCGAGACCTATGTCATCAAGGCCAGCGCCTGCAGCGAATGCGACGGCGACGACCCCAAGTGCATCGCCGTCTGCCCGGTGGAAAACTGCATCGTCAAGGCGTAATCGCCTGATCGTCAAGGCGTAACCGCCCGTAAAGAGAGGCTCCCATGGTCGAAGCCGAAGCCAGCGAATTGTACGGAGCCCCGGCCTTCGAGCCGGGGGACAAGGTGCACGCCATCCGCGAGATCCGCAATGACGGCACCTATCCCGGCCTCGCCATGGGAGAGTTTCTCATCCACCGTGGTGACGTGGGCTATGTGAAATCGGTGGGGACTTATCTCAACCGCTTCTACGTCTACGCCATCGACTTCGTCGATCGCGGCATGCTGGTCGGCATGCGCACGCATGAAATCGAAAGCCTGGAGCAACCGCAATGAAGGTCACCCTGCGCAAGGTTGCCGATTACTACGAAATCTATGTCCCGAAAAAGGATCTGGAAGAAAAAGTGATCGAAAGCGAAAAGCCCGGCATCTGGGGCGGTGTCATCAAGATCGGCAACGGCTGGTCGTTCCAGATGCCCGACATGCCCGCCGACACGCCGCTGCCGATCACCGTCGAAGCCCGCAAGCTCGCCGACGACGAGGATTGACGCCATGAACGCCACTGCCCAACCGCATGAAATCGTCGCCGATCTTGGCCGGAGAATCGCGGCGGGGCAGCTCGTGCCCTTCCTGGGGCCGGACGTGCTGACGCTGACCGCCGAACCCTGGCCGGTACCCACCGGGGCCCGCGAATTGTCGCAGCGCCTGTCCAAGCGGGTCGCCGTCCCCGGTCGCATCCGCAACAATATGTGGCACACCGCCCAGTATATCGAGACCTTCCGCCATCGCATGACGCTGGACAAGCTGATGCTGGAAATCTTCAAGCCGGTGCCCGAACCCAGTCTGCTGCATCGCTGGCTGGCCGGGCGCACCCAGCTGCCCTTGATCATCGACACTTGGTATGACGGCACCATGGCCCAGGCTTTGGCCGCCATCCGCTCGGATTGGGCGCTGATGCAGGGCACGTCGAAGGCGCGCCGCACCGGCGACGCCCCCTGGTACCGGGCCTATGCCCCCGACGGCAGCGAACTGACCTATGACGAGGCGGCCAAGGCCGGCACCATCCTTTACAAGCCGCACGGCGCGGCGCAGCCGGCGGGCGACGTCCTGGCCTCGGATGCCGATTATGTGGAAGTGCTCACCGATATCGATATCCAGACCCCGATCCCGGACACGGTGAAGCTCAGGCGTGCCGATATGGGCTTCGTCTTCATCGGCTGCCGCTTCTACGACCAGATTTTGCGCACCTTCGCCCGCTGCCTGACCAAGCATTCCAAGGGGCCGCGCTACGCCATCGTGCCGGTGGAAGACCTGTCGCCCAACGAGAAGAAGTTCATGGAGAACGAGAACATCACGCCCATCTCCATGCCCTTGGCCCAGGCGGCCGAGGTACTGGCGGCAACCGCCCCAGTCTTGTGAACCTCAAGTAATCCCCAAGGAGCATCCCAAGATGGCCAATGTAACCTTCAGCGGTCCGACCCTGGAAAAGAACATCACCGTTTACGCCGTCGCCGGCGATAACGGCACCCTTCTGGCCGTGGCCAAGGCCAATAACATCAAGATCCCGTTCCAGTGCCAGGACGGCGAGTGCGGCTCCTGCCTGATCAAGGTGACCTATCTGGGCGACAACGCCCCCAAGGCCATCGCCCTGACCGACAAGGAAAAGCTGACCCTGTCGGTGAACGGCAAGCTGACCAAGGAATTGCTGGCCAAGAGCGAGGTCGAGGACATGCCCCCGCCCTACCGTCTGGCTTGCCAGTACATCGTGCGGGATGAAGACATCCTGGTGGAATTCTCCGGCGAGGCCGGTGTCGAGATCGATCTGCGGCGTTGATGGCGGAAGCACGCAGATCGGTACGGGGGGCGTCCTTAGGGACGCCCCCTTTTTCCTGAGCACGGGAGGATGACATGGTGCGGGTGGTATTCTACGAAAAGCCCGGTTGCGGCGGCAATGCCCGGCAAAAGAAGACATTGTCCGATTCGGGACATGAACTGGTGGTGCGCGATTTATTGTCGCATCCATGGTCGGGGGCCGAGTTGCTGGCCTTCCTGGCCCCCTTGCCGACGGCGGACTGGTTCAACCGCGCCGCCCCCAAGGTGAAGTCGGGGCAAATCGTCCCGGAAAAGCTGGGACCGAGCAAGGCGCTGGAAGTGCTGCTGGACGACCACCTGCTGATCCGCCGCCCGCTCATGCAGGTGGGCGACCAACGCATGGTCGGCTGGGACGAAGCCAAGGTCGCCGCCTGGATCGGCCTTGATGGTGCCGCCGGCATCGGTGAGGGCTGCCCCAAGCACGATCACGCACAAAAGTGCGGATGAGAACAAAGGCGGCGATGCCGGCTCCCCGGCACCACCGCCCTTGAGATCACGGCGCGAAGGTGCCGGCGGCGACGGCAGCCTGATCACGACGAACGACGTCAAGAAGATGACCGTCCTGGCCCTGACGTCCCCATTGGTCGAAATGGATCAAATCGGCCAAAGGCAGACGCGGTCGCCAACCGGCGGCTTGCAGTTCCGGCTGGGCATGGTAACCCCGCACCTTGCCCAGGCACAGATATGCCACCGGGACGATACCGGCGGGAATGTCCAGCGCCTGCTGCACCACGGCATTGTCAAAGATGCTGACCCAGCCCACGCCCAAACCCTCGGCCCGAGCCGCCAGCCATAGATTCTGCACGGCACAGACGCTGCTGTACAAATCCATGGTGCGGATATGAGTGCGGCCGATCACCACCGCCCCAGCCCGATCACGGTCGCAGGTGATGCAGATGTTGACCGGCGCCTCCATGATCCCTTCCAGCTTGAGCGAACGGTAGAAATCCTGCTTGTCGGCGGGAAACATCATCGCCGCCTCGGCATGAGCGACCTGAAAGGCGTCATGAACGCGGCGGCGCACCGTCTGGTCGCGGACGAC
This sequence comes from Stygiobacter sp., assembly GCA_006218045.1. Classification (GTDB taxonomy): domain Bacteria; phylum Pseudomonadota; class Alphaproteobacteria; order Rhodospirillales; family Magnetospirillaceae; genus Magnetospirillum. The sequence goes on from VBWB01000033.1 coordinate 12,045, forward strand.
GACAAAGCTCCACGGCTGCATGAAGCCGACCGAGGGAGCATGATGGGCGGCAATCAGGACGCGGCTCAAAACGTCGTCGGCAATGGGGTCGGGCAGAAACTCGCCACGGGTGTCGCGGCGGGTGAGGATGGCCCGGTAAACACCCTCGCGTTCGGGCGTGGGCAAGGCGGCGGCAGGCAAAAGATCATTATTTGTAACCATCGGAAGTCCCCTTGGATGGCGGCAATCCCCCTGGCCGTCCATACCGGGGGATCATCCTCGCCCGGCCGGTCTTCTGACTTGGGCTCCTCCCGATGCGACGCCTTCCCGGCCAAAACCAGTGGCGTATGTCGATCGGTCCCCCATACAGCGTTGGGCACGTCGCGGATTCGCACCGCGTTCCCGATTCTCCGTCGCGCACAAGCGCTTCGGCACCGGACGAATGCCTGTTCTTATCCTGCCCCCCTCAGGCATTCAACACACTATGCCCCGATCGCCAATAATTTCGGCACCTGCGCCCTGATTTCCTCGGCCACCGCCTTGTCCAGCTTGTTCAGCCACGCCTTGGGAATGGCCGACAGGCCGTAGCAGGCACCGGCCAGCATGCCGACCATGGCCCCGGTGGTGTCGGCGTCGCCGCCTTGGTTGACGGTCTGAATCAGACAATCCTGAAACGAATCGGTGACGAAATAGAAGTGCAGCACCGTCTGCATGGTGTCGACGATATAGGCCGTGCTCTGGCCCTTGAACACCTCGAAGCGGAAGCATTTGTGCCTGTCCACCAAGGCGGTGGCGATGGCCCTGGCCCCTTTCATGCCCTCGCCGTTGAGCAGCGCCTGGACCATGCGCACCATGGTCAGCGAGGCGTGGTCCGACAAAGGATGATTGTGGGTGATGTGACATTGCGCCAGCGTCCACGGCTCGACCCGGTCGGGTTGGCTCAAGGTCGCCAGGGCCATGGGCAGAACCCGCATGGCGGCGCCATTGCCGGCATCACCGTCGCAATAGGGGCCGTCGACGCTGCCATGGATCATGTAACGGCGGATGCCGCGCCGACAGGTATTGCCGATATCCACCGGTCCGGTCTTCAGCCAGGCGGCGAATTCCTCGCACGCCTCGACGGCGTCGAACCGGCCCATGCGGGCCAGCGAGCGGCCCAGGGCCAGGGACATCTCGGTGTCGTCGGTGATCTGGCCGGGGGCCAGATGCAGCCAGCCGCCGCCGACCATCTTGCGATGGACGCCATACTGGCTTTGAATTTCGCCGCGGGTCAGGAACTCGACGGTGGCCCCCAGGGCGTCGCCGACGGCTAGGCCGAAATAGGCGCCCAAGGCCCGGTCCAGCAAGGGAATGTTTTGTTCCATGCGAACACTCTTTCCTAAAGATAGCTGGCATCGGCCAGGTATTCACCGCCGATGACCAGATATTCGCCTTCGCCCTTCAACGGGTGGATGGGCAGAAGCGTGTTGAAAAAGACGACTTTCACCACCGGAACATGGGCGGTGACGATGATGTCACCGAAACAGCCGGCCACATCGCGATCTTCGGAAAACGACGCCAGATTGTTGATGCGCATCACCACCCGGCGGCGGTCGAGGCGTTCGACGATCTGATGCTCGTCAAAGGAATTGGTGCCCCGGTACAGGGTCAGATGGGTCTTGCCCGGGGCCACGAAAGCGGCCAGCGCCCATTGGCAGAATTCATACAGCATGTCCAATTGGGTATGGATGGAATTGTTGTGGAAGCGCGACGACATCTTCTCTTCCACATAAGCCGTCCATACCGGCCCGGTCAGGCGGTCGATCACCTGCTTATGGAAGGTGGGGAACAGACCGAAGCGGCTTTGCACCCAACCCTTCAGCACCGCCCCTTCGGGGCCGTTGCTGTCATAGCCCCAACCCTTGAGCAGACGCAGGAACGAGGCGCGGAAACGCCGGGCCAGGGCACCGTCCTCGCGCTGTTCCGGGTCGATGCCGAACATGGCGTTCATATAAGAGTGAAACGCCAGGCCGGCATCGGCCAGATCGGGGGCATGCGAGAGCATCTCGAACAAAGTCTTGTTCATCTCGCGTGCACCGGAAATGTGCAATTCCACCGGATGAGCGTTGAATTCACGGCAACCCAGCAACGCGGTGGGCACCCCCACAAGGTTGGTCGACTGTCCGAAACCGTGCTTTTCCCTGGATGACACGCCCACCTACTCCCATCCTGTCGGCAAAATCCATGCAATAAATGTGCCTTTGGCCGCCAAGCCCCACCGCCCCCACCGACACTGCGACGACGAATGTGAGGCTTACGACAGCGTGTAGGCTTCCCGACAGCCCCCCAGACACCCCCGAAGCACAATATAAGCCTTTGTTTTTTCATATTTTTTCATTGTTTCTGAAAGTTGGCACGCCCATTGCCTCTATGGGATCAGAGGCGGCGGCCGATGCCCCCGCCGACCCATTGAAGGCTAGACCAGCGAAAGGAACATCAATATGCCTCGTCAGATCGCTTTCTACGGTAAGGGCGGTATCGGCAAGTCCACCACCTCCCAGAACACCCTGGCCGCTCTGGTCGAAATGGATCAAAAGATCCTGATCGTCGGCTGCGACCCCAAGGCCGACTCGACCCGTCTGATCCTGAACTGCAAGCTGCAGGACACCGTGCTGCATCTGGCCGCCAAGGCCGGTTCGGTCGAAGACCTGGAACTCGAAGACGTGATGAAGATCGGCTACAAGGGCATCAAGTGCACCGAAGCCGGTGGCCCCGAGCCGGGCGTCGGCTGCGCCGGTCGCGGCGTCATCACCGCCATCAACTTCCTGGAAGAAAACGGCGCCTATGACGACGTTGGCGCTGTTCGCCGCCAACAACATCGCCAAGGGCATCTTGAAGTATGCCGGTTCCGGCGGCGTCCGCCTCGGCGGCCTGATCTGCAACGAACGCCAGACCGACCGCGAAATCGATCTGTCCGAGAGCCTGGCTGCCAAGCTGAACACTCAGTTGATCCACTTCGTGCCGCGCGACAACGGTGTGCAGCACGCGGAGCTGCGTCGCCAGACCGTCATCCAGTACGCTCCGGACTCGAAGCAGGCCAGTGAATACCGCCAGCTCGCCACCAAGATCCATGCCAATGCCGGCAAGGGCACCATCCCGACCCCGATCACCATGGAAGAGCTGGAAGACATGCTGCTGGAATTCGGCATCATGAAGTCCGACGAAGCTGCCCTGGCCGAGCTCGAGGCCAAGGAAAAGAGCCTGTGCGGCTGATAACTGGCCACTGACCAGCTTTTATCGTTACCCCCGCCGCTCGTATGGCGGCGGCGGGGGATGCGAAAACCAGGATAAGGAGATGGGGCATGAGCCTCGACAACGCACCCGACGCTGCTTTCAATGAGGCCCTGATCAAGGAAGTCCTCGAGCAGTATCCCGAGAAGGCCGCCAAGAAGCGTGGCCGTCACCTCAACGTCAAGAAGACCGACGATGCCGGCGCCTCCAGCTGCGGCGTCAAGTCCAACGTCAAATCCGTTCCCGGTGTGATGACCATCCGTGGTTGCGCCTATGCCGGTTCCAAGGGTGTGGTGTGGGGTCCGGTCAAGGACATGCTCCACATCTCCCACGGTCCGGTCGGCTGCGGTCACTATTCCTGGTCCCAGCGTCGCAACTACTTCAATGGCACGGTCGGCATCGACAGCTTCGTGACCATGCAGATCACCTCGGACTTCCAGGAACGCGACATCGTTTTCGGTGGCGACAAGAACCTGGACAAGATGATCGACGAGTTGAACGACCTGTTCCCGCTCAACAAGGGTATCTCGATCCAGTCCGAATGCCCGATCGGCCTGATCGGTGACGACATCGAAGCCGTCGCCAAGAAGAAGCACAAGGAAACCGGCAAGACCATCGTTCCGGTGCGGTGCGAAGGCTTCCGCGGCGTGTCCCAGTCGCTGGGCCACCACATCGCCAACGACGCCATCCGCGATTGGGTGTTCGAGAAGTCGAAGCCCGAGTGGGAAACCGGCCCCTATGACGTCAACCTGATCGCCGACTACAACATCGGCGGCGACGCCTGGCCTTCCCGCCGTCTGCTGGAAGAAATGGGCCTGCGTGTGGTCGGCATGTGGTCGGGCGACGCCACCTTGGCGGAAATGGAACGCGCCCCCAAGGCCAAGCTGAACCTGATCCACTGCTATCGGTCGATGAACTACATCTGCCGTCACATGGAAGAGAAGTACAACATTCCGTGGGTGGAATATAACTTCTTCGGCCCCAGCCAGATCGCCAAGTCCTTGCGCAAGATCGCCTCGCAGTTCGACGAGACCATCCAGGCCAATGCCGAGAAGGTTATCGCCAAGTACGAAGGCCTGGTCGCCGATATCCTGGCCAAGTTCAAGCCCCGTCTGGAAGGCAAGAAGGTCATGCTGTACGTGGGTGGTCTGCGCCCCCGTCACGTCGCCAACGCCTATGACGATCTGGGCATGACCATCGTCGGCACCGGCTATGAATTCGGCCACAACGACGACTATCAGCGCACCACCGATTACGTCAAGGAAGGCACGCTGATCTATGACGATGTCTCGGGCTACGAGCTTGAGAAGTTCATCGAAAAGATCCGCCCCGACCTGGTCGGTTCCGGCATCAAGGAAAAGTACGCCACCCAAAAGATGGGCGTGCCCTTCCGCCAGATGCACTCGTGGGACTATTCCGGCCCGTATCACGGTTATGACGGCTTCGCCATTTTCGCTCGCGATATGGACCTGGCCATCAACAGCCCGATCTGGTCGAAGTTCAAGGCTCCGTGGAAGGCCGCGTAAGCGCCAACCAACTGTAAAGCCTTACATTTTCTGATGTCACAACACCTCCTCGCGTGACGCCCACAAAACGGGGGCGCGAGGAGGCTGAAGGAGAACTGCCATGCCGCAGAGCGCTGACAAGGTCAAAGACCACATTTCCTTGTTCAAGGAACCGGAATACCTGGAACTGTTCGCCTCCAAGAAGGCTCAGTTCGAGTGCCGGCCCACCGACGAAGCCGTGGACGCCCAGGCCGAATACACCAAGACCTGGGAATACCGCGAAAAGAACTTCGCCCGTGAAATCGCCACCATCAACCCGGCCAAGGCCTGCCAGCCGCTGGGCGCGGTGTTCGTGGCCGCCGGTTTTGAAGGTACCCTGCCCTACGTGCATGGTTCGCAAGGCTGCGTCGCTTATTTCCGTTCGCATCTGGCCCGCCACTTCAAGGAAGCGGTGCCGATCGTCGCCGACTCGATGACCGAGGACGCCGCCGTGTTCGGCGGTCTGTCCAACATCGTCGAAGGCCTGCAGAACGCCTATACGCTCTATAAGCCGAAGATGATCGTGGTCTCGACCACCTGCATGGCCGAAGTCATCGGCGACGATCTGTCGGCGTTCATCGCCACCGCCAAGGAAAAGGAATCGGTTCCGGCTGATTTCCCGGTTCCCTTCGCCCACACCCCGTCTTTCGTCGGCAGCCACACCACCGGCTACGACAACCAGATGAAGGGCATTCTCAACTACTTCTGGGATCGTGAAGCGCAGCTGACCGCCACCGCCGGCGAAAAGATCAACATCATCCCCGGTTTCGACGGCTATGCGGTCGCCAACAACCGCGAGATCAAGCGTTACCTCGACACCATGGGCGTCGACTACACCTTCCTCGGCGATGTTTCCGACGTCTACGACACCCCGTCGGACGGCGAATACCGCATGTATGACGGCGGCACCACGCTGGACGACACCCGCGCCGCCATCAATGCCAAGGCCACCATCGGCCTGCAGGAATTCTGCAGCCTGAAGACCCTGGAATACGTGGCGACCAAGGGTCAGCAGACCGTTGCCTTCAACTACCCCATGGGCATCGGCGCCACCGATTCCTTCCTGATGAAGGTCTCGGAACTGACCGGCAAGGCCATTCCCGCCTCCATCGAAAAGGAACGCGGTCGTCTGGTCGACGCCATCACCGACAGCCAGGCCTGGCTGCATGGCAAGAAGTTCGCCGTCTTCGGCGACCCCGACTTCACCTTGGCCATGTCCGCCTTCCTGATGGAAATGGGCGCCGAGCCGACCCACGTCCTCGCCACCAACGGCGGCAAGGAATGGGAAGCCAAGGCCAAGGCCCTGCTGGCCTCCTCGCCCTTCGGCGCCTCGGGTCAGGTGTGGGCCGGCAAGGATCTGTGGCACCTGCGCTCGCTGCTGTTCACCGAGCCGACCGATTTCATCATCGGTTCGTCCTACGGCAAGTATCTGGAAAAGGACACCGGCATTCCGCTGATCCGTCTGACCTTCCCGATCTTCGACCGTCACCACCACCACCGCTTCCCCACCTTCGGCTACCAAGGGGCGCTGCGGGTTCTGGTCGAAATCCTCGACCGCGTGTTCGAGATCGCCGACAACACGGACATTTCCTTCGATCTGACCCGGTAACCTGCTGTCCCGGTTCGGATCGCCTAAGCCCCGGAGCACCCCAGTGCTCCGGGGTTTTTTTTCATTTCCTCCCGGAGGGGGAGCACCCCAGTGCTCCGGGGTTTTTTTCATTTCCTCCCGGAGGGGGGAGCACCCCAGTGCTCCGGGGTTTTTTATTGTCCCCTGCCGGTCTATATTGATCCGGGGTTCGCAACCGAAAGCTCAACACATGACGGATCAGCCGTCGGATTTCACTCGTCTTGCCGCCACCATCGCCCTGATCGACGATCCGGTCGAATTGATGGAGCAATCCTATGTGGCGCTGACCCAGATTTTGCGCCGCACCGACGAGGGGGACTTGCTGGACCAGCTTTCCATCCTGCTGGGCCAAGTGGTGGGCGACCTGCCCTTCGACGCCGCCGAGAAGGATTTGCGCCACCAGACCCGGCTGGCCGCCGCCGATTGCGTCGCCATCTTGCAGGCGGCGACGGAACGAAGGGTGCCAAGGCTGGAATCCGATCCCGCCTTGCGCGAACAGGCGGCGGCGCAATTGCTGGAAATCGACATCCCGCCGGCAACCGACGACGACCGCAAGACCGACCTGGAATACAGCCTGCCGCCCAATCTGGCCCATCTGTTGAAGCACATCGACTATCCCCAGCCGGCGCCGCCCGCCGCCCATGGCGGCTTCCCCGATTTCGACGCTTTGTGTCTGGCCGCCCTGAATGCGCGGGTCGAGCGGGTGCTGGCCTTCTTCCAAAAGCACAATCCGGCGGTCAACCGCCCGTTGCCGCCGCCCTTCCTGCTGTCGCCGGCCTTCGCCCAGCGCTTCAAGCTGGCGGTGGCCCGGCTGATCTATCCGAAAATCCGCAGCAGCCGTCAGTTACGGTTGCTGGCCAGCAATATCGACGTGGCCCACACCACCACCGACAGCTTCTGGGACCACATCAACGACAGCATGAAACGGCTGCTGGAACTGACCTGGAACACCGCCTGGAACGATCTGATGCTGGTGGCCGAAGCGCGCGGCGACGACAAGGTGATGAAGATCAAGCCGGAAACCAAGGAATTGCGAGACCTGCTGACCCCGCCCGCGCCCGAGGCCTATGACCTGCCGCATATCGGCAATGGGGAAATCCTGCTGTTCCGCTCGCTGCTGTCAGCCAGCCGCGACTGGTGGCCCGACCTCGGCACCTTCTGGCAGGCCTGCCACACCTTGTATGAGCAGGAATGGGACCCCCGCGTGTTCCAGCAACAGGCGCGCGAAGGCGCCTTGCGCGACATGCTGCTGAAGGGCCTGGCCGACTTCCCCGATGAATGGCACGATTTCTTCATCCTCATGCTGCACCGGGTCTTCCCGCGCATCACCACCCGCTTCCTCGAACGCTTCGCCTATAATCTGGGCCAGAACGAAGAGGCGCGCCGCGCCCGCATGCCCCATCTGATGCGCTATATCGAGCGCGCCCAGGCCGACCCGCACATCCGCAAGCTGGAATACCAGGACGAGGAACAATGGCGCCAACAGGTCAAGGCCCTGGCCAATTACCTGAAAGGCGTGTCGTTCCCGACCGGGGCCTCGGCGGATTGAAGTGGCTAGGGGGAGGACCAAGTGCTGGTACCCCCCGGTGTGCTTACGCCCTCTGGGCGACACGGGCATCGCCATCTTCTGCGGCCTCCTGGATATCACGGGGGAAGATTCCGAACTGTCAGCAACTCTAGTCCGTTAGCTGGCCAACCGCTTCCTAGAGGAAAGCAGCAAATAGCTGCTTTTAGATCAGATGGCGGATGCTTGCCCAGCCCGATCATCGAGATGATATTGCGTAGGAACCTACAGAAATCTCGTTTTTCGCGACATTTCTTGCGTCATAGTACTCAAGAGTCCGTGACCGACCCTGAAAGACGGCAGGATCGTGTAAGAAAGAACTGTGGGAATGGGCAAGAGTGCCAGTTGGGAGAACGAAGTCAACATGGTCGATAACCGTGACTCCACAGCCAGAGATGCAGTCGAAACCCTTGATCGCCGCCCCGAGGCGCGGGCGTTCAAGGTGGAAGATCTGCTGGGGGAATTACGGCGGGGCCGGATGCGCATTCCCTCCTTTCAGCGTGGCCTCAAATGGGATAGGGGCGACGCCGCCAAGCTGCTGGACAGCCTGTGGCGCGGCTATCCCATTGGCACCCTGCTGTTCTGGGAAACCAATGCCGAGGCAGGCGAGGTGACCTTCGGGACGGTTCGCGTACCGGGCGGGGTGCGCAACGACGCCCTGTGGGTGGTGGACGGGCAGCAGCGGCTGATGTCACTGGCGCGAGTACTGCTGGCTCCGGCACCGGACAAAGACGATTTCGCCCTGTATTTCGATCTGGACGAAGCGAGGTTCGTCGCCCCGCCCATGGATCGCGTCGCGGACCCCTCTCGCTACCTGCCCATGACAGAGGTGCTGGAGTCGGAACGACTGATGCAGTGGGTCTTCCTGCATACGGCCGATCGGCCCGAGCGGCGGGAGCGGGCGTTCACCGTGGGCAAGCGCATTCGCGAATACGAAATCCCAGCCTATCTGGTGCGCACTGAGCAGGAGCAAACTCTGAGGGAAATTTTTGGGCGCACCAACTCCAGTGGCCACCCGCTCAAGCAATCACAGGTATTCGACGCCCTGAACGGCGCACGCGGTCAAAGCCGGCCCGCTTCCCTGCGCCAGATCGTTTCTGAATTGGCGTCCATGGGGTTCGGCTTAGTCGAGGAAAAGTTGTTGTACCGGCTATTGCGGGTTCTGCAAGGCAGGGATGTGACCGAGAGCAAGGGCGAGGGGCCGCTCCGCCTGGACGATGTCGACGCGGAACGCGCCTACCGGGAGACGGCGGTAGCCGCCCGGCGGGTCATTCAGTTCCTGATGAATGATGTGGGCATCCCGCGCTACGATCTGTTGCCCTACAAGCAACCCTTCGTGCTGCTTGGCAAGTTTTTCCATCTCTATCCCGATCCCGGAGCCCGTTCCCGGCAATTACTGGAACGCTGGGTGTGGCGCGGCGCCCTGACCGGCACCCACCGTGGCGATACCGTCTCCACCCGAGTTACCTTGGATCGCATCGTCGAGGGGAACGAGGAGGCTTCCGTCCAGAGTCTGCTGGAATTGGTCACAGGCCGCCCTGAGACTTTACCGAACGTCACAGAGGCCTTCAACTTCCGTTTTGCCAGCGGCAAGCTACTGGCCCTGGTGCTCCTGGACCTGAAGCCACGGGACCTGGTAAGCGGCACATTCATTGATATCGGTCAGGATACTGGGGCGGAGGAGCCGGATTTTCCCATGCCCCTCATCATTGCCAAGCACGGAGCAGCGAACGGCACCCTGCGATCCGCCGCCAACCGTCTGATCCATCCCCATCGCTCGAGGCTCCGCCAACAATTGGCCGGGGTGCGGGACACAGAGGTGCTAGCCTCTCACGGCATCCCCGAAGCTGCCGCTCAGGCTTTACATGAAGGAGACGTCAACGGTTTCCTGAGACTGCGGGCCGACTTCCTACAGCGCCATTCCGAGCTTTTCTTCGCCCGGCATGCGCGCTGGGATGAGAGTGACCGCCCCTCCATCGCAGCGCTTCTGGCCGAAGACGAGGACGCTTAAATGGCCAAGGTCCTCAGCATCCTACTCGGCGACCTGCCCGTGGGCCGGCTCACTCTCAGCGCCAGCGACGGCAGCGATTTCCGTCTCCTTGAATCCTACAAGCGGGCCTATCCCAGACCGGTGCTGGGGCAGACCTTCCTGGACGACCCCGACCGGATCTGGAGCACCCGCACCCGGGTGCCGCCCTGGTTTTCCAACCTACTCCCGGAAGGCCCCCTGCGCGAACTGATCGCCAAACAGGCCGGCGTACCCGCCACGCGGGAGTTCTTCCTGTTGCGTCATCTTGGTGAGGATTTGCCGGGTGGGGTGCGCATCGTCCGGGATGGCGCCGAAATAGAGTCGCTGGACGATGAGGAGGAGTTGGAGGAACATGCGGGGGGCGAGGCAGCCGACGCTTGGCATTTTTCCCTGGCGGGAGTGCAGCTAAAGTTTTCCGCGCGCCGTTCGGAGCACGGCCTGACGATCCCGGTCACTGGCCGCGGCGGCGACTGGATCGTCAAATTGCCCGACACCCGCTTCCGCCATGTCCCGCTAAACGAGTACGCGACCATGCGATGGGCCGAGGCCAGCGGCATCGCCATTCCAGAGATGGATCTCGTTCCCATCGCCGACATGACGGGCCTGCCATCGTCATACGGCGATTTCGTCGAACCCCTCGCCCTGGCGATCCGCCGTTTCGACCGCCCCACTCCCGACACGCGGGTCCATATGGAGGATTTTGCTCAGATTCTCGGCCTTTACCCCGAAGAAAAATATAAGAAATATAACTACGAAACCCTGGCAAAGTTAATCGGGGCTCTGGGGGCGGAAGGTGATCTAGCCGAGTTTATCCGCCGTCTTGTGTTCATGGTTGCTTCTGGAAATGGGGATATGCACCATAAGAACTGGAGTCTGACCTATCCAGACGGTCTCAAGGCGCGTCTTTCTCCAGCCTATGATTTGGTATCCACCATCCAGTACCACCCGAATGACACACTGGCACTGAATCTCGGGGAGTCGAAGCGATGGGAGGACGTGACCGAGGAGACCTTCCGGGGCATGGCCCGGAAGGTCGGCGTCGAGGACAGCCTTATGGCCTTTTGGGTAGACCAAGCCCAGGCTGCTATCCTGGACGCTTGGCAGCACAACAGACACGATTTCGGATTCGATGCCTCTGCACGGGAAAACATCGAGCGCCATTTGGCTCGCGTCCCCCTGCTGGGCCAGTGATCTTGCCAGGACGGTCATGTCTACGTGAATACTTGAAAGGGATGTTGTCGTTCTGACCCTACGTCACACAAAGGAAGCAGAATTCTGATGTGTCGCGGAGAATTAACCACACAAAAATATCGCCATTCACCCACAGACAACACCCCCGTTTGACACCTCTTTCCACCCCTGCCATTCTCCGCCTATGGAGATGCTGTCTTTTTCCCTCGCCATCCTGACCCTGCTGGCGGTGCCCGGTCCCACCAACACCTTGTTGGCGGCGTTGGGCTGGCGGCGGTCGGTGCCGCTGCTGCTGGCCGAGATCAGCGGCTATATCCTGTCCATTTCCCTGTTGATGGCGGTGCTGGGGCCGATCATCGCCGCCCAGCCGCTGTTGGGTGCCGGGCTGAAGCTGGCCGCCGGCGGCTGGATCGCCTGGTGCGGTTGGCGCCTGTGGCGGCAAAGCGCCCGGACCCTGGCCGAAGTGGCGGTGCCGGTGAGCTTCCGTCAGCTTTTCGTCACCACCTTGACCAACCCCAAGGCGGTGATCTTCGCCCTGGCGGTGTTCCCGCCCCTTCCGCTGGTGCAGCAAGGGCCGTCCCTGGTCCTGTTCAGCCTGATCACCATCGTGGTCGGGGCCGGTTGGATTCTGCTGGGGGCGCTGTTGGCCCGGGCGGTGGCGCCCCGGCGGGTGCAGGCCCTGGCCGCCCTCGCGCTCGGTCTGTTTGCCGTCACCTTGACCGCCCAGGCGGCGACAAGCCTTGTCGCATCCCCGACAATATCCGACACGCCCCGCTGAACAATCCCGCTTTTCCGCCATTCTTGCGCATGGCCCGCTGCTTGCATCCCTTGGAAATGTTCCATGAGGAGGGCCGCCACCCATGCTCAACCGTAAGAAAATCCAGGACCTGATGACCGAACCCGGCTGCGCCACCAATCAGGCCAAGTCGGAGAAGGAGCGCAAGAAGGGCTGCGCCAAGCAGTTGGTGCCCGGTGCCGCCGCCGGCGGTTGCGCTTTCGACGGCGCCAAGATCGCGCTGCAACCGATCACCGACGTCGTCCATCTGGTCCACGGCCCCATCGCCTGCGAAGGCAATTCGTGGGACACCCGCAATGTCGGCTCGACCGGGCCGGAACTGTACCGCCGCGGCTTCACCACCGACATGACCAATCTGGACATCGTCTCGGGCGGTGAAAAGAAGCTGTACAAGGCCATCCGTCAGGCCATCAGCAAGCACAACCCGCCGGCGGTGTTCGTCTATCAGACTTGCGTCACCGCCCTGATCGGCGACGATATCGTCGCCGTGTGCCGCGCCGCCAGCGAACGCCTGGGCGTGCCGGTGATCCCGGTGGAGGCGCCGGGCTTCGTCGGCTCGAAGAATCTGGGCAACCGGCTGGCCGGCGAGGCGTTGATCGATTACGTCATCGGCACGCGCGAACCCGACGATGCCGGCCCCTGCGACATCAACATCCTGGGCGAATACAACGTCGCCGGCGAAATGGACATCGTCCGCGCCCTGCTGGAGCGCCTGGGCATTCGCCTGCGCACCGCCATCACCGGCGACGCCCGCTATAACGACGTCGCCGCCGCCCATACGGCGCGGGCCAACATGGTGGTGTGCAGCCAGGCGCTGGTCACCCTGGCCCGCAAGATGAAGGAACGCTGGGGCATCCCTTATTTCGAGGGCTCGTTCTACGGCATTTCCGACACCTCGGAAGCCTTGCGCGCCATCGCTTCCATGCTGATCGAGCGCGGTGCCGAGCCTGCCCTGATGGACCGCACCGAGGCGCTGATCACGCAGGAAGAAGCCAGGACCTGGACACGGATGGAGCCCTACCGGGCGCGTCTGGCCGGCAAGCGCGTGCTGCTTTACACCGGCGGCGTCAAAAGCTGGTCGGTCATCCACGCGTTGCAGGAAATGGGCATGGAAGTGGTCGGATCGTCGGTGCGCAAATCCACCGAGGCCGACAAGGCCAAGGCACTGGAACGCCTGGGCGGCGACGAGGACAAGCTGGTCGACGCCATCACCCCCAAGGACATGTACGCCATGTTCAAGGAAGGCCGCGCCGACATCATGCTGTCGGGGGGACGTTCGCAATTCGTCGCCTTGAAGGCCAAGACGCCGTGGTTGGACATCAACCAGGAACGCCACCACCAATATGCCGGCTATGACGGCATGGTCACCTTGGTCCAGCAAATGGACCTGGCCCTGTCCAATCCCATCTGGGAACAAGTGCGCCGGCCGGCGCCCTGGGAAGTCGAGGAGTAAACCCCATGGCCCTGATCGTCAGCCACGGTCATTCCGTGACCAGTAATCCGCTCAAGCTGTCCGCCCCCCTGGGGGCTTCCATGGCCTTCATGGGCATGGACGGCACCATGCCCTTGCTGCACGGCAGCCAGGGCTGCACCGCCTTCGCCCTGGTCATGCTGGTGCGCCACTTCCGCGAGGCCATCCCGCTGCAAACCACCGCCATGAACGAGGTCTCCACCATCCTGGGCGGCATGGATCAGGTGGAAGCGGCGCTTTTGAACATCGCCAAGCGGACCAAGCCCAAGATCATCGGCCTGATCTCCACCGCCCTGACCGAGACCCGCGGCGAGGACATGAAGGGTGACCTCAAGCTGATCCTGGCCCGCAACCCTGAACTGGCCGATATCAAGGTCATCCCGGTTTCCGCCCCCGATTTCACCGGTTCCTTGGAAACCGGCTGGGGCAAGGCGGTGACCGCCATCATCAACGCCCTGGCCGAGCCGGCCTCGGCCAAGGCCCAGGACTGCAACCGCGTCAACATCCTGCCCGGCGTCCACCAGAGCCCCGGCGACATCGAGCATCTGGTCGAACTGGTCGAGGAATTCGGCTTGAAGGCCAATGTGCTGCCCGATCTGTCCGGGTCGGTGGATGGTCACGTGCCCGACCACTTCATCCCCACCACCTTGGGCGGAACGACGGTGGAAAACGCCCGCAATCTGGGCCGGGCCAAGCTGACCATCGCCATCGGCGAACACATGCGCATTTCCGCCGAGACCTTGCAGAAAAAGACCGGCGTGCCTTATGTGCTGTTCGACCGCCTGACCGGGCTGGAGGCGTCGGACCGGCTGATGGTCTGTCTGTCCACCGCCGCCGGCAAGCCGGTGCCGGCCAAGATCCGCCGGGCGCGCTCGCAATTGATCGATGCCATGCTCGACGGCCATTTCTATTTCGGCGGCCGCAAATTCGCCATCGCCGGCGAGCCCGACTTCCTGTGGAATTGGGCCAAGCTGATTGCCGATATGGGCGGCGAACTGGCCGCCGCGGTGAGCGCGGTGCACGCCCCCCATCTGACCCGATTGCCCTGCCAACAGGTGATCATCGGCGACTTCCAGGACATGGAAGACCAGATCCTGGAGGCCGGCGGCGCCGATCTGGTGATTTCCAACACCAATGCCCGCTTGTCGTGCCAGTCGCTGGGCGTGCCGCATTTCCGCGCCGGCTTCCCGGTCTATGACCGCCTGGGCGGGGCGCATCGGGTCCATGTGGGCTATCGCGGCACCCGCGATCTGATCTTCCAGTTGGCCAATGTCCTGATCGAACATCCGGGCCACGGCCATGGGCCGGTCCACCAGCCCCACCAGACGACGGAGCACGACCATGTTGCGGCGCCTGCGCTTGGTTGACGACACCGCCCCCGCCCCCGTGAAAGGAGCACATATGCGCATTGCCTTCGCCACCCACGACAAAACCAATGTGGACGCCCATTTCGCCAGCGCCAAGACCTTCCTGTTCTACGACGTCGGCCCCGACAGCCATGCCTTCATCGAGGCGGTGCAGTTCGGCACGGTGACCCAGGAAGACGGCCAGCATGACGACGGCGAAGACCGTCTGGCCGCCAAGATCGACGCGCTCGGCGGGTCGGCCCTGCTGTTCGTGCGCGCCATCGGCGGCCCGGCGGCGGCCCGTGTGGTCCGCGCCAAGGTTCACCCGATCAAGCTGCCCAACGACGAGCCCATCGCCCAGGTGATCGAGCGGGTGCGCACCATGCTGAAGACCAATCCGCCGCCGTGGCTGCGCCGCGCGCTCAAGGATTCGGAAGGCGGCGACGAACGTTTCATTGATGACGAGGATTGAATCCATGGATAGCGAGAACATCAAGCATCCGATCATCCAGGGATTGCTGCAACTGATCCGGGCCGAGGACCGCTCGGGCGCCTATGACATGGAAGCCGACGCGGACCTGATCGCCCCGTTCATCGTCACCAAGGCGCAAAAGCGCGACCTGCCCATGTTCGACGATCCCGATCCCGATATCCTGATGCGCGTCGGCCAGTTCTATGCCGCCGTCGCCTGGGAAGTGGAACGCCGCACCGGCAAGCCGGTGGCCCCCTTGATGAACATCCATCATGAAGGCTGGGGCAAGGCCCTGCTGATCTGCGGTCGGCTGGTGGCGGTCAATTCCCACGTGCGCGAATTGCACCGTTTCGGTTTCGAGGACGTGGCCAGCATGATCGAAAAGGCCGGCAAGCTGGCCGATGAAGGCGTCGCCTGCATCGAGAAATTCCCCGAGGTGGCCGACGCCTGATACCGGCCCGAGCCGCCGGATCGGCGCGGCCGCATAGTTCACATTTCACGCATCTGAAGACAAACCCCAAGGAGCAAGACAATGGCCGTTATCTACGCCACCCGCGATGGAACCCCGTGGGAACCCAAGTATCTCGATAGCATCGACGCGGAATTGTGCATCGGCTGCGGTCGTTGCTTCAAGGTCTGCACCCAGGGCGTGTTGAAGTTGATGGGTATCGACGACGAGGGCGAATTCTGCGACCCCTTCGACGATGACGTGGAAGTGGAACGCAAGGTCATGGTCGTCGACAAGTCGGGCGCCTGCATCGGTTGTTCGTCGTGCGAGACCGTGTGCGGCACCAACGCGCAAAAGCATTCGGCGGCGGCCTGATCATGCAAGCCGGCGAGCTTTATCGCCTGCTGATGGCGGGGGGCGACCGGGACGGCGATTTTGACCGCCACGTCCTGGCCTGCCCCCTGGCCTTGGCCTACGCCGAATCCGACAGCCCTCTGGACCAGGCCTTGGGCCTGTCGGCCACCGACCTGACTACCTTGTTGCTGACCCATTTCTCCCATGCCGCCGCCTTCATCGCCGGTCGGCTGGATGTCCACGGCGGCGGCGATAGCCCGGCCAGCCTGGAAGAACCCGACCTGCGCCAATTGCTGATCGACAATCGCAGCCGCCCCGGCCCCGATTCCATCTGGCTGGCCCACATGGTCGCCCGCCGCTCGCTGCGAGCCAATCATCTGTGGCAGGATCTGGGCCTGGTCGACCGTGCCGACCTGTCACGGCTGATGCGCGACCATTTCGCCCCGCTGGCGGCGGCCAATGCCCGCGACATGAAGTGGAAGAAATTCTTCTACCGCGAGCTGTGCCAGCAAGAGGGCATGAACATCTGCAAAAGCCCGGTCTGCGATGCCTGCACCGACTTTTCCCTCTGCTTCGGCGCCGAGGACGGCCACAGCCTGTTGGCCCAGATGGCCCGGCAGGCTGACCTTTGACAAGGGCCGGAAAACGCCCATTTTTCTTTCGTCATTCCCGCGCAGGCGGGAATCCATGCCTCGGCACACCATATCTTGCGGTCAGATCGCGATATTGCCCCCGCATGGACCCCCGCCTGCGCGGGGGTGACGGATCAAAGGGAGGCAGACGGAGTTTTTCCGCCGCCCTTTAAACCACAGAGACACAGAGGCACAGAGGGGATGTTCATGGGGCACCGACCTGACCTCATGGCCTGTACTCTCTGTGCTTCTGTGTCTCTGTGGTTCCCATCTTCATGCCCTTTGACCAATTTGTCGGCATTGCGACAAAGCCCGACAATCGCGACATTGCCTAAAAGCGCGTCACCAGCTTTTCCGCCATTCCTGACTTTGGCACCCGGCTTGCACCATTGAGGTCAGACCATTCGTTTCCGTCCCAGGAGACCCGCCATGCTGACCCTGACCGACCGTGCCGTTTCCGTCCTCAAGTCCATCTGCGCCGAAGAGGCCCTGGGCCTGCGCATCACCGTCAACAACAGCGGCTGCTCCGGCATCCAATACGGCATGTCGCTGGAGGAACAGCCGGGCCAGGGTGACGAAGTGCTGACCTTCGACGACCTCAAGGTGTTCATCGACCCGCCCTCGGCCATGTGGCTGACCGGCGTCAACGTCGATTACGTCGAGGGTGAGGAAGGCGCCGGCTTCCAGTTCGACAACCCCGCCGCCGCCGGCAAATGTTCCTGCTCGGGCAAGTGCGGTTGACGATCATGGCCGCGCCGGCGCTGGTCATCAACGACACCACCTTGCGCGACGGCGAACAGACCGCCGGGGTGGCCTTCCGCCTGGAGGAAAAGCTGGCCATCGCCCAGGCGCTGGACCATGCCGGCGTGCCCGAGATCGAGGTCGGTATCCCGGCCATGGGGGCCGAGGAGATCGACGGCATCAACGCCGTCGCCGGCTTGGGGCTGCACTCCCGCCTGATCGCCTGGTGCCGCATGCACGACGACGATCTGGCGGCGCTGAAACGCTGCCGGGTCGGCACCGTCAACCTGTCCATCCCGGTTTCCGACCTGCAACTGGCGGCCAAGCTGGGCCGCGACCGCGCCTGGGCCTTGGCCCATATCCCGGTGATGGTGGCCAAGGCCCGCGACCTCGGCTTCGACGTTTTGATCGGCGGCGAGGATTCGTCGCGCGCCGATCCCGACTTCCTGCTGCACGTGGTGGAAACCTGCCAAGAGGCCGGCGCCCAGCGCTTTCGCTTCGCCGACACCTTGGGGATCATGGACCCCTTCGCCACCCACGCCCTCTTCACCCGCCTGCGCGCCGGCTGCGACATCGAGCTGGAAATCCACGCCCATGACGATCTGGGCCTGGCCACCGCCAATTCCCTTGCCGCCATCAAGGGCGGCGCCCGCCATGTCAGCACCACCGTCAACGGCCTGGGCGAACGGGCCGGCAACGCGCCCTTGGAAGAAGTGGTGGTGGCGGCGGAACATCTGTACGGCCTGTCCTCGGGCGTGGTCAAAACCGATCTGGCCCAGGTGTCGCGGCTGGTGGCCGAGGCGTCGGGCCGACCAGTGCCGGTCAACAAAAGCATCGTCGGCGATGCCATCTTCACCCACGAATCGGGCATCCATGTCAGCGGCCTGCTGCGCGACCGCCGCACCTATGAGGCGCTGGACCCGCGCGAGCTGGGCCGCAACCACCGGGTGGTCTTAGGCAAGCATTCCGGCCTGACCGCCATCTTGCACACCTTCCGCGAGATGGGCGTCGAGGTCAGCCCGCAACAGGGCCGCGCCGTCCTTGATCTGGTCCGCCGCCATGCCGGCGAAACCAAGCGCCCGCCCACCGTGGACGAGTTGCGCCGCTTCCATCATCAGTCGGCCAACAGCCTGAACTGACCTTCCCGCCCCCCTGCCATGCGCGCTTGATCACCGTCAAAGATTTGACCACAAAAATAATAGCGAATAGTATCCGCTATCGCGACTGGTTATCACCTGCATTCTCACCCCATCGGAGGCGCCGCCATGCCATCCCCCCGCTTACAGGATCTTAAGCCCGGAGACGCCGCCCGCGTGGTCCGTCTTGCCAAGGGCGACCGTGGCTATCGCCAGCGTCTGCTGGCCATGGGGGTGACCCCGGGCGTGGTGTTTTCGGTGACGCGGGTGGCCCCGTTCGGCGACCCCATCGAAATATCGCTCCGCAACTTCACCCTGACCTTGCGCAAGACCGAAGCCGACATTCTGGAAATCGAGAGGGTTTGACCATGGCACATGTCCTCGCGGTGGTGGGCAACCCCAATTGCGGCAAGACCACCTTGTTCAACGCCCTGACCGGGGCGGCGCAGAAGGTCGGCAACTGGCCCGGCGTCACCGTCGAAAAGAAGGTCGGTCAGTTCCGCCATGCCGGCGAAACCTATGATCTGGTCGATTTGCCCGGCATCTACATGATCGGCGGCTACAGCGCCGGCTCCCAGGATGAGCGCGTCGCCCGCGACTACATCCTGTCGGGTGAGCCCAAGGTGGTCGTCAACATCCTTGACGCCTTCAACCTGGAGCGCAACCTGTACCTGACCTGCCAGTTGCTGGAAATGCGGGTGCCGGTGGTGGTCGCCCTCAACATGATGGATCTGGCGAAAAAGACCGGCATCGAGATCGATTGCGATGCCCTGTCCAAGGTGCTGGACTGTCCGGTGGTGCCGCTGGTGGCCAGCCGCTCCACCGGCCTGGATGGGCTGAAGCAGGCGATCGCCGCCGCAATCGCCGATCCCAAGGTGCCCAGCGCCCAACCCGAGCACAAGGCGGCGGTGAACGCCGCCATCGATGCCCTGGCGCCCAAGATGGCCGATGCCGCCGCCGCCGCCGGGATCGATCCGCGCTGGGCGGCGCTGCGCCTGCTGGAAGGCGATTCCTTCGTCGAGACCTTGGCCGCCGGCACGTTGGGGTGCGATCTGCAATTGCACGCCGAAGCCATCGAAGCCCAATGCGGCGACGAGCCCGACATCATCATCGCCGATGGCCGCTATGGTTTCGTCGGCACCGCCATGGCCGCCTGCTTCCACCAGCCGCGCAAGATATCGCTGGCCCTGACCCGGCGCATCGACAAGGTGGTGCTCAACCGCTTTTTGGGCGTGCCGGTGTTCCTGCTGGCCATGTACCTGATGTTTTTGTTCACCATCAATATCGGCGGCGCCTTCATCGACTTCTTCGATCAGGCGGTGGGCGCCATCATGGTCGACGGTTTGGGCGCGTTGCTGACCGGACTGGGCCTGCCCGAGGGTCTGGTGGTGGTGGCCAAGGGCTTCGGCTCGGGCGTGCAGACGGTGTCCACCTTCATCCCCATCATCGCCTGCCTGTTCCTGTTTTTGTCGTTTCTGGAAGATTCCGGTTATATGGCGCGCGCCGCCTTCGTCATGGATCGGGCCATGCGCGCCATCGGCCTGCCGGGCAAGTCGTTCGTGCCGCTCATCGTCGGTTTCGGCTGCAACGTGCCGGCGATCATGGCCACCCGCACCTTGGAAAACTCCCGCGATCGCATCCTGACCGCGCTGATGGCACCGTTCATGTCGTGCGGGGCGCGGCTGCCGGTGTTCGCCCTGTTCGCCGCCGCCTTCTTTCCGGCCAACGGCCAGAACATCGTCTTCGGCCTTTATCTGGTCGGCCTCGCCTTCGCCGTGCTCACCGGCCTGATCCTCAAGAACACCCTGTTGCAGGGCGAAGTGTCGCATTTCGTCATGGAATTGCCACCCTATCACCTGCCGACCGTGCGCACGGTGGTGTTGCAGGCATGGCAGCGCCTGCGGGAATTCATCTTCCGCGCCGGCCAGATCATCGTTCCCATCGTCATGATCCTGTCGTTCTTCAACGCGCTGGGCACCGATGGCAGCTTCGGCAAGGAAGACAGCCGCGATTCGGTGCTGTCGGCGGCCAGCCAAAGCATCATCCCCCTCTTCAAGCCCATGGGCCTGACCGAGGAAAACTGGCCGGCGGCGGTGGGCCTGTTCACCGGCATCTTCGCCAAGGAAGCGGTGGTCGGCACCCTTAACACCCTTTACACCCAAGCCGCCGAACAAGACGCAGCCGAGGCATCCGCCGCGCCGGCAGAGGGTGAGGCCCCGGCAGCGACGGAAGAGCCCGAGACCCTGTCGGCCAAGCTGATGGCCGCCTGGGCCACCATCCCGGAAAACTTGGCCGGTGTCGTCGATTCGCTGGGTGATCCGCTGGGCCTGGACGTCAGCTACATCACCGATGCCGGTTCGGCGGCGGAAAAGCTGGAAGTGGCCGGCGGCACCTTCGGCGCCATGGTCGCCCGCTTCGACGGCGTCGCCGGCGCCTTGGCCTATATGGTGCTGATCCTGCTTTACACCCCCTGCGTCGCCGCCTTGGGCGCCATCCGTCATGAAACCAGCCTGGGCTGGACCGTCTTCGGCGCGGTGTGGACCACGGTGTTGGGCTATATGGCCTCGGTCAGCGTCTATCAGGTCGCCCGTTTCGGCAAAGACCCGGCCACCGCCAGCCTGTGGCTGTCGTTCTGTGCCGGCGTGTTGGCCCTTGCGGTGGCGGCCATGTGGCTGATCGGTCGGGTCCAGGCCCGCCGTCTGTCCACTGAACCGGCAGAGTGAGGGGGGAGGCCGCACCATGACCCTGTCGGAGTTGAAAGCCTTCATGGTCGAACGCAAGCGGGCGTCGCTGACCGAAATCAGCCTGCACTTCGACACTCCGCCCAGTGCCATCCAGCCCATGCTCGAGCAATGGATGGCCAAGGGGCGGGTGCGCAAGCTGGACGGCCAAGGCGGCTGCGGCAAGGCCGGATCGGGCTGTTCCTGCAAGGAAGCCCCGGTGGACATCTATGAATGGAGCCCCTCGCCTCAGGGGTGAAAAACGGGCATGATCTTCCCCTCAATCAATCGAGGGGAAGATCATGCGTCCGTCCTTTTCCGCCGCCCTGCTGGCGCTGCTGCTGTCCGCTCCGCTTGCCGCCGCCCCGTTCGCCGGCGCCCGGGCCGCCGACGCCTATCCCACCCGTCCGGTGCTGAAGACCACCACTACCGTGGCCGGCGAAACCATCGCCTATCCCACCAGCGGCCCGGCTGAGGTCAAGGCCGACATCGTCACCATCGCCCCCGGTGCCGAAACCGTGTTCCACCGCCATGGCGTGCCCATGTTCGCCTATATCCTGAAGGGCACGGTGGTGGTCGATTACGGTGCTCAGGGCAAAAAGACCTTCACCGCCGGCCAGGGCATGGTCGAAGCCATGGCGGTCACCCATCGCGGCACCAATCCGGGGCCCGAGCCGGTGGAGATCCTGGCCGTCTACATGGGCGCTCAGGGCAGCGACAACGTCATCCCCGTCAAATAGGATGGCCCACCCCCACCCATGAGGGGCGTGGCGGCACCGACCGCCACGTCTTAGAGTGAGATCATGAAGATCAAGGCTCTCATCTTCGACGTCGACGGCACCTTGGCGGAAACCGAGGAGGCCCACCGCAACGCCTTCAACCGCGCCTTCGGTGAAACCGGGTTGGATTGGCATTGGGATCCGGGACTTTACCGATCCCTGCTGAAGGTGTCGGGCGGGAAGGAGCGCCTGCGCGCTTTCGCCGAAAGCCGCCAATACCCGGTGACCGATGCCCTGGTTCTGGCCCTGCACCGGCGCAAGACGGAAATCTATACCGCCCAGGTGGCCACCGGCGCCGTGCCCTTGCGCCCCGGCATCGCCCGTCTGCTGGCTGAAGCCCGCCAAACCGGCCTGCGTCTGGCCATCGCCACCACCACCACCCGGGCCAATGTCACCGCCCTGATGGCCGGCACCGGTATCGTGCCGGGCTGGTTCGAGACCATGGCGTGCAGCGACGATGCCCCCTTGAAGAAACCCCATCCCCAAGCCTACCAGCTGGTACTGTCACGGCTGGAGCTGCCGCCCGAGCATTGTCTGGCCATCGAGGATTCCGCCAACGGCCTGCGCGCCGCCCAAGCCGCCGGTCTGGCGACCATCGTCACCCCCAGCCTGTACACCGCCGGCGACGATGTGAGCGGGGCCAGGACCGTGTGGCCGGACCTGGGGGCGGTCAGCCTGTCCATGCTGACCGGGTAGACCTGGACGTTCAGGGCGAGATGGCGGCGTCGATGCGGTCGACGATGGCCTTGGGCACCGCCTTGCTGCACATCATGCGGCGCTGATTGCCCTCGGGGACGTCGGGATAGGTGAACATCCGCAGGCTTTCCGGCGGCACATTCACCGCCCGGGCCAGGGCTTCATATTCCTCCTGGTCGGCGAACATGTAATCGAAGCGCCCTGCCGCCAGACACATCCTTTCCGGTCACCATAGCCATAGAGGCACGCCCGGGGGTGTAGACCTGCGGCCAAGCCCTAAAATAAAAAATGACCCCGGCCAAAGGCCGGGGTCGCAAGGGGCAATGCGGGGTCAAAGCGACACTTGGCATCATGGCCATGCCTTGCCCCGATGACCGCAAACCGGCCCAAACCGAGGAAGCCCGATACAACAAAGATCGCAGTGCCTTAGATAGTAACCAAAACAACGAACTCAAGTACATTCAAATACATTTGTTCAATCAATAAAATATTTATAAATAAACCCCGGCACCTTGCGGTGCCGGGGCCGTTATTCTGAAGTCACGCCCGCTTCAGATTCGGGTAACGCACATCCTCGATCAGATGCTGGATTTCCACGGACGGAGCCTTGGTCACCATACTGACCGCGATGATGACGATAAAGCCCAGCGGAATACCGAAGATACCCGCCGAGATGGGGTTGATATCCCACCACAGATTGGCCGGAACGGCGCGGGGGATGCCGAAGAACATCTCGCGCAGCCACGGCTGAGTGGTCGCCATGTAATAGAAGGTGATGCCGACACCCGCCGACATACCCAAGGTGGCGGCAAGACCGGTGGCCCGCTTCCAGAAAATCCCCAGCGTCAGTGCCGGGAAGAACCCGGCCGCCGCCAACGAGAACGCCGCCGACACCAGGAACAGAATGTCGGCGGGTTTCTGCGCCGCCACCAGCGCCGCCAGCAGGGCGACCACCAGCAGCAGGGTCTTGGACAGCATGACGCGACGGGCCACCGGGGCGTTGGGGTCGATCATCTTGTAATAGAGATCGTGCGACAACGCGTTGGCGATGGTCAGCAGCAGGCCATCGGCGGTGGACAAAGCCGCCGCCAGACCGCCAGCGGCGACCAAGCCGGAGATCACATAGGGCAGACCGGCGATTTCCGGCGTCGCCAGCACGACGATATCACCACCGATGGCGATTTCCGCCAATTGCACAATACCGTCCTTGTTGATGTCGGCGATACTGAGCAGACTTGGATCGACCGCCGCCCAATTGGCGACCCAGGCAGGCAAGGCCGAGAAGGCCGTCCCCACCACGTCATGATAGACCACGTATTTCACCAGCACGGCCAGGGCCGGGGCGGTGAAGTAAAGCAGGAAGATGAAGAACAACGACCACGTCACCGAGGCGCGCGCCGCCTTGACCGAGGGCGTGGTGTAATAGCGCATCAGGATGTGCGGCAAGGCCGCCGTACCGACCATCAGGCACAGGATCAACGCCAGGAAATTCTTCTTGGCGATGTTGCGGGCCGCTTCGTCCTTGGCGGCAAACGCCTCGCCATGGGCGGCGACGGGGGCGGCACGGGCGGCCAAAGCCGCTTCCTTGGCCCAGGCGCCCTTGGCGGCGATTTCATCCTTGGGGAACTTGGCCAGACCATCTTCCGCCTTCTTGGCGGCGGCGGCGTCACCCGCAGTGCGGGCGGTGGCCAGATCGGCTTCCAGCTTGGCCTTGCCCTCGGTCATCGCCTTGGGCAGATCGGCCAGCTTGGCCTTGGCATCATCGGCACGCTGCTTGAAGATGCCGCGCACTTCCAGTTCCTTGGGATCGGCGTTGAGCTTGACCTCAAGCTCGGACACCTTCTGCAACTGGAAGCCATAGACGATCTGCGGTAGCGGTATACCGGTCTGCTTGACCGACAGCCATACCACCGGGGTCAAATAGGCGATGATCAGGATGATGTACTGGGCCACCTGGGTCCAGGTGACGGCACGCATGCCGCCCAGGAACGAGCAGACCAGGATACCGCCCAGACCGACGAAGATACCCAAGGTGAAATCAACACCCGACAGGCGGGTGGTGATCAGACCGACACCGTAAATCTGCGCCACAACGTAAGTGAAGGAGCACAGAATGGCGATGACGATGCCGACGAAGCGGGGCGCATGACCGCCATAGCGGGCGCCCAGGAAGTCGGGGATGGTGAACTGGCCGAACTTGCGCAGGTAGGGCGCTCCAGCCCATGATGAAGGCCAGGCCGGAATAACCCGACAGATACAGCGTCCCGGCCATACCGATGAACGAGGCGGCGCTCATCCAGTCGGCACCGGTGGCCATGCCGTTGAACACCGCCGGCACGCGACGCCCGGCGACGTAATATTCATCGGCGTCGTTGGTGCGGCTCATGATGCCGATGCCGGCATAAAGCGCCACGGTCAGGAACAGGAAGATATAGCCGATCCAGACCCGCGACAGCCCCATCTGCTCGGCGATGGCCAGCAAGATGACCACAGTGATGAAGCCGCCGGTATAGAAACCGTAGACCTTGGCGAGTTGCGAGGTGAAGGATTTGGTGGATTTGTCTTGGCCGAACATTATTCTTCGCCCTCCTCGACGCCGTATTCATTGTCCAGATTGTTCATGTACCTGGCGTAATACCAGATGATCCAGACGTAGATGATCAAAGCACCTTGCGCCCCCATGTAGAAGCTGAAGGGCCAGCCGAAGAAACTGAAACTGAGCTCGCGGGCGAACCAAGCGACCACGAAGGTGACGACAAACCAAAGACCCAGCAATAGCGCCGTAATCTTCAGATTCTTATTCCAGTACTCCTGGTGTTTTTCCGTAAGCTGCATGATACCTCCCCATGCCGATATTTTCCTGTTTTGTTGTAGGGATTTATTATTATTGGCCCCATTCAGAAGGGCAGATTTACGCCAGAGGCGATCCCGGTTTCGCGCTCCAATTGCTGTGCGACCTTGGGTTCAAACTTGGCGATCCGGCGAATGACCGATTCGGCTTCATCCCGTTGACCCAGACGCAGATGGGCGTGGGCCAACTGGTACCAGCCATAGGGACTGAGCGGCTGCAATTCGGTGTTGCGCTTGAGCGCGTCCACCGCTTCCTCGACCCGCCCCAGCTTGATCTGGGACAAAGCCAGCCCATACCAAGCGCGATCCAGCTTGGGATCCAGGCGGGTCGCCCGCGACAGGGCCATGGCCGCGTCCTCGTCGGCGCCTTCCTGTTGCAACAGATAGCCCAGGTTGAACCAATTGGCCGGCTGGTCGGAGTCCATCTCGAGCGAGCGGTACAGCAAGGCGATGGCTTCGCCCGGTCGGCCCAAGGCAGCCTGGGAATGGGCGATGGAGGCGACGATCCGGGCATTTTCCGGGGTGTCGCCGGGATTGAGCGCCAGCATGCGGTGCCAGTGGGAAATGGCCTGAGCGTCGCGTTTCAGCAACAGACAGACGATGGCGGTGGTGCGGAGAAACCAAAGTTCAAGGCTTTTCATGCTGCCCCCTGGCCAAGATCAAGACGAATGAAGATCAGCGCCGCCCATACCCAGAACAGCAGCAGAAACGACACCAACGGCACGTGCCGGTCGGCCACCTTGGCCGGGGTGATGCGGCGCACCACCCCGACGACCGGCGAGGTCAAAAAACGAAGCGCCCGGTATACGGCATTGCTTTCATGCCGACCGAAGCTGAGCACATAGACCAATAACTGGCCGATCAGCAGCAGGCCGACCAGCTTCACCAACTCGTGGATTAGCATCAAGGTAAACTGCATCCGCCAACGCCCTTCTTTTCCCGAACCGTCCATTCACCATCGGCATTCCATGTGCCGACACGAATATTGCAGTGCAAAAGAACAGGATTGATTTTTGTATTTTCAATAAACACTACGGAATTCGTCGAAGCGTATACGACATGTATGTGATTCGCAAGGCTACACAACAGATATAAGTATCCACCCGACCATTGTTTGCAATGGTCGGAAAAATAGTCATATTTTTTGTGGTGCTTACATAAACGTAAGGATTGCTGACTTAACACCGATTCATTGGTATTAATCACCAAAGAAAACCATCCGAAAGAGTAGGTTGTCAAACCGAGGACAGCGCCGATTCCAGCACGGAATTCAAGGCGTTGATGGATTTGAACGCCTGTTTCAGGCGATCACGGTCCAGCGGCTTCAGCCGCTTGGGGTCGATCCTGTTGGAAAGCGGAATTCCCGCCTCCAGATCGGCCTGCTGCTGTTCCAGCAGCACCCGCACCATCAGTTCGTGACTGTCGCGAAAGGCCGCCGCCTCCGCCGCCGGCATCCAACCGCCTTGGGCCAGATGCTCCAGTCGGTCGCCGGTGCCGGTGACGTCGATGCGATGTTTCAGTGCCAGCAACCGCACCGCCCCGGTCAGCGGCAACAGGCCGGTCATCTTCAGGTCCAGCCGGCCATCCTTGGTGATGAACTGCCCCAACACCCCCAAAGGCGTGCGGATGCCGCCCGCCGCCTGGGCCATGGCGTGCAGGAAGCGCGGCGATTTGGCCGCCTGTTCGCGCAGGAAGGCGCGCAATTGCTGGGCCAGCTCACGGTCGCCATGAACGGGGCGGAAATCGACGAAGATATGGACGTTCAGCAATTCCTTGCCGTCGGCTTCGCGAATCCAGTGCTGGATGCGCTGTTCCCAACCGGCCAGATCATGACGCCATTCGGCATTGCAGGCCATCACCCCGCCTTGGCAGAACGGCACCCCGGCGGCGTTCAGGGTATCGCAGATGCGTTTGCCCATCTCGGCGAACCAGGCATCGTCGGTAGGGGTGCCGGCATGAATGATGGCATTGTCCTGATCGGCGCCGAACAGGCTTTCCCGCCGCCCGCCCGAGCCCAGCAGCAGCAAGGTCCAGCGCGCCGGCGCCTCGCCCCAGCCCCGCGCCGCCATGTCGCGCTCGGCCAGATGGGCGGCCCGCGCGGTGAGATCGCGCAGCACCGAGCTTAAAACCGCCGCCACCCCCAGGGCCTCGACCCGTTCCGCCAGCAAGTCCATGGCCAGTCGTGGCAGTCTGGCGCGGGCGGCGGCCATGCTTTCGGCGGTATCGGCAGCCTCGATCTCGTCGCCCACCAGCAAGGCCTGGGAGGTGCGCATGCGCATCAGGCCGCGGGCGGTCACCACCCCCACTCCCTTGCCGGTCTCGTCCACTGCCACCAGATGGCGCAGTTTCAGCCGATCCATGCGCCCCATGGCCAAATAGGTGAAGGCATCGGCGCGGATGGTCGCCACCGGCCGCGACATCACCACCCCCAGGGGAATGTCGGCGGCGCCGCTGCCGTGATGGCCCAAGGCCTTGACCATGTCGCGTTCGGTGATGATGCCGACGGGACGCCCGGCCTCGTCCACCACCACCAGCGAGGAAATGCCGTCGCGGCCCATGCGCCGGGCCGCCTCGGCCATGGTGATGCCTTGGCGGGCGGTGGCCAGCGGTGTCCCCATCACCTCGCTGACCCGATGGCGATAGGCAAAGCCGTCGATACGCCGCAATGAGGAATGTTCGGTCATGGCTCCCCCCTATTTCATTTGGCTGTCTTCGTCCCAGCCCATTTCACGTTGGCGCGACAATGGCCCCTTGGCCCGGCGCGAGAAAGCCCGTGCCTGCCCCAGGGTCAGCACCCCGGCCCGCTCCAACTGCGGGACCAGCCGCACCCATAATTCGGCGGTGACCAAAGCGTCGCCCAAGGCGGTATGGCGACCGCTGATGTTGACGCCCATGCGCGCCGCCTGATCGTCGATTTCGTGGCCGGTTTCATCCGCAGCCAAGGCCGCCGACAGCAACAGGATGTCCAGGCGCGGCGGCGGCGTCCACCCCAGGCCCAGCCGCTCGGTGCCATGCTGCAATAGGGCCAAGTCGAAGCCGATCTGATGGCCGACCACCACCGCGCCCGCCATGATGGCCATGATCTCGGGCAGACTGGCGGCTAGATCGGGCTTGCCCGCCACCATGGATTCGTCGATGCCGTGGATGGCGGTGGCCCGGGCCGGAATGCGCCGCCCCGGATTGACCAGCAGATCCAGCATGGCGGCACGATAGATGCGCGGCCCGTGGCAGCGCACGGCGCCGACGGAAACGATGGCATCACGGGCGGCATCCAGCCCGGTGGTTTCGGTGTCCAGCACCACCACCGGCAATTGGGACAACAAAGTGTCGTCGGTGGGCGGCGGCACCGATGGCGGCAGGTCGTGCAGATCCAGCCCCAGTTCCACCTCGCCGGCGGCGTCAAGCTCGACCGAGGGGATGGTGATGACGGCGCCGCGATGTTCGCCGAAATCCAGCACCCGCACCGAATGGCCGCTGCCGTCCAGCATGACCAGGCAGGCCTCCACCGGCTTGCCGCCCGAGCGGGTCGCCCGCTGCATGGCCGCCAACAGGCTGTCGCGTTCGACCGAAGCGAAGATGGAGCGGCCCACCCCGGCGCCATGCGGCCCCAGCATGGCCTTGGCCGGACCGTTGATCAGGCTGATCAGACCACTTTCGGTCACCACCACCACGCCGTCATGCAAGGCCCGCAAGACCGCCGCCAGCCGCTGGTCGGGACGGTTGGCCCGTTGCTGGCGCTCGGCCGACCATTGCCCGATCAATCGGGCCATCTGGCCCAAGCCGACGCTTTCCTCGCTAAAGCGCTGGGTCAGCGCCTGCGGCGGCAATTGCCCGAAGGCCGCCGCCTCCAGGCCGGCGCGCAACAGCCGCAGATCGGCGAAATGTCCCCGCACCGCTTCATGGACGACGATCAGGAACAGCCAGGCCACCACCGCAACCGCGCCGATCACCCAGGCGGGCACCCGGGCTTGCGGATAGAAATGGGGCAGCAACGCCAAACAGGCGAGGACGAGCACCACCGCCGACAGCGAGGCTACCGCCAAGGTCACCCTGTTTTGCTGACGTGGGGTCACGCTCCCCCCCGGGGCTGGTGCAAAGGACACCAGCTTACCCCCAGGCGGACAACAAAGAAAAGAGGGCCGGTTCGCACTGCACAACCGGCGGCAGCGGATCAGGCGATCTCGAAATACTTGTGCAGTTTGCCGATGGCGATCAGCTTTTCCACCTGACCGGAAGCCCCCTTCAGCACCACCACGCGCTGTTGCTGGACGGCGGCGTCGCGCACGATCAGCAACATGCCCAAGGCGGACGAATCCAGGAATTCCGCCCGCTCCAGATCAAAGACGATGCGGTTGCAACCGGCCTCGTTGATACTGCCCAGGATACCGCGAAAACCACGGTGATCGGCATGGGTCATGCGCCCGCTGACACGGATATGAAACTCGTTGTCCCTGGACTCGCACGCATATTCCATAATCACCTCTTCCACATTTGAGCCAATGGTTGTATCGAAAAACCACAAGCATCCAAGTAGAATTGCTATAAAGCCGGCGCGGAGCAAACACCAATGACGACAAACGCGGTAATTTCCGCCGATTTTCCCGCGGGCCTCGCCCTGGCCGAAACTTTGGGTTTAACAACCGATGCTAATACCGCGCCGCCCGGACGTGCCGTTCATGTGGTCGCCCACGCCGATCAGGCCACCCTGCGCCTGGGTTTGCAGCCACCGCACCAGGGCGTGATCGAAGCCGCGGCGCCTTGGCATCAGGGCGGTCAGCGTTTCCTGCTGCATCTCGAACGCGGCGGACTGGGGCTGGCCCTGACCACCGCCAGCGCCTATGCCGAGGATGCCGCCCTGCCCTTTGCCCAGGCCTTATCCTATTATTTACGCGATTCCGGCTTCGTCTGCCCGGCCACCGACCTGCAATTGGTGGTGCACGAAGCCCTGGCCAATGCCTTGATCCACGGCAATCTGGCGGTGGACGCCACCCCCAGCGGCTCGGTCAACGACATGCTGCGCTATTGCCAATTGATCGAGGACGCGCTGGCCGATCCCCTCCGCTGCGGGCGCATGGTCTGGCTGTCGGCAGCCATCATCGGCAGCCATCTGCAAATCGCCGTCGAGGATCAGGGCGCCGGCTTTCAGCCGCGCGCGGGCGAGGATCAGGGCGCCGGCTTTCAGCCGCAAGCCGACCGCGCCGCCGACATCCGTCCGCACGGGCTGGACCTGATCTCCGGTTCGGTCCACGCCCTGCGACGCGAAAACGGCGGGCGCACCTTGCTGCTGGAGGTGACCCTGGAACAGCGGCAATTGCCGCGCCAAGCCTTCGCCCAGGTGTCCATCCTGATCGTCGATGACAACCCCTTCAATTGCCGCATGCTGGAAGCCCTGATCCAGACCTTGGGGGTCGGACGGATCCGTGTGGTCAACGACGGCATCCAAGGGTTGGCGGCCATCACCGAACATTGCCCCGATCTGGTGCTGCTGGATGTGATGATGCCCCGGATGGACGGGCTGGAAATGTGTCGGCGCCTGCGTACCGACCATGCGCTGTCCGACTTGCCGGTACTGTTCATCACCGCCCTCGAGGACGCCAAAAGCCGCACCGCCTGTTTCGCCGCCGGCGGCAACGACGTCATCAGCAAGCCCATCGACACCGACGAAGTGCTGGCCCGCGTGCGCGTCCATCTGCAAAACGCCCTGCTGATGGCCAAGCTCAACGCTTATCGCAACCGGGTTCGCGACGAGTTGGAGGCCGCCCGCGCCACCCAGGCCAGCCTGGTCCCCACCGATGAACACCTGAACGCCATCCGCCGGCGCACCGGCCTGTCCATTCAGGGCGTGGTGGAAAGCTCGTCGGAACTGGGCGGCGATTTCTGGACCCTGTTCGAGGCCGGCCCCCGCCACCTGGGTGTACTGGCCGCCGACTTCTCCGGCCATGGCCTGCCCGCCGCCTTCAACGTCTTTCGCCTGCATGTGCTGCTCAGCCGCCTGCCGCGCCGCCCACCGCCGCCGGCGATGATGATGGCGCAGCTGAACCGCGAGTTGAAAGCGCTTCTGAAGTTAGGGGAATTCGCCGCCGTCTTCATCGGCCTGATCGACCTGAACGAAGGCACTCTGACCTATGCCGGCGCCGCCACCCCGCCGCCGGTCCTGATCGACCCGCAGGGCCGGGCGGTCTTTCTCGACATCTCCGGGCCGCCCCTGGGCGCCTTCACCGACCCGGATTACGACGAATGGTGCGTTCCCTTTCCGCCCGGAACCTCGCTGTTGGTCTATAGCGACGCCCTGACCGAAAGCGAAAGCGGCGGCAAGCTGGTGTGCGACGATGCCACCTTGCTGCGTTGGGCCGCCGAGGCGCCGGATTCCTGCATGGTCGGCACCATCCTCAACAGCTTCCGCGCCCATATCCCCGGCGAACCGCCCGACGATCTGACGCTTCTGCACATCCGCCGACCATTGGAAGATCAGGAGAACGCGGCGGCCAGCTGATCCAGCAGGTTCTGCACTTCCTGCGACGGCTCCTCGATGGCCGCCACCGCCGTCACCGCCGCGTCGAAATCGCCGTCGCGGAACAGCTTGGCGGCGTGGATGCCCAGGTGGTGCACCTTCTCGTGCGGCTTTTCCAGGGCGATGAAGGCCGGGTGCCGACGGATGTCCTGATCGGTGATGGCGTCGTACCATTTGCCCAGGCGACAGGTGTGGTGGTTGGCCAACTCGTCCGGATTGAGGCTGGTGCGTCCGGCCAGCATTTCCGCCAGGCGCCGGCGCCAGATCATGTGATCGGACTTGGCCAGCAAGATGACCGCGTTCCTCATTTCCACCTTGGTCACTTCGCTCAACATCTCGGTCAGGGTGTTGCTGGCCTGAGACGAGATATCGATGACCTTGTCGATGGCCTTGGTGTCGTCGACCGAACGGGCGGCGGCGGCTTCCAGATTGTTGGCGATCTCCTGGGCGGCGACGCGCTGCTGGCCCAGATGCGCGGCGATTTCCTGCATCAAGGTGGTGACGTCCTGAATTTCGGTGCTGACCGTGCGCATCTTGTCGACCGAGGCCAGAACCACCGTCTCGCCCTGACGCACCACCTCCGCCCCACGGGTCATGCCGTGCAGGATATTGCCGGTTTCCTGGGTCAGGGTGTCGATGCGGGCGCGGATGTCATGGGTGGCCTGGGCGGTCTGGTTGGCCAGGTTCTTGACCTCGTTGGCGACCACGGCGAAGCCCTTGCCGGCATTGCCGGCCCGCGCCGCCTCGATGGTGGCGTTAAGGGCCAGGATATTGGTCTGCCGCGCGATCTGTTCGATCTGCTTGACGATGGCGCCGATGCTGGACGACGCCTCCGACAGATGACCCACATGGTCGGCGGTCTGCTCCACCGTATCGACGATGGTGCGCATGGTGCTGACCACCGCCTCGGTGCTGCGCGCCCCGTCGATGGACAATTCGCGCACCGAATCGGCATTGGCGGCGGCCAGTTCCGAGGTGCGGCTGATGGCCTGGACGGTGGACACCATTTCCTCGGTCGCCGACGAGATCGAGGCCATGCGCCGGCTCATCTCGCGGATGGAGCGGAGCGTCTGCACCGCCTGGGTCACCGTGCCGTTCAGGAAGATGGACATATCCACCGACTTGACCAGCAACATCTTGGAACGGCTTTCCAAGCGGTCGGCCAAAGCCCGCAACTTGTCCGCCAGCGGCGAGCCGCCTTCCGGCAAGGACAGATAGGCACCATCCATCAAGCGATCGATCATCGCCTCGAAAGCGGCGGCGTCAACACCCTGGTCCGGCACGGCAATCCCTCCTGCAAATGCGAACATCGCCGGATAGTCACAATATTCCACGCCCCTGAGAAGGGGAAATCAGCCGCCCCTGGAAATTTTATGGAATGCCTGCGAAAGCGCCGGAGAATGCGCACATCCCAAGGCCTGTGCGCATTCTCCGGTCACGCCGACCCGGGGGCCACGTAGCTGGTGAAACTGGCATTGCTGACGGTCGAGGTGTTGGCACCGCTGATGGTGGCGATCTGATAGGCCTCGCTCTCGCCGGCGGAAAGGTCGTTGGTGTAGTACACGTTCACGCCGGCGCTTCCGGTATCTTGGCCCAGCACGACGATGCCGGCCCCCGCCCCCGAGATCGCGCCCCAATCATCACCGGAATGGAAGGAGCCCACCTCCAACCGATTGGCGGAAAAGCCCAAGTCCAAGAAGAACCCCACATCAAGACCGATCAAATCCCCCTCGCCATTGGAAAAGTCGGTAATGGTGTCGGTGCCGAACGACGACGCGCCCTCGCTCTTGGTGAACAGGAACAGATCCGCCCCCGCATCGCCGGTCAAGATGTCGTCGCCCTCGTTGCCGATCAAGGTGTCATCGCCGCCGCCGCCGTTGATGCTTTCGTCGTAAGCGGTGCCGGTGATGGTGTCGCCGGCGGTCGAACCGCTCACCGTCAGCGTGTCGTCAGTGCTCCAATCCGTGAACGCGATGGCCGACAGGTCGAAACTGCCGGTGGCGATGCGGATCGTCAGGGCGGCGGCACCGTCGCCGCCATCGATCCTTGCGCCCACCAGGGCATCGACGGCACCGTCCCCGCTGACCGCGGCCTCGGTCAGGTCGATCACCTCGATATGCTCGACCAGGGCGCCGTCAAGAGAGCTATCCCCCTGAAGCGTCAGAACGTCGATGCCGTCGCCGCCATCGATGGTGCCATTGTGATTGACGGAAGCGTCACTCAAAAGGACGCTGTCGGCGCCGGCGCCGCCATACACCGCCGCCGTGAAATCACTGATCATGCCGCCGACTTTGAGCACGTCGTCGGCGCTGCCGCCATAAAGCGTGGCGTCGCACATCCCCTCGCCCGGAACCCAGGCGGTCAAGGATTCGGTCGCCGCTTGGCCGTCGATGACCAGACTGGAAACCATCCACGGCGTGAAACCCAGCGACATGGCGCTGAGGTCGCCGGCGATGGTGGCATCGATGGTCACGGCGATCTCGTTTTCGCCGTTGCCGTCGGTGGTGGTCAGTTGGAAGAACGATCTGCCGTTCTGGTCGATGGACTGGATGTTGACGGCAAGGGACGCCGCCTCGAAGATCACCGCGCTGATATGGTTGATGCCGGGTTGCGCCCCCTGGAACAACATGGCGTCGATGCCGGTGAAGGACAACCCGGTCAGGTCGACGCTGCCCGATCCGCTCACCACCACAACGTCCGATCCGGCGCCGCCGCCGATCGACATGCCGGGCAGGTCGGCGGCGGGGGCATAGACCGTGTCGTCGCCGTCACCGCAAGAGACGGTGTCATCACCGCCATTGGTGACGATGATGTCGTTACCGGCGCCGGCGTCGAACACATCCTTGGCGCTGGATCCGATCAGGAAGTCGGCCGAAATGGTCGGCGTATCCGAATAGGTGCTGGACCCCAGGAAATCCTGATCGGTCAATTGCGACGCCTGCACCCCGGTCAGGGTGGCGATCAGGGTCAACTCGCCATTATCGACCTGGGCCGAGCTGTTGGCATCGGCCCATTTCCACAGGGCGGTGGAACTGCCGTCGGAGAGGGCGAACAACAACGCGGATTCCTCGTGACCCACGCCGGACAGCCCGTTCAGCTTGGCCGTCACCGTGGCGGCTTGCAGGTGGGTGTTGCTGGCAACCACATCGTCGAAAACCACCACGCCGGCTTGGGGATGGACCACGCCATTGGTGGACACATGCTGGAACACCGTGTTCAACACCAGATTTTGCAGCGAAATGGCGTCTTCGCTGCCGCCGGCGGTGAAATCGGTGATGACGTCGCCGCCATCGGACACCGATGTATAGAGGAAAGTGTCGTCGCCGGCGCCGCCGGTCAGGGTGTCGGCACCGGCCCCGCCGGTGATGTCGTCATCGCCGGCCAGGGCGTCGATGACATCCACGCCATCGGACCCGACCAGAATGTCGGCGACGACACTGGCCCCGGTAGCGGCCAGAATGGTGTTGCCGCCGCTCAGGGTGACCGCCCCCGCCTGCACCGGAATCTGGACCAGGGTGCCGCCGAAATCAACCGAACCGCTGCCGTTGCCGCTGACGTAGAGATAGGCGCCGCCCTCCCACTCGAAATAGGCGATGCTGTCGGGCGTCATCAGTGCCTCGACACTGGCGACGGCCTGTTCCAGGGTTACCCCCGTGGCCGTCACCGTTTCCAAGGTGTAGCCGGCGGCCCCCTTCAACAGGATGCGGTCGTTGCCGGTGCCGAAATCGGTGATGTGGTCGTAACCACTGGCCAGATTGGACTGCACCGGGTGGCTGATGACGAACAGGTCGGCACCGCCGCCGCCCGTCAATTCATCGGCGCCGTGATAGCCGTCCAGGGTTTCGGCGGCGCTGCTGCCGATGATGGTGTCGGCGCCTTGCGAGCCCACCACCGCCTCGATGCCGACCAAGGTGTCGAAGCCGCTTTGGTCACCCGACGCCGTGCCCATGCCCAGAGTGATCGTCACCGCCATTTCAGCGTCGGTGTAGTAGATGACGTCGCTGCCGTCACCGCCGTCCAAAAGGTCGTCGCCGGCCCCACCATGCAAGGTGTCGTCGCCGCCCAGACCATAGATGGTATCGTTGCCGCCGAGGCTGGAAATGGAATCGGCCCCGGCGGTGCCGTAAAGCTCGTCGTCGTCCATGGTGGCGGTGGCGGTCGAGACGAAGACGTCGTCGCCGTCGCGGGTGGGGGCGGCGCTCACCCCTTCCAGCCGGATCAGGGTTTGGTCGAAGCTGGTCCCGCTCCCCGCGCCCTTGACGTACAGATAGCCGTCACCGCCCCAGGTGAAGAAGGCGATGGTGTTGGTGGCCACCCCAGCCGTGACCAGGGCGATGGCGGCGGCCAGATCGTCCGCGCCCGAGGCGTCGACCGAGGTGCAATAGGCATAGCCCGCCGCCCCGGTGAACCACACCCGATCCTGGCCGGTGCCGAAATCGGTGACGGTGTCGGTGGCGGCCACGGTGGATTGCGAGGCGTTTTCCAGGATGAAGATGTCGCTGCCCGCGCCGCCGGTCAGGGTGTCCTGGCCGGCGCCGCCGACGATGGTGTCGGCGCCTGTACCGCCATCGAGGACATCGTCGCCGTCGCGCCCGTCCAGCCGTTCGTCGCCGCTGGAACCGTTCAATTCATCGCCGTATTTGCTGCCGATCACGTGCTCGATGCCGCTCATATCGTCGGAATCGCCGAAACCGTCATTGCCGCTGGAACTGTTCAGGTTGACGGTCACCCCGTGGTTTTCCGTCTCGAAGAAGGTGATGGTGTCCCAGCCGTCATTGCCGTGGATGGTGTCCCTGCCGCCATTGCCCTGGAAGGTTTCGTTGGCGTCCGAGCCCTCGAACCAATCGTTGAAGGCCGAACCGACGAAATGCAGGATGCCCTCGGTCAGGTCGGTGCCGGTGCTGGTGACCACCGTTCCCATATAGGTTCCGGCAACGTCGCCGACGTCGACGCGAATGCCGGTGACCCGGTATTCGTCGCTGTAATCGGCGATGGTGCCGGCGCCGCCGATCAGGTGATCGCTGCCGCGCCCGCCGTTCAGGGTGAACTTGCGGTCGCCCACCGGCGCGGTCCAGCCATAAAGCTGGTCGGCGCCGTCGGTGCCGACGATTTCGCCGATGCCCTGATAGGTCTGGGTCCACGACTCGCCCAGCCCGTCATTGAGGATGGCGGAACCATTGCCGGCGGCATCGAGGGCAGCGTTCATGACCAGGCCGCCGGTACCGGGGTCGAAGCCGCCCAGGACGCCGTAATGCACCGTGTCGAGGCCATCGCCGACAAAGCTGTCGAGGCCGCCGCCGCCGAAGAACTGGTCGTGGCCGCCGCCGCCGGTCAGCGTCTCGACACTGGCGTTCTTGTTGGCGCCGAAGATCATTTCATCGAGCGCGGTGCCGGTCAGGCCGGTGGCCAGATATTCGTACATATCGTCGCCGCTGCTTTCGGTTTGCAGCCGCTCGACCCCCTTGCCGTTGAAATGATCAGTGATGGTGATGGTACCGCCGCCAATTCCGGCGGCGGGGTCGAGATAGATGATCAGATCGTCGCCCACCCGCAAGGCGCCGTCGAAGGCATAATCCTTGCCGGTGTTTTCCGACAGCAAGCGCACGTCCAAGGTGTCGGTGCCGCCCGCGTCGGTGATGATGATATGACCGCCAAAGGGCGCGTCGGCATTGTCACCCGCGTCCAGCTTGTAGGTGTCGCCGGACGTGCCGCCATTGGCCTGATCGTCGCCGGAAACTTCATAGAAGGCGGCGGCATTGGTACCGCCCATGATGTCGGCCTGATCCTTGCGTCCACGGAAGATCAGGCTGTCGCCCTCGGCCCAATCGGTGAGGGTGATATCGGATGACAAGGTCGCCGCACCGACCGCCGCCACCACCACGCTGAGGTTTGAATCGGCGCCGTTGACGGTCATGCCGCTCAATTGCGCCGCATTCAGGGTGATCGACGCGTCTCCGCTCTCGCCCTTCAACGCCTCGAAGCTGGTGAGCGAGCGCTCGGTCAGATCGATGGCGCCAGCGGCGACGATGGTGTCGGTGCCGTCTTCGCCATCAACGGCAGTGGCGGAAAGGGCGTTGTCCTCCGACAGCACCAGCAGGTCATTGCCGTCACCCAGGCGCACCGTATCGAAGATACCGCCCAGACGCACGGTATTGGCATTGCTGCCAAAGGTCAGATACAGGTCCATGTCACGGGTCAAGGTGGCGGTATCGTCGGAAAAATGCAGGACGAAGGGACCGTCCAACTGCGCCCAAGCCTCGATGGTGTCGGTGCCGTCATAGCCGATGGTGGCGGGATCACGCAGATCGGTGATCACCAGGGCGCCGTCACTCATGGCGAAACGATAATCGCCGACGGCGCCCTGGAATTGCAGATGCTCCCCCGCCACCGCCTGGAAGGTCTCGTCGTCGCCGGTCGAGGTGTTGTCGTATTGGGTGACCACCGAGCCGCTGCCGGTGATGTCGAGACCACTGGCCTGACCGGGCAACAAGGTGACGGTGCCGGTGGTAACGATGGCGTCCACCGCCGACAGGTCCAGCCCGGTCAGGTCGCCCGACACCCCGGTCACCGTCAGGGTGTAGATGTCCTTGTCGAAGGTGATTTCCTGGCTCAACAAGTCCTGCAACTGGTCAAGGGTCAGCGACAGATTGCCCGACAGGGCCAGCCCGTCGACGGCCCCCAGGGCCATGCCGGAAAGCGTCAGGGTGCCGGAAATGCCGGAAACCGTCAGATCAAAGGCGTCGGTGCAATCGTCGATGGTCGCTTCATTGTCCATCAGGGCATCGAACTGGGCCAAGGTCAGCGTGGTGTCGCCGGTCAGGGTCAGCGCATGGACCAGTTCCAGCTCCGCCGCATTCAGGTCCACCACGCCGGAAACGGCGGTCAGGCTGATGGTGCCGGTCCCGGCGTCGAAAACGATGCCGTCATCCAGCAAAGCGGCATAATCGGCCAGTTCGATGGACACTTCGTCGGACAGCACCATGCTGTCCACGTGGGACAGTTTGGCCGGATCAAGCTGGAAAATCCCCTCCACCCCGGTCAGGACCACCCCATGGCCATTGTCGGTGATGGTGGCGGCGAAGCCCTGAAGGTCCAGTTCCTGCGACATGGTCCAACTGGCGTCGCCCGACAGCGACACGCCGGTGATGTTGTAGAAATCCACGCTCGAGACGTCGCCGGAAACCCCGGACAAAGATATCTTGTAGTCGTTGTGGTATATTCTCTCTGCGTCATAAATCAAGCGCTGCGCCACGCTCAAGATGACGTCGCCGGACAGGTAGAGAATGGTGGCGGGGGAATAGTCGTTGCCGACCACATTGCCCGACACCACCGCCTTGAGGAAGGCGCCGCCCGACAGCACGATATTGCTGGCGCCCAAGGCCAGAATCGTCGCACCGGGAACAAAGGCATAGCCGCTGGACAGGCTGATCTGGTTGAAGCCGGTCAGGTTGGCGGCACTCCCCCCGGATTCCAGTGCCAGCACCACATTGGCTCCCGCCGCGCGGGTGATATGGGCGCCGTAAAGCCCGGCTTCGCTGACGTTGATGGACAGATCGCCCGAGATCACCCGGTAATCGGTGACGCCGGAATACAAGCCCAGCTTGTTGTGTAGATTGGTCCCCGTGTCGACCAGCCCGAAAGTGGCGTCGCCGCTGACGCTCACCGCCACATCGGAAGCCTGGGCGGCACTCAGTTCCAGCCGCCCGCTGGTCAGGGCGAAACTGGAAATCTCGGCCCCGGTCAGGGCCGCCCAATGGGCCTGGACCTCGGCGCCGTCGCGGATGTCGATGACCGTGTTGTTGATCTTGACCGCATCGGCATTGGTCAGATCGGTACCGGCCAAACTGTATTGGCCGGCGTCGATGGTCAGGGAAAACGCCCCCTTGGTGACCGGCTTGGCGTTGAAAAGAGCAAAGCCGATGGTGGCATCGCCGGTCAGCACCAGTTCCGTCGCCGACCCCAGCGACATACCGAAAACATCGCCAGACACTTCCACGTGAAGCTTGGCCCCGCCTTCCTTGACGATGCCCCAGCCATTTATCTCGACACGATTCACCTGCTCCGCCGTCATGGTGACGGTGGCACCGGCGGCGATCTTGACCTGCGACAGCTTGGCGAAATCGGCGGAGCTCCAGGCGGTCAGGGAATCGCCGTTTTCCAGAAAGACACCGACATCTTTGGTGCCGTTGGGGCCGGTGGTGATGGCCTCGAGGGCGATGAACGTCTCGTTGCTGTAATAGACGGTGCTGTTGTCGGTGACGACGATGGATTTGATGCCGGAAAAGCCGTCGGCATAAGCGCTGATGGCGGCGGCATTGTCCGACACCCCCATGCTGGCGGTGCTGCCGGTGGGATAGGTGAAAGTGACGTCGTCGGCCAGGGCAGCGCTGATGCTTCCGCTGCCGGAGGTCAGGGCGAAACTGGTCAAGCCGCCGGCCTTCAGATCGGTGATATTGGCGGCGACGCTGGCGGCATCGGCGGTGTTGACGCTGATAATACCGCCCGCGGTCGGCACCGGGTTCATATTTGCCGGGTCGTTGGGATTGCTGCGGGCGGAGGTGGAGGCCTGGGCGACGTGGTTGAGAAAATCGGCTTGGGTATAAGACGGTGTCTGCCCGGTGGCACTGACCACCGCACC
The DNA here is from genome assembly GCA_006218045.1 of Stygiobacter sp. GTDB lineage: Bacteria > Pseudomonadota > Alphaproteobacteria > Rhodospirillales > Magnetospirillaceae > Magnetospirillum. The sequence continues at coordinate 52,839 of VBWB01000033.1, forward strand.
CAGCTTGCCGACATCGGTCAGAAAGCCGGCGCCGGGCGTCGTCTCGTTCTTCATGGTGTTGGTGATGGCGGTCATCACCTGCTGCTGGGTCAGGCCCAAGCCGTTCTTCAGCGCGTTGATGGTGGCGACCAATTGCACACCGGCGGCATAGATGTCGCTGTTGGCCATGGGATCGGTGGTCAGCAACGACGCCTGCGACGTGATGCCCAACATGGTCTTGACCGCCGCCTCGCCCAGTTCAGCCACCAAGGTGGTGAGCGGCGAGACGACGGTCGAGCCCGCCGGCGCCTTCATGGTGAACTGGATGACCTGACCGGTCACCGTATCGATGCCGCCGGGCAGCGCCACGATCTGATAAGCGCCGACCCCGGCCAGGGTGTAATAGCCATTGGCGTCGGTGGAAGTGACCGGCTCGCCGCTGTCATAAGCGCCGTCGCCGTCCACATCCAGAAACACCTGGGCATTGTATATAGGGCCGTCGACTAGGCGTCCGCTGGTGGTGGTCGGCGTCGTGTTGGTGGGCGGATTGGGCGGGGTGACGGGCGGATTGCTGCCGCTGCTACCACTGGTGTCACCGGTGGAGTCATTGCCGGCATCGGCCACCACCTGCTCGACCGCCTTCTTCGCCTGCTCGGTGGAATTGTTGTTGCTGGAGGATGACTCGGTGGTCGTCGTCGTGGTCGTCGTCGTCGTGGTGGTGCTGGTGGTGGTCGCCGATTTGTTGATGGTCTCCGAGATGGTTTCCACCGGCCTGGGCGCCGCGTCCGGCGGCGGCTTGATCGGATTTGGATTGTACCACTCGAAACTGCCTTCCGACTTGACCGGCTCGACCTTGCTTTCCTCGGTCTTGACCGGCTCGGTCTTGACCGCTTCGGTCTTGGCCGGCTCGGTCTTGGCCGGCTCGGTCTTGGCCGGCTCGGTCTTGCTTTCCTCGGCCTTGCCGCCGTCCTGAGGCGGTGTTCCTTGAGGCACCGTCTCCTGCGGCGCGGTGTTCTGCGGTGGCGCCGGAGTAACCTGGGTACCGCCGGGGCTGTCCACCTGGATGGTGGCGCCGGCCTCGGGGCGGGATTGGATCTGCTGCACCGGGGCCGGCTGGTTCTGGCCCGGCACCGTGTTCCATTCCATGCTGTTCTGCGCCGGCGGCACCGGCAGCGAATTGATGGCCGAGCCGAAGGTGCTGGCGATCACCCCCGGCGGCACGATGACCGGCGGCGCGAACGGGGTGAGCGCCGATTGCACCGTGATCATGGAATTGAGCTGGCTCAGAACCTGGGTGCCCATGGAATTGGACAAGGTGATCTGGCCGACGCCGCCGCTGGGATCGCCCACCAGGGCAACGCTGGTCTGGCCGTTATCGCCGACTTGACCGGCGACGGTGGTGCCGCGCACGCCGATGGTCATCACCGGGGTACGCACCTGCATGGCATCGGGGCCGGCATGGGCGATCTGGCCGGAAACAAAGCTGAACGTGCCTTTCAGCACCGACATGCTGGCATGGCCGTCCTGGGTCTTGGGGTCGTAGACCAACTCGTCCATGACCATGCGCCCGCCGGTCCCCAGCGAAAAGGTCGAGCGGTCGGCCAGCACGATACCGACGGCACCGCTGGCGCTGGTCTCGATGATGTCGCCCTGATAGATCGGCCCGCCCTCGGTCAGCGTGCCGGTGGTGCCGTCGGCATGGCGCACGCTCACCGTGCCGCTCAATTTATCGACCATGCCCACCTGCACCAGACCGGCACCGGCACCGTCGGCCTGGACGAATTGCCCCGGTGCCAGCGGTCCGGCCAGCCGCGCCACCAGATCGGCGGGCAGAAACTGGCCGTCAGCGGTGGTCAAGGACACGGAACCGGAACCATCGAAGAAATCGGGCAGAACGATGTGACGTCCGTCGGGCAGCACGATTTCCAGGTCGCCGCCATGGCGGATGAACCGCGCCTCGGCCAGATTGACCCCTGCCGGCAAGCTCACCGCTTGCGCCCCGGCGGGCACCGCGACGGTCAGGACGTTGTCCCGGACGGCGATAGTGCCGGTGGCGGTGGAAGAAATACTCATGACGAACCGATCCCCGATGATGCCGCCCGCTCCCCAGCAGACGGCTCACTCAAACGGCATTTTACCCGTAATGAAGGATGGAAAACTATCCGGTTGAAGCCTGATATGACGAATGGCCGTTGACCTTCGACAAGGCTGTGCGTGACGTCCAGGGATGCGGACCACCCCATTGTGCACCTGCACAATAGCGTCCATCGCACCTGCACAATAGAATCAGTATTGATTTATATATTAAAGTCGTGAACTATGCATATAAAGGACCGGCTAGACTAAAGCCGGCCAAAGCTGAAGAATGCAAGGCCCACATGGCCACACGGGAGGATCCATGCTCAAACCCATCTCCTGGGGGACCATAACGGTCGCCCTGGCGTTGACCCTGCCTGTCCTGGTCCAGGCCGCATCGCCAAAAAAAGCCCCAGAACGGGGCTATTACGACGTCTCGCGCCTGGCGCCCCTGACCGACCAAGCCGGCGACCCCGTCAATGGGCGCAAGCTGGCCGCCGGCAAGGGATTGTGTCTGTCGTGCCACGTCATGCCCATCCCCGAACAGGCCGATCACGGCGATGTCGGTCCCGATCTGGCCGGGGTGGGATCGCGTCTTCAGCCGCCGGAGCTGCGCCTGCGCATCGCCGACCCCAAGGTGCTGAACCCCGACACGCCCATGCCGTCCTTCTTCAAGAAGGACCTGAACCGGCTGCCGCCCAATCTGAAGGGGCAGACGGTTCTGACCGCGCAAGAGGTCGAGGATGTGGTCGCCTATCTGACCACCCTGAAATAGCTTTTATTCAAACCAGGAGAAGCAAGGCATGTCCCAACTGAACCGCCGCACCGTGCTGGCCGGGATCGGCGCCGGCGCCGCCGCCATGGCGGTGGCCCCCAAGCTGGCCCGGGCCGACAAGGCAGCCGCAGATGAAATGGTTTCCAAGCTGATCGGCGGCGTCAAACCGCAGGACGGCAAGGTCAAGATCAAGCTGCCGCAGATCGCCGAGAACGGCAACACGGTGCCCTTTACCGTCACCGTCGACAGCCCGATGACCGAAGCCGGCTACGTCAAGGCCATCCACGTCACCGCCGACGGCAACCCCAGCCCGGGCGTGGCCAGTTTCTATTTCACCCCCACCGGCAAGGCGGAAGTGTCCATGCGCATGCGCCTGGGCAAGACCCAGAACGTGCAGGCGGTGGCGCTGCTGTCGGACGGCACCGCCTGGCAGGTGTCGCAGGAAATCAAGGTCACCATCGGCGGCTGCGGCGGCTGAGTTCAGTTCTGAGGAGACGAAACCAATGCCCACTCCCCGCGTCAAGATGCCCGCCTCCGCCGCCAAGGGCGAGGTGTTCGAGGTCAAGACCACCATCGACCACGACATGGAATCCGGTCAGCGCAAGGACAAGGACGGCAAGCCGATCCCGCGCAAGATCATCAACAAGTTCACCGTCACCTATAACGGCAAGCAGGTGTTCTGGTCCGACTGGGCGGCGGCCGTATCGGCCAATCCCTATTGCTCGTTCTTCCTGACCGCCACCGAAAGCGGCACCGTCGAGCTGAAATGGCACGACGATGACGGCCAGGTCTATGCCGCCTCGCAACAGATCACGGTGGCGTGACGTCAAGCCGGAGGAAGGCCCATGCGCAAGATGATGATGGCGGCGACCCTGGTGGCCCTGGCGGCCAGCCCGGTCGCCCAGGCGGACCCGCCCTTCGACCCCAAGGATCCGAAGATGGCCCCCTATATGGCCGGCGACAAGCGTTCGGGCTATACCTTCGCCGAGCCGGAAACCCGGACCATGCAGGATGACGACTTCACCAATCCCGGCTTCTTGTGGGTCGAGGATGGCAAGAAGCTGTGGTCCAAGGCCGAGGGCAAGGTCGGCAAGTCGTGCAAGGATTGTCACGGCGACGCGGAAAAAAGCATGAAGGGGGTGGGCACCGTCTATCCCCGCTTCGACCCGCACGTGAACATGCTGCTGACGCTGGAACAGAAGATCAACCAGTGCCGCACCGAACGCATGGGGGCCGATCCCTACAAGTTCGATTCCAAGCCCTATAACGCCATCGCCACCTATGTGAAGCACCAGTCGCGCGGCATGCCGCTGGCGGTGCAGACCGACGGGCCGGCGGCGCCCTATTTCGACATGGGCCGGCGGCTTTACTATGAACGCCGGGGCATGAGCGACATCGCCTGCAAGCATTGCCACGAGGATCTGTGGGGCCTGCACATGCGCTCGGAACTGCTGAGCCAGGGCATGCCCAACGGCTTTCCCCAGTACCGGCTGAAATGGCAGACCCTGGGCAGCGCGCAAAAGCGTATCCGCGGTTGTTTCGAGGAAGTCAGGGCCGAGCCCTATCCCGTCGATTCCCTGGAAAACACCGTGCTTGAAATGTACGCCACTTGGCGCGCCAACGGTCTTCGGGTCGAAAGCCCGGCTGTCCGCAAATGACCTCTGGCGGGGAAGGCTGCGCCCTTCCCCGCCACTCCCCCCAGGATGAACGCCCATGCTGACCCGCCGCGATTTCTTGCAGGTGGCCGCCGCCACCGCCGTGCTTGCCGGGGGCGCGCCCCTGGCCCGCGCCAGTGCCCGCCAGGACATCACCCAGGCCTCCCTGTTGGAGATGAAGCCGGTGGGGCAGGTGACGCTGCTGAACTTCACCGACATCCACGCCCAGTTGATGCCGCTTTATTTCCGCGAGCCGTCGGTCAATCTGGGGGTGGGCGCCGCCCGCGGTCTGGTGCCGCACCTGACCGGCAAGGACTTCCTCAAGGCCTATGGCCTGAAGGCCGGCAGCCCCCAGGCCTATGCCCTGACCCATGACGATTTCTCTGCCCTGGCCAAGACCTATGGCCGGGTTGGCGGTCTGGACCGCATGGCCACCCTGGTCAAGGCCATCCGCGCCCAGCGCCCCGACAACACCTTGCTGGTGGATTGCGGCGATACCTGGCAGGGCAGCTATACCTCGCTGGCGACCAAGGGCGAGGACATGGTCGACGCCATGAACCTGCTGGGCGTCGACGTCATGGTGCCGCACTGGGAATTCACCTATGGCGAGGCCCGGGTCAAGGAATTGGTGGCCAAGCTGAAATTCCCGTTCCTGGCCCAGAACGTCAAGGACACCGAATGGGAGGAAGACGTCTTCCCCCACACCGCCACCTTTGAAAAGGGCGGGGTGAAGATCGCCGTCATCGGTCAGGCCTTCCCCTATACCCCGGTGGCCAATCCGCGCTACATGATGCCCAAGTGGAGCTTCGGCATCCGTGACGAGGACATGCAAAAGCGGGTCGATGCCGCCCGCGCCGGCGGGGCCGAGTTGATCGTGGTGGCCAGCCATAACGGCTTCGACGTCGACCGCAAGATGGCCGGGCGGGTCAAGGGCATCGACGTGCTGCTGACCGGCCACACCCACGACGCCATCCCCGGCGTGGTCAAGGTGGGCGATACGCTTTTGGTGGCGTCGGGCTCGCACGGCAAGTTCCTCGCCCGCCTGGACGTGGAAGTGAAGAACAAGAAGGTGGTCAACCATGCCTTCAAACTGATGCCGGTATTTTCCGACGTCATTACCCCCGACACCGAGATGGCGGCGCTGATCGCCAAGATCCGCGCCCCCCACGCCGAGGTGCTGGGGCGCAAGCTGGCCCGCACCGAATCGCTTCTGTACCGGCGCGGTAATTTCAACGGCACCTTCGACGATTTGATCTGTCAGGCGCTCTTGGACGAACGCGAGGCGCAGATTTCGCTGTCACCCGGCTTCCGCTGGGGGTCCAGCCTGCCGCCGGGGGCGGACATCACCATGGAAGACGTCTACAACCAGACCGCCATCACCTATCCCAATGCCTATCGTTCGGACATGACCGGGCAATTGCTCAAGGATATCCTGGAAGACGTCGCCGACAACCTGTTCAACCCCGATCCCTATTACCAGCAAGGCGGCGACATGGTCCGCGTCGGCGGCATGGGCTATCGCATCGACATCAACAAACCCATGGGCAGCCGCATCAGCGCCATGACCCTGCTGAAAACCGGCGAGAAGGTCGAAGCCGGTAAATCTTATGTGGTTTCCGGCTGGGCCAGCGTCAACGAAGGCACCCAAGGCCCGCCGGTCTGGGACGTGGTCGCCGGCTGGCTGCAAAAACACCCCAGCGTCAAATTCGACGGCAACCGAGCGGTTCAGGTGATGGGCGGCTGAGCATGAACAAAGCCCTTTTCCATCATTCCCGCCCCCTCCACCGTCATTCCCGCGTAGGCGGGAATCCAGGAGTCGCGGAAAAGGTGGTGGTGCACCCTCTGGACTCCCGCCTGCGCGGGAGTGACGACAGAAGGGAGCGGAGCGCGGCATGAACGGCTTCGATGTCAGTTTCGCCGGCGCCTTCGGTGCCGGTGCCCTCAGTTTTCTCAGCCCCTGCGTCTTGCCGCTGATTCCGGCCTATCTGTGCTTTTTGGGCGGAGTCGGCCTCGATCAACTGACCGAGCGGCGCCAGCGCGGCGTGCTGGCCGCCGCCATCGCCTTCGTCCTCGGCTTTTCCGCCGTGTTCATCGCCATGGGCGCCTCGGCCTCGGCGCTGAACCGGGTGATCATGGACAATATGCGCTGGCTGTCGGTGGCTGCCGGACTGGTGATCATCGTCTTCGGCCTGCATTACATGGGCGTGCTGCGCATCGCCTTCCTCAATTTCGAGAAGCGCCTGCATGTGCAGCAACGCCCGGCCGGGCTGGTCGGCGCCTTCGTCCTGGGGCTGGCCTTCGCCTTCGGCTGGACGCCGTGCGTCGGCCCCATCCTGGCCACCATCCTGATGCTGGCCGCCGGCGGCGACGGCGTCTGGTACGGCACGGTGCTGCTGGCCGCCTATGCCGCCGGGCTGGGCCTGCCCTTCCTGCTGGCCGCCGCCGCCGCCCGCCCGTTCATGTCCTTCCTGGCGCGCTTCCGCCGCCACATGCGCGTGGTCGAACTGGCCATCGGCGGATTGCTGATCGTCACCGGCCTGCTGATCCTGTCGGGCAACATGAACGTGGTCGGCAACTGGCTGCTGCAAAGCGTGCCGGCGTTCCAAAGCCTGGGGTAACTTATACCATGTCCCGCTGATCGTGACCGATCACCGGCGCCCAATCGGCGGGCGCATCCCTCCGGCATGCTTGCCTGCCGCGGCATAAGCCGCGCGGCGCACCGCGGACAATGTCCGCCTTCGGCAGAGGCGCCTAATTTGGTATTACTTTCCCGCCTCGCGCAAAAGCGCGCTCCAGATGGCTTCCTGCTGTGTTTCGGCGCCGTTGCCGCAATGGGTGAAGAAATCCAGCGCCGAGGAGGGCGGCGTGATGATTTCCGGGGCGTTCAACAGACCAGGGTCCATGAAGGCCTCGGCCCCCCGGATCATATTGGCATAGCCGTTGAAATTGCTTTGCTGGGCGGCGATTTCCGGTCGCATCATGAAGGATAGGAAGGCCTGGGCACCGGCCCGGTTGGGGGCGCCCTTGGCGACGGCGATGACGTCGCTCCACACCAGCGAGCCTTCCACCGGATTGGCATAGCGCAAGGACGGTCGCCCCTTGCGCGCCATCAGCGCATCACCGTTCCACATCACCGCCAGGGCGTAACGACCATCGATCATGTCTTGGACGATCCGATCCGACCCCACCACCGCCACCCGCCGCAACAGCGGCAGCAGCAGATCACGCACCTTGTCGATGTGGTCGGCCCGGGTCGAGCAGCGCGGCAGTTTCAGCCATACCAGGGCCAGTTGCACCATGTCGAAACCGCTGTCGACCACGGCCATGCGCCCGGCCAAAGAGGATGGCGGCTGAAAGACCAGACGCAAGCTGTCCATGTTGCCGCCATAGACGGCGGTATCGACGGCGAAGGCGGTGGTGCCCCAGACATGGGGAATGGTGTATTCGTTGCGCGGATCGAAGGCGCGCGCGCGCCAAACGTCATCCACATTCCAGAAATTGGCCAGCCGGTCGACCCCGACCCGTTCCAGCAATCCTTGCGCCACCAGTTCGCTGACCTGGAAATCGGCGGGAAACACCACGTCATAGACCTGATTGCCGGCCAGAAGCGGCGCGATCATGGCGGTATGGCTGATCACCGTGTCGACGGTAACGCTGATCCCGGTTTCCTGCTGAAAGCGGGCGACCACCTGGGGCGACAGATAATTGGCCCAGGTCAGGATGCGCACTTGACTGGCCCAGGCCGGCGCCACCCACACCAGCGCCGCCAGCCCAAGTAAGCCGCCGATCAGACTATTGCGCCGATTTTTCCAGGATATAACGCTGGAAATCCTGACCCTTGGCATACCGTTTGTCCCAGACATATTCAAACATGGCGAGGAAATGGAAATTGCGGAAATAGCCCGGCATCCGCGCCACTTCCACCGCCTCGCCCTTTTTGCCCTGGGTTTCCGCCGCTGTCTCGGGGAAAAACTGAATGGTGGGGGTGAAATTGACCCGGTACTTGCGGGCCAATTCCTTTTCCGGCAACACCTGACCGTCGAAATCGGTCACCTCGCGGTCGCCCCACAGATTCAGTTGCAGGATGTGATAGCGGCCCTTGATCCATTCACGCAGCTTGTCGTCGGCGAAATTCACCGTGTGCACGTCGCGGCAATAGGGGCAGCCCTTCTGTTCCCAGATAATGGCGAAACGCTTGCCGGCCTTGGTCGCCTCGGCCATGTCCTCTTTGAGGTCCAGGAACGAGTTGACGAACCAGTCCTGATGGTAAAGTCCATCGTCGTTCACCTTGGCCTGATACTTGCCGTCGGCCAGGGCCGGCGACACCAGCAAGGTCAAGGCGGCCCACAGGGCCAGTGCCCACGCTTTCATGCTTCCTCCCATCAGGGGGCGATCACCTGCCACCCCTTCAATTGTCGTTCCATGATCTCGGGAATGCCATAGGGCACCACGGCGGTACCGGGCAGCAGGTCGGCGGCTGATTTGCCCATGGTGTCCAGGGTATTGCCGCAGGCGACGAATTCAACCTCGTAATCCCTCAGCGAGGCGATCCGATCGGCCACCGTGCTATCCGCTTTCAGCAAGGCCCGCACACCGGGGCCGAAGGCGATCACCGCCACCTTGACGTTGTCCTGGCCATAGAATTTCTGGATGTTGATGGCGTTATAAAGGACATTGTTGACGTGGCGGTTTTCGGCCACGGTCAGTTGCAGCACCACCTTGCGCGGATTGTCCCAACTGGGTTTCGGCTCGGCCAACGACGTGTCGGCGGCCCGGACCGGAGCCGCCAGCACCAGGGCCAATACCACGAAAACCAGTGCGCGCATGGTTACCCCCTGCTTTATAATGATTTGATGATATAGTCTTTCCGTCCCGCTTTCCCCTGGTTTTTAATTGCCCATGCAAACAAAGCCATCCTTTTTTCTGTCGCTCCTTTACGGCGTCGTGCTGTTCCTGTCGTCGGCGGCGGCCCTGGTGCTGGAAATCGTCGCCGGACGGCTGCTGGCGCCCTATGTGGGCATGAGCCTTTACACCTGGACCGCCATCATCTCGGTGGTGCTGGCCGGATTGACCATCGGCCATTGGATCGGCGGGCGGTTGGCCGAAGGCGTCTTGCCCCCCGCCCTCGCCCGGCGCCGCGCCGGCATCGCCCTGGCCCTGGCCGCGCTTTCCAGCGCCGCCGCCCTACCGCTGCTGCGCCTGGGAGCGGCGCCCTTGCTGGCCGTGGGCATCCATCCGGTGACGGCCATCGTCACCCTGTCGGCGGGATTGTTCCTGATGCCGTCGCTGTTCGCCGGCATCGTCTCGCCCATCCTGACCAAGCTGGCGGTGGATGCCGAGCCTGGGCACACCGGACGCACCATCGGTCGCATGTACGCGCTGGGGGCGGCGGGCAGCATCCTCGGCACCCTGGCCGCCGGCTATGTGTTCATTTCGCTGATCGGCTCGGTCGGCACCGTGCTGTCGGTGGCCGGGCTTTATGCCGGCCTCGCCCTGGCGCTTCTGGCCGGCCAGCGCCGCGCCGTCGTCGCCCTGATCTGCGGGTTGGTGCTGGCGGCAACGGCCCTGGCCGCCATCCCCGGCGCCCTGGCCTCGCCCTGCGCGGTGGAAAGCGATTATTACTGCCTGCGGGTCGAGGATTTCAGCGATCAAAGCGGGCGTGACAGCGCGGTGCTGGTGCTGGACCATCTGGGCCACGGCATCAACGACCGGTCGCAGCCGACTTTGTTTCATTCGTCCTATCTGCATTTCAGCGACGAAATGGCGGCGCGGCGCTTCGGTCGCGACCGGCTGGACGCCTTTTTCATCGGCGGCGGTGCCTATACCCTGCCGCGCGCCTGGAGCCAAAGCTTCAGCCGCCCGCATCTGCACGTGGCCGAGATCGACCCCCAGGTCACCCGCATCGCCCAGGATAGATTATGGCTGTCCGCCGGTTCCAAGGGGATCGTCGTCGATCACCGCGATGCCCGCCTCGCCCTGCAATCGCTGCCGCGCGCACCACAATTCGACGTGGTGTTCGGCGATGCCTTCCACGATATCGGCATCCCGCCGCACCTGGTCACCCGCGAATTCCATGCCGAGATCGCGGCGCGGCTGAAACCGGGTGGATTCTACGCCATCAACGTCATCGAGGCCCGACACGAGCCGCGCTTCCTGTTCGCCCTGCTGCAAACCCTGGCCCACGATTTCGCCGCCGTCGAAGTGTGGGTGGACGGCGACGAAATGGCCCAGGGCGAGCGCATCACCTATCTGGTGCTGGCCTCGGACCGGGCCAGCGACACCCCCATGCTGCGCTCCAACCGCTTCTTTTCCCGCCATTGGCTGCGGCTGCGCAATGATCAGGTCCGGGCCAGGGTGCAAGAAGCCGGGGTGCCCGACCTGACCGACGATTTCAGCCCGGTGGACCGGCTGATGGCCCATGTGCTGCTGGCCCCGGAAATCGGCGAGAAATGACATAATCCCGCCACGCTCTTCATGTTAAAAACCAGCCCATGGACCTGCATCATCCCGAACTGACCAACGCCGCCATCGTTGCCCTGGCCGCCCTGGCTTGCGGCGTCATCATGACCCGGCTGCGCCAGCCGGCCATCGTCGGCTATATCCTGGCCGGGGTGGTGCTGGGGCCGTCGGGTCTGAAACTGGTGAGCAACCCCGACGCCGTCTCGACCCTGGCCGAATTCGGCGTGCTGATGCTGCTGTTCGTCATCGGCATCGAGCTGGAATTGCGCCGTTTCATCCAGGGTTGGAAGGTGGCGGTGGTCGCCACCTTGATCCAGATCGCCGGATCGGTGGGCGCCGCCTTGCTGTTCCGCCACCTGATGGGCTGGAGCTTCGGCCTGGCCATGGTGCTGGGCTTCGCCGTGGCGGTGTCGTCCACCGCCGTGGTCATCAAGATGCTGGAAAGCTCCGGCGATCTGGACAAGCCGGTGGGCCGCACCGTCGTCGGCATCCTCATCGCCCAGGACATGGCGGTGGTGCCGATGATGCTGTTTCTCGGCAGCCTGCAACGTCAGGGCATCGTGCCGTTGGACGTGGCCAAGGTGGTGTTCTCGGTCGCCTTCCTGGCCGGTCTGTTCTGGCTTTTGGTCAGAAAGCAGGTCCGCCTGCCGGTGACCAGCCGGCTGGCCAAAAGCGGCGAATTGGGGCCGCTGACGGCGCTGGCCTGGTGTTTCGGCGCCGCCGCCCTATCGGGACTGATGGATCTGTCGCCGGCCTATGGCGCCTTTCTCGCCGGCGTGGTCATCGGCAATTCGACCCAGCGCGAAGCCATCCTGAAAAGCGCCGAGCCGGTGCAAAGCGTGCTGTTGATGGTGTTCTTCCTGTCCATCGGCTTGCTGCTGGATTTCCGCTTCATCTGGAAAAACCTGGGTCAGGTTATGACGCTTCTGCTGATGGTCACCTTGTTCAAGACCTTCCTCAACGTCGCCGCGCTCCGGCTGTTGCGCCAGGACTGGCGATTGTCTTTCGTCGCCGGTGTGTCGCTGGCCCAGATCGGCGAGTTTTCCTTCCTGCTGGCCGAGGTGGGCAAGGCGGCCAAGCTGATCACCGGCACCGAAACCAAGCTGGTGGTGGCGGTCACCGTGTTGTCGCTGATCCTGAGCCCGCTGTGGCTTTTGGCCATGCGCCGCCTGCACGAGGCCGCCGAAACCGGCGCCGTCGGCCTGCACGACATGCTGGCCCAGGCCTTCGGCCGCGAGGCCCGCATCGCCAGCCGCCTGATCCAACGCAAGAAAGCCGACGATGCCTGATCTGTCGTTGGAAGCCGCGCTGGGCGGCGTGGTTGCCGGCATCGACGAAGTGGGGCGCGGACCGCTGGCCGGTCCGGTGGTGGCGGCGGCCATCATCATCGATCCCGCCACCTTACCGGCGGAATTGGCGGCACACTTGGACGATTCCAAGAAACTGAGCGCGAAAAAGCGGGAGCATCTGGACATCCTGATCCGCCGGCACTGCCGTTTCGCCATCGCCCAGGCCAGTGTGGCGGAAATCGACCGCCTGAATATCCTTAAAGCCACCTTTCTGGCCATGGCCCGCGCCGTCGACGGCCTGGGCATCGTCCCCGATCATGCCCTGGTCGACGGCAACCGCCCACCGCCCCTGCCCTGCCCGGCCCATTGCGTCATCGGCGGTGACGGAAAATCGCTGTCCATCGCCGCCGCCTCGGTCATCGCCAAAGTCTTCCGCGACCGCTTGATGACCGAACTTGATGGGCAATACCCCGGTTATGGCTGGGCGGCCAATGCCGGCTATGGCACCAAGGCCCATCTGGAGGGGTTGAGGCGCCTTGGCCCAACCCCGCATCACCGCACCAGCTTCGCCCCAGTCGCGCAATTTCAATTGCTATAAGTTGCAGGCATCATATTTCCATACCCGTATTTTTTCTGCGGTGATAATGTCTTTCATCGGGCAACGGAAGACAAACTGAAGTGAATACGCAAAGCAATACTTCCACTGGTGCATTTCGCCCCATGGTTTTGCGCTATGCAGCAATCCTCCTCGGGGTATGGACGCTGTTGATCGGCGGCTCGGCCTGGCTGAACCTGGATCGACAGACCGCCTTGACCGGAGAACTGGCCGTAGGCTCGGCCCGATCGGCCTTCAACAAGGATCTCGCCTATCGCCAATGGGCCTCGTCCCATGGCGGCGTTTACGTCGCCCCCGATGAGCGGACACCGCCCAGCCCGTGGATGAGCCACCTTCCCGACCGTGACCTGACCACCACCGACGGCCGTACCCTGACCCTGATGAACCCGGCCTATATGCTACGGCAGATGATGCAGGACTATGATTCCATGTACGGGGTCAAGGGCCGCATCGTCGGCGAGGTCTATCTGAACCCGGAAAACAAGGCCGATCCGTGGGAAGCCCAAGCCATCCGCGATTTCACCAACGGCATGGCGACGGAAATCGTCGAACGCTCGATGATCGACGGCGCCCCCTATCTGCGCCTGATCGCCCCCTTCATCATGCAGGAAAGCTGCCAGAAATGTCACGGGCACCTGGGTTTCGCCAATGGCACGGTGCGCGGCGCGGTCAGTGTCTCGGTGCCGCTGCAACCCTTCCTCGCCGCCGAGGAAAAGGCGCTGACCGCCATCGTCATCACCCATGCCCTGGTCTGGCTGGTGGGATTGGCCGCGCTGGTCTTCGTCACCCGCCGCACCTTGGTCCGGTTGGAGGAACAGGCCCGGGTCGAGGAAGAAAACCGTCTGGCCGAGCACGTCTTCGCCAATGCCCTGGAGGCCCTGGTGGTCACCACCGGCGACGGCACCATCGTCCGCATCAACCCGGCCTTCACCCGACTGACCGGTTATCAATCCGACGAAGTGGTCGGCCACAAGGCCAATGTGCTGCGGTCCTATCACCATGACGACGAATTCTATGCCCAGATGTGGCAATCGCTGCTGTCCACCGGGGCATGGCAAGGCGAATTGAAGAACCGGCGCAAGGACGGCTCCATCTTCGTCGCCCGCGAGAACATCGCCGCCCTGATGGAACCGGGACTCGACCGCCCGCGCTATTACGTCGCCAGCTTCACCGATATCACCGCCCAGGTGGAAAGCCAGCAGCATATCGAGCATCTGGCCCATTACGACCCGTTGACCGACCTGCCCAACCGCGCCTTGTTCCGCGACCGTCTCGGCCACGCCGTCACCCTGGCCAATCGCGAGCGGCGCAAGCTCGCCGTGCTTTTCCTGGACCTGGACGGCTTCAAGAAGGTCAACGACACCATCGGCCACCGCGCCGGCGATTCGCTGCTGGTGGAAGTGGCGCGGCGGCTGAAGGCCTGCACCCGCTCCTCCGACACCATCTGCCGCTTGGGCGGCGACGAATTCGCCCTGGTGCTGGAGCGCCTGGACGAAATCAACGACGTGGTGCCGGTGGCCGACAAGATCCTGACCGCCCTGGCCGCCCCCTTCCTGTTGGAGGGACGCGAGGTCTATGTGGGGTCCAGCATCGGCATCAGCCTGCATCCCATCGACGGCAACGACGCCGAAACGCTGCTGAAACATGCCGACACCGCCATGTATCAGGCCAAGGCCGAGGGCAAGGGCCGCTACAAGTTCTATGCCGCCGACATGACCTTGCGCCAGGAACGCCGACTGGACATGGAAAGCGCGCTGCGCGGGGCCATCGATGCCCGCGCCTTCCACGTTTACTACCAGCCCAAGCAGCAATTACGGAGCGGCGACATCGCCGGTTTCGAGGCGCTGGTGCGCTGGGACCACCCCGGTCTCGGCCTGATCCCGCCCATGGATTTCATTCCCCTGGCCGAGGAACTGGGCTTGATCACCCAAATCGACCTGCTGGTACTGGAGCAGGCCTGCACCATGGGGGTGCAGTGCCTGGAACGCGGCTATCCGGTGACCATGGCGGTCAACCTGTCCAGCCTGGATCTGAAAAACCCCGACCTGCCCACCCTGGTCGCCGGCATCCTGACCCAGACCGGCCTGCCGGCGGACATGCTGGTCCTCGAGATCACCGAAAGCTTCGCCATGGAAGCGGGGCTGGGCCAGACCAGTATTCTGCAGCAATTGACCGCCCTGGGGGTCAGTCTGGCCATCGATGATTTCGGCACCGGCTATTCGTCGCTATCCTATCTGAAGGCGCTGCCGGTCAATTCGGTCAAGATCGACCGCTCGTTCGTGCGCGATATCGGCACCGATGCCCGCGACACCATGCTGGTCTCCACCATCGTCGGCCTTGCCCACTCGCTGAATTTGCGGGTGGTGGCGGAAGGGGTCGAGGATCGCGGGCAAAAAGACCTGCTGCATCACCACCAGTGCGACGAGGCCCAAGGCTATCTGGTGGCCCGGCCCATGCCCGCCGATCAGGTCCTCGCCTTCCTCGAGCAATCGGCGCAGGACTTGGCGGCGGCTGTGGCCCAATAGTTAAGAATTCATTGATTCCAATAGGTTCTTGACGGACTCTGGCATTTGACTCAAAGTAGTCCGATGACACTGCCACTCGACACCATCTTGCAGGGTGATTGCATCGCCCAAATGGAGGCCCTGCCCGCCAAATCGGTGGATCTGGTCTTCGCCGACCCGCCCTATAACCTTCAGTTGGGCGGTGAGCTTCTGCGCCCCAACAACAGCCGCGTCGACGGCGTCGATGACGATTGGGATCGTTTCGACAGCTTCCGCGACTATGACGATTTCACCCGCCGCTGGCTGGCCGCCGCTCGCCGCGTCCTCAAGGATGACGGGGCGCTGTGGGTGATCGGCAGCTATCACAATATCTTCCGCGTCGGCGCCAGCTTGCAGGATCTGGGGTTCTGGATGCTCAACGACATCGTCTGGCGCAAGTCCAACCCCATGCCCAATTTCCGCGGCACCCGCTTCACCAACGCCCATGAAACCCTGATCTGGTGCGCCAAATCGGCGGAAAGCCGCTATACCTTCAATTACGAAGCCATGAAGGCCTTGAACGACGATTTGCAGATGCGCAGCGACTGGACCATCCCGCTATGCACCGGGTCGGAACGGCTGAAGAATGACGGGACCAAGGTGCATCCGACGCAAAAGCCGGAAATGCTGCTGTACCGGGTGTTGATGGCCACCACCAAACCCGGAGACGTGGTGCTGGACCCGTTCTTCGGCACCGGTACCACCGGCGCGGTGGCGAAGAAGCTGAAGCGGCATTTCATCGGCTGCGAGCGCGACCCCGATTACATCAAGGCGGCACAAGAGCGCATCGGCAAGGTGCGCCCGGTATCGGAACTGTCGCTGCTGTCGACGCCGTCGAAGAAGTCGGAACCGCGAATCCCCTTCGGCACCGTGGTCGAACGCGGGCTGTTGGAGGTGGGCACCGTGCTCTACGGCAACGGCAAGGACAGCCTGACCGCCAAGGTGCGCGCCGACGGCACCTTGATCAGCGCCGACCATCGCGGCTCGATCCACAAGGTGGGCGCCCTGGTGCAGAACGCCCCGGCCTGTAACGGCTGGACCTTCTGGCACTTGAAGCAGGGCGACGAGTTGGTGCCCATCGACGTGCTGCGCCAGAAAATCCGGGCCGAGTTGCATTAGGTTTATAAATATCAGTTCATCTTGGGCTGGGCCAGGACGGTCCGGCCCAAACCATTTCCCGGCCCGGCCAGATGGGTGGCGGGAAAGGCGATGACCCGCGCATCGGGCAACGCCGCCACCACCTGGGCGAAGGCCTGGGCATCGCGGCTTTCCTCGAATTCCGGCACCA
This sequence comes from Stygiobacter sp., assembly GCA_006218045.1. Classification (GTDB taxonomy): domain Bacteria; phylum Pseudomonadota; class Alphaproteobacteria; order Rhodospirillales; family Magnetospirillaceae; genus Magnetospirillum. The sequence goes on from VBWB01000033.1 coordinate 69,519, forward strand.
CCACCAGATCACCGGCGACCATGCAGTCGGAATAGCACCCCCGCTGCCGGCTGGGACACGGCAAATCCAGAACCTTGAGATTGCGCCCGACCCGGTCCGAGGTGGCGCGCAGCAGATCGCGATTGGCCGACAAGGCGGCATAGGCCGGATGGCTGGAATCGTGGCCGCCGGGCACCGCCACCACGCCGGGGGCCAGATAGCGCGCCGGCACCCGTCCCGCCCCCGGATCATTCAGCCAGATCACCTGTAGAATGCCCAGTTTTTCCGCCAGCAGGCGTTCCGCCTCGGCCCGACCACCGGCCAAACCATCGGCCAGACGGGCCAGCACCATGGCGGTACCTTCGCCGTCGGTCTCGATCAGATCGCCCTGCCAGCCGGCGGGCAGATCGACCACCTGCACCCCGGCGGCCTGGGCCAGATCGCGCCCCGCCAGGCTGTCGCTGGCCACTCCGGCCAGGACCGTTCCGGCGGCATCGGCCAGCCACACCGGCTGCGTCGCCAACAGGGACGAGCCGGCATCGGCGGCCAGGGTCATCACCCCGGCAGGCATCTGCAACGAGCATTGCACCACGTCCATGGGCGTAGCCACCATGGTCACCGGGGCGTGGACCGCCAGTAATTGCGCCAAGGCGATGCTGTCGTCACGGGCGGCATCGTCGTGGTGGCGATGGCCGGTGGCCTGCGGCCAAGCCAGCCAGAAACGGCTGGTGCGGTTCCAGGATGCGGTGGCGCGCAAGTTTCCAATGGAAATGCTCATGCCTGTCCTCCCAGGAATTGTTGACACGTCTTCTCAACAAATAGACCGGAATCACGGCTGATCGAGATGGACGAAAGCTTAGGTCAGCGCCGATTTCGCCTGACCCCGCAGGGCTTCACCCCTTTGCCGCCATCATCATTGACGGCAACACCATAGGCCCGGCGACGCGGCCGAGGCAATATCTTCGTTAACCGGACATTAAGAATCACTCCACCCCCGGCTGTGCCGGGGGTGGGCGATAATACCGCCCGGCCAATGAAATGACCCTTTGGGTCATGTCACGCCGAGACGGCGACGCTCAACGCCGCGCGGGCTTGCCGGTCGCCTGAACGGATCATTTCAAAGGGCGACCGGTATAAGGGATCAGCCGGCGACGACGCGCTGCATGGCCTGGCCGTTCAGGCGTTCGGTCTTCAACTGGTCGGCGATCAGGAAGGCCAGTTCCAGCGCCTGATTGGCGTTGAGGCGCGGGTCGCAATGGGTGTGATAGCGATCACCCAGGCGGGCTTCGGTGACGGCGCGCATGCCGCCCACGCACTCGGTGACGTCCTGTCCGGTCATCTCGAAATGGACACCGCCGGCATAGCTGCCCTCGGCCTTGTGCACGGCGAAGAAGGCGCGGACTTCAGCCAGGATGCGGTCGAACTCACGGGTCTTGTAGCCGGTGGTGGCCTTGACGGTATTGGCGTGCATGGGATCGCACGACCACACCACCGAACGGCCTTCGCGCTGGATATGGCGGACCAAAGCGGGCAGCTTTTCCTCGATCTTTTCCGCCCCCATGCGAGTGATGACGGTCAGACGGCCCGGCTCGTTCTCCGGGTTGAGCGCGTCGATCAGCTTGAGCAGATCGTCGCCGGACATGCCGGGGCCGGCCTTGAAGCCGATGGGGTTCTTGACCCCGCGCAGGAATTCCACGTGGCCGGCATCGAGCTGGCGGGTGCGCTCGCCGATCCACAACATGTGGGCGGAACAGTCATACCAGTCGCCCGAGGTCGAATCGACGCGGGTCAGCGCCTGCTCATAAGGCAACAGCAGGGCTTCGTGCGAGGTGAAGAACTCGGTCTCGCGGATCTGCGGGGTGGTTTCGCTGGTCATGCCGCAGGCTTCCATGAAAGCCAGGGTTTCCGACAGGCGATTGGCCATTTCCTGATACAGCTTGCCCTGCAACGAGCCCTCGACGCAGCCCAAGGTCCATTGATGCACCTTGTGCAGATCGGCATAGCCGCCCTGGGCGAAAGCGCGCAGCAGGTTCAGCGTCGAAGCCGACTGATTGTAGGCGCGCAGCATGCGGTCGGGATCGGGGATGCGGGCCTCGGGGGTGAACTCGATGCCGTTGATGATGTCGCCGCGATAGCTGGGCAGGGTCACGCCGTCGATGGTTTCATTGTCGGCGGAACGCGGCTTGGCGAACTGGCCGGCCATGCGCCCGACCTTGACCACCGGCATGGCGGCGCCATAGGTCAGCACCACCGCCATCTGCAACATGACGCGGAAGGTGTCGCGGATGTTGTTGGCGCGGAACTCGGCGAAACTTTCGGCGCAATCGCCCCCTTGCAGCAGGAAAGCCTTGCCGTCGGCCACCTTGGCCAGGGCCGACTTCAGCCGCCGGGCCTCGCCGGCGAACACCAAAGGCGGCGAAAGCGACAGGCTTTCCTCCGCCTGGGCCAGCTTGGCCTGATCCGGATAGGAGGGAACCTGATGCAGGGTCTTGGTGCGCCAGGAATCCGGGGTCCACACGTCAGCCATCAAACCATCCTCGACACGACAAACGACGATATTCCCGCGATCGCGAGAAGCGAAGCGAACTCTATACGACCTTGGGCGACGGATTTCCAGTAGGACGGCGCCCTTAAGGTACGTAATACTGTACGGAGCACATCAGCAAGGGCCACACCATGACCGATCACGAAACCCGCCGCGCCCATTGGCAACAGGTATGGACGACCAAGGCGGTTGACAAGGTCAGTTGGCACCAGGGCGACCCGGCCCCGTCGCTGCGGCTGATCGAAGCCACCGGCCTGGGCAAGGGCGCGGGGATCATCGATGTCGGCGGCGGCCAGTCGCCCCTGGCCGGCTGCCTGGCCCAGCAAGGGTTCGGCAACGTCGCCGTGCTGGATATTTCCGAGGCCGCCTTGGCCCAGGCCCACCACGATCTGGGCGGCCTCGGCGACGACATCACCTGGATTTGCGATGATGTCACCCGCTGGTGCCCGGTGCCCGGTCTGTTCGAGCTGTGGCACGACCGCGCCGTCTTCCACTTTCTCACCCAAACGCAGGATCAGCAGGCCTATGTGCAGGTGCTGCGCACCGCCTTGGCCCCCGGCGGCTGGGTGATCATCGCCACCTTCGCCCCCGATGGGCCGCGAAGCTGCTCGGGCCTGCCGGTCATGGGCCATGACGGCGCCAGCCTGTCGGCCATCCTGGGCCCGGATTTCGTCCTTGAAGACGAAAGCCGGGAAGAGCATCGGACGCCGGCGGGCAATGCGCAGAAATTCTGCTGGTGCCTGTTCCGCCGCCGGTGATTTCAGGCCAGTTCGCCGCTTTCCGCCGCCTGTTGGGTCTGGCGCATGCGCTCCAGAAAGGCATCATCCCCGGCCCCGCCGGGGCCGTTGAAGCGGTCGAAGGCCACCAACTCCTCCAGCGGCAGGCGCTTGCGCCAGCCCTTGTTCTCCAGTTCCGGCTGGGCCAGGAAGTGGCTGACCTTGCCCAGGCACAGATAGGCCACCGGCACCACCCGTTCCGGCAGATCCAGGATGGTGCGCAAGGCGGCGGGCTCGATGATGCTGACCCAGCCCACGCCCAAGCCCTCGGCCCGCGCCGCCAGCCACAGGTTTTCCACGGCGCAGACGGTGGAATACAAATCCATCTCGGCCATGTGGGTGCGCCCCAGCACCACCGGGCCGGCGCGGTCGCGGTCGCAGGTGATGCACAGATTGACCGGAGCCTCCAAAATGCCTTCCAGCTTGAGGGCGCGGTACTTTTCCGCCCGTTCGCCGTCGAACATCAGGGCCGCCTCGGTGTTGGCGCGGTCGAACGCCGCCTTGACGCGGGCGCGCTGTTCCGGGCTGCGGATGAGGATGAAACTCCACGGCTGCATGAAGCCCACCGACGGCGCATGATGGGCGGCGACCAGAATACGGGCCAGCACGGCGTCGTCGATGGCATCGGGCAGGAATTGCCCGCGCACATCGCGTCGGCCCAGGATGGCCCGGTACAATCCGCGACGATCCTGGTCGCTGAGCGTCATTTCCGACTGGCGGGCGGCGGCGGTCTCGGTCATGGTGCGGCTTCCTGAACTGGCGCGAAGCCGGCACAATAGCGACAGCGCATGAAAATGACCACGTCCGACGCAAGCAGCGATCTTTGGGTATTCGGCTATGGCTCGCTGATGTGGCGGCCCGGCTTCGAGTTCGTCGAGGCGCGACCGGCCCTGTTGAAGGGCTGGCACCGGTCGTTCTGCCTGTATTCCCGGCATTATCGCGGCACGCCGGATCATCCCGGACTGGTCCTCGGCCTGGATCGCGGCGGCTCGTGCCGGGGCGTGGCCTTTCGCGTCGCCGCCACCAAGGCCGCCATCACCGTCGAGTACCTGAACGAACGCGAACTGGTCGGCTATGCCTATGTGGCCAAGACCCTGAAGGTCGGGCTCGACGACGGCACCAAGGTGCCGGCCTATTGCTTCGTCGCCGACCAGCGTCACCGCCATTATGCCGGCGTCCTTGAATTGGAAAAGGCCGCCTCGATCATCATGGACGCGCAAGGCTGTGCCGGCCTGAACCGCGATTATCTGATCAACACCGTGCGCCGACTGGAAGCCGACGGCTTTCTCGACAAAAGTCTGCACACCTTGCTGACCGAGGTCGAGCGCCAGACCGGGCTGATCGACCAGGGCGCCGGCATCTGACGGCTGCTCGCGACCATTGCCGCTTGCCACATCCCCCTTTTCATCGTCACAGTGGCGAAGGAACGATTGTGGGACACGCCATGGGGCTAGCGCCTTGGTTCTTTCTGATCGCCGTGATGCTTGTCTCCGCCCTGCCGGCCTGGGCGGAGGTGCCGGGCCTCACCCCTGATCTCCGCCACTTCCTGGACCAACATCGGACGGTCCGCGTCCGTCTCAACGGCGACTGGCCGCCGTTGATTTTGCAAGACCAGGGCAAGGCCCAGGGCATCAGCGCCGATTACCTGCGCCTGGTCACCGGCAAATTGGGCCTGACCGTCCAGCCCGCCGACATCACCAATTTCTCGGAAGTGCTGGGCCGGCTGCCCACTGGTGACGGCGTCGACATCCAGCCGACCATGCGGGCGACGGACGAACGCCGGCCCCATATCCACTTCACCCACCCCTACACCACCTTTCCGGTGGTCATCGTCGTGCACAAGAATTCCGGCTTCATCGGCTCGCTCGACGATCTGGCCGGACGCAAGGTGGTGACAGAGCGGTCCTATTGGTATTCCGACGAATTGCGCAAGAACCATCCGGCCATCTTGTTGAACCCGGTGGCCAACAGCGAAGAGGCCATGCGCACCTTGTCGCAAGGGGATGCCGACGCCTATGTGGGGGTGCTGCCGGTGGCCATTTGGCACATGGAAAACCGCGGCTATACCAATCTGAAGATCGCCGCCCCGGCGGCGCTGTCGCCGGCGGAATTGTCGTTCGGCGTGCGCGGCGACTGGCCGGAACTGGCCCAGGCGCTGGATGCCGCCCTGGACAGCATCACCCCCGAGGAACACCGCGAAATCCGTCAACGCTGGCTGGGCATCCGCGAACCCGGCGGCCTGGACCCGCGCGCCGTCGCCCTGTGGGGTGGTGGCGCGCTGGTTCTCGCCTTGATCCTGCTGGGCAGCTTCGCCTTGGCCAACCGTCGATTGCTGCGGGAAATCGGCCTGCGCCGTCAGGCCGAGGAGCAGTTGCGCACCTCCGAGGAGACCTCGCGGCAATTGCTGGACGCCTCGTCGGATGCCTGCATGCTGTTCGACGTCGACGGCACCATGCGGGCCTGCAATCAGATTTTCGCCGCCCGCTTCGGCGTCGATCCGCTCCAGGTTCCCGGCACCAGTCTATGGGATTACTTCCCGCCCCAGGTAGCGGAGGAACGCCGCATCGCCGTCGCCGGCGTGGTGGCGGCGGGCAAACCGGTGGTCACCACCGATATCCGCAGCGGACGACATCTGTCCAATTCCATCTATCCGCTCAAGGACAATGCCGGCGAGGTCCGTCGCGTCGCCGTCTATTCCCGCGATATCAGCGAGCAGGTGTGGGCGGAACAGAAGATCAAATCCTATGTGGCCGAGATCGAACGATCGAACGAAGACCTGGAACAATTCGCCTATGTGGCCAGCCACGATCTGCGCGAGCCCTTGCGTCAGGTCGCCAGTTACGTCGCCTTGCTGGAGCGGCGCTATGGTCAGCACCTGGATGACGACGCCCGCCAGTTCATCGCCTATGCGCGCGAGGGCGTCACCCGCATGGATCAGTTGATCCTTGATCTGCTGGAATATTCCCGCATCGGACGCAGTCTGATCCTGACGCCCGTCCAGGCGGACAAGGCCGCCCGCATCGCCGTGGAAAACCTGGAAACGGTGATCAATGATTGCGGCGGCACCGTCACCATCATCTCACCGCTGCCGCCGGTGCTGGCGGTGGAAGCGCACCTGATCCGCCTGTTCCAGAACCTGATCGGCAATGGGTTGAAATACCACCGCGTCGGCGTACCACCAGTGATCCGGGTCAGCGCCACCACCGACACCGAGCATGCCCTTTTCACCATCGCCGATAACGGCATCGGCATCGAATCCGAGTATTTCGAGCGTATCTTCGGCATCTTCCAGCGCCTGCACGTGCGCAACCAATACCCCGGCACCGGCATCGGCCTGGCCATATGCCGCAAGGTGGTGGAACGCCACGGCGGTCGCATCTGGGTGGAATCGACGCCGGGCGAAGGCAGCAGCTTCCATTTCAGCCTGAAACGACCGGAATAGAGCCTTAAACACGACACATCCTCCGCCCATGCCGTCATACCCGCGAAAGCGGGTATCCGGGAGTCGCGGAAATGACTTTGGTGCATCTTTTCCGGACTCCCTAGACTCACGATCGAAGTGCAACACCCTTAAGATGGGATGTTGCGATGGGAACGA
>VBWB01000034.1 GCA_006218045.1 Stygiobacter sp.
TCGTTCCCATCGCAACATCCCATCTTAAGGGTGTTGCACTTCGATCGTGAGTCTAGGGAATCCAGCGAACCGTGTCGGCATAAGCGCGTGACTCCTGGCCCCCCGCTTGCGCGGGGGTGACGGATCAAAGGGAGGCAAACAGAGTTTTTGCGCAGCCTGCTAAACCATCCCCGCCTTGGCGCGGGGATCATAGCCGTTGCGTGCCCCCCATTTCTCCACCAGCTTGGCGAATTCGGGATCGTTTTCCGGCAGCACCACCTCCAGTGTCACCAACTGGTCGCCGCCGTCGATCCCTTTGCCCTTCAAGCGCATGACCGTACCGGTATTGGCGCCGACCGGGAGGGTCAGCATCACCTTGCCATGCACGGTGGGCACCGGCACCTTGCCGCCCAAAACCGCTTCTTGCACCGAAATGGGCAAGTCCAGCAACACATCCTTGTCACGGCGGACGAAATAGGGGTGGGCCTCCACCTTCAGGTCGATGAAGGCGTCGCCGTCGCCATCGCCCATGAAACTGGGATAACCCTGGCCCTTGAGTCGCAGCGACTGGCCATCGACGGCTCCCACCGGGATCTTCACGTCCAACGACTTGCCCGACACCAGGGTAACCCGCTTGGTCGCCCCCAGCGCCGCGTCCATGAAGGTGATGGTCAGGGCGTGGTGGGCATCCTCGCCCTTGGTGGCATGGCCGGCCTGGGCGCCGGAACGGTGCGATTGCTGACGCCCCTTTTCCTTGCGCCGCATCATCTCGGACAGGATGTCGTCCACATCCTCACCAAAGGCAAAGCCGGATGAGGTGCGGGAATTGCGGAAACCAGCGCCCGCCCCGGCTCCGGCCCCGGCGGAACGCCACGTGCGGCGCTTGGCCGCCCCCGAGGCGTCGATCTCGCCATTGTCGTATTGCCGGCGCTTTTCCGCGTCCGACAGAAAATCATAGGCCGCCGAGATGTCCTTGAAGCGTTCCTCGGCCCGGGCGTCGCCGGGATTGACGTCGGGGTGCAGTTCGCGCGCGAGCTTGCGATAGGCTTTCTTGATGTCGTCGTCGGACGCGGACTTGGCCACGCCCAACACCAGATAGGGGTCCTTCACCGGCATCTTCCTTGGGCAATGCAAAAAGGGCGGCAGGTGCCGCCCCCCTGTTCTGCCAGAAAACGCCGATTACTTCACCACCTTCCACGATCCATCGGGCTGGCGGCAGGCGGTGCCATAGGCCTGTTCGCTCTGGCCGCCGATGCTGAGGGTGCTTTGATACTCGCGGCAATAATTGCCCGCCTGGTCACGACCGTCGCGGGTCGGCGTATACGTGCCGGAATTGCCGCTGTCGGGATTGTTCCAGGTGATGGTTTGCCCCACCGGTGCCGCGTGGGCCCGCACCTCGGCTTGCGCCGCGTATTGCTGATCGGCGCGGTCCAGGCTTTTACCCACCTCGGAACCGATGAAGGCGCCCAGCAACGTGCCGATGGCGGTCATCGCCAGATTGCCCGACCCCTTGCCGAACTGCGCCCCGGCCACCGCGCCGCCGATACCGCCCAGGACGGTGCCGCCGGTCTGCTTGGGGCCGTAATCACTGGAACAGGCCGCCAGCACGACGACGAAGGCGGCGGGAATGGTCTTTTTCAACAAGGTGATCATGGTTGTCATGCTTTCCAAGAACAGAGCATTACCAAATTGACACGGAATTGGGGCTGTTTTTGGGCGGGCGGGCGGGCTAAAAAGGAAGGCATCGGCTTCAGCCTTCTCCTAGGAGCGTCATGTCCGCCATGGAAAACGATCCATTCTCGCTGTTCGCCAAGTGGATGAAGGAGGCCGAGAAGAACGAGCCCAACGACCCCAACGCCATGGCGCTCGCCACCGTCGACGGCGACGGTCGCCCCAGCAGCCGCATGGTGTTGCTGAAGGGGTGGGACCAGACTGGTTTTGTCTTCTATACCAATCTGGAAAGTCGCAAGGGCGGCGAAATTCAGGCCAATCCCAACGTCGCCTTGCTGTTTCACTGGAAAAGCCTGAAGCGCCAGATCCGCATCGAAGGCGCGGTCCAGCCGGTGACGCCGGAAGAAGCCGACGCCTATTTCGCCAGCCGCCCGCGCATCAGCCAGATCGGCGCGTGGGCGTCGCTGCAATCGCGCCCGCTGGAAGGCCGTTTCGAGCTGGAGCGGCGCGTCGCCGAGTTCACCGCCAAATTCGGCCTGGGCGAAATCACCCGCCCGCCCCATTGGTCCGGCTTCCGCGTGGTGCCGCGCGCCATGGAGTTCTGGCACGACCGCCCCTTCCGTCTGCACGACCGTTTCGCCTATAGCCACGACGGCGACGGCTGGACGGCCCGCCATCTGTTCCCATGATCGCCGCCGCCCCCCCCCGCGCCGACAACGAACGGCTGATGCGGCTGGCCACCTATGCCTCGGTGGCCACCGCGACCACTCTGATCGTCGCCAAGCTGGCCGCCTGGGCCATGACCGGGTCGGTGGCGATCTTGTCCACGCTGATCGATTCGGCCCTCGATGCCGCCGCATCCCTGGTCAATCTGTGGGCGGTCCGTCATGCCCTGACCCCCGCCGACCACGACCACCGTTTCGGCCACGGCAAGGCGGAACCCCTGGCCGGTCTGGGTCAGGCCGCCTTCATCCTGGGCTCGGGCGCGCTGTTGATGGTGGAAGCCGTCAAGCGCTTCTTCCAGCCCGAGGAAGTCACCCAGGGCTTCATCGGCATCGGCGTCATGGTGTTTTCCATCGCCATGACCCTGGCCCTGGTGATGTTCCAGAAATACGTCCTGACCCGGGCCCGTTCGGTGGCCATCGCCGCCGATTCGCTGCATTACAGCGGTGACATCCTGATCAACGGCAGCGTCATCATATCACTGGGGGCGGGCATGGCGTTGGGCTGGACCTTCCTCGACCCCCTGTTCGCCATTGCCATCGCGCTGTTTTTGCTGTGGAACGCCTGGGGCATCGCCATCGGTTCCATGGACATGCTGATGGACCGCGAATTGTCCGAGGACGAACGCGCCCGCATCATCGACATCGCCAAATCCCACGACGACGTGCTGGGTCTGCACGATTTGCGCACCCGGCTGTCGGGGCAGATCGGCTTCATCCAGATGCATCTGGAGTTGGACCCGCTCTTGCCGCTGATCCGCGCCCATGCCATCGCCGATGGGGTGGAAAAGGCCATCGAGGCGGCCTTTCCCAATTTTGAGGTGATCATCCATCAAGACCCCGTCGGCATCCGGGAAAGCCATCCCGGTGCCGATGATCGGCTCTGACCCTCAGCCGTCGCCATTCTCGGGCATGGCCAGGGTGCGGGCCAGTTCCTGCACTTGCCGGCGCACATGGGGATCCTTGATGCGGGTATAGGCGCGGACCAGTTCCAGGGTTTCCCGCTGGGCCAGGATCGCCTCTTCCGATTCCGGCGGATCCTCGGTGGCGCGCACCATGTGCCGGGGGCTGGCGGCGATGGTTTCGTCATTCATGTCGTCGAAGAAATAGCTGACCGGCACGTCCAGCACCCGCGACAGGTCATAGAGCCGCGACGCGCCGACGCGATTGGCGCCGCGTTCGTATTTCTGCACCTGCTGGAAGGTCAGGCCCAGGGCCTCGCCCAGCTTTTCCTGACTCATCCCCAAAAGCGTGCGGCGCAACCTGACCCGGTTGCCCACATGCACGTCGATGGGATTTGGCTTGCCCGACGGCGTCCGCCCGCGGCTGGCACGACGCGATACCCCGGTTCGCTTACGAACTAACTCAACCATTGTGTCACCCCCAAACCTGGCGGAAAGAACCGTCCCCAATCCCTTCCCCGATGATCATCCCGCCCCCGGTCCATGCCCCCCTTGGACGGGAAGACCGGCGACAACCTGCTTAATGAATGCATCATATCGTTTAGGGTCAGTCGCGTGTAGCGGTAAAGCACAACCGAAACTTACGAACCCCAACTATCCCAAGGGATTAGTTGATCCGACAAGGCGCGACGTTCTCCCCCATTAAGCGCCGGCGGGCGGCTGATATATACATTACCAAGGTATATAAGCTCTGCGGATTTGGCATCACTCGCGTGGTAATCCATCGGATTAATGGACCAAGGTCGAGAGCGGCTATGCCGTAAGTCATGAATAATACCGTCCGGCCCATGAAATGACCGTCTTGATCCAAGGATAGAAGGCAAGGCTGCTGATCCTTGTGGCGTCGGCGGCGAACCGTCGGCGTCGCCATCATCGATCCTCACCGTCTGGTGCATGACCAGGGCCGGCTGGCGCTGGACCGTAGGGAAGCCGGGGACAAGACCGGCGCCCGCGAGGCGGCGCGCCGCATGCAGGAGGCCGCCGATCAGGTCATTGCCACGCTGGAGGACCTGGAGCGGGAAGTAGGGGGGGCATTGATACAAACAAAACGCCCCCGGCCAAAGGTCGGGGGCGTTCCGCGAAATCGATGGTTTCCCGTCGGCTTGGCCGACGATTTCGCCCCGTCGGCTTGGCCGACGATTTCGCCCCGTCGGCTTTAGCCGACGATTTCGCTCTGGGCGAAGAAATAGGCGATTTCGTTCGCGGCATTTTCGGCCGAGTCGGAACCGTGCACCGAATTGGCTTCCACCGATTCGGCGAAATCGGCGCGGATGGTGCCGGCGGCGGCGTTGGCCGGGTTGGTGGCGCCCATGATGTCGCGGTTCTTGAGGACGGCATTTTCGCCTTCCAGAACCTGCACGACCACCGGGCCGGAAATCATGAAGGACACCAGTTCACCGAAGAACGAACGCTCGCGGTGAACGCCATAGAAGGCCTCGGCCTGTTCCTTGGTCAGGCGGACGCGCTTCTGGGCGACGATGCGCAGGCCGTTTTCCTCGAAGCGGGCATTGATCTTGCCGGTCAGGTTGCGGCGGGTGGCATCCGGCTTGATGATGGACAGGGTGCGTTCGGTAGCCATGTTGGTCATATCCTTGAAGTGGCGGTCGGGCGCGCGCCAGCCATCGGGCCGGCACTGTACGAAGCCCAGAGCGGGCGGGTTATAACCTTATTGATCGCCCAGGGCAATAACCTCGTGGCGAAGCCGGCCCCGGCGTGATAGGAAGCGGGCATGCTGCATATCAACGACCTCGTCTTTCGCATCGGCGGTCGCGCCTTGTTCGATCAGGCCACCGTGCATATTCCCGCCGGCGCCCGCATCGGTCTGGTGGGCCGCAACGGCGCGGGGAAATCGACGCTGTTCAAGCTGATCCTGGGCGAATACGCGCCCGATGGCGGCGATATTTCCATCCGCCCGCGCGCCCGCGTCGGTCGGGTGGCGCAGGAAGCCCCCGAGGGTGAGACCAGCCTGCTCGATTGCGTGCTGAACGCCGACAGCGAACGCAGCCAATTGCTGGCCGAGGCGGAAACCAGCCACGACCCGCACCGTCTGGCCGAGGTGCATGAACGCCTCAACGCCATCGATGCCCATTCCGCCCCCGCCCGCGCGGCGGCCATCCTGGCCGGCCTGGGGTTCGGCGCCGACGCCCAGGCCCGCCCGGTATCGTCCTATTCCGGCGGCTGGCGCATGCGCGTGGCCCTGGCCGCCGTGCTGTTCATCCGCCCCGACCTGATGCTGTTGGACGAACCCACCAACCACCTGGACCTGGAAGCCACGTTGTGGCTGCAATCCTATCTGGCCACCTATCCCGGCACCTTGGTGGTGATCAGCCATGACCGCGAATTGCTGAACGAGGTGTGTAACCGCATCGTTCATCTGGACCGCACCAAGCTGGTGCCTTACGGCGGCAATTACGACGATTTCGAGCGCACCCGGCGCGAAAAGATGGACCTGGCGGCCAAGGCCCAGGTCAAGCAATTGGAACAGCGGCGCAAGATCCAGGGCTTCATCGACCGCTTCCGCGCCAAGGCGTCGAAGGCGCGCCAGGCGCAAAGCCGGGTCAAGATGCTGGAACGCATGGGCCCGGTGGTCTCGGTGATCGAGGATCGCGGCATGAGCTTCGATTTCCCCGATCCCGAACCCATGAGTCCGCCGATCATCGCCATCGATAACGGCATCGCCGGCTATGGCGACAAGACCGTGCTGTCGGGTCTCAACATCCGCGTCGACATGGATGACCGCATCGCCCTTCTGGGCGCCAACGGCAACGGCAAGTCGACCCTGTCCAAGGTGCTGTCGGGGCGGCTGTCCTTGCTGGGCGGCGACATCCACCGCCCGGCCAAGCTGCGCATCGGCTATTTCGCCCAGCATCAGACCGACGAACTGAACATGGCGGCCACCCCTTACGACCACATGGCGGCACTGATGAAGGACGCGCCCGAAGCCAAGGTCCGGGCCCAGTTGGGCCGCTTCGGCTTCGAGCAGGACCGCGCCGACGTCAAGGTCTCCAATCTGTCGGGCGGCGAGAAGGCCCGGCTGCTATTCGCGCTGATGAGCCGCGACGCCCCCCATCTGATGATCTTGGACGAACCCACCAACCATCTGGACATCGACGCGCGCGAGGCCCTGGTCGCCGCCCTCAACGCCTATGACGGCGCCGTGGTGCTGGTCAGCCACGACCCCCATCTGGTGGAACTGGTGGCCGACAGCCTGTGGCTGGTGGCCGACGGCAAGGTCGCCCCCTTCGACGGCGACTTGGCGGATTACCGCAAGTTCCTGCTGGATCAGGCCCGCGACGCCCGCCGTGGCGACGCGGGAGGCGAACGCGTGGTTTCCGCCAACCGCAAGGACGAACGGCGCGCCGCCGCTGAAATCCGGGCCCAGACCGCACCCTTGCGCAAGAAAGTCCAGGATGCGGAAAAGCGTCTGGAAAAGCTGGGCGGCGACAAAGCCAAGATCGAGGCCAAGCTGGCCGATCCCAAATTGTACAGCGGTCCGGGCGAAGCGGTGGCCAAGTTGCAAAAGGATCTGGCCGAACTGGAGCGCGCCATCTCCGTTACCGAGAGTGATTGGCTGGAGCTGCATGAACAACTGGAAGCGGCGACGGCAAACGCCTAGACTGCCGCGGCACTTCAACATCCGCCGGACAGAATGACCGAGACCGCCCAAAGCCAGGGCACCACCGCCCGCCCCGCGACCAAGGCCGTCGCGCCGCGCCAGACCCTGCGCGCGCTGATCGTCAGTGTCGCCATGCTGATCATCATCGCCTGCGGCCTGTTCCTGACCTATCTGCGCGGCGAAGCCCTGCGGAGCGCTGAGGAACGCGCCACCTCGGTGGCGCGCCTGCTGGAAGAGCACATCATCCGCACCTTCCGCACCGCCGATTTCATCGTCGAGCAGGTGGCGGTGCTGGGGCGCAGCCAACCCATCGATGAACTGGCGGCGTCGGAAGCGGCTTGGCTGCGCCTGACCGAATTGAAGCGCGGCATGCCCGAACCGGGCACCTTGTGGATCGTCGACAGCGACGGCAACACCCGCCTGGGCACCCTGACCTTTCCGGTGCGTTCGGTGTCGGTCAAGGACCGCTATTATTTCAGTGCTCACACCGAAAAGCGCCACGATCTGGTCATCGGCCCGTTGGTCACCGCCAGGCAGCGCGACACCCAGGCCTTCCACCTGAGCCGCCGCATCGACGCTGCCGACGGCGCTTTGCTGGGCGTCGCCGTCGCCGGCTTCGATGCCATCACCTTCACCGATTTCTACCGCAATCTCGGACTGGGACCGCATTCGGTGCTGACCGTGGCCGGCGTTGACGGACGCATCATCCTGCGTCAGCCCGACCCCGAGCAATGGTCGCAAACCGCCCTGCCCGCCGGCCCCTTGCTGGATGCGGTGAAATCCGGGCGGGTGCGTGGAGTGTTGCGTGGGGTCTCGCCACTGGACGGTGTCGAACGGGTGTTGGCCTATCGGGTGTTGAACGATTTCGGCGTCATCGTCTCCACCGGCATCGCCCTTGACGACGTGCTGTCCGATTGGTGGGACACGGCGCTGTTGACCATCGCGACGGTGACCATGCTGATGGGATTGCTGGGCTGGCTGACCGCCATGACCTTCGACAGCCTGAAGCGGGAAGAGGAACTGATCCAGGGGCTGGAGGAAACCGTCCGCCTCCGCACCGGCGAAGCCGAGCAACGGGCGGAAGAGGCGCGGCGCGCCAATGACAGCAAGACCCGCTTCCTGGCCGCCGCCAGCCACGATTTGCGCCAGCCGTTGCAGGCGGCGGGGATGTTCGTCGAGGCGCTTTCCGCCCGCCTGGGCGACAGCCCGCATCAGAACATCGTCGACAAGATGCGGCAAAGCGTCGATGCCACCCAAGCCCTGCTGGCGACGCTTCTGGACGTATCGACCCTGGAAGCCGGCCATATCGAACCGGCGCCGACCACCTTCTCCTTGGCGCCCATGCTGATCGCCCTGACCGAACAATTGGAGCCCGAGGCGACCAAGCGCGGACTGAGATTGCGAGTGGTCCCCACCGACGCGATGGTGACCTCCGATCCGGTGCTGCTGGAACGCATGCTGCGCAACCTGCTTTACAACGCGCTGCGTTATACCAGTCAAGGCGGTATCCTGCTGGGGTGCCGTCGTCGCGGCACCCACATCGCCATTTGCGTGATCGATACCGGCATCGGCATCCCCGAGGACAAGTTCACCACCATCTTCGAGGATTTTTCCCGTCTGGGCGTCAAGGGCCACGGCGCCGATCGCGGCCTGGGTCTGGGGCTGGCGGTGGTTCGCCGCATGGCGGAACTGCTCGATCACGGTATCGAGGTCAAGTCGCGGGTGGGCAAGGGATCGTGCTTCTCCGTCATCGTCCCGCAGGTGTGACGACCGCATTTGTTTACAAGCCATTCAAATCCGGCAGCAACCGCATTCAAGCGCCAAGCGTATGATTGGACACACGCGGGATTGATGTTTCCCTCGCCATCGCCACCTTAATAGGTGAGCCGTGCCCACCTTGGATACCCCCATGAACAGGCAATGCGTCCCGCCCCAGGATTTTGACGGCCTGTCCATCGACTTGGGGCGGGTCGCCCATACGGTGACCAAGGCTTTGGATTATGTTGGCGTCGATGACAAAAGCCATGGTCGCCGCGTCGGCCTGATGTGCCATCGGATCGCTCATTTCCTGGGGTGGGACCGTCAGACCCGGCATTTCATGATGATCGCCGGCATGATCCACGATTGCGGGGTGTCGTCCACCGCCACCCACCAGAAGCTGATCGACGAGTTGGAATGGGAAGGCGCCGACGACCATTGCCGGCGCGGTGCCGCCTTTGCCCAGGGCTTCGCCCCCTTCGCCCCCTACGCCACCGTCATCCGCCACCATCACGCCCGCTGGGCCATGCTGCCGCAAAGCCTGGATGAACGGACGCGGGAATGCGCCAATCTGGTCTTCCTGGCCGACCGTTTCGACGTGGTTCGGGCCACCCACCTGCAAAAGCATCGCCCCCATCAATTGCCGCGGCGGCGCGACAGCCTGCTTGCCACTCTGGCTCCCCATGTGGGCAGTCTGTTTTCGCCTCATCTTTATGACGCCCTGGCCCGGGCGGCATGCCGCGACAGCTTTTGGATCGAGTTGGAAGACGAGTTTCTCGACGCCGCCATTTTCGAGACACTGGGCCATTGGGATCATTGCCTGCGCCTGGGCTTCGACGACATCATCGCCCTGGGGGAAATGATCTCGCACATCGTCGACGCCAAAAGCCCGTTCACCCATTATCACAGCCTGCGGGTGGCCGATCTGGTCCACACCCTGACCGAGCGCCTGGGCTTCGATCCCAAACGGCGCCAGATGTTGCGCATGGCCGCCTTGCTGCACGATGTCGGCAAATTGCGCACCCCCGACGAAATCCTGGAAAAGCCCGGCGCTCTCAGCGACGACGAACACGACGTCATGCTGCGCCATCCGCTGGACACCAAGATCGTGCTGTCGGCGCTATTTCCCGATACCCCCATCGCCCGCTGGGCCGCGCATCACCACGAAAAGCTGAACGGCACCGGTTATCCGTTCGGCTGGCATGGCGAACAGATCGACAGCGAAACCCGGCTGCTGACCCTGTGCGACATTTTTCAGGCGTTGTGTCAGATGCGCCCCTATCGCGGTCGGCTATCGGTCGACCAAGTCATCGCCATCATGGACAAGATGTGCCGGTCCGGCGAGTTGGACACGGAGTTTTTCCATCTGGTTCGCGTCCATCAGGACGAACTTTATTAAGTCGCCATCCGCGAAGGCTGAAACCCGAAGCCGGCGGGAGCGCACCGACACCATCGCCGAAGCGGCGGTGAAATCGGTGACCCGCAGTCTGGCCAGCAGCCTGGGCTCGGCCCTGGGCCGCCGGATCGTGCGTGGCGTGCTGGGGCCATTCTCAAACGCTGAAGGTCAGTGCTGCCCCGGGCGGGCGGGCGGATGCGCCGGTGCCGGCGGACGGGCGACGGGAGGACGGGCACGGGGAGCCTCCTCATCGTCGTCGTCCTTCGCCCGCAGGACGAAGCCTCGCAACGCCCAACTGGCGGCATAGCCGATGCCGATGCCGAACCACAGGCCCGAGAACAGGAAGATCAGGGCGCGGCGCAACGCCTCGTCGCCATCGCCGAAGCCCCCCAGCGACCACAGCATGGGGGTCGAGAACATGATGGCCACCGCCACCACCACCCCCAGACGGGTCCACCCCCCTGGGCGCAACCACGTAAATCGAATATTTCCGGACATGATGGCCCCCTACGCTCGACCTTGTGCCCAATTTTGCGACTTTCCGGGCATAAGAACAATCTACCTTTGGGGGAAGACCGCCCCTGCCTGGAAAATAACGAATAATCCCACCAACTTTCCCGTGACAACGAACTTACCGCAAAGGTATTCCTTAAGAATGGATACCGGTCGTCAGAATGGGATCGGGAAAAGGAGAGCGGGCGATGGCGTCTGAACGCGCCAATTTTGAAGTCCAGGTCATGAAAGATGGCCGTTGGATTCAACAGTCACTGGTCGCCGAAGAGGCGGCTGCGGTTGCCGCCGCCAAAAAGCTGCTGACCGACAAGAAATGCGAAGGCGCGCGCGTCCTGCGCAATTGGGCCCGCGGCGACGGCAAGTTTGACGAAAAAGAGATTTTCGTCCAGACCCAGCTCGTGCGCGACGATGGCCCCGTGCATATCGTCAAGATCGACGAAGCGCCGCCCAAATGCGAAGCCCCCACCGATTATTACGGTGCGCAAAGCCGTGCGGTGACCAACCGCCTGTTCCGCAATTACATGGAAAAGGCCTACGTCACCCCGACCGAGCTGATGCACAATTACAAGGAATTGAAGCGCCTTCAGGACAAGGACACCCTGCTGCCGTCGGCGGTGGACCGGGTCGCCATGTTGCAGACCAAGGAGGGCGAGGGCGATTCCAAGACCCGGCGCGAGGAAATCTTCAAGTCGCTGGACGAGATGTCGGCCAAGGCGCGCCGGGCCGACGGCATGAAGCTGCCCAAGCTCAACGGCGCCTTCAAGGACATGTACGACCATGTCGCCGGCCTGGCCACCGAGCCGACCGAGGCCGATTTCCTCGCCATGGTGGTGCTGTCGCGCGATCTGGTCGACGTCCGCTCCTGGGCCGGCAAGCTGGAACGGCTGTGCGCCCTGGCGGCGGCGGAAGGCGACACCCATTCGCTGGCTTTGCTCGATGGCGTCATCGCCGACGTGCTGGGTTCCAACGTGGTCCAGGAGATCCTGGGCTTCCAGCCCAGTCTGGCGGCGGCCATCTGCGCCATGCTGGACCTGGCCGAGGGCAAGTTCGTTTCCGATAAGAGCGAATTGGGCGAATCGGCGGCCTTGCTCAACGAGCTGTTCAAGCAGCAGAAGCTGCCGGAAAGCCGCAACATCCTGATCGACCGGGCGCACCGGCAATTGCGCTCGCCCAATCCGCTTTATCGCAACGATCCGGGCAAGGAACGCGACGCCTTCATCCAGGTCGTCGGTCGCATGCTCGGCCCCGACGGGCCTTTGTTCGGCGCCGACACCGCCGAGGCGCTGACCACCCGCTATACCCGCATGCTGGACGAAGGCGGGACCAAGGGCATGACCATCGCCATCGCCAATTGCTTCAACGTCATGCCCGACATAGCCTATGGCATCATGTATCTGTGCGATCTGGCCGCCAGTTCCATCGGGCCGGACCACAGCGCCGACATCATGGGCCATTTCCAACGGGTGTTGAGCTGCGTCTCCATCCTGCGTCTGTGCCAGCGCGGGTTGACGCCGCGCGACAAGATGGGCCGCGCCACCGCCGCCCACCGGTCCATGCAGCGTTCGCCGTTCCCCGCGGCCATGAAGGAAAAGGTGTGCGCCCACATCGACGCCATCTTGGAACGCTATCTGATCGAGGAACAGATCATCGAGAAGCTGGACCACCAGGACAGCCACCTGCGTGATCGCGCCGTGCGTCTGGTGCAGTTCTGCGCCGCCGGCGTGCTGCCGGAAGGCAAATCCATGACCCGGGCGCGGGAACGTATTCTGGCCTTGTTGCGCCAGCCCAGTTTCGACGCCCATTTCATCGATGGCATCGCCGACCCGGCCAAAGCCCAGAAAGCTCTGCGTGATTTCCACGTTCTGTTGGTGCGCGCCGGCTTCGGCAAGTGAGGAAAGGGCCGGGTTACCCCAGCCCTTTCGCCTCTATCACCCCTTCTTCGCCAAGACTTCTTTCCGCGCCTCCACCACCTGGGCGGCGGCGCGCCCCGACAATTCCTGCAAATGGTCGAAGCGCCAGCCGAACGTGCCGACCCCCATGGTCAGCGAGCGCAACTCGACGATCAGATCGCCCATTTCCGCCTGCGGCAGATAGGCCGACACCTGATCCCAGCCGGCCCAGTTTTCCTTGGCGTCGAAGCCCAGGATCTGGCCGCGCCGTCCGGTGATGATGCGCTGTGCCTTCGAGGTGAAATCGCTGGGCACCGAGATTTCCACCGCCAGGATGGGTTCCAGCAGCACCGGATCGCATTGCGGCATGCCTTCGGCCATGGCGATGCGGGCTGCCGTCTTGAAGGCCATGTCGGAGCTGTCCACCGCGTGAAAGCTGCCATCGGTCAGGGTGACGGCGATGTCCACCACCGGGAAGCCCAGGGCGCCTTGCTTGAGGAAATCGACCACGCCGTCTTCCACCGCCGGAATGTACTGACGCGGCACGGAACCGCCGACGATTTTATCCTCGAAGACGAAGCCGGTACCACGCGGTTGCGGGCGGATGCCCACATGGACATCACCGAACTGGCCGTGCCCGCCCGATTGCTTCTTGTGACGGCCATGGACGCTGACCGGCTTCCTGATGGTTTCCTTATAAGGAACCGTCGGCTTGCGGGTGACCACCCCCAGGCCGAACCGGCTTTTCAGCCGCTCCAACGCCACCAGCAGGTGGATTTCACCCTGGCCCCACAGCACGGTTTCGCCGAATTCGGCGTTCTGTTCCAGCCGATAGGACGGGTCTTCCTCGGCCAGTTTGGTCAACGCCGCCGAAAGCTTGACGTCGTCGCCCTTTTTCTCGGCTTCCAGCGCCAGGGCGAACAGGGGCTCCAGCGGCCTGGGCCAATCGCTGCCGCCCCGATCGTCGCCGCCCAGCACGTCGCCGGTCTGGGCATTGTCCAGACGGCCAAAGCCGACGACGGCGCCGAGTTCGGCCCTGGTCAGCTTGGCGGCGGCACCGACAGCGGGCAAATACAGCCCCGACACCTTGCCGCCGGCCAAGGCCTGGGCATCGGCGAACTCGCCGCGCAGCACGCGGGTCCAGGACAGCTTGCCGGTATGGGCGGCATGGACGGTCTTGAACACCCGGGCGGTGGCGGCACCGCCATTGGTGAAGCCCAAACGGGCGGCGGTGGCGGTGGGGGCCGGCACGTCATGGCGCAGCGCCTTCCACAGCCGGGTGATGCCGCCGTCGTTTTCGGCCGAGCCGAAGAACACCGGCACGATCAGATCATCGGCCAGATCGCGGGCCAGATCGTCGTAAAGCTCCTGCTGCGGCGGCGCGATGTCCTCGAGCAATTCCTCCATCAGGTGGTCGTCGAAATCGGCCAGATGCTCCAGCATTTCCTGGCGGGCCAATTGTTCCTCGTCCTTGAGGGCATCGGGAATCCGGATCAGGTCTGATTTCTGGCCGGGCCGGTACTTGTAGGCCCGCTCGCTGACCAGATCGATATAGCCGGTGACCTGCTCGCCTTCGCGGATGGGCACCTCGCGCAGCACCAGCGGGCGGGCGGACACGCCTTGCAGCGCCTCCAGCGTCTCGCGCAGGCGGGTGCCGTTGCCGTCGATCTTGTTGATGAACAGGAGATGCGGCACGCCGTGTTCATCCAGGAACTTCAACAGCGGCGCCACCATCACCGCGCGGGCGGGATCGGGCTCGCACACCACGATGGCCGCATCCACCGCCATCAGCACATTATAGGTGTCCTGCTGAAACTCCACCGAGCCGGGACAATCGATGAAGGTCCAGCGTTCGCCCAGATAGTCGAGTCCGGCCAGAGTGGGCTCGACGCTCATCAGCCGGGCGCGGGCCTCGGGGCTGGCATCGCCGACGGTGTTGCCATCCTTGATGCGACCTTGACGGGGGATGGCTTCCGCACGGAACAACAGCGCCTCCAGCAGGCTGGTCTTGCCGCTGGAAAACGGCCCCACCAGGGCGGCGGCGCGCGGAAGCGAAACTGTCTTGCCGGTCATTGTCAGGCCCTCCCAGGCAATTTCTCTCTCTTATCGGCGAACATGGTCCTCCTTGGCGAAAAGGCTGGCAAGGGACTTTGGCGACAGCCCAGCCTTTCGCCCGGCGCGGGTCGGTCTCGTGCTTCGCGCGGGTCGTTCTTGACGGGCCGCCCCCAAGACGTCTAAACCCCATGCAACCCATTCGATTCGCGCGTGCCGGAGGTTTTCATGGCCAGCTATCAATACGTCTTTGTGATGAAAAATCTGACCAAGGCCTATCCGGGCGGCAAGGAAATCATGAAGGGCCTGACCCTTTCCTTCCTGCCCGGGGCCAAGATCGGCGTGTTGGGCGTCAACGGCGCCGGCAAATCGACGCTCTTGAAGATCATGGCCGGCATCGACAAGGAATATGGTGGCGAGGCCTGGGCCGCCGAGGGCGTGAAGATCGGCTATCTGGCGCAGGAACCGCACCTGGACCCGGCCAAGAACGTGCTGGACAACGTCATGGAAGGCGTCGGCGAGACCAAGGCGCTGTTGGATCGCTTCAACGAGGTCTCGGCCAAGTTCGGCGAGGAAATGTCCGACGACGAGATGAACGACCTGATCACCGAACAGGCCGAGTTGCAGGAAAAGATCGACCATCTCGACGCCTGGGATCTGGAGCGCAAGGTGGAGATCGCCATGGACGCCCTGCGCTGCCCGCCGCCGGATTGGTCGGTGGACAAGCTGTCGGGTGGTGAAAAGCGCCGCGTCGCCCTGTGCCGCCTGCTGCTGTCGCACCCCGACATGCTGCTGTTGGACGAACCCACCAACCATTTGGACGCCGAATCGGTGTCGTGGCTGGAACGCTTCCTGCGCGATTACAACGGCACCGTGGTGATGATCACCCACGATCGCTACTTCCTCGACAACGTCACCGGCTGGATCCTGGAACTGGAACGCGGTCACGGCATTCCCTACGAAGGCAATTACACCAACTGGCTGGAACAGAAGGAAAAGCGCCTGCAACAGGAAGAGCGCGAGGAAACCGCCCGCCAGCGCGCCATCCGCGACGAGTTGGAATGGGTGCGCGCCAGCCCCAAGGCGCGCCAGACCAAATCCAAGGCCCGTATCAACGCCTTCGAGGATCTGGTGGCCAAGTCGCAGGAAAAGGCCACCGGCCCCGCCGTCATCTCCGTTCCGCCCGGCCCGCGCCTGGGCGGCAAGGTGATCGAGGCCGACAACGTCTCCAAGGCCTTCGGCGACAACCTGCTTTATGAAAACCTGTCGTTCCGCCTGCCGCCGGGCGGCATCGTCGGCATCATCGGCCCCAACGGCGCCGGCAAGACCACGCTGTTCCGCATGATCACCGGCCAGGAACAGCCGACCACCGGCACCTTCACCGTGGGTGAGACCGTGGTGCTGGGCTATGTCGACCAAAGCCGCGACAGCCTGGACCCGGACAAGACCGTGTTCCAGGAAATCAGCGACGGTCAGGAGGAAATCGACCTGGGCCGACGCAAGATCAATTCCCGCGCCTATGCCGGCCTGTTCAATTTCAAGGGGGCCGACCAGCAGAAGAAGGTGGGCGTGCTGTCGGGCGGTGAACGCAACCGCGTCCATCTGGCCAAGATGCTGAGCCGCCCCGCCAACGTCATCTTGCTGGACGAACCGACCAACGATCTGGACGTGGAAACCCTGTCGGCGCTGGAAGACGCCCTGGCCGAGTTCCCCGGCTGCGCCGTGGTCATCAGCCACGATCGCTTCTTCCTCGACCGTATCGCCACCCACATCCTGGCCTTCGAGGGCGACAGCCAGGTGGTGTGGTTCGAGGGCAATTACCAGGATTACGAAGCCGACCGCAAGCGCCGCCTGGGCGTCGACGCCGACCAGCCGCACCGCATCAAGTACAAGCCGATCATGCGGGCTTGAACCGACCGGCAAAAGCAAAGGCCCCGGATTTCTCCGGGGCCTTTTTTATTGACCCGTGAAAAAGTCCGTCGCCTCATTCGGCGGACTTTCCCCCGAACACCTATACCGCCCGTTCCTTGACGTAGGCCCCAGGGCCGTCGGCGACGATGGCAAGCTTGCCGTCGCCGGGAACCCGCGCCGGCACCGGCTTGGCCCCCTTGCTCGCCCAGGCGTGCCAATCCGGCCACCACGACCCTTCCATCTGGGTGGCGCCGGTCAGCCAGGTGTCCGGGCTCTTGACCTTCTTGTTGTTGGTCCAATAGCAGTACTTGTTGGCCGCCGGCGGATTGACCACCCCGGCGATATGACCCGAGGCCGCCAGCACGAACTTGACCGGACCGCCGGAATTCTGGGTCAGGGCATAGGTGGACTTCCACGGCGCGATGTGATCCTCGCGCGCCGACAACATATAGATGGGGGTCTTGATCCTGCCCAGATCGATGTCGACCCCATCCAGTCGAATCCCGCCCGGCTTGGTCAGCAGGTTCTGTTGGTACATCTTGCGCAGATAGAAGCTGTGCATGGCCGCCGGCATGCGGGTGGAATCGGAATTCCAGTACAGCAGGTCGAACGGGAACGGATCCTTGCCCAGCAGGTAATTGTTGACCACGAACGACCAGATCAGGTCGTTGGCGCGCAGCATGTTGAAGGTCATGGCCATGTCGCGGCCATCGAGATAGCCGTGCTCGCTCATCTTGGCTTCCAGGCTGACCAACTGCTCTTCGTCGATGAAGATACCCAACTCGCCCGGCTCGGCAAAGTCGGTCATGGTGGTCAAGAGCGTGGCGCTGGCGATGCCCTGCAAGCCTTGGGCCGCCATATAGGCCAAGGTGCACACGGTCAGCGTGCCGCCCAGGCAATAGCCGACGGCGTTGACGTCCTTGTGGCCGGTGGCCTGCTCGATGGCCTTGATGGCGGCCAGCGGGCCTTCCTTCATGTAATCGGCGAAATCCTTGGCCGCCAGATGCTCATCCGGGTTGACCCAGGAGATGACGAACACCGTATGCCCCTGGTCCACCGCCCATTTGATGAAGCTGTTCTTGGGCCTGAGATCGAGGATGTAATATTTGTTGATCCACGGCGGCACGATCAGGAGCGGCCGGTCGGCCACGGTTTCGGTGGTCGGGTTGAACTGCAACAACTGCATCAGATCGTTCTGATAGATCACCTTGCCGGGGGTGACGGCGATGTTCTCGCCCACCTTGAAGGCATCGTAATCGGTCATCTTGATGGACAGCTTGCCCTTGCCGCGCTCCAGATCGGACAGCAGATTATTGAGGCCCTTGACCAGATTCTCGCCGCCCGATTCGATGGTGGTGCGCAGAACCTCGGGGTTGGTGAGGACGAAATTGCTGGGCGCCATGGCATCGACGAACTGGCGGGTATAGAAGTCCACCTTCTGCGCCGTGTGCTCGTCCAGGCCCTCGACCCCGTTGACGACGCCGTGCATATAGCGGGCCGACAGCAGATAGGATTGCTTGATGAAATCGAAAACCTCGTTTTCCTCCCACATCTCGTCCTTGAAGCGACGGTCGGCGGGTTCGGGCTTGGCCACCGGTTCGGAATGTTCGCCCATCAGGCGCCGCGCGGTGTTCTGCCACAGGGACAGATAATCGTTCCACAGTGTCAGGTTGGCTTCCACCAGCTTGGCCGGGTCGCTCATCATCTTCGCCGTCATCTCCATGAAGGCGTTGCCGATGTTGAGCGGGTCGAAGTTCTGCGGGCCGGGCTCCGCCGCCTGACGGGCGACGAAATCGGCGACGATGCGCTGCGAGCGCTCGGCGATGTTGGCCATAGCCTGCGACAGTTCGGCGGGGTCGATCACCTTGACGTCAGCGCCCTTTTCCTCGGCCATATGAACTCCTCGTTACAGCGACTGAAAACAGCGTCCGCGCAACCGTGCGGCCACCCTTGGCGGGGGGATTTCGCCATCATGGGCATCAAGGCATGAATCACGCCTCACCTCCCCCCATAGCCCTATATACTTTCCTTCGCTGCCCTGTTAAACGTGAACTTGCCGTAAAGAGTGGGTGCAAGCCATTTTTCCATGTCTTCAGGGGTAGGTGGTCAAGCCATGACTGGTAATTTCGAGCGGAAAGACATCGGTTTTCCGAACACTATGCGTGTGTGGGGGCGCAGCCTGCTGCTGCTGACCGCACTTTCCGCATGCTCGACGGTTCCTGATGCCGTCAATCCGGTCGAATGGTACAAGGGCACCCGCGACTTCATCGCCGGCAAGGACGAGCCGGCGCCGGCGGCCAAATCCAGCACCGCCGCCAAGGCGGACGGCAAGCCGGCCCCCACCGCCGAAAACCGCAAGACCACCCCCAAGGGTCTGGTGGCCGACCGCGGCAACGCCCAATATGCCGAGCCGGTCCGGCGCGAGGTCGCCCCCACCCGTCCGCTGGCGCGGCGCACCCAGCCGGCCGAGCAGACCCAGGTTGCCGCCAATAATCCGGCCCCGGCGATCCAGGCGGCGCCCTTGACCGCCGCCGGACAAAATGCCGCCGCCCGCGCCAATGGCGGCCCCGACGCCCCGCCCGCGGCCATGAACATGACGCCGCCGCCGCCCGCCGACATCCCGGAAACCGTGGCCGTTCCGGGTCGGCCCAAGCGGTTGCAGCAGCAATACGAAATGCGTCTGGCCGAATCGGCGCAGCAGGTGGTGCGCCCCGGCATGGTCGAGATGCCGCAGGCCAGCCACGTCGCCTATGGCCGCGACGACGCCCCCATCCATCTGGTTCCGCCGGGTTCGGTCAAAAAGGCCGCCAAGGCCAATGTCGGCGGCGGCAAGGGCTTCGCCGCGCCGCTGCCCACCCACGAGCCTTCAGCGTCGTTCCAGGTCGCCTCGGTCCAATTCGACAACGGTTCCGGCCTGTCGCGCGCCGACAAGGCCGCCATCGGTGAAGTGGTTCGCCTGTACAAGCAGACCAAGGGCGTGGTTCGCGTCGTCGCTTTCGCCCCGTCTCCGCGCCTGGGCGGCTATCAGTTGATCGGCGGCGTGGATGCGTCGCAGGACCGCGCCGACGCGGTGGCCCGCGAACTGAACCGCCGCGGCATCCCTGCCGCCAAGATCATGGTCGCCGCCTTGCCCGAATACGGCCAGGACGGTGCCCAGATATTCCTTGACGTGATGTAGGGTGAACCCGCGCCGCGCCGCCATCGCCAAGGCTTTGGCGGTGCTGGCGCCGGCTATTCCCAAATTCGACCGCGATGCCGTGCTTGATCTGGCCGAGGATTCCCCCGGTCTGCGCACGGGCTCGCCCCAGGCCGCGGCCTGGCTGGCCCTGACCAGCCATGTGCGCCATCTCCACACCGATTACGACCGCATGCTCGCCGACGGCTACGAGGTGGATTCCGCGCGGCACTTTTGCAGCGAAACCATGGCGGCGGTGTTGGCGGCATGGGGGTGTCGCAAGCGCCTGACGACGCCGGATTGCGACTGAGGTATGGGTTGGCTAATCCTAATGAATGTGTAGAAGATACTGATTTTTTTGGCTTATTTACGTATTGTTTGAGACTCTAAATTATCGAGCGCCTATATTCCTAAGGTATGGATGTCATGATTTGGGAGTTCGGGACATGTCGTTCGTGGACAATTGGCGGATCGGCCGCAAATTAGGGGTGATGTTCGGGGCCATCGTCCTGGTCTTGCTGGTGAACGCCGGCGTTACCATCAGCGGCGTCCGCAGCCTGGACCGGGCCGGGCTCGACTTGGCCGACAACTGGCTACCCAGCATCGAGACCTTGGGCAAGCTGAACGAACAGATGCTGCTGCACCGTCGTTATGAACTGGCGGTGTTGCTGTCCACCGACGCCAAGCAGCAGGAGAACTTCCGCGCGGCGATGCTGAAGGCGCGGGGCGAAATCAAGACCATTCGCGGCGAATACGAAAAACTGATTTCCTCGGACGAGGAAAGGGGCGTCTACGACAAATTCAGCAAGACGTATGATGCCTTCATCGTCCTGTCCGACAAGTTTCTGGCCCTGATCGCCGCCGACCAGCGCGAGTTGGCGCGAACCGCGTTGTCGCAGGAAAGTCCTCCGGTTTTCGCCGAGGCCATGGAACATCTGCATAAGTGCATCGCCATCAACGATGTCGGCGCCGACGCCTCGCGTGAAACCCTGGAAGCGACCGCCAACCGCACCATGACCCTGGTTCTGGTGTTTTCCGTCGTCGTCCTGACTTTGGCGGTTGCGGCCGGAATGCTGCTGTGGGCCTCCATCGCCGTTCCGGTGGTGGCGATGACCGCCGCCATGCGCAAACTGGCCGACAGCGACAAGACCGCCGTAATTCCCGGCCAAGGCCGCGCCGACGAACTTGGCGACATGGCCGCCGCCGTGCAGGTGTTCAAGGACAACATGATCCGGGCCGAACAGATGGCCGCCGAGCAAGAGGCGGGCCGGGCCGAGCAATTGCACCGGGCACAAACGGTCAGCGGCCTGACCACCCAGTTCGACGCCCAGGTCGCCGCCGTGCTCAGCATCGTTTCCGGCGCCGCCACCGAGATGGAGGCCACCGCCCAGTGCATGTCGGGCAACGCCCACCAGACCAACCGCCAGGCCAGCATCGTCGCCGCCGCCACCGAGCAGGCCTCGGCCAGCGTGCAGACGGTGGCCACCGCCGCCGAGGAATTGTCCGCCTCCATCGCCGAGATCGGCCGTCAGGTGGAACGCTCCAGCACGGTGTCCCAGGCTGCCGCCGAAGATGCGACGCGCACCAACGGCACGGTCAAGGCCCTGGCCGAGACCTCGGCCCGTATCGGCGAGGTGGTCGGGCTGATCACCAATATCGCCAGCCAGACCAATCTGCTGGCGCT
Organism: Stygiobacter sp.; assembly: GCA_006218045.1. GTDB lineage: Bacteria > Pseudomonadota > Alphaproteobacteria > Rhodospirillales > Magnetospirillaceae > Magnetospirillum. Next base: position 21,329 of record VBWB01000034.1, read on the forward strand.
TAACGCCACCATCGAGGCGGCAAGAGCGGGCGATGCGGGAAAAGGCTTCGCCGTGGTCGCCAACGAGGTCAAGTCGCTGGCCAACCAGACCGCAAGGCGACCGAGGAAATCACCACCCAGATCACCTCGGTGCAATCGGCCACGGTGCAGGCGGTGCGCGCCATCGAGGGCATCGTCGGGCGCATCACCGAGATCAACCAGATCGCCGGGGCCATCGCCGCCGCGGTCGAGGAACAATCCGCCGCCACCGCCGAAATCGCCCGCAACATCCAGCAAGCCGCCAGCGGCACCCAGGAGGTGTCGTCCAATATCGGCACGGTCAGCCAGGCGGCGTCGGAAACCGGTATTTCGGCGGAAGAGGTCCTGGCCGCCGCCCAGTCGCTGAGCCGGGAATCGGTGGAGCTCAAATCCATCGTCGACCGTTTCCTCACCGACGTCAAAGCCGCCTGATCGGGCGCATGCGCGGGCGGCAGCCCCGCCCCCCGCGCATGCCCGATTTTGCCAAAAAGCTGTCGCATCTTGACCCTGCCCGCGTTAGATATGATCCCTTCCGTTCCGTCCCCAATGGGAAAGCGACTGGCGTCATGAGCACCGAGCAGGAATTCCATCGCATCAAGCGGCTCCCCCCCTATGTCTTCGCCGAAGTCAACGCCATGAAGGCGCGCGCCCGCGCCGCCGGCGACGACATCATCGATTTCGGCATGGGCAACCCGGATCAGCCGACGCCGGCCCATATCGTCGAAAAGCTGGTGGAAGCCGCCCGCAACCCGCGTGCCCACCGCTATTCCATGAGCCGTGGCATTCCCGGCCTGAGGAAGGCTTTATGCAGCTATTACCAGCGCCGCTTCGCCGTCGAGCTGGACCAGGAAAGCGAATGCATCGTCACCTTGGGCTCCAAGGAAGGCTTGGCCAATCTGGCCAATGCCATCACCAGCCCCGGCGACGTGGTGCTGGTGCCCAATCCCAGCTACCCCATCCATCCTTACGGCTTCATCATCGCCGGCGGCTCGTGCCGCTATGTGCCGGTGACCCCCGATGCCGAGTTCCTGCGCGCCCTTGACCGCGCCGTCCGTCACTCGGTGCCCAAGCCCATCGCCCTGGTGCTGAACTATCCCAGCAACCCCACCGCGCTGCTGGCCGATCTCGACTTCTATGGCCAGGTGGTGGATTTCTGCCGTCATCACGGCATCTGGATCCTGTCGGATCTGGCCTATTCCGAGATTTATTTCGACGTGGCACCGCCGCCGTCCATCCTGCAAGTAGCGGGCGCCAAGGACATCGCGGTGGAATTCACCTCCATGTCCAAGACCTACAACATGCCGGGCTGGCGCATCGGTTTCGCCGCCGGCAACAAGAAGCTGATCGGCGCCCTGGGCCGCATCAAATCCTATCTGGATTACGGCGCCTTCACCCCCATCCAGGTGGCGGCCACCGCCGCGCTCAACGGCCCGCAGGATTGCGTCGAGGACATCCGCCAGCTCTACAAGGGCCGCCGCGACGTCCTGATCGAGGGGTTGCACGGAGCCGGCTGGAACGTTCCCAGCCCGCCGGCCACCATGTTCGCCTGGGCGCCGATCCCACCGGCCTTCGCCCATCTGGGCAGCTTGGAATTTTCCAAGCTGTTGATGCGCGAAGCCCAAGTGGCGGTAGCTCCGGGCATCGGTTTCGGCGAATACGGCGACAGCTTCGTCCGCATCGGGCTGGTGGAAAACATCCAGCGCACCCGTCAGGCGGTGCGCAACATCAAATCCTTCCTGGGCAATTACGATAAGGTCCTGGAACAATCGGAAAAGCAACGCGCGGTGGTTGGCTGATATGAAACCCTTGAAAATCGCTGTCGCCGGTCTGGGCACCGTGGGCGCCGGACTGGTCAAACTGTTGTCCGACAACGCAGGAATCATCGCCGCCCGTGCTGGCCGGCCCCTCCGGATCACCGCAATATCCGCCCGCGACCGCAATCGTGATCGCGGCATCGTCATCGGTGCGGACGTGGCGTGGTACGACGACGCGGCGGAAATGGCGGCCAAAGCCGATGCCGACGTCATCGTCGAAGTCATCGGCGGGTCCGAGGGCATTGCGCGGGCGGTGGTGGAAACCGCCATCGGGCGCGGCCTGCCCGTGGTCACCGCCAACAAGGCCTTGCTGGCCCATCACGGTGTCGCCCTGGCCCGGGCGGCCGAGGCCAAGGGCGTGGCGCTGGGCTTCGAGGCCGCCGTCGCCGGCGGCATCCCCATCATCAAGGCGCTGAAGGAAGGTCTGGCCGGCAACACCCTGTCGCGGGTCACCGGCATCCTGAACGGCACCTGCAACTATATCCTGACCACCATGCGCGAGCAGGGACGCGATTTCGCCGACGTCCTGGCCGAGGCCCAGGCCCTGGGCTATGCCGAGGCCGATCCCAGCTTCGACATCGACGGCGTCGATGCCGCCCACAAGCTGTGCATCCTGACCAGCCTGGCTTTCGCCACCCCGGTGGATTTCGCCTCGATGTACGTGGAAGGCATCCGCCACGTCTCGGCGGTGGATATCGATTTCGCCGACAAATTGGGCTATCGCATCAAGCTGTTGGGCATCGCCCAGGCTACCGATCACGGCATCGAGCAGCGCGTCCATCCGTGCATGGTGCCGGTAGCCGCCCCCATCGCCACCGTCGACGGCGTCTTCAACGCCGTGGTCGCCGAGGGCGATTTCGTCGGGCGTTCCATCTATGAAGGCCGTGGCGCCGGCGCCGGTCCCACCGCCTCCGCCGTCGCCGCCGACATCATCGACATCGCGCGGGGCAATCGTTCGCCCGTCTTCGGCGTGCCGGTGGGCGCGCTTGCGGCCAAGGGCATCGCCGCCATGGATCGCCGCCAAGGCGCCTATTACATGCGCCTGATGGTGCTGGACCGCCCCGGCGTATTGGCCGACGTCGCCCAGGCGCTCAGGGCCGAAGGGGTGTCGGTGGAACAGATGATCCAGCCGGGCCGGGCACCGGGAGAAACCGTGCCCATGGTCATGACCTTGCATGATACGGTAGAGGCCGACATGAACCGCGCCGTCGCCCGCATCGCCGCGCTTGACGCCGTGGTCGAGCCGCCGCGCCTGATCCGCATCGAACATATGTGAGCGCCATGCCCAATCGCGTCTTCGTTCCGCCGCCCCACGCCTTGGACCGCAATCTGGCCCTGGAAGTGGTCCGTGTCACCGAGGCCAGCGCCCTGGCGGCCTCGCGCTGGATCGGTCGCGGCGACGAAAAGGCCGCCGACGAAGCCGCCACCCTGGCCATGCGCGAGGCGCTGAACAGCCTGCCCATGGACGGCCGTCTGGTCAATGGCAGCGGCACCGCCAATCTGGCCACCGGCGACAAGATGGGCACCGGCACCGGCCCCAAGGTCGACATCGTGCTGACCCCGATCGAGGGGGCGACCATCTGCGCCAAGGGCAGCCACAACGCCATCTCGGTGGTCGCCGCCACCCAGGAAGGGGCGTTCCTGCACGTTCCCGCCGATGCCTATATGGAAAAGCTGGCGGTGGGACCGGGCCTGCCCCGGGGCGTCATCGATCTGAGCGTCAGCCCCGAGGACAATCTGATCAACGTCGCCGCCGCCAAGGGCGTGGCGGTGGCCGACCTCACCGTATGCATGCTGGACCGCCCGCGCCATGCCGATCTGCTGGGCCGCATCTATGAATCCGGCGCCCGCGTGGTGCTGATCGACGACGGCGACGTGTCGGGCGCCATCGCCGCCGGCTTGCCCCAAACCGGCATCGACCTGTACATGGGATCGGGCGGCGCCGCCGAGGGTGTATTGGCCGCCGCCGGGCTGAAATGTCTGGGCGGGCAGATGCAATGCCGCCTGCTGCTGCGCAGCGACGACGACCGGGCCAAGGCCCGGGCTGCCGGCATCACCGACCCGCGCGCCCAATGGACCATCGACGACATGGTCAAGGGCGAGGTGATGTTCGCCGCCACCGGCATCACCGACGGCAACATCCTGGCCGGCATCCGCCTGCGCGCGGGCGGGGCGATCAGCCATTCCCTGGTCATGCGCTCGACCACCGGCACGTTGCGAACCATGACGTCCCGGCACGATTTCACCCGCCACGCCCAATTACATCAGGATTAAGGCCATCATGCATGCCGACGCCGCCTTTCTGGGGGTCGAGCGCTCGCTCACCGGGCGGCGCTGGCAATCCAGCGGTGGCGACGAACGCCTGGCCGCCACCTTGTCGCAGCGCCTGGCCCTGCCGGAAATCATCGGTCGGGTGCTGGCGGCGCGCGGCATCGGTCTGGATGAGGCGGAAAGCTTCCTGTCGCCCACCTTGCGCGCCTTGCTGCCCGATCCCAGCCACCTGAAGGACATGGACAAGGCTGCCACCCGTATCGCGGCCGCGGTGATGGCCGGCGAACCCATCGGCATCTTCGGCGATTACGACGTCGACGGCGCCACCTCGTCGGCACTGCTCAACACCTTTCTCACCGCTATCGGCGCCACCGCCCTGGTGCATATCCCCGACCGCATGACTGAAGGCTATGGCCCCAACCTGCCGGCGCTGCTGAAGCTGGCGGCGCAAGGGGCCAAGGTGGTGGTGACGGTGGATTGCGGCACCACCGCCTTCGACCCGCTGGAGGGCGCCGCCGAGGCCGGCATCGACGTCATCGTCGTCGACCACCATGAAGCCGAGCCGCAACTGCCCCGGGCCTTCGCCGTCATCAACCCCAAGCGCCTGGACGACGACAGCCCGCACGGCCATCTGGCCGCCGTCGGCGTCACCTTTCTGGTGGTGGTGGCGGTCAACCGGGTGCTGAAGGATGCCGGCTGGTACGGCCCCGCTCGCCCCGCCCCCGATCTGCTGCAATGGCTGGACGTGGTCGCCCTGGGCACGGTGTGCGACGTGGTGCCGCTATGGGGGGTCAACCGCGCCCTGGTCACCCAGGGGCTGAAGGTGATGGCCAAGCGCGCCAATGTCGGGCTGGCGGCGCTGTCCGACGTGGCCGGCATCAAGGAACGTCCGGATTCCTATCACCTGGGCTATGTGCTGGGACCACGCGTCAATGCCGGCGGGCGGGTCGGCCAGTCGGCACTGGGTTCGCGCCTGCTCTCCACCCACGACCCGCTGCTGGCCGCCGACATCGCCCGCCAACTGGACGGCTACAACAAGGAACGCCAGGAAATCGAAGCCGCCGTGCTGCTGGACGCCATCGAGCAGGTGGAGGGCCGCGACGATGACGGCTTGCCGCTGGTGGTGGCGGCGGGCGAGAACTGGCACCCCGGCGTCATCGGCATCGTCGCCGGTCGTCTGAAGGAACGTTACGGCCGCCCGGCCTGCGTCATCGCCCTGGACGGCGACGAGGGCAAGGGCTCGGGGCGCTCGGTCACCGGCCTGGACTTGGGCTGCGCGATCATCGCCGCCCGCCAGCAAGGTCTGCTGAAGGCCGGCGGCGGCCATGCCATGGCCGCCGGCTTCACGGTGGCACGCGACCGCCTGGCCGACTTCCGCGCCTTCCTGGCCGATCGCCTGCAAGCCCAGCTGACCGGCGAACTGGTGCCGGTGCTGGACCTGGACGGCGCCATCGATGCGGCGGGGGCCACGGTCGATCTGGTGGAAACCCTGAAACAGCTTGGCCCGTTCGGCGCCGGCAACCCGGAACCACGCTTCGCCATCACCGCCGCCCGTGTGGTCAAGGCCGACGTGGTGGGCAGCGGCCATATCCGCATCATCGCCCAAGGCGCCGGCGGGCAACGGCTGAAAGCCATCGCCTTCCGCGCCGCCGACAGCGAAATGGGGTTGACCCTGCTGGGCGGCCAAGGCAGCACCTTCCACTTGGCCGGCACGCTGCGGGTGGACAATTGGCAGGGCAACACCTCGGTGCAGTTGATCATCGACGACGCCGCCGCCGCCCGATGAATTTTTTGAAAAAAGCCGCTTGACCAAGCAGACTTACCCCGCTAAAAGGTCGCCCTCACCTCCCGACGTCCCCATCGTCTAGAGGCCTAGGACACCGCCCTTTCACGGCGGCGACGCGGGTTCGAATCCCGCTGGGGACGCCACTCTTCGTAAGTCGTTGATTTTCCAGCAAAAATCGCCTCGTTGTTGAACAGCATGTTGTCCGCGCTGTACAACACTGTCATGGCTGATACCGACATGCTGGACACCGACTATCTCTTCCAACCACGCGGCCAAGGCACCGGCTGGTGCTTCCGCATGATTACCCCTCATGTCCTCATCGGCAGGACCAATCCCCGCACAGGCAGGCCCTATGGCCGGGAGATTAGGGAGGGGCTGGATACCCGAGACCTCAAACACGCCCGCAAGCTGCGTGACCTTCGCTTGGGCAAGGTCAGGCTGGAGGAGGTTCAGGCCCTGGCTGAAATCAGCGGGTCCATGGAGCAGGCCCTTCAGGTCGCTGCCGACCTCAAGGCGGTTGATGATCCTCATGTTGAGGACGCGATCAAGGAAGCCGTCCTCATCGAGGCCAAACAGATTGAAGCGCGGGCAGGCGTTCGGAAGGCTTCTCGCTGGTACAAGACCGCCCTGGGCATCAGCACCCCGCTCAAGGATGTGTTCGACCAGTACGCGGCGGATGCGGGCAAAACCATGTCCCTCTCCACGCTCAACAACTTCAACACGGCCCGCAATGAGTTCCTGGCCTATGCCGGGGAGGACGTGGCCCTTGAGGATGTGGACCGGCGTCTGGTGGCTGACTTCGTGGTCAAGCACCTCCCCAACAAGAAGGGGCCGAAGGCGCCCCATGGACAAGGCCCGGCTACCGTTCGCAAGAAGGTGTCGCAGCTTGGTCAGGTCTGGGTGTGGGCGCGGAAGCGAGGCTTCCTGGCTCGGGAGCAGGATAATCCCTGGGATGAACAGGCCCCCAGCGTCAAGGAGGTGAGGGCTGCTGCGGACGTTCGCCGCCCCTTCACCCCCGACGAGGCCAAGAAGCTGCTGAAGGCGACCACGGCAGGTGATGCCTTGGGCGATGTCATCCGCGTTGCGCTGCTGACCGGGGTGCGCCTGGAGGAGGTCGCAAGCCTGGAGGCGTCCCAGGTGGACAGCGAAGGGCGCTGGTACACCATCCGCCAGGGCAAGACCGACAACGCCGCCCGCGTGGTTCCGCTGGTGGGTATGGCACAGGACGTGATCAAGGCCCGTCTGGGGAAGGTGAAGGACGGCGGGGCGCTGTTCGGAGAGGTGCCCGTCCGCAAGTCCACCGGCAAGCGGGGCGGCTCCCTGTCCCAGGCGTTCACCCGCCTGCGTCGTGACGTGCTGGGAGAGAACACGGACGGCGAACTTGCCCAGCACTGCTTCCGCCACACATGGCGAACCGCAGCCGGGAGGGCCGGTGTGGACCTGCGCACCGCTCAGGAAATGGGTGGATGGTCACGCGGTCGGGCATCGGACCTGACGTATGACCACGGCAAGGAACTGGAGCATTACCGGGAGGAGCAGGCCAAGGTTGCCCAGTGGCTGAAGGAAAAGGGCTACTTGGGGTAACCACGAAAAAGGCAGAGAAAGCCCCCGCAGCACAGGATCACTGCACTGCGGGGGATTGGGTCACTGGGTCGGGAATGACATGAGCGCGTCGGTTCCCTTGAACTGCACCCGGTTCTTGTTGCGCTCCTCGACCTTCATGGCCTCGTTGAACGCCTCGAACCCAGGTTCTTTCCCCAACTCTCGCCAAGCCTTGTCGATGAACTGCTTCCGCACTTCGCGGAGCCTCTCGACCTGACGGGAATGGGGATAGACGGTGTTGCCGATCTCGGCACCATTGAAGCTGTCCTTCTCGATCAACTCGGAAAGGGCCGCATGGAGGTTCCGGCCACGGCCATCCTTCACCGTCCCCATGAGTTCGGTGAGGCGGTCGTAAACAGTGGCGCCAGTCCTCTGATTGGTCCATTCGGTGAAGTCCACCCGACCGGCCCGCTTGGGCAACTCGTCAAAGACGGCGATGCCCATTCGGTCACCCAGTTCGGCCACCTTCTCCCGGAGCGGATCATGGTTGCGCTCGGACGCCAGGAAAGGCCACAGGGCGCTTTCATGGGAGAGACCGGCGATCACGTCACCGTCACGGGTCATCACCTGACCCAGGTAGTCACGGCGAGCGGGAACACTCTCGGACAGGCCGGGAATGCGGGACCGGACGGCGTCCAGCATTGAGCGGATTTCCTTCACCTCGGCATCGCTGTTGTACACGCTCATGTACGCAGGGATGTACGAGCCGACCCGCTTGTAGAGGGCCAGTTCCGCCAGATGCTCCTTGCTGATGCTGCCGCCATTGCGGGCGAACAGCGACAGCACATCGGTCAGGCCGGTCAGGTACGACTTGCCTGCGATGTTGGAGGCGAAGGCACTGCCAGCCGGGGCGACATGCTTGCGGGCGATGACCTCCCCAAGGCCCACGCTCATGTTCACGGCGGTCTCTTCGAGGATGGCCTGATCGGCTCTCCCGTTGAGTTCGACGTAATCAGCCGCCATGCCCAGGATCGAGCCGAAGGGTTCGATGCGGGCAAGGTGAATGTACTCGTCACCCACCTTGAGCGAGTAAGGACGCCAGCCGGTGGCCTTCATCTCCGCAAGGCGCTTGGCGTCACCCTGCGGACCACCGCCCGTGATCAGACCCTCCATGGCGAACATCGACATGGCCGACCACAGGGCGGTTCCGGTGGTCAGCTTGCCGATTGCCATGGCCTGCTGTTCCGGGCTGCCCTTGGTGATGTCGGTCCAGAACTGCTTCCGCAACTGCCCGAATAGGGGCGTGTGGTCCCAGACGTTCCGCATCAGGTTCGCCGGGGTGCGGACGAACGGGAGGACGGTTCCCCGCAGCATGGGGTGGTTTTCAGCCATGCTGCTGATGCGCTCGGAGATGGTCTTGCCTCCTGACCAAGTCTCAGCAGCCAAGTCGTTGGTGAACGTGGCTTCCTGCGACCAGCGGAGCGAGGCACTGTTACTGCCAGCCCCCAGGGCGCTGAAGGACTTCTCGAAGTAGCTGGTGACGAAGTCTGTGTATTCCTGGGTTCCTTTCTGCAACCCCTTCTCGACGGCCTTGCGGTTCGCCTGACCGAACAGGTGTGCCCGGTAGTTGACCTGTTTGAAGAACTCGTCTTCGGCCATCAGGAAGCGGGACGGGAGACGGACAAACTGCCCGATGGCGTTGACGGTCATGTCGAGCGCAGCCGAGAGGTCCCCGTTCGCGGCCCTCCTGAAGTTGTTGATGACAGTGCCGTCCCCGCGCTGGATGGCGTACCTCAACCCCTCCACGGTCTTGTTGCTGGTATCCAGCAGGTTCCGTTCCTGAGCGAAGGACTTCAGCGCCGACTTACCCGACCCGTAGATGTCCATGCGGTCGGCCTGACGGCCCAGGGTCAGAGTGTCCATCAGGGCCATTCGGAAGTACGAGTACATCCCCATGGCTTCCGCGTAGGCTGCCTTCGCACCAGCCTTGGTGGTGGTCCCCCATTCCTCCAGCCCCCGAGAGCCAACCACCCGGCCAGCCGCTTCTGCGGCAGCGCCCAGACCCTGGTTGATCTTCGCTCCCACCGCCTTCTCGCCGGGGCGAAGGGTGGTGTTCACGAAGTTGGAGGTCATGTTGACGACGTGGGTCTTGACACCGGACAGGATGCCCGAGAGCCAGAACTCGTTATGGATGTCGATGGCACGGCCCATGACCGACTGGGAGACGGCATGGTTGACCTTGCGGACGTTACCGCCCGACGACATGACGCGACGAGCCAGCACCTCGATCTTCTCGCCGCCACCGGCACCGTCAACGATCTTGAGAACGTCCTCGGGGTGGATCATCAGCTTGCCGGATGCGTCGGTGACGATGCGGCCTGCCGAGGTCATGCGAGCGGCAGCGGTCTGAGCGCCCTTCACCATGCCGGTGATGTCCCGCAGAACATCGACCGCCTGGAGGAACTCAGCCTCAGCTTGGGGGCCGTGGCCTTGTTCGACACGCTGGGCCATACGATAGACGTGGTCTGAGGCCCACTGCATCATCTGCTTCCCAGCGGTCAACTGAGCGGCCATCTCGTTGGCGTTGTCCGCGAACTGGCTGAGGGGAGCCAGCACATCACGGAACGATTTGGAGGCAGCCATATCGGCCAACTCCTTTGCCATCTCGATGGTCTTCTCATGGGTCTGAACCCCGCCCGTGATCTTGGTGATCGCCTCCCGGTTCATCTGAACCAGCAGGTTCAATGCACCCTTGGCGTCATCCGCCGACAGCATCTTCTTGGTGTTGAAGACGGCGTCGAGGTCGGGGGTCATGTCCGCGTTGAAGTCGCCCCACTCGTCATACTGCTGCTTCAGCCGGGCCGTGAAGTTCTGCTTGGCCGTTTCATCCATCTGGATGGTGGCCTTGCTTTCGACCTTCGTGGCCTGGACTGCGGCAGCATTGTCAACCGCCTTGGGAGCGGCCTGTGCGACATCCGCAACGGGGGCAGCAACAGCGGGGGCCTGGTTCTCGACCGCAGCCGGTGACGGAGCCGCCTGGGCAGCGCCGTTGAGGTCGGCCTTGGCAGTCGCCACGGCCTGCTGAACCTCGTCGGGGGTCACCGCGTTGCGGCCTTCGATGGCGCCCTTGGCCGACTTCACCAGCTTGAACACGGCCTCGGCGGTCGAGGACAGCACCATGCCTTCCAAGGCACCCTTGAAGCGATGCTCCAGCCCGCCGTCATCGGGGGACGCGAGGTAGCTGATCACCGGACCTTCGAGGAAGGGGAACTCGGTGACCAGCGCCTGCATCAGGGTCTTGTCGTCATCGCCGGTCATGGCGAAGTCGCCCACGGCGCCCGCCGCGATCTCCTTCTTGAAGCCTTCCTTCATGCCGCCGAAGACCAGCTTCTTGGCAGCGGAGGCAGCACCGACGAACTGGAGCAGTTCACGGGAGACGTTCTCGGTCAGGCCATCGGTCTTCACCTTGGGGATGGAGTCAGCCACGTTCTGGAACTTCTGCCCGGCCCGCTCATTGACGGTGCCGACCAGATCGCCACCCAGTTCGATGGTGTTGGCGACGAAGTCACGGGCAGCGCCAGCAGCCGCGTTCGCCAACTGGGCCTCGGGATGGAACACCCGCTGGCCCTCGTCCTTGGTCTTGGGCTGCCCCGCCGAAAGCTGCTGCTGGTACTCGGACCACACATCAGCCCGGCTATCTCCGGGGGCGAAGATCGGGGCGCTTCCACCCCACTGCTGCTGAAGCTGTTCGATGACAGCCCTCGCCTCCGGGTTCGCCATGATGGCGGGGAGGGCCTCGGAAGGCACCTCCACACGCACGGTAGGGGTCTGGTTGCGGTATTCCGCTCCCAGCGCCGCGAAAGGATCGTTTCCCTGCGTTCGCACGGAACCCAGATACTCCTCCCCCAGCGCCGCGAAAGGGTCGTGTTGCATTATTTCTGCCTCAGATAGTCATCGGCCCTTTGGCCTGGGAAGTTGCGCTCGAACATCGCCTTCATTTCGGGCGATGGGTTCTGTCGAAGGATGATCACAGCCCGGTCGAGCGGTGATTGGGCCGAAGCATTGTTCAATGATTTGGCGTCAGTGGCTGCCTCAGCATTGTATTTCTTCAGCAGATTGCCGCTCTCGACCTCCATGGTGTCCATGAACTCGTCAAAGGACTTCCCTGAGTTCTGCGCTTTCCAGACACGGGCCTTTCGGCGCAGTGCCCGTTCAGCAACGGCAGCGTCATACGCGGAGGGGCCGTAACCGTTCCCTTCCGGGTCCTTGGACACGGCCTGCCGCAGACCCGAGACCATGGACTTGAACTCCTGATGCATCAGGAACGGGTCAGCAGCATCCTCTTTGGCCCGCCGCCAGTCGTCCCAAAGTTGCTTCAGCGAGTCCTTGGTGATCAGGCCAGAATTGAAAGCCTGGGTGATGCGGTTGGTATCGAAGACGGAACCCTGCGTGTTCACGTCCCGCAACAGACGGCCAAGAGACTCCTTGTCGTCCACCTGGGCGGTCTCCTTCATGCCCAGCCACTGCTGCTGGAATGCGGAGATACCAGCGGCGGCACCGGGGTCCAGCTTTGCGAGGGACTTCAGGGCAGGATCGTCAACCCAGTTCTTGGTCGGGTCCTCCATGACCTTGGTGGTCAGGTGCATGACGTATCCGCGCCGGTTGTCGCGGAGCGCCCGCTCGTTGTCGCTGTCGCCCCACTCCTTGACGGTGTGGGCACGAACGACCCGAGACCACTGCTGATCCTCCAGATAATTGGCCCATCGCAGGTCATCCCGACGAACCTCCTCCAGATACCGGGTGCGCTTCTCGATGTTGATTTCCGCCTGGGTCAGCTTGTCCATGGCCCACCCCGCACGTCCGAGGAACGAGCCGGGGGAAGTCTCGACGTGCTTGGCGATCTCCAGCAGGTTCTTGGCCTGATCCTTTCCGCCCGGCTGACTGGAAGCCTGTTCGGCAGCCGCGATAATCGAGGTCAGGGTGTGCTGGTTCAGCTTCTCGAAGTCTCTGTAGCCGTTGGAGGTTGCGTTCTTCAGAACCCCATTCAGCCGGGCAGCGATGGCCTGTGCCGACGTATCCCGCTGTTGGGCAGTCTCCCACGACAGGGAACCCGCCAAGCCGGTGATCGTCGCCGTCACGTTCTCCTGGGTCTGCTGGAGCAGCTTGTCGTGATACTCGTTCTGGAACTCGACGGCGCGGCGGTTGGCAAGCTGCGCCTGGGCAGCCTGGACGCGGGGATAGAACGCCTCCATCAGGAGGTTGGTGTCGGTGTTCCCCATGCCGTTTTCCGTCATCCACTTCTGCAAGTGGGTGTTCATCCAGCCGTGGATGACGGTCGGGTCCTTGGACTCGAACAGGGAGACCTGACGCGGCTGGCCGGTCACCGCGTCCTTCACTTCGACGGTCGGGTTCTCGGTCAGGGCCTGGGCCAGGGCGGTGCTGTAGACCAGCCCCTGCCCTTCCAGATGCGCCCGGTTGAAGCCGATCTCGACATGCGGGTTCATGCCCTTTATCTGCTCGTAGCGGTCAGGGTCCTCCTTCTTCAGGCGGTCCATGAAGCCGTTGAAGTTCTCGCGGTTGGCATTCAGCGAATAGCCGTAGTTGGTCGCGGTCTCTTCCTGCTCCTTCTTGGAGGCCAGAAGGAAAGAGTCAATCTTCGGGTTGACCCATTTCAATGCCTCGCCAAGTTGAAGCAAGGGGTTGTCAAGATTGGGCTTCATCACGCCACGTTCGGCGGGGCGGGAATAGGTATCGACCGGGCGGGCTGCCGGGGTCAGACCCTTGAAGGGGAGTTGCTCACGGGTCGTCATGGGCGGTCCTATCGGCTGCCGTGGGGATTGGCGGTGATGCTGCGGACCACCGCGAACAGACCGCCATCCGTGTCGAAGACCTCGGGGTCAAAGCTGGGGGTGCGAAGCAGGGCAGTCCCATCGGCCCGCGTTTCGATGCGGAAGCTGGTGGTGACGCCGTCGAGGGTGTGGCTGATCTCGATGGTCTCGGGCTGGGGGCGAATGTCGGTCATGGTATTCCTCTGGTCAGATGGGCGCACGTTGGCACCCGCCACCGTGAACGGGGCGGTGCTGCTGCGTTGGGAGGGGAGGTGACGGGGAGGTCAGGGACTGAGGGAGCGATCAGTTCCCCCAGCCCCTTTAGGTCAGGCCAGGGCCTTCAGCGCATCGAACAGGCGGCTGAAGTCCTCGTTGCAGTGGGGGCGTTGAATGCCGCCACCAGCCTTGGCGAACTCGAACGAGCCATCACCGCGCTTGAGGATGGTGAGGACCGCTTCGCTGTTGGTGGTCGCGCCAGTCTTCCGGCGAACCTCGATGGTGTCGATGATCATGGGCCGCGCCTCCTACTCGTTCCAGTTCCCATGCGGGTACAGCCAGTTACCGCCCGTGCCATAGGTGCGGGTCTCGTTGCCCAGCCTCCCGTCATTCAGGTTGCGGGGCGGCTCGGTGCCTTCGACATGGGTCACGGTGACAGGCTCGCCCGACCCCTCACGGATGGCCTCGAACAAGCGGCTGGCCTCGCGGGGATCGTTCAGGGTGACCTTGTGGCCGTTCTTGTCGAGGAACCAGACGGTGCCCCCTGCGGTGCGGTGGATGGTGGCCTTACCGGCCTGAATGCTTTCGTTGTTGGTGGTCATGTCGGTTCCTTCAGTTCGGGAAGAACGGAGTCTGTTTGGGGTCAGGTAGGGAGGCACCGGGGGCGTCGAAGCCGTGGACCGGGATCAGCAGTTGCCAAGCCTCGGTGCCGCTGGGGAAGCGCAGCAGGCGCATGGGGAAGCCGTTCCGGTGGAACGTCTGCCGGTCGCGGAAGAACTGCTCCCGCTTGGCGTGGTCGGTCGGAATGCAGTGGGCAGGCAGCGGTTCGCCTTTGGTGAAGACGTTCGGAATGCCCCACCACTTGGGCCACCTCCAAGACATGCAGAAGGCATCGGGGAGGGGCTGGAAGCGCGAGCCGTGCTTCTTGATCCATTCGGCCTCCCGTGCCTCCTTGCTGTACCTGATCGGAGGGAGAGAGGGCCTGTTCACTGCCGGGACACCTTCACCCAGCCATTACGGACAGCAGTCTTCCATTCAACTTCCCCCTGCGGGGTCTTCAGCAGAATGGTTCCATTGCTCAGTCGCTTGGCGGTAATGCCATTATTGATCACGGCATTCTTGAAGACCTCGGGATTGGCCTTGTCCAAGTTCTCCAGATACTTGGCGGCGATATCCTTGTATCCCTTGGTGCTGCGCTGGGTGACGTGGTTGCGCATGGCATCCTTCATCAGGTTCGGATGGTGCTGCCACGCCCAGTTGAAGACCTCCTGGCCGTCGAAGCCCGATTGCTCGACCACCGAACGGGCCTGAGCCTCGAAGGCTCCCCGGATGGTGTTGGCGCGATCACGGGCCTCTTCCGGGGTCAGGTTCATCTGGTTGGCGACACGGGACAAGGCGGCATCGCTAAAGTCCCCGTCGTTCACATAGGAGGAGATGCAGGCCAGTACGTCCCCCGGCTGGGCAGCCTCGGCTACCTCGGTGATGGTGGCCTCGACAGCGGCATCCCCCAGGGCCTCTGCCGCGTCCTCTCCACCGGCCTGCTGCTGCGCCTGCTGGGGCTGCTGCTGAGGGGCCTGGGAAGAGGCCGGGCGGGGGCCGCTCTTGTCGGTGATGGTGAAGGAACCATCGTGGTTCTTGGTCACCAGACCCACCCGGAGCATGTCCTTGATGCGTCCCTCCATGCCGTTCACCTTCACGATGTCGTTATCGGTGATGTCGGAACCGGAGCGGGGGCTGCCGGTGGTGGTGCGGGCCTGGGTGATGCGCTGGCCGGTGGTGGCGTTGGGGGTCTCCCCGGTGAACTTGGTCTCCCCTCCGGTTTCGTCTCGGTGGGTCATCTGGCCGTTGGAAATGATGGTTTCGCTCATGGTCGGTCCTTGAGGTTGGTCGGTGGTGGTGGTCAGCAGGGATCAGCCAGGGCCTTGCCCTTGGCGTAGCCGCTGGAGGTGGTGAGGTTGTCGCTGCGCAGGTTCAGCCGGTCCCCGTCTCGGTACTGGACGCGGCGACCACGGCCAGCGCCGGTGATGACGCGGGCAACGGTGAGCAAGGAGCGACCTGGGGACAGGGGGCGGTCAGGGTTGGGGCAACGGACGTAGGCATATCCCTGGCCCACGGCGTTGAAGGTCCAGAAGGTGCCGACCCCCTTGGAGGTGATGCGCTCAAAGTCTTCCTTCAGCAGCTTCGCGGGGTGGTCGTGGTTGGCGAGGGGGACGAGGACGATGTCTCGTCCGTCCCGGTCCATGGTGAAGACCGGACGGCGATCAGGCTTGGTGGTCATGGTGTTCCTTGGCGTGAAGCAGGCGCACGTCAGCGACCGATGCCGGTTGTTGGCTCGGGTGGTGCTGCCGCTGGTGTGGTGGTCCCAAGGAAAGCCTTGGGTCATGGAGACCCCAGAAAGGGCCTGCGGAAGGTCCCGGAGAGGGGACGGAAAGGGGTGGTGAAGGGGATAGAGAGGGGAAAGGCTACAGAAGTCAGAAGACCGATATGAGAGAGACAGACGGGCTTGCCAGATCAGACACGATCATCAGCTACCTACCCACCCAACACCTTTTGGAGTGACAGTGATCCAGAGCAGTGGTGAGAGGTGGTGATAATGATGGTCATCTTGATCAGTGGCTCTCTAACGACCTCGTTAGCATAACCATCCATTGACCTTCTAACAGTCCATTGACGATGCTCTTTAACGAACATCTTTAACTGAACCTTTCCCCATCCCTATCATAAGTGCAACCTAATCCCACCCACCATATCTGGTGGTTCATTCTGGGATAATGGCGCGACTGGTGGATTGCTAAAGGAGGAATGGGCAGAGCCTTTCGACCCTGCCCATCAGCACCTCAAGGAATGTCCGACCAGGGAGGGGCGAGGAAGACCGTCACCGCCAGCAGCAAGCATCCCCTCTGCACTTCCCTTATGGGCCGCAGGATGCTCGGTGCCGCTCGGGTCTTCCCCGTCATAAGTGCAACCTAACCCCCATCGCGGCAAAGCCGCTCAGAAGGGAGGTAGAGACTCGAAAGGGCTGGAGGGCATCAACCCACCGGCTTTGGCTGAAACGGCCCTCAGCGAGTCGGAAAACGACTCTGGCACTGTTCCGGGTGGCGATGGGTGAGGATGGTCGTAAGTGCAACCCAATCCGCCCACTCCAGAACGGAAAAGGGGGCGCCGTTGCCGACACCCCCACGAACAGTCTCTGCTGTTGTTGTCCTGCTTATGCCCTGGCCCCCCGCTCCACCGACCAGGGCGTCAGCACCCAGTTCACCTTCCCCCAGTACCCCAAGGACTCACCGCCGTCCTTCTCGGTGCTGAAGGGAACGGGAGTTCTGTTCTGGTTATATCCAATGAACAACACCCCAATCAGCGGAATGCGGGCATAGAAGGCGCTATTTGCGAACTCGATGACAAAGGACTCGTTATAGGAAGCGACGATCATTTGAGTAGTCCAAGTGCGGTTGCGTTTATGTGATTGAGCATATTCACGAATATAAGCAGTGTCAAATCTATGCACCCATGGATAGACAATAGGTAAAACACCAATGAAACTGCGGCGTTGCTTCTATCCACCCCTGCACATACCAAAAATATTTTCACGCAGCCTGCTTCTCCAGCACCCGCTTGACCGTGATGGCCTGCCATTCCCCGCCTCTCCGGGTCTTCACCCCCAGGTCGTTCAGGTGGTGGGCGATCTCCCATAGGCTCCAGCCCCTGGCCTTCATGTCCGCGATCTCCCGCCCGACATCCCCTTGCGCCCATTCCCTGGCCTTCTCCGCGTTGGCCTGGGTGCCCTTGGCCTGATCAACGGCCACCCCACGGAACCCGCCCAGCTTCTGCCCCCTGGCCTTGGCAGCAGCCAGGGCAGCCTTGGTGCGGGTGCTGATGGCCTCCCGCTCATGCTGTGCCATCGCTGCCATGATGTGCAGGACCAGCTTGTTGGCCTCGGGCATGTCCACCGCAATGAACTCGGTCCCGGCCTCTATCAGGTTGGCGATAAAGGAGACGTTGCGGGCCAGTCGGTCCAGCTTGGCAATGACCAGCGTGGCCCTGTGCTTCCGACAGGCTGCGAGGGCAGCGGCAAGCTGGGGGCGATCATCGCGCTTGCCGCTCTCGACCTCGGTGAACTCTGCCACCAGTTCCCAGGCCCCGCCGTTCAGGTACTGCCTGACGGCCTGCTGCTGGGCTTCCAAGCCGAGACCGGAGCGGCCTTGCTTGTCGGTGGAGACACGGTAGTAGGCGACGAACCGTTTCATGGGGCTTCTCCCTGGTGCGTTACAGGCCGGAAGGAACGTAGACAGGAATGTAACATGCCTGGGAGTCAGGTCGTCAAGGGCCGGTGACGCGGCGCATGAAGGGAACGCGCGAGGCCCCTTTGGGGCTGGTGAGCGGGGCCGCTGGGCAGGGCGTGGCCGGGCCTCCCCCAGAGGGGGGATGTCGCCATCCGGCCCTATCGGTAGGTCGCTCGGATTTTTGGCCCCTGAATATTTCAGCTTCCCCCCTTCGCGGGCCTGTCAGTGCTTCCTCGCCATGCACTGCCGCAGGGTCCTGATCAGCGCGTTGCCCTTTTGGCTCAGAAATATGCTGTGCCTGCGGGTTTCCTGGGGGTCTGGAACCAGCATCACCAGACCCAAGCCGGTCGTCTGCTGCTTCGTCACCGGATGCTTGCGCCCCTGATCACTCAACTCGGACAGACCCCGGCTAACGCTCGCTTGCCCCAGCCCCGTCCACTCCACCAACTGACGGACAGTTGCTCCGGGGTGCTGGGCGATCAGAAGGAGAAGCATAACCCGGTGGATAGGCTGTTCAGGGTAAAGCTGGTGGAGCGTGGTCAAGGCCCTTGAAAGAGGGGCCAGATCATTGGCGTTATGATCGATAGTCAAGGTTACCATCCTTGCAACCGAGTGTTGCCGTATAATACCATTTCCCGAGTCCGTGAACAGCCGGGATGCGAATGTGAGCGAGGCACCACCGATCAAGATATTCGTCGATTCCTCGTCTGACGGTTGGCGGGCAGCATTCGCGGCCTTGATCGTGGAGGATGGGGTAAAGCCCCGCCTGATCTATGGTAGTGCATGGCATGTTTCCTTTGGGGTTGTCGAGGCGTGGGGAATAAAGCGGGCTATGCGGCGCGTGAATGCTGCGCATAAAGGCGTTCGCCCCATCATCGTTTTCACGGATGATCAGCGGCTTGTCTTGAGCCGCCTTGGTGGTGGTATCCGTTATTGCTGGCTCCCCCGCACTGATGACGTGATGCGGTTCCTTCACAAGGTGGCGAACGGGGTCAGGAGGTCTATGCCTCGTCGGCACCCAGCGGACATACAGCCGGGGTCACGGGTCATCTCGTAGGCGGGGTCTTGAGCGAAGCCACCACGCGGCATGGGGTGCTCGACCATGTAAGCCGAAAAGTTGGCCGACATAAAATCTTCAGGAACTTCAAGGGCTTCGATCTTTTCAAGCACATACTTGTGCGTCTTGCCGAACTTCTCGGCCACGTCCAGCGAAGTGGCCGTGATGCTGCGCTACTGAAACTGCTTGCGTATGGTGCCCACCGTGGTCGGTGACACCCCAGCGGCCCTGGCAATCTTCCGATCAGACCAAAGGGCCGTCTCAGAGTCACTCAGCATGGCGATAACTTGCTCACGCCGCTTGGTTGCCGTGTGTCCATTTTGGATGCCCGGACCATGGTGTCCAGTTTGGATGGGCGAGGCCGCGAGGCGCTCAACGTCAATCAACATTGATTCCAACAAGTCATCATCGGTGAAACCGCGTTCGTAGAATCTGCGGAACCGGGTCGCTAGTTCTTGTATGTCCTGAACGGGAAGCGTTTCTTCCACCATGTCTTGAATAAGGTTGAAACGCAGTTGGCAAACGAAGTCTAGACCTCCATTACCAATGCAGTCTAGGGCCAACTCCATTTCACGGTCTCGCTGCTCCCAGTACAATAACTCTGGCATGGCCTCGGTGATTGTCGTTGGTAAAGGTAGGGCACCCTCCAATGCCTTGCGGACTTCTGGTGATATGTCTTGAGGAAATGGAGAGTGCAATCCGTCAACACTGCTCGTCCACCGTTCCCCCTGCATAATAATCCATGGCTTCAAAGCCTCTCTTAGAACCAACTCCTTCTCGCATGGCTCTAGGACGGCTTCTAGGCTGCCGTATTTGGCGATCAATTTCTCCCGTTCCTCGGCTTCTTTTCTGATCTTCTCCGTCCGTTCAGCCGACTCTCGCGCCTTATAACCCGGTTCCTTCTCCTCTATGCAATCGTCAAATCCGGCCATTATGTCCGTGAAGGGTGGGCGTCCAGATTGGACATTCGGTGAGGATTGCTGGTATGCGGGCTTGGGCAGATCGCGCTCGTATAGCTGGGCTAGGTCAGTGAAGTCCTTGCCATTCTCAGCCAATAGCGCCTTGACCTTTCGTAGCGCTGCGATGGCCTCGGCATCGTTGTCTGACCCAGCCAGCGCCAGGAGTTTTGCAGTCGTGCTCATTTCAGCCCTGTCCAATTTGGACAGTTAGGTTAGCGTGTCCAAAGTGGACGGTCAATGGGGGTGTCCAGATTGGACGCCACCCGTCCATCAGCGGTGACCCGGTGAACCATCAGAGAGCCACGGCCTTGCCCATACGATGCAGACCGTGGTACGTTGTACATCGCAGACAACGCGCTTTTATGGACAACAGTAGAGCTATTTTTGCCATATAAAACAACGCGCTAGCAAAAATGACGATCCCCTCCCGCTGGGGACGCCAGTTCCGCACAATGCGTTGATTTAACGGTGAGATTCCAGACGTTAACATTCGTTTAGTTGGTCAGCATGTACAATGCATGACTGATGACGACGTGCTAGACACCAAATACCTGCTTCAACCGCGCGGTCCGGGAACGGGTTACGTATTTCGCATGCTTACACCAGCGGCGCTGATGGGGCAGACGAACCCACGCACCCAATCTGCTTACGGCAGAGAGATTCGGGTCGGCCTGAAGACCCGCAGTCTGAGGGAGGCCAGAACAGCAAGGGACATCCTTCTCGGTGCCATTCGCCAGCAGGAACAGGAATTCCTAGGATGGCAAGGGACGACCGAGGAAGCCATCGAGCTGGCCAAGAACTTAAGGCCATTGATGGGATTGGGCGCTGAAGACGTCGCAGCGAGCATGGCGCGAGTAGCAAATACCATCCTTGCCCCCCGTATTGGTCAGGATAAAGCCAAGAACTGGCATAAAGTCGCCATGGGCAAGGCTACACCCGTTCGAGCTTTGGCCGAAAAGTATCACACCGAACATGAGGACAAACTCAGTCCGTCTACCCTCAACAATCTGAATACCGCCCTGAAGGAGCTTTACGAGTTCGGCGGCAAAGACATTCTCGCTGAATCGATTGACCGCCAGTGGGCCGGCAGCTTCGTAACCAGCTTCCTACCGAACAAAGCCAGTCCCAGGGCTGGCCTGCTGCGGGTTTGGTGGACACCATCCTTAGCTTATGACGCCTGCATTTCATACT
>VBWB01000035.1 GCA_006218045.1 Stygiobacter sp.
TGGACCTGGGGGCGCCGTGAAAAATCCCGGACAGCAGTGCGCCTGCGCGGGAATGACGAATTCGGTTTGTCGGAATTTGGTATTGTGCTTGCTGGCACCTCGCGGTTCGGGCTAAATGGCGGCATGGACAGCCGCCAATCAAGCCCGGCCGTTGGGCCCGCCGCGTCGCCGCGCGACCTCGCCACCCATTTCATGGAATGTGGGGCGCTCAACACCAATCTGACCCTGGCTCCGGGCGAGCGCATGGTCATCACCGACGATTTCCTGGGTGGCCAAGTGGCCGATCTGACGGCGATTTCCATGGCCGCCATCGTCGCCCGTGACGGCATGGTGGCCAAGGCCGCCATCCTGCCCCTGGGTCTGGCCGCCAGCAGGCTGAAGGCGTCCGAGCGGGTCAAGTACGAACGCCTGTTCGCCCTGATCGAGGAAACCGCCTTCGATTCGGGCGCACGCGAATCGGCCGAGGCGCTGATCCACGCCAAGTTCCGCGACAACCAGATCAAGGATCTGGCGGCGGAACTGGGCGGCACGGTGGGGCCGGCGCGGCAACGCTACAAGGCCTTCCTCGACGTGATCAAGTTGCTGGCCGAGCGCAAGATTTCCGAGCCCCTGTTCCTGGACGAGTTCATGGACTTCACCCGTGCGGTGGCCGGCAAGTTGGATTTCGGCATCTACTCCATGTGCCTGGACCGCCTGTTCGCCTCGGAACGCATTCCGCTGCTGGTCAAGGCGTCGCTTTTGCGCGAAATCTGCAAGTACCCGCCGCTGATCCGCAAGGAACTGATCACCAACCTGCTGGCGGCGCCCAAGGCCGATGAGGAATTGGTGCGCTATGCCCGCGAGGAGGCGGCCAGCGTGCTGACCCGTGAACAATTGACGGAAATCTTTCTGTTCACCACCTTGAAGCGGGCCTGGGCGGCGCAAAAAGAACGCCCGCGCCCAATCTGATCCCATCACTTTGTCGAGGTTCTCGCCATGCATGCCGTGGTCTGCCCCGAATTTGGCGCCGCGCTGGAACTGCGCGACCTGCCCCCGCTGCCCCTGGCCGCCCATCAGGTGCGCATCCGGGTCGCCGCCGCCGGGGTCAATTTCGCCGATTCGCTGTTCATCCAGGGCAAGTACCAGGAAAAGGTGGCGCCGCCCGTGGTGCCAGGCATGGAACTGGCCGGAACCGTGACGGAAGTGGGCGCCGATGTCGCCCAACTGGCCGTGGGCGACCGGGTAATGGCCAATGTCACCGGCGGCGGCTTCGCCAGCGAGGCGGTGGCCGACTGGACCGACGTCCATAAGATTCCCGATGCCATGGATTTCGTCACCGCCGCCGCCTTTCCGGTGGCCTACGGCACTTCGCATCTGGGCTTGCTGAAAGCGGGTTTACGTCCCGGCGAGGTGCTGGTGGTGCATGGCGCCGCCGGCGGCGTCGGCCTGACGGCGGTGGAAATCGGCGCCGCCATGGGCGCCACCGTCATCGCCACCGCCGGCGGGGCGGAAAAAGTGCAAATCGCCCTTGATCACGGCGCCCATCACGGCATCGATTACAAGGCCGAGGATGTGCGGGCCAAGGTCAAGGATCTGACCGGCGGGCGCGGCGCCGATGTGGTTTATGACCCGGTCGGCGGCGATATCTTCGACGCCAGTCTGCGCAGCATGGCGCCCGATGGCCGCATCCTGGTCATCGGCTTCGCCTCGGGCAAGGTGCCGCAAATTCCGGCCAATCACCTGCTGGTCAAGAACGTCACGGTGATCGGCTATTGGTGGGGGGCCTATCGCAAGCTCGATCCCCTGCTGGTGCGGCAAAGCATGGACGAGGCCTTGGACCTGTGGGCGCAGGGCAAGCTGCACCCCCATGTCAGCCAAACCCTGCCGCTGGCCCAGGCCGCCGAGGCGTTGGCCTTGCTGAAATCCCGCGCGGTCAGCGGCAAGCTGGTGCTGACGGTTTAGACCTGTTTCTCAGTTACCCGGCAGCTTGGCCGTCACCTGCACCTCGACCGCCTCGGCGTCGTCGCCCACCTGCACCGCCTCGATGCGGTCGGCGCGCTTGACCACCTTGTCGGTGGAAATGCGGATCTGGCGAATGTCTTCCGTCGCCTGGACGAAATGCTTGTCCAGTTGCGCCACCCGCCCGTCCAGCCGCTCCACATCGTCCAAAAGCAGCCGCACTTCCTTTTGGATCAATCCGGCCTGTTCGCGCATGCGGGCATCCTTCAGCACCGCGCGCACCGTGTTCAAGGTCGCCATCAAGGTGGTGGGCGAGACGATCCACACCTTGGCCCGGTACGATTTTTCCACCACTTCGGGGAAATTGGCGTGCAATTCGGCGTAGATGGCCTCGGACGGCAGGAACATCAGCGCCGATTCCGCCGTTTCGCCGGGAATGATGTATTTCTCGGCGATATCGCGCACGTGTTTCAGGATATCGGTGGCGAAGGCGCGACCGGCGGCCAGCTTTTCCGCCTCGTCCTTGGCCCGGCGCAGCATATGCCAGCTTTCCAGCGGAAACTTGGCGTCGACGCCGATGGGGCCGGGCGGATTGGGCAGTTTCAGCAGGCAATCCACCCGCTTGCCGCCGGGAAGCGTCGCCTGGAACTCATAGGCCGAGGGCGGCAGCGCCGCCTGCACCAGATCGACCAACTGAATCTCGCCGAAGGCGCCACGGGTCTGCTTGTTGGACAAGATGTCCTGCAACGACACCACCTGGGCCGACAATTCGGTGATGTTCTTTTGCGCCGCGTCGATCACCGCCAGCCGTTCGCGCAAATCGTGCAGGCTGGTGGCCTGACGGTGCGACGATTGCTGCAAGCCGTCATCCATGCGCTTGGACATATCGGCCAGACGCTCCTCGACCGTCTTGGCCAGGGCGCGCTCCTGCGCCTGCAGCCGTTCGCCCAATTGGGTCTGGGCCGCCGCCTGGGTTTCCGCCAGTTGCGCCAGCCGTCCGGCCAAGGCCGATTGCGCCTGCATCATGCCGTCAACGGCGCGCAGCATGTGGGTGTCCTGACGCCCACGCGCGCTTTGCACCAGCACGACGACGACGATCACCACCGCCAAGGCCGCCGCTGCCACCGCCCCGATCAAAACCGCATCCACCATCTTTTCCCCATTCTCGCCATCGTCTGGCCGCTTTCATAGCATAGCTTCGGCATGTTCATGGATTTTCGGAGCCTCATCATGCGCTGGCGCACCGCCCTTTTCGCCACCATCGCCCTGTCGCCCCTGCTGGCCGCCGGGGTTTGGGCCGATACCGTCTTGCGCGACGATAGCCGCACCACTCTGACCCTGACCATCGCCCAGGATGGCGCCGCCCTGGTGCACGACCGCCGCACCGCCACCCTGGAGGCCGGCGAGCAAACCTTGATCGTCGAGCCGCTGCCGCGTCAAGCCCGGCTGGAGGCCGGTGGCCTGACCGGCCCCGGCATCAGCGTGCGCAGCCAGTCCCTGGACCTGGGCGGCATCGATGCCCAAGCCCTGCTGGCCGCCCATCGCGGCAAAGAGGTGACCATCGTCTGGCGCACCGGCAGCGGCAGCGAGCGCCAGGAACGGGCCACCGTGCTGTCCGCCGACGGCGTGCCGGTGTTTGCCGTCGACGGCAAGGTGATCAGCGGCCAGCCGGAACGGCTGGTCTACGACACCTTGCCCGCCGGCCTGCACGCGGTGCCGGTCTATCGCGCCGACATCGCCGCCGACAAGGCCGGCAAGCGCACGGTGGAACTGGCCTATGTCACCCACGGCCTGTCCTGGCAGCCGGCCTATGTGATCGAACTGGAAGAAGGCGGCAAGGCGCTGCTGTCGTCCTGGGCCACGCTCGACAATCAAAGCGGCGGCGATTTCCCCGCCGCGCAAGTGCGGCTGCTGGCCGGCGATCCCCATCGCGGCGCTGGCCCCGCCGCCCTGCCGCGCGCCGCGCGCCTGGAAAAGGCCATGATGGCGGCCTCCCCCGACAGCGCCCCCAGCCGCGAGGCCCTGGGGCCGCATCACCTTTATACCCTGGCCCCGCCGGTTTCCCTGCGCCAGGGCCAAAGCACCCAGGTGCCGTTGCTGCCGCCGGTCCGCATCACCGCCGAGCGCCAGTTGGAATTGCCGCCGCTGCCGCCCCATGCCTGGCTCGGACGCTTCGCCACCGAGCCCCAGCCCCAGCATCCCGATACCGTGCTGGCCTTGCGCAACGGCAGCGGCCAGCCCTTGCCCGCCGGCCCGGCCCGCTTGTTCCTGCGCGGCGCCGATGGCGGCCTGGCCCTGGCCGGCGACGACCAGATGCCCATGGTGCCGGTGGGGGCGCCGTTCCGCCTGAGCCTGGGCAAGGCCTTCGACGTCACCGCCAGACGGGTGCAGACCGACAGCCAGAAGGTGGCGGCCGAAATCAGCGAAACCGCCTGGGAGGTCAAACTGGCCAATGCCGGCGCCAATCCGGTCAAGGTGCTGGTGCGCGAGGTTTTCGCCGGCGAATGGCTGGTGCTGGAGGAAAGCCAGCGCCACGACAAGACCGACGCCCATCAGGCCGGCTGGAGCGTACAGGTGCCGGCCAAGGGCGAGACGGTGCTGCGCTATCGCGTGCGCATCAAGCTGTAGTTCGATCGAGGACTAAAGGGATACCGGGGGCTATTGCCCCCGCGCCCCGAATCCCCGGCGTCACCGCCAGGGGTTTTGTTTTTTAGGCTATTTCTCGACCATTGCCCGCAAGGCGACGATCACCTGGGAAATCCAGCCATAACCCGGCAGCAATTGCGCCAGGGCCAGCAATTCCGGCGCATGACTCAGATATGAGGAGGCGGCAAGCAACCCCAATCCGATAATCCCTTTACGCGCCTCACCGGGGATGTCCTGCACCGTCAACAAGGCTTGTCGGGCCAATTCCGACAGTACATTCCCCAAGGCGTCCACCATCCCCCACCGGGCCAGATGGATGTGTTCAGGCGGCGAATCCTGCGCCAAGTCCGTCAAATCCTGTAAGCGGTCGGCAACCGCCTTGTCGATTTCTTTGGGCCGTTGGCGCATATCCACGACAATGCCCTGGCTGAGCGTGCGCACCAGCATGGCGATTTCGTCGGACAAGGGCGGTCTTTGTCCGGTTTTCAGGACATAATCCTGCCATTCCGGTACCGACCGCATCAGCAGTTCATGGGCCGCCAACAGGATTTCCAGGGAAGCGCGCTGGTCCTGGCTCAGTTGATCGGTGCCATCCTCGTCGCGACAATGCGCCGCCTGGATGGTGATGTCCTGGCCGGTAAAGCCCAGGGCGATCCCCTGAAGCTGTTCCGGCGCCTCCCCCAGAGAGCTCAGATAATCCCGCAGCAATCCGGCCATCTTGACGTGGTTGCCGCCGATGGCCTGGGCCGCCTCGACCGCCCGTTTGCGCACCAGACCGAACATGGTGGCGAATTCACGCCGCAGCGCCTCGATGGTCCCGGCTTCCGGGCGGACCCGCAACCGCCCCTGCTCCACCTCGACACTCAATGGCGCCGTTTGCTGTTCCGGCACCGTCTCGGCGGTTTCGACCGGATCGGAGGCGGCATCCTCGGGCAGCGAGCGCAAATAGGCGAACAAGGCCGGCGTGCCTTTCTTGGCCAGTTCATCCAACGGCGGGGCGAGGGGGTTGCCGCTGAGATCGAGCTCAAGATCGTCCCCGAGATCGGCCAGTTGACGCGGCAGGGTGGTGATTTCATTGAAGTTGAGGTAGAGGAACGTTAAATTGGGAAGAGAGCCGATCCAATCCGGGATGGATTTGATTTTGCAGCTCACCAATGCAGCATCTTGCAGGTTTGGAAAAAGCCGGAGATCGGGAAAGCTCAAAGCGGGCTCGTGCCAAATTCTCAAACTTATCAGACCCGGCTTGTTGAGCGCCTGCGGCCAAGTGGTGAGACCGCTGCTTGATAAGCTTAGGTGCGTGACTGCCGGGAGCAAGGCGGTCGTAGCGGTGATGTCCGCTTCCGACATCTCCCTAAAGGTTAGGTCAGTCACCGGCCAATGGGGCAGAATGCTGTCCGCATTATCCGGCAGGCGCGACAGGGCTAGCCGGCGGATGGGCAGCTTTTCCAGCCCTGGGGGAAGGGTGGTGATCTGCGTCCTGGAAATGTTCAACCCTTCCAGTGCGGTAAGCTTTGCCAGCTCTACTGGCAGGGTCGCCAGCGGATTGCCGCCCACATCCAAAGACTTCAAATGGGTGCATCGGCCGATGCTCGACGGCAGGGCTACCAACTGATTTGCACTGACGTCGAGAATCTGCAAATTGCGCAATCGCCCGAGATCGTCCGGCAGACACTGCAAGCAGCGCAGACTCAGATTAAGCTTCGTCACCTCATCCAAATCCCCGTCGATCAGGTCGGTGACGCTGGCCGGTTCCGGCGGGATATTGTCTTTCCGCGTCCAGGCCATGATCATTCCAACACGGGGTATAAAAGGTGTCGGAAGATTACCATGGGTTGTTGATGCAGGTAAGCCTGACAATAAAAGGGCTCATCGCGGATTTGCCGGGACAGTGGCGGCCTCCAGCAAATCGTCATCGCTGCGCTTGAACCGGCGATCCACGCGGTTCCGCAAAAATCAACTCATAACAATGGATTAGGTGGCACCACGTGGATGCGCGGGTCAAGCCCGCGCATGACGGTCAGGAGGAAACTGGCCCCGCAAATCCGCGATGGACCATAAAAAAAAATTAACCACAGAGGCACAGAGACACAGAGAGGCCTGTCATGGGGCGACGGCATCACCGTCTGCTCCATCCTCTCTGTGTCTCTGTGCCTCTGTGGTTGAATCCCCTTACCCGCGCCTGACGGCGGGTTATTTCAGCTCGTCGATCTGCTTCTTGATCTCGGACTTATCCTCGCCCTCGGGTAATTGCACCATCACCTTGGTCCACAGCTCGCGGGCGCGGCGGGTGTCGCCCATTTGCAGGGCGCCGATACCGGCGAAATAGAGCGCGTCCATATTATTGGGGTCGACGGCCAGCACTTCGCGCATCAGGCCGACGAATTCCGGCGGCAGCACCGCCCCTTGCGGGATGTCTTCCAGCAGCAGCCCGGCCAGTTCCATGCGGACGGTGGTGTCGGCGGGCAACAGGGTAATGGCCTTGCGATAGGCGGTGATGGCCTGATCCTTTTGTCCCAGCACCCGCAGCGAGCGGCCCAGCATGCCCCAGCCCTTGCCGTCACCGGGGTTCTGTTCCAGCTTGGCGGTGAGCGAGGCGACCATGTTGCGGATCATCTCGCCCTGGTCCTGCATTTCCTTGATCTTGTCGGCGCGGGCGGCATAGGGCTGGTCGGGCAGCATGGGGGCGCCGAGGAAGACGTAAAGGCCGAAGGCCAGCAGCGGCACCACCAGGGCCAGCACGGTGGCCAGCTTCCACGACCGGGCGGCCTGCGCCACCTCGGGCTTGGCCACACCGCCCAGGGCCAGGATGCGGCGCTGGATTTCGGTGCGCGCGGCGACGGCCTGATCGGCGGACAGGGTGCCGCGCTCCATCTCCACCTCGATTTCCGCCAATTGGTCGCGATAGACGGTCAGGTCGTATTCGGCCCGCGCCAGCGGTACTGCCTTGGCCTGCAACAGCGGCAGCACCAGCATGGCGGTCGTGGCCAAGGCCAGGCCCGCGAAAATCAACCAGATCATGAGCGGTCCCCATCCTTCAACAACGCGTCGAGACGGCGCTTTTCCTCGGTCGACAGCGGCACCACCGGGGTGGCATTGACGCTGGGACGGCGGCGGAAAAAGGCGAAGGCGGCGCCCACCGCCACCACCAGCAAGGCGAACGGCCCCAGCCACAGCACCAAGGTGGTGCCCTTGAACGGCGGGTTCAGCAACACGTAATCGCCATAGCGGTCGACCACGTATTGCTTGACCTGATCGCTGCTTTCGCCCTTGGCGAAGCGTTCGCGCACGATCACCCGCAGGTCGCGGGCAAGGTCGGCGTTGGAATCCTCGATGGATTCGTTCTGGCAGACCAGGCAGCGCAATTCCTTGCCCAAATCCTCGGCTTTTTTCTCAAGGACCGGGTCCTTCAGCATTTCCGACGGATCGGCGGCCAGGGCCGGCGCCGCCACGGCCAGCATCAGGGCGAGAGCCAGGCGCTTCATTTGTTCAATTCCTTGATGATCGGCAGCAGGGTCTGTTCCCACGCTTCGGGGGTGACCGGACCGATATGCTTGTAGCGGATGATGCTGTCCTTATCGACGATGAAGGTCTCGGGCGCGCCGGTGACGCCGAAATCGATGGCGGTGCGCCCCGGCGCCGGATCGACGCCGACCCGATCATAGGGATCGCCGTGCTTTTTCAGCCATTTGGCCCCCTCGACCGGATCATCGCGCCAGTCGATGCCGTGGATGGGGACGATGCCGGTCTGCTTGATCTTCACCAGATAGGGGTGTTCCTGCACGCAGGCGATGCACCACGACCCATAGATGTTGACCAGCGACACCCGGCCCTTGAGGTCCGCCGTGGTCAATCCGGTATCGCCGCGACCGGGCAGCGGCGCCAAATTCATCACGGGCACCGGGCGATTGATCAGCACCGAGGGGATCTCGCGCGGGTTCAAGGTGAGGCCGCGCAGGAAGAACAGGGCGAGGATGCCGAAGACGGCCACGGGCAGCAGATAAAGCAGACGGCGCATGGATCAGGCCCTCACCGAATGGGCGGGAAGCCGGGCCCGGGTGGGGGCGCCGACGCGGTGGCGGCGGTCGGTCAGCGACACCAGCCCGCCGAGGACCATCATGCCGGTGCCGGCCCACATCCACACCACCAGCGGATTGAAATACAGCCGGGTGACATAGCCGCCATCGCCGCCGCTATCGCCGATCACGGCATAGACGTCACCCAGGAAAGTGGTTTCGATGGCCGCCTCGGTGGTCGGCATGGGCGGCGATTTGTACTGGCGCTTCTGCGGCTGCATGACGGCGAAGGGCTTGCCGTCCTTGCTCACCTCGAAGGTGCCGCGCGAGGCCAGATAATTGGGGCCTTGCACGTTTTGCACGTCCTTCAGGGTGAAGGCATAGCCGGCCACGGTGATGGTCTCGCCGATCTTTTGCGACTGCACCGATTCCTGTTTCCACGCCGACGACGCGGTCATGCCGGCGATGAATACCGCCAGACCGGCATGGGTGATGGTCATGCCCCAGGCGGAACGCGGCAGCTTGGCCAGACGCGACAGCGATTGACCGAAGGGGGCACGGAACAGGCGGATACGCTCGGCCAGTTCGGTCAGCACGCCAAGGAACAGCCACACCGCCAGAGCCATGCCGCCGGCGGCCCACCACGGGCCCAACGACCCGCCTTGCCACACCCAGGTGGCGATGGCGGCGGCCACCGCCAGGGCAGCGGCGATCTTCAGCCGCGACAACGCCCCGGCCAGATCGCTGCGCTTCCACGACATCAACGGCCCCACCGCCATGGCCAGCACCATGGGCACCATCAGGGGCAGGAAGACGGCATTGAAGAAGGGCGGCCCCACCGACACCTTGCCCAGATTCAGGGCGTCGGCGAACAGCGGATAAAGCGTGCCCAGCAGCACGGTGCCGGCCCCGGTGGCCATCAGCACGTTGTTGAGCAGCAATGTGCCTTCGCGCGACAGCGGCGCGAACAGGCCGCCGGTCTTCAGGGCCGGGGCGCGCACGGCATAAAGCAGGAACGAGCCGCCGATGGCCACCACCAGCAACCCAAGAATGAAGACGCCACGGGCCGGATCGGTGGCGAAGGCATGGACCGAGGTGATGACGCCCGAACGCACCAGGAAGGTGCCCAACAGCGACAGGCCGAAAGCGGTGATCGCCAACAAGATGGTCCAGCTTTTGAGCGCGTCGCGCTTTTCCACCACCACCGCCGAATGCAACAGCGCGGTACCGGCCAGCCACGGCATGAACGAGGCGTTTTCCACCGGGTCCCAGTACCACCAGCCGCCCCAGCCCAATTCGTAATAGGCCCACCACGAGCCGAGCGCGATGCCGCAGGTCAGGAACACCCAGGCGGCCAGGGTCCAGGGCCGCACCCACCGCGCCCAGGCGGCGTCGACGCGACCTTCGATCAGGGCGGCGATGGCGAAGGAGAAGGCCATGGAAAAGCCGACATAGCCCAGATACAGCAAGGGCGGGTGGAAGGCGAGGCCGGGATCCTGCAACAGCGGGTTCAGTCCCTGGCCGTTGAGGGGCGGCGGCTCGAGACGGGCGAACGGATTCGAGGTCAGCAGGATGAACAGCAAAAAGCCCACGGTGATCATGGCCTGCACGGCCAGGGCGCGCGATTTCAGCCCCGGCGGCAGATTGCGCCCGAACAGGGTGACGGCGCCGCCGAACACCGCCAGGATGGTGATCCACAGCAGCAGCGAGCCCTCGTGGTTGCCCCAGACGCCGGCCACCTTGTACAGCATGGGCTTGTCGGTGTGGCTATTCTGGGCCACGTTCATCACCGAGAAATCCGAGGTGACATAAGCGTGGGTCAGGGCGGCGAAGCTGATGCCCACCAGCAGCACCTGGGCGGCCGAGGTCGGCCCCGACAGGGCCATCCAGGCGGCATTGCCGCGACTGGCGCCGACCAGCGGCACCACCGCCTGCACCAGGGCCACGGCCAAGGCGAGAATAAGGGCGAAATGGCCGATTTCGGCGATCATCAAGGTCTCCTGCGCAAAATGGCTATTTCTTTTCTTCGCCCTGCCAATGGCCGGACTTCTTCAGGCTGTCCGCCACTTCCTTGGGCATGTAATTCTCGTCATGCTTGGCCAGGACTTCCGAGGCCAGGAACACGCCGGCCCCCATGCGGCCCTCGGTGACCACGCCCTGACCCTCGCGGAAGAGATCGGGCAGCAGGCCTTCAAACTCCACCGGCAGCGCATGGGCGCCGTCGGTGACCTTGAAGCGCACCTTGGCCCCTTCCTTGACCACGCTGCCTTGTTCCACCAATCCGCCCAGGCGGATGCGGCGGCCCTCGGTCTGCACCTTGGCCTCCAGGATCTCGGTCGGGCTGAAGAAGAAGACGATGTCCTGGCGCAAGGCCGACAGCACCAGGGCGGCGGCGGTACCCACCGCCAGCAGGCCGAGGATGACGAAATAAAGGCGGCGCTTCTTGCGGGTCATGCTTGTTCACCTTGGTTAACGCTGGTGCGCCGCCGCCTCGCCGGACGCAGGCTTTGGATGGTCTCCAGGTCGCGTTCCTGCTTGCGCACGGCACGGATCGAGGCCACCAGCAAAACCACCAGCACCAATACGGCCAAGCCATAGGCCGGCCAGACATAGCCGCCATGGCCGCCCATGGCGAAGAATGCGGTCAGATCAGCCATGAAGTTCAACCTCCGTCTGGCCGGCGGCATGGACCTGGGCCATTCTCAGGGTGCGCAGCTTGGCGGCGGCGATCTCGGCCCGGGTGCGCAGGATCAGCACCACCACCCAATAGGCCTTGAAGGCCAAAGCCATCAGGATCAGGGGCACCATCATCGAGGCGTCGATGGCCGGGCCGCCCATCTTCACCACGGAAGCCGGCTGGTGCAGGGTGTTCCACCAATCCACCGACCATTTGATGACGGGCACGTTGACGACGCCGACCAGGGCCAGGATGTTGGCGGCCTTTTGCCCGCGTTCCGGATCGTCGAAGGCGTCGGCCAGGGCCATGTAGCCGAGATAGAGGAAAAACAGGATCAGCATGCTGGTCAGCCGCGCATCCCACACCCACCAGGTGCCCCACATGGGCTTGCCCCACAACGATCCGGTGACCAGGCAGATCAGGGTGAAGGCGGCGCCGACGGGCGCGGTGGCCCGCGCCATCAGATCGGCCAGCGGATGTTTCCAGATCAGCCCCATGGCCGAGAACACCGCCATGGCGGTATAGCAGAACATGCCCATCCAGGCCGACGGCACGTGGATGTACATGATGCGCACGGTTTCACCCTGCTGATAATCGGCGGGCGAGGCCAGCAGCGAAAACCACAGGCCGGCGGCGAAACTTAAGACCGCCACCGCCATGGCCCAGGGCTGGACGATGGCGGCGATGCGCAGGAAACGGGCGGGATTGGCAAACCGATGCATGATCTGGACTCGTGTCGTCGTTCCGACATATGCGAAAGCTGCGAAGTATATATCGCGACCGCCGCAGGATTCCACGTTACTGCTGGGTAAGGTTTGACGAAGGTCAGGTCAGGGGCTCAAGAGTAGCCCGTGACGGGCTGCTCAGGCGCCGCTGTGTGCGGAGCACACGTCTGCGACTCCCGGCTTATCGCATTTCCACGTTTCGCGTGAAAATGCTCTGGCCTTTCAGCCCCGTTTGTCGGGCACCAGGGCCAGGGCGCGATCGGGGGCGGCCCCGCCCAGCCAGCGCCGCGACAGGCGCGGATCGGTGGCCAAGGCGGCCACCGCCGCCGTCAGTTCCAGCGACACCAGGGTGATTTTCAGTTTCTTCAGGCCCATCAGCAGCCCCGACAGGGCGGAATCGAAAATGGCTTCCGGCACCGACAGATAGACCGGGCGCAATTGCCCGGCCTCCAGCTTGGCCCGCATGCCGGCGGGATCGGTGTGGGAGGCGGCGCAGAATTGGGCGTCGATGGAATGCAGGCCGCGACAGCGCAAGGGCCGCACCGGATAGATGCGGCAATTGCCGTCCATGGACAAGAAGGCACAGGCCAACCGGCTTTCCACCCGCTGGCTGGTGGTCATGCCGCGGGTGCGCGCGTCGAGGCCGTTCACCTGATCCAGAAGTTCCTGTCCCTGATCGGCGGGCAGGGCGCGCAGATAGGCGCTGATCCGCACCGCTTCCAGGGGCGTGATGCCCACCTGTTGATGACAACACCAGCCGCAGCCGGCCTTGCAGGCCGAGGGCGGGGCGCCGCGTAGATAATCCATGCTGGTGCGCCGCGCCTGCCAGGAGTGCTCGGCGATGATGAAAACCTGATCGAGCGCGGCATTGACCGCCTCTTCCGTCGGCTTGGGCGCCAGGGCGGAAAAGACGGCGGCACAGGATTGCGCCAGGAAATCATTGCTGGGCGTGAACAAGGGCGCCACCTGCCGGCTGGCGGTTCAGACACAAAAAAGGCCACCCTTTGCAAGGAGGCCTGTAATCGTCGACGATGGCGCACCCGGAAGGACTCGAACCTCCAGCCCCCAGATTCGTAGTCTGGTGCTCTATCCAATTGAGCTACGGGTGCTCCGCCGTACCCGCCAGAAGTTGCCCTCCAGCGAGGGAGCGGAACATACACAAACCCCTGGGGGAGCGCAAGCCTGTTTTTTTGAGATTAAATATTGGCTTTTCTGCTCCTTTCCCGGCTTTGTGGCAAGATTACGGCTTGTGGGGGGATGGGCGTTTGCGTAAAATCCGCCACAATTGCGCGGGGGCAAGTCATAATTCTCGATCATACAAATAATTTTGCTGACCCGGCGGGTTTCATCCGATCTGGCGAACAAAAAGGTAAGCAGTCCCAATGGCCCTGAAGACGACCCATGCCGCGGCGCTGTGCGCGGTTCTCCTGGTAGGCGGATGTTCGTTCGCCGAGGAAACACTGTTTCCCTCATCCGGTACCGTGCAAACGGCGCCCGGCAACCCCCCGGCTTTGGGGTCCGGAAACTTCGAGGCGCCCGGTGTCACCACCGGCCAAGCCACCGGCACGTTCGTCGGCCACAAGGTGTCGTCGTTGCGCGGCGACTTGGCGGCGCTTCAGGACATGCTGACCCGGCATAACCAGTCGTTGCAGGGCATCCGCAGCGACACGGTTCAGGATTCGCAGCGTTATCACGGCACCGTCGCCGCGGTTAACGCCCGCTTGCAGGTGGGCACCACCCCCGGCAACCCGATCCTGACCCAGCAATGGAACGCCGCCCA
Source organism: Stygiobacter sp. (assembly GCA_006218045.1). Classification (GTDB taxonomy): domain Bacteria; phylum Pseudomonadota; class Alphaproteobacteria; order Rhodospirillales; family Magnetospirillaceae; genus Magnetospirillum. The sequence continues at coordinate 13,780 of VBWB01000035.1, forward strand.
AGGCGAGTTGGACCGCATCAACGAGGACGTCCTCAAGATGACCCGACTGGCCAACGAGGTGACCAATTCCTCGGCCATGGCCGCCTATCTGCTGGAATCGGTGCGTGCCGCCCGCCAGCTGTCCGGTGCCGTCGACGAGGATCACCGCCAGCTGCGTATCCTGGAAGACGAAACCAACCGCACCGTGGTGCTGGTCGAGCGTCTGCTGACCGAGTTGTCCGACGACGTCAACCGCCAGCAGGCCTATGTGGCCAACGAGCGGCAGAACCTGAACACCCTGGCCCTGGCCATCAAGAACGGCCAGCTGTACAGCTCGGCCCTGTCCAGCCGTGGCGGCGCCATGCCGGCATCCTACGACGCGCCCTTGGCCGCGCCGCGCGGTGCCGTCGGCTCCAGCGATCTGGCCCTGGTGACCATTCGCTTCGACAAGGCCAACGTGAACTACGAAAGCGCGCTTTACGCCGCCGTCAAGGGTGCCCTGGACCGTCGTCCCAGCGCCTCGTTCGACGTGGTGGCGGTGTCGCCCACCGGCAACACCCCCGGAGCCCAGGCTTTGGGCGCCACCAACATCCGCCGCAATGCCGAATCGGTGGTGCGCTCGCTCACCAATATGGGCTTGCCGTCCAACCGTATCCGCGTGTCCCAGACCACCAGCCCCGGTGTCAACACCGGCGAGGTCCAGGTCTACGTCCGCTGATCCGGTCGATCCTCGAAAAAAAGCCCCCGGAGCAATCCGGGGGCTTTTTTCATGGATGCAAGACTTTCAAACCGATAATGCCGATGGCGATCAGAGCGATGCAGCCCAGCCGGGCCGGCGACGCCGGTTCGTTCAGGACCAAAAGGCCCAGGGCGGTGGTCCCCAGGATACCGATGCCGCTCCACACCGCATAAGCGGTACCCACCGGCAAGGTGCGCACCGCCAATCCCAGCAGGCCCAGGCTGGCGATGATGGCGGCGATGGTCGCCAGCGATATCAGAGGGCGGGAGAAACCGTCGCTGGCCTTCAGGCCCATGGCCCAGGCCACTTCCAGCAGACCGGCGAAAAACAGATAGACCCAGGACACGGCAAGCCTCCGTCCGCAAACGGGGCCGTCCCCTCAAATACCCATCAGGGGCGGGGTCGTCCCCGCCGGGTGGTCGTGGCTTTAATAGGGCGGGCTTTGCCCGGATTCAATCCCTTTGATCCCTATTCCAGCGCCTGACGAAGGGCGGCGGCGGTCGCCCATGGCGCCAGCGGCAGGCAAGCGGCCAAAAGCGCGCCCAGAATCAGCAGATGCGGCTCCGCCGACCGCCCTTGCACCGCCGCGTCGATGGCGCCGACACCGAAGATCAGCACCGGGACGTAAAGCGGCAGGATCAGCAGCGACACCAGCACGCCGCCGCGCCGCGCCCCCAGCACCAGGGCGGCGCCGATGGCGCCGATCAGCGACAGCACCGGGGTGCCGATCAGCATGGTCAGCAGCAAGATGGCGAAGCCGTCGGCATTCATGTGCAGCAGCACGGCCAGGATGGGCGCCGCCGCCAGCAGCGGCAGGCCGGTGGTCAGCCAATGGGCCAGCACCTTGGCGAGGACCACCACCATCAACGAAGTGGGGGTGAGCACCAGCAATTCCAGCGAGCCGTCCTCGTAATCGGTCTGGAACAATCGGTCCAGTGACAGCATGGAGGCCAGCAAGGCGGTCACCCACAGCACGCCGGCGGCGACCCGTTCCAGAATGCCGGCCTCGGGGCCGATGCCGAAGGGGAACAAAACCACGGTGAGGACGAAGAAGGTCACCACCATCAGACTGTCCGAGCCCTGGCGCAGGGCCAGGCGCAGGTCGCGGCGCACCACTTCCCAAAAGCGGATCATGGCTGCCCGTCCTCTGTTTCGAGTGCGAAATCATCCAGATGCAGGGTGCGGGCGCCGGGCAGGTCGACATCCTGATGGGTGGACAGCACCACCATGCCGCCCGCCGCCCGATGTTGGGCGAACACCGTCTCCAGCACCTTGATGTTATGGCGGTCCAGCGCCGTGGTCGGCTCGTCCAGCAGCCACAGCGGCGACGGCGCCGCCAGCAGGCGGGCCAGATTGGTGCGGCGCTTTTGTCCCGCCGACAGCAGCTTGCCGGGGATGTCCCGCAGATGGGCGAGGCCGAAGCGGGTCAGCGCCGTTTCCACCGCGCCCTGGGCCAGGCCCGCGTCGGGTTGGTGCAGCCGGGCCCAGAAGCGGATGTTTTCCGCCACCGACAACACGGGTTTCACCGCGTCGTGATGGCCGACATAATGGGTGCGGGCGGCATGCAGTTCGGGGTCCGCCCCGGTGGCCACCTCGCCCCAGGCCAGCTTGCCCGCCGCCGGCTTCAACAGCCCGGCCATGACGCGGAGCAGGCTGGATTTGCCCGAGCCGTTGGGGCCGAGCAGCACCAAAGCCTCGCCCGGCGCCACGGCGAAATCCAATCCGGCGAACACCACCCGACCGCCGCGGATGCAGCCCAGGCCGTGGCCGGAAAACGGAGGGAGCTTTTCAGTCGTGTCCATGGCCCTGGTATGGCAGAAATCCATGGCCGGCGAAAGTATCAGCCTGGAAAATCAGACAGCATGCGCGATGGATGCCGCAAGGGCAGCAAGAGCGAGGGAGAGGGCAGGGTGAGCAAGCCTTGGAGGCGGCCGGGAATGTCATGGAAGCCGATGAATTTGGGCATACCCGCCCGCCCGCCCGCCTGCCTTAGCTGCTCGATCTCGTCACGCCAGGATACGGAATCATGCCGCAGCAGAACGATATTGGCTGCTGCCACACTGCGTTTGAAATCCTTTGAAATGCCGGTTTGGATGCCAACTAGGCACTCGACCGCACCATGGCTGTCGCCGATGTCGAATAGATACGTCACTGGGTTCGATTCTTCGATGTCGGCGCCGATGAAGGAATAGGTGCCTTCTTGCGGAGTCAGGATGACGCCCTTGTAAAGCGAGGTGACCTCGGTATGGCTGAACATCGCCGCAGTGTCGTCCACCGATATCTGGAAAGAAGAGACGATCAACCCTTTCGCCGGATTGAATGAATGGCGGATGGCGACGAAATCCCCGGCTAAGACCCTGAATTCATTGGCGACCTTGTCGGGATTTTGTTCGATCAGTTTTTGCTGGTTGAGCACCTGCGACAAACTGACCAGCGGATTAACCATGGAGGCCGGAATCTTGGCGCGAAAGACCTCCAAGGAACTGTCCCAAACGTCCTGATTGATCCCGAAAAAAGTCAGTACCCGATCAAGGTGGTGCGTCCTAGGCTTCACCTCTCCCCGGCACCAGCGATAGACCGAGGCAGGTATCGGTTTGCCAGTGGGGAAAAGCGCTTTGGCAAATTGAGCGGGTGTCGAATTCCGCGCCTTCAGCAGGAGCTCAAATTTAGCTTTCTGCTCTTGATGCGGATGCTTCCGAGTTTGTTTGTTCGCGTTTTTCAAAGTCTTGTGCATCACCCCTCCAGACAAACAATATCTAGATGAACACCGATCAGCACGACTCTTAAGAATCGCATAAGCATATCGAACCAGTTGTTTTTTGGTCAATAGTGCACGTTACGACTCTGATAGAGTCGCATGCGCCACCATGAGTGGCGAAAACCTTGGATTTACGGTGGGGATTTCGCTATGGTCTATAGTGTCGTTAGGGATCGGGATTTGCGCCCGAAAACGACACGACGCCCCTTCGCCAAAAGGAGCGCCGTGAGCTTCGTACCTCTGGGTTAACCCAAGAGTAACGATAAGAGGCTTCGATTATAGGGTCTTAGTATCCTGAGTCAAGTCTATTCTTGAGGTTCTCCAGAGTGCGGGCTCTCCCGCTGATCTTCGCTTTGAAGACTCAAGGAGAACATTATGAAAATTCATCAGAATAAGCCGCTCTTGGATGACAACACCACCAAGCCGGTCACCTATTTCGATGATGTCGCCGCAAAGGTTTGGCCGTGGGTCAACTCCGCCGTCTGGGTGGTGCCCGCCGAACGCACCGGCCGGGTGACGGTCATCACCTCCGGTGGTTACGAAGTGATCTTGCCCGGCGATCTTCCGCTGAAACTGTGGGTCACTCGGGACCAACTGCGCACCCCCGACCACGCCTGGCGTCGCTGCTAAGCACCTATGGGCGCCGCCGCCGGCATTCGCCCGGTGGCGCCCTTTTTCATCCTGCCGCCATTCGGTTCATGGATGGCCGCTACTGCGGCAAGCCTTGTCTCGCTAAAGTGATGAAGATCAAGCCTCTGGCCGATCCCACCCGCTATCGGGTGGTGTGCGCCCCGCCCGAACGGATAGTTCAGACTGGACTTGAATTGAAATTTATGCTGTAAGCGCAGGCTGAGAGGCCCCATATAGTAAGGCCAGTCGGCTGCCCCATGCGGGGCCGCTTTCCTTTACCCCCTTTTTGCGGAGGTCATCCGTGCTTGAAGCCTATCGCCAGCATGTCGCCGAACGTGCCGCCCTCGGGATTCCGCCCCTGCCGCTGTCGGCCAAGCAGACCGAGGACCTGGTCGCCTTGCTGCAAAACCCGCCCAAGGGGGAAGAGCAGGCCCTGGTCGACCTGATCACCTACCGGGTGCCCGCCGGTGTCGATGACGCCGCCCGCGTCAAGGCCACCTTCCTGGCCGAAGTCAGCGCCGGCAGCATTGCCTGCGGCCTGATCAGCCGGATCAAGGCCACCGAATTGCTGGGCACCATGCTGGGCGGCTTCAACATTCAGCCGCTGATTCGCCTGTTGGGCGATGGCGAATGTGGTGCCGCCGCCGCCGAGGGCCTGAAGAAGACCCTGCTGGTGTTCGACTATTTCCACGACGTCAAGGATCTGGCCGACAAGGGCAATGCCGACGCCAAGGGCGTGCTGCAATCCTGGGCCGACGCCGAATGGTTCACCAGCCGTCCGGAAGTGCCGGAAAGCCTGACCGTGACCATCTTCAAGGTGACCGGCGAGACCAACACCGACGATCTGTCGCCGGCGCCCGACGCCTGGAGCCGCCCCGACATCCCGCTGCACGCTTTGGCCATGCTGAAGAACCCGCGCCCCGGCATCGAGCCGGAGGAAGCCGGCGTGCGCGGCCCCATCAAGTTCCTGGAGGATTTGCGGGCCAAGGGCAATCTGGTCGCCTATGTGGGCGACGTGGTCGGCACCGGCTCGTCGCGTAAATCCGCCACCAACTCGGTGTTGTGGTTCACCGGCGAGGACATCCCCTTCGTCCCCAACAAGCGTTTCGGCGGTGTCTGCCTGGGCACCAAGATCGCGCCGATCTTCTACAACACCATGGAAGACGCCGGCGCCCTGCCGATCGAGCTGGACGTCAACCAGATGGACATGGGCGACGTGGTCGAGCTGCGTCCCTATGACGGCAAGGCGCTGAAGAACGGCCAGGTCATCGCCGAATTCAAGGTCAAGTCCGACGTGATCTTCGACGAAGTGCGCGCCGGTGGCCGTATTCCGCTGATCATCGGTCGCGGCCTGACCGCCAAGGCGCGCGACGCCCTGGGGCTGCCGGCCAGCACCTTGTTCCGCCTGCCGCAATCCCCCGCCGATAGCGGCAAGGGCTATTCCCTGGCGCAGAAGATGGTCGGCCGCGCCTGTGGTCTGCCGGAAGGCAAGGGCATGCGTCCGGGCACCTATTGCGAGCCCAAGATGACCACCGTCGGCAGCCAGGACACCACCGGCCCGATGACTCGTGACGAGTTGAAGGATCTGGCCTGCCTGGGCTTCTCCGCCGATCTGGTCATGCAGTCGTTCTGCCACACCGCCGCCTATCCCAAGCTGGTGGACGTGCAAACCCACCGCACGCTGCCGGAATTCATCTCCACCCGTGGCGGCGTGGCGCTGCGTCCCGGTGACGGCGTCATCCATTCCTGGCTCAACCGTCTGCTGATGCCCGACACCGTCGGCACCGGCGGCGATTCGCACACCCGCTTCCCCATCGGCATTTCCTTCCCCGCCGGCTCCGGTCTGGTGGCCTTCGCCGCCGCTACCGGCGTCATGCCGCTGGATATGCCGGAATCGGTGCTGGTGCGCTTCAAGGGCGAGATGCAGCCCGGCGTCACCCTGCGTGATCTGGTCAACGCCATTCCGCTCTACGCCATCCGCTCGGGCCTGCTGACGGTGGAGAAGAAGGGCAAGAAGAACATCTTCTCCGGTCGCATCCTGGAAATCGAGGGTCTGCCCAACCTCAAGGTGGAACAGGCTTTCGAGCTGTCGGACGCCTCGGCCGAACGCTCCGCCGCCGCCTGCTCGGTGCGCCTGTCCAAGGACCCGATCATCGAGTACATGACCTCCAACATCACCCTGATGAAGTGGATGATCGCGGAAGGCTATCAGGACGCCCGCACCCTGGGTCGCCGCATCAAGGCCATGGAAGCCTGGATCGCCAATCCCCAATTGCTGGAACCCGATGCCGATGCCGAATATGCCGCCGTGATCGACATCGATCTGGCCGACATCAAGGAACCCATCGTCGCCTGCCCCAACGATCCCGATGACGTCAAGCTGCTGAGTGAAGTCGCCGGCGACCAGATCGACGAAGTGTTCATCGGTTCGTGCATGACCAATATCGGCCACTTCCGTGCCGCCGGTAAGGTTCTGGACGGCAAGAGCGACATCCCCACCCGTCTGTGGATCGCGCCGCCGACCAAGATGGATGCCACCATCTTGAACGAGGAAGGCTATTACAGCATCCTGGGCAAGTCGGGCGCGCGCATGGAAATGCCGGGCTGCAGCTTGTGCATGGGCAATCAGGCGCAGATCCGCAAGGGTTCCACCGCCATGTCCACCAGCACCCGCAACTTCCCCAACCGTCTGGGTATCGACACCCGCGTCTATCTCGGCTCGGCCGAGCTGGCCGCCGTCTGCGCCCTGATGGGCAAGATCCCGACGGTGGCCGAGTACATGGCCCAGGTCAGCGGTCTCGCCGCCAAGGCGGGTGATGTCTATCGCTACATGAACTTCGACCAGATCCCGGAATTCCGCGATATCGCCGCCACGGTGAATGTGTAATTCAGGCTTTCCGGCTGAAATGACCAACCCCCGCCGGGCAACCGGCGGGGGTTTTCATTTGGGGGTGGGGAGGACGAGTAGGGAATCACCCTTTACCTTCCGTCACTCCCGCGAAGGCGCACTGCTGTCCGGGATTTTTCACGGCGCCCCCAGGTCCAGAGCGAATTGGGGAC
>VBWB01000036.1:0-47746 GCA_006218045.1 Stygiobacter sp.
GCGCCGTGAAAAATCCCGGACAGCAGTGCGCGAAAGCGGGGGTCCAGGAGTCGCGGAAAAAGGCGAGCGGATCTAGGATCCCATGGGTCAGTGGGCGAATTCGGCGAAGAAGTCGTTGCCCTTGTCATCGACGACGATGAAGGCGGGGAAGTCTTCCACTTCGATACGCCAGATGGCTTCCATACCCAGTTCCGGGTATTCCACCACTTCCACCTTCTTGATGCAGTCCTGGGCCAGACGGGCGGCGGCACCGCCGATGGAGCCCAGATAGAAGCCGCCGTGCTTCTGGCACGCCTCGGTCACCGCCTTCGAGCGATTGCCCTTGGCGATCATCAGCATGGAGCCGCCGGCGGCCTGGAACTGATCCACATAGGAATCCATGCGTCCGGCGGTGGTCGGGCCGAACGAACCCGAGGCCATGCCGGTGGGGGTCTTGGCCGGGCCGGCGTAATAGACGCCCATTTGCTTGAAGTATTCCGGCAGGCCTTCGCCCCGGTCCAGACGTTCCTTCAGCTTGGCATGGGCGATGTCACGGGCGACGATCATCGGACCGCTCAGCGAGACACGGGTCTTGATCGGGTACTGGGCCAGGGTCTTCCTGATCTCGTCCATGGGCCGGTTGAGGTCGATCTTGACCACTTCACCCGACAGCTTGGAGCCGTCCATCTCCGGCAGATACTTGGCCGGGTCGCGTTCCAGCGCCTCGACATAGACGCCGTCCTTGGTGATCTTGCCCAGAATCTGACGGTCGGCCGAGCACGACACGCCGATGGCCACCGGGCACGAGGCGCCGTGGCGCGGCAGACGGATGATGCGGACGTCGTGGCAGAAATACTTGCCGCCGAACTGGGCGCCGATGCCCATGTCCTGGGTCATCTTCAACACCACCTGCTCCAGTTCCAGGTCGCGGAAGGCGCGGCCATGGTCGTTGCCGCTGGTGGGCAGGCTGTCCAGATACTTGGCGCTGGCCAGCTTGACCGTCTTCAGGGCCATTTCCGCCGACAGACCGCCGATGACGATGGCCAGGTGATAGGGCGGACAGGCCGAGGTGCCCAGGGTGCGGATCTGCGCATCCAGGAACTTCAGCAACGAAGTCGGGTTCAGCAGCGCCTTGGTCTGCTGGTACAGGAAAGTCTTGTTGGCCGAGCCGCCCCCCTTGGCCATGAACATGAACTTGTAGGCATCGCCCTCGGTGGCGAACAGGTCGATCTGCGCCGGCAGATTGGTACCGGTATTGACCTCGTCATACATATTGAGCGCGGCGGTCTGCGAGTAGCGCAGATTGAGGTCGGTATAGGCCTGCTGCACGCCCTTGCTGATGGCCGCTTCGTCGCTGCCGCCGGTCCAGACGCGCTGGCCCTTCTTGCCCATGACGATGGCGGTACCGGTGTCCTGGCACATGGGAAGCGTGCCGCCGGCGGCGATGCAAGCGTTCTTCAACAGGTCATAGGCGACGAACTTGTCGTTGGCCGAGGCCTCGGCATCATCAAGGATGGCGCGCAGCGAAGCCAGATGGGCCGGGCGCAACAGATGCGAGGTGTCCTTGATGGCTTCAAAGGTCAGCCGGGTGATGGCCTCGGGGGCGATTGTGACCACGTCCTGGCCGTTGAAGCTGGCAGTTCCGACGCCATCCGTGGTGATCTTGCGATAGGGCGTGTCGTCGTGGGAAAGCGGGAACAGCTCCTGATAGACAAAATCGGTCATGGCTTTCTGCGTCCTCGGGCCGGCGTGGAAACGGGTGGGAGCGCCCCACCCCCGACGGGTAGGCGCGTCGCCCTTCGTCAAACACCTTTTTCAGTCATACGTCAAGTATTGGACGCGTGCCGGCTTTACTTCTTGCGGAAGGCGTCCAGCGCGATGACCTTGCCCTCGGCATCGGCGGGAATGTCAGTCGCCGGGGCGGCGGCGGTTTCCTCGGCCTCGGCCTCAACCGCCTCGTCCTCGCCTTCATCGTCGTCATCGCCGTCCATGGCCTGGAATTGCAGGCCGAATTTGGCCGACGGATCGGCGAAACCGGTGATGGCGGCGAACGGCACGATCAGGGTTTCCGACTTGCCGGAGAAAGACAGGGTGACGCGGAAGAAGGTCTCGTCGACCTCAAGTCCCCAGAACTGATGCTGGAGGACGATGGTCATCTCCTCGGGGTGGCGGGCGAGAACGTGATCGCCCATGCCGATGCCGGGAAAGCGGGTGCGGAAGGTGATATAGAAATGATGGTCGCCGAACAGACCGTCGCGCGCGGTGATCGTCAGGGCTTCGCGCACCACGCCGCGCAGGGCGTCTTCCACCATTTTATCGTAACGCAAAGTGTCTTCGCTCATGGACCCTCAGTCCCGCACCGGCCAAACAGTAAGTGGGGGGAGTTCTGTTGCCCGGTTCCCCCCGGACCGCGCTTACGGATTACGCCGCAGCGGCAAGTTCAACGTTGTCGTTGGCACTTGTGAGATTTAGCCCGATAACGGTGGTACCATGCCGAGCACAAGCCAAGTCTTTACTACCCGCGTCGATCCTATTTCGCCCCCAATCGTCCGATCGTAACCTCGGATGGTTTGGTGGAGGCGCCGGGTACCGCCCCCGGGTCCGCAAGGCCTATTCCACAAGACGTTTAGCGCCATAGCCGGGCGAACCCGGCAATACCAATATAGTGCAGCGCGGCGACAAGCGCCACCCCGATATATGAATTCCCCGCCTATCCCCTGGGTATCGTGCGGTAAAGCTGGAATCCCCGCCCCTCGGCAACGAAGGCCAGATCGTCGGGATCGGGGTTGGCGGCACCAGGATCGGTGTACAGGATCATGACGAAATCATAATGGCCGGGCCAGAAATCCCAGAAGCGGGCGCCGCCGGGAGTGGAACCCTCGGCGGTGGCGATCAACTGGCTGACCTGGGGCGGCGCGCCGTCCTCGCGGTCGACCAGATCGGCATGGCTGGGGCGGATGTTCAATATCTGCTTGCCCGGCACCGAAAAGATGGTGGAGACCAGGGCGTCGCGGTTGAGCACGGCGATCAGTGGAGCATGGCTCAGCGCCTGGGTCAGAGCCGGGGTGACCGTAGGCGCATCGGCCTCGGCCACCAGCATGGTGCTGCCCATGGGCATGGCCGACACCGCCAAAGTCATGTCATCGGTGACCTGGGCCAGATCGCGCCAGTTGACCGCCACCTCGGTGACCCGGGCCAGGGTCAGGCCACACAGGCACAGATAAAACACCCGGCGCGAAAACCGCCCGCTCAGGTCCGGCGTCAGAAAGCCCAGCAACAGGAAGAACAGGGCCACCGGCAGCCGCTGATCGGCGATCCACGAACCGAACAACTGCCGCGGCATCAGCAGGAACACCAGGGCGCCCAGGCACAACAGCGTCAAGCCGGCGGGATGCAGTCCCAAGGCGCCCCGGCGCCCCAGCCACAGGCCGGCGCCGATGATGATGCCGGCAAACAGCATGTCGACGCTGTCGCGGTACAATTCCACCGCCAGATACAGACCTTCCAGCTTGCCGCGTGATTCCCACAGCATTTCATGCGACAGCCCCAAGGTGGGGCTGGCCAAAATCAGCGGCACAACCGGTAGAAACGGCAGGCCGAACGCGGCCAGATCGGCCAGCAGCGGGCCGACGGTCAAATCACGACGACGCCACAGCCGCCAGGCCTCGAAGGCCAGCAAGGCCATGCCATAGAGGCCGACGGCGAACAGATGGCACAGAAACAGGGTCAGCACCACCGCCAGCGACGCCGCCCCACGCAGCCAGGGCGAGCGCTCGCGCAAGGCGATCCAGAAGGCCACGCCCCACAGGACGATGCCGGTGCCCAGCAGATAATTGACCAGCCCATACAGGAAGATGCCGTTATAGACCAACGGGAAAGCCAGCAGGGGCCACGGTGAAAACCGTCCCCACAGGGCTCGGTGGATGGCCATGGGACCAGTCACCAGCAAACCCACCATCAACAGCAGAAACGCCTGACCGGCGTGCAGCACCCCCATTTCATGTACCAGGGGCGGCACCAGCACGTCCATGATCAGATTGGGGATGACGGCCCAGCGGACTTCATAGAAACCAGCCAGAATGGGATTACCGCCCATCTCCGCCATCACATGCATACGCGCCAGATGGTTGACGTAATCCGTCAACGGCGGCAACGGGTCCGATAGAATCGGCGCAGCCACCAGAACCAGCAGGAAGGCGAGGGACAGAGCAAAGGCCCGCCCCCGGGTCAAGTGCCCAAGCGCGGGGTGCAAGACGGTCAGGTCACGCGGCATTCAGCTTTCCCGGGGCAGGGTATAGGTCGAAAGTATTGGTAAGACGGATGCCGGGTAAGCGCGCAAACGGCGTATCCGGCATCCCCTTAAGGTGGGCTTATTGGAAGCTGATCTTCGGCCCCTTCTTGGCGCCGCTTTGGATCAGCTGGACTTTGTCCCACACCTTCTTGGCGATGTCGCGATAGGCCTTGGCGTGCGAGCTGGACGGCTTGGACACGACGATGGGCTCGCCGCGATCGGCGGTTTCGCGGATGACGATATCCAGCGGCACCTCGCCCAAAAAGTCGCACGACAGCTTGGCCGCTTCCGCCTTGGCGCCGCCATGGCCGAAGATATGAGCCTCGTCACCGCATTTCGGGCAGATGTAATAGGACATGTTCTCGATGATCCCCAACACCGGGATATCCACCTTGCGGAACATGTTGAGCCCCTTCCGGGCATCGAGCAGGGCGATGTCCTGGGGGGTGGAGACGATGACGGCGCCGGTCAGCGGCAAATTCTGGCTGATGGTCAACTGGGTGTCGCCGGTGCCCGGCGGCATGTCGATGACCATCACGTCCAGTTCGCCCCACTGGACGTCGCGCAGCAATTGCTGGATGGCGCCCATCACCATGGGGCCGCGCCAGATGATCGGGCTGTCCTCGGGCACCAGGAAGCCGATGGACATGCACTTGACGCCATAGCTTTCCATGGGCAGCAAGGTCTGGCCGTCGGGGCTGACCGGCTCGCCCTCGATGCCCAGCATGCGCGGCATGGAGGGGCCGTAGATGTCGGCATCGAACAGGCCGACCTTCAGTCCCTGCTGTGACAGCGCCATGGCCAGATTGGTGGCGGTGGTCGACTTGCCGACACCGCCCTTGCCCGAGGCCACGGCGATGATCGCCTTGACGTCGGGCAGCAGCGGACGCTCCTCGCCCGGCTGGCCGTGGCCATGATCATGACCGCCCTTGGGGCCGCCATGGACGTGGCGTTCGGCGGTCAGCACCGCCGACACGGTCAGCACTCCGGCCAGATCGTGCACCGCCTTTTCGGCGGCCTTGCGCAGGGGCTCCAACTTGGGGCCACGCTCGGGCTCCACCTCGATGGCGAAGGTCACGTGACCGTCCTTGACCACCACGCCCGACACCATGCCCAGCGACACGATATCGGCCCCCTTGTCGGGATCGACGATTGTCTTCAGCGCCTCAATAACCTGGCTTTCGGAGATCACGGCCATGAACGTCCTCTTCCTCTTTGTTTGTTGCAGCGCAATATGGCGAAGCCGATGCACAATAGTTTACTCATATAAGGAGCCGCCTTGACTTTGGAAAGCCCCCCAAGCGCGCAACCTTGAATCATGTCATTGTTGCTCCATATGGGCACAAACCCGCCTTGCTCGCCAGCGTGCGTTGCGCCGGGCGGATGGGTGGCCTATAAGGCCAGGAACGACGATTGAACCAAGAGGAACGCGCATGCCTTGGAATTCCGGTGGAAACGGTGGCGGCCCCTGGGGCGGCGGTGGCGGTAGCGGCGGCAATGGTGGCGGCGGCAATAGCGGCGGCCCGTGGGGCCGTGGCCCCGGAAGCGGCGGCGGCAACAACGGCCCCGATATCGAGGATTTGATCCGCCGCAGCCAGGACAAGCTGCGCCGGGCCATGCCCGGCGGCAGCCTGGGCAATCTGGGCGGCAAGGGCCTGTTGCTGCTGGTGGCGCTGGGCGTTGCCGGCTGGGCGGCCACCGGCATCTATCGGGTGCAGCCCGACCAGCAGGGCGTGGTCCTGCGCTTCGGCAAATGGACCGACACCACCGAGCCGGGCCTGCGCTATCACCTGCCCTATCCCATGGAAACCGTGCTGCTGCCGCAGGTGACCAAGATCAACCAGTTGCAATTGGGCTTCCGCGCCGTCGGCGATTCGCGCTTCGAGCGTAATTCGGGCCGCGACGTGCCGGAGGAAAGCCGCATGTTGACCGGCGACGAAAACATCGTCGAAGCCGATTTCACCGTGTTCTGGCAGATCAAGGACGCCGGCAAGTACCTGTTCAACATCCGCGACCCCGAAGGCACGGTCAAGGTCGCCGCCGAAAGCGCCATGCGCGACATGATCGGTCGCAACCCCATCCAGGCGGCGTTGTCCGACAAGCGCCAGCCCATCGCCGATGCCGCCAAGGTGGAATTGCAGCGCCTGCTCGATTCCTATGACGCCGGCATCCTGATCACCCAGGTGCAGTTGCAGAAGGTGGAGCCGCCCTCGGCGGTCATCGACGCCTTCAACGACGTCCAGCGCGCCCGCGCCGACCAGGAACGCGCCCGCAACGAATCGGAAGCCTATCGCAACGACATCATCCCCCGCGCCCGCGGCGAGGCGGAAAAGATGGTCCAGGACGCCGAAGCCTATAAGGAACAGGTGCTCAACCAGGCCCAGGGTCAGACCAAGCGCTTCATGGCCCTTTTCGACGCCTGGAAGCAATCGCCCGAGGTCACCGAGCGCCGCCTGTACCTGGAAACCATGGAAGAGGTGATGAAGGGATCGCACAAGATCATCATCGACCAATCCAAGAACGGCCAGGGCGTGGTGCCCTATCTGCCGCTCAACGACCTGAAGAAGGGAGCCGCCCAATGAACCCGCGTTCGCTGCCCTTCATCGCCGCCGTCATCGGCGGCCTGCTGATCGTCGCCGGCTCGTCGCTTTACGTGGTCAATCAGGCCGAACAGGCCCTGATACTGCGCCTGGGCGCCCACCGCGCCACCATCAAGGAGCCGGGCCTGCACTTCAAGGTCCCGTTCATCGAGGACGTGGTCCGCTATGATCTGCGCCTGCTGCCCTTGGACCCGCCGGCGGAAGAAATCATCCTGGGCGATTCCAAGCGTATCGTCGTCGACACCTTCGCCCGCTACCGCATCGAAGACCCGCTGAAATTCTATCAGGCGCTGAAGAACGAGACCAATGCGCGCGGCCAGATGTCGCAGGTGGTGTCGTCGGCCATGCGCCGGGTGATGGGTCAGGTGATGCTGCCGTCGCTGCTGTCGGACGAACGCACCCGCATCATGGAAGACATCCTGCGCGAAGTCTCCGAACGCTCCGCCGCCTACGGCATCGTCGTCGCCGACGTGCGCATCCGCCGCGCCGACCTGCCGGAAGAAACCAGCCAGTCCATCTACGACCGCATGAAATCGGAACGCGAGCGGCAGGCCAAGGAACTGCGCGCCCAGGGTTACGAATGGGGCCAGCAGATCCGCGCCCGCGCCGATCGTGAAAAGACGGTCATCCTGGCCGAGGCCGAGCGTCAGGCCAACTTCCTGCGCGCCAAGGGCGACATCGAATCGTCGCGCATCTTCAACGAAGCCTACGGCAAGGATGCCCGCTTCTATAAGTTCTACCGCTCGCTCGAAGCCTATCGCACGGCCCTGACCAAGGACACCACCATGGTTCTGTCGCCCAACAGCGAGTTCTTCGACATCTTCAACGGCCCCAACCGCCGTTGATCGAGCTGCTGACCGCCCTGTGTCTGGCCGTGGCCATCGAGGGACTCGCCTATGCGGCCTTCCCCGATGCCATGCGCCGGACCATGGCGAAAATCGCCCTGATGCCAAGCGTCACCCTGCGCGGCATGGGCCTGATCGCCGCCGTAATCGCCATCGGCGGCTTATGGCTTCTGCGATCCGCCTTGATAACGCCATAGTTTCCTATAAACGTTATGGTCGAGCGCGTTCCTTTTCACTGAGGAGGGTTCCTTTGGTGCCCAATCCCATGACTGCTTCCCGCCGGCTGATGGCCTGCGCCGTCACCGCCCTGGTTCTTTTCGCCCATGCCGCCGCCGCCACCGCGCGCGAAGCGCCCGGCAGCTTCGCCGATCTGGCGGAAAAGCTGCTGCCGGCAGTGGTCAACATCTCGACCACCCAAACCATCAAGAACCCCGAGCGCATCCCCGAGATGCCGCAATTTCCGCCCGGTTCGCCGTTCGAGGATTTCTTCAAGGAATTCATGGAACGTCAGGGCCGCCCCGATGCGGCACCCAAGCGCGCCACCTCGCTGGGCTCGGGCTTCGTCATCGATGCCGCCGGCTATGTGGTCACCAATAACCACGTCATCGCCGACGCCGACGAAATCACCGTCACCCTGCATGACGACACCACCCACAAGGCCACCCTGGTCGGACGTGATTCCAAGACCGATCTGGCGGTGTTGAAGATAGAGCCGGGCAAGAAGACCCTGGTGGCGGTGCCGTTCGGCAATTCCGACCAGTCGCGCATCGGCGATTGGGTGCTGGCCATCGGCAACCCCTTCGGCCTGGGCGGCACGGTCACCGCCGGTATCGTCTCGGCCCGGGCCCGCGACATCAATGCCGGCCCCTATGACGATTTCATCCAGACCGACGCCTCCATCAACCGGGGCAATTCGGGCGGGCCGCTGTTCAATTCCGCCGGTGAGGTGGTGGGCATCAACACCGCCATCTTCTCGCCCTCGGGCGGTTCCATCGGCATCGGCTTCGCCATCCCCTCGACCCTGGCCAAGCCGGTGATCGACGACCTCAAGCAACATGGCCGCACCCGGCGCGGCTGGCTGGGCGTGCGCATCCAGTCGCTGGACCCGGAACTGGCCGAATCCATGGGCCTGACCGAATCCAAGGGTGCCCTGGTCGCTTCCGTCAATACCGGCGGCCCGGCGGCCAAGGCCAATCTGAAGCCCGGCGACGTCATCTTGAAGTTCGACGGTCGCGACATCACCGAAATGCGCAAATTGCCGCGTATCGTCGCCGAAACCGCCATCGGCAAGAAGGCGCCGGTGGAAATCTGGCGCGACGGCAAGCGCGTCATCGTCGATGTGGCAGTGGGCGAATTGCCGGAAGAGCCGGAAGAAGTGGCCAGCAAGTCGCCGGAAAAGCCGCAGACCCAGGCCCAGGGCCAGGTCATCGCCGGCACCGGCCTGACCGTGTCGGCGCTTAACCCGACCTTGCGCGAACGCTTCGGCCTGGAAGAGGACACCGCCGGTCTGGTGGTGACCGACGTCAAGGACGGCCCGGCGGCGGAAAAGGGTATGAAGCCCGGCGATGTCATCATCGAAGCCGGCAACAAGCCGGTGCGCAACCCCACCGATCTGACCAAGGCGGTGGAAGCGGCCAAGGCGTCGAGCCAGAAGTTCCTGCTGTTGCGGGTGGAAAACCCGCAGGCGCTGCGTTACGTGGCGCTGCCGTTGGGTGACGGCAAGAAGAAGTAGGCGAAAAAGGGGGGCTTCGGCCCCCCTTAGAGCTTTTAATCGGAGACGCATCGGCAGTAACAGCCGATGCGTCTATCGGGCTATCGCCCGAACCCATTTGGGGTGAAGCCCAAACCCCTTTTGATTCTATTGATAAAAATAAAGGGGGGTTCGGGGTTCACCCCGAGCGGGCATGGGCGGCGGCCCACCATTCTAATATGCAGGTAAGGGCCGCGATCCCGATCGCCACTTCTGGCCGATCCGGACCGCTGTCGCCACCGAAACATCAAACCGTTTCGCTGCCGAACGCGCCGTTTCAGCCGCATTCAAAGCCGCCGGGACGTGTTCAGTTCTGACGCGGGCGGATTCGGGTGACGTGGCCCATCTTGCGGCCCGAGCGCGCCTCGGCCTTGCCGTAAAGATGCAGCTTGGCCCCCGGCTCTTTCAGGAAGTCCAGCCACTTGTCCACGTCCGAACCGATCAGATTGGTCATCACCGCGTCGGAATGACGGTCCGGGCTGCCCAGCGGCAGGCCGCAGACGGCGCGGATGAACTGCTCGAACTGATCGGTGACGCAGGCATCCATGGTCCAATGGCCGGAATTGTGCGGTCTGGGCGCCATTTCGTTGACCAGCACGTCGCCCGCTTTGGTGACGAACATCTCCACCGCCAGCAATCCGACCAGATCCAGCGCCTCGGCGGCATTCAGCGCCACCTGGATGGCGCGCTCGGCCAAGGGCCGGGAAATGGGGGCGGGGATGGTGGTGGTGTCGAGGATGTGATTGGTATGAACGTTCCAGGCCGGATCGAAGGGGACACACACACCGTCCAGGCCGCGGGCGACGATCACCGACACCTCGCCGGCGAAGTCGATGAAGCCCTCCAGCACGGCGGTGGCCCCGTCCATGCTGGCCCAGGCCTGATCCAGGTCGGTCTTGGCGGTGATCTTCACCTGGCCCTTGCCGTCATAGCCCAGCCGGGTGGTCTTCAGCACCGCCGGACGGCCGATGCGCTCCACCCCGGCCTTCAGATCGGCGGCGGAATTGATTTCCGCCCATGGTGCGGTGGCGATGCCGATGCCGTTGAAGAAGCACTTTTCGCTGATGCGGTCTTGGGCCACTTCCAGCACTTTCCACGACGGACGCACCGGCACCAGCGAGGTCAGCAGCCGCACCGAAGCCGCTGGGATGTTCTCGAACTCGAAGGTGACCACGTCGACGGCGCGGGCGAAGGCCTCGAGCGCCGCCATGTCGTCATAGCCGGCGATGGTGGCGGTGGCCGCCACCTGTTCGGTCGGGCTGTCGATTTCCGGGGTGAGGACGTGGACGCGATAGCCCAGGCGGGCGGCGGCCAGGGCGGCCATGCGGCCCAATTGTCCGCCGCCGATGATACCGATGGTGCTGCCGGGGGGCAGGGGTGCGTTCATGATGTCAGACGATCAGGTGCGGGTTGTCGGCATCGACGGGCTTTTCCGCCACCGATTCGGTCTGGCGGGTACGCCAGTCTTCCAGGCGCTGGGCCAGATCAGGATCCATCAGGGCGATGATCGCCGCCGCCAGAAGACCGGCATTGGTGGCGCCGGCCTTGCCGATGGCCAAGGTGCCCACCGGCACGCCGCCGGGCATCTGGACGATGGAATGCAAGCTGTCCACGCCCTTCAGCACCCGGCTTTCCACCGGCACGCCGAGCACCGGCAAGGTGGTCATGGCGGCGGCCATGCCCGGCAGGTGGGCGGCACCGCCGGCACCGGCGATGATGACCTTGAGACCGCGGGCCTTGGCCCCGGTGGCATAGTCGTACAGCCGCTTGGGCGTGCGATGGGCGGACACCACGCGGGTTTCGTAGGAAACACCGAGTTCCACCAGCACAAGAGCGGCGTGGCGCATGGTCTCCCAATCGGATTGGCTACCCATGATGATGCCGATGACGGGGGTGCTTTGGCTCATATCCATTTACTTTCCGGGCCAGGAAAGGGACGGATTATAGAAATCGGCGTAAACCGTGCAAGCATTGCTTTGCCTGTGCTACACTTCGTGCTTGAACCGGAAGAACACCGGGGGACGCCATGGGCGACGAGTACCGCACAGAAAAAGTGTCGCGAACCAGGGATATTCACGAATACGCGCGGGACGGGTATGACGGACAGCGTCGCCATCTGCCGCCCCATGCCTATGAAAATCCGGTCAAACCCCCGGCGCATACGGCATCGGACGCGGCCCTGGTCCTGGGGTTGCCGGCGGATCGGCTGACCCCGGAAATCCTGGATGCCTTGCAGCCGCTTTTGGCCGAACTCGAGCGGTTGCGCTGGAAGGCCGAGCAATCCGACCGCCGCCAGACTTGGCTGGAACAGCAATCCGACCGCCATTCCGTCGTTCCCTGCCTGACCCGGCGGGCCTTCATGCGTGAGCTCGACGCCTATCTGGGCAGCGGCGGGCGTGGCGTGGTCGCCCTGTTGCAGGTGGCTGGAATCGAGGCGCTTCGGCAATTGCACGGTCTGGCCGCCGGCGAGGGGGCGTTGCGCCATATCTGCGCCAATGTCATCGGTGCCTTGCGCACCACCGACATGGTCGGCTGTCTGGGCGGATCGGATTTCGCCATTTTGCTGCCCGGCTCCGATTATGCCCATAGCCGCGATAAACTGGATGAAATCGTCGGCCACATGGCGGCGCCGCCCTTCACCTGGCTGGGCCAGCGCATCCCGTTGCAGCCCGCTTGGGGTTTGCATGTACTCGCGGCCGGCGAGGGGGCGGAACAGGCGGTGGCCGCCGCCGACCGCCATCGGCGCGGCATGGGCTGATGGCGCCCCCTATCCCTTCATCCCCAAGCCGCGCGGCGCTTGAGCGCGCCCGTTCACGGGCTGGCCTTCAGCCCCCCTATCCCTTCGGCAAAAGCCGAAGGGATAGGGGGCCCAAGATCGCGAAACCCAGCATCACCATGGCCATGGGTAGGGCGGAATGGGCGTGCAGCAGGCCGACCAGGGCCGAGGCGGCGGCGCCGATGGTGAATTGCAGCATGCCCATCAGGGCGGAGGCGGTGCCGGCGATGGCGCCGCCCCGAGGCGCCATGACCAGCACCGATGCGTTGGGGGCGATGAAGCCCATGCAGGCGATGGTGGCGAACAGCGCCGCCGACAGCCCGATCACGCCGGCGAAATCGCTGGCGGCCACCGTCGTCAAGGCGGCGGCCAGGGCCAGTTGCCCCCATTGCGCCGTCGCCAGCACCTTGTGACGGTCCAGCCCATGCAGCACCCGACCATTGATCTGGCCGGCGATGATGAAGCCGAAGGCGTTGGCGGCGAACACCCAACTGAACCGCTCCAGCGGCAGATTGTGGTACTGGATCAAGACGAAGGGCGAGCCCGAGATATAGGTGAACAATCCGGCCATGCCGAAACTGCCGGCCAGGGCATAGGCCATGAACGAGCGGTCGGCCAGTAATCGGCCATAGGCGACCAGGGCACCGATGAAGCCTGAACGCCGGCGCAGGTGCGGCGGGTGGCTCTCCGCCAGCCAGCGATGCAGCAGCATCAGGCACAGCCCGCCCATGATCGCCTGGGTGGCGAAAATCGAGCGCCAGCCCAGCAGGCCGATCAACCAGGCTCCGGCCAGCGGGGCGATGATGGGGGCGGCGCCCATGACCAGCATCAGCGTGGCATAGACGCGATGGGTGTCCTGGGGCGGATAGAGATCACGCACCATGGCGCGACCGATGACGCCGCCGGCACAGGCGCCGATGGCCTGGAAGAAGCGGGCGATGGTGAAGATTTCCACCGATGGTGCCGCCATACAGGCCAGCGACGACAGGGTGTGGATGATCAGGCCGGCATATAGCGGCCCCTTGCGGCCCCAACCGTCGGAAATGGGGCCGTAGAGTGCCGGCCCCAGGGCGAAGCCGGCGAGAAAGGCGGCCAAGGTGATCTGCACCTGGGTGGAACTGGCGGCGAAATCGGTCTGCATCTGCGGCAGTGCCGGCAGATACATGTCGATGGCCAGGGGGGCCAGGGCGGTGAAAATGCCCAGGATAATGACTATCAGTCGCGATGGCGCGTGCATGGAGTGTTCCGGGCGAAAGGAGTTCGCCGCTGTCCGTTCAGGCGATGATGTCGGGAATGAGCTGGTTTTCCAGCTTGGCGATCTGATCCTTGAGCGCCAGCTTGCGCTTTTTCAGGCGCTGCAATTGCAACTGGTCCTGCAAGGGATCGACGGCAATACGGTCGATGACATCGTCAAGATCACGATGCTCGGTCAACAGTTCCGCCAACTGGCGCCGGATTTCTTCGATGTTTTCGTCGATCATTATGAATTGGCGACACTTGCAGTCTGAAGCGTTGTTGACACTAGCAGAACTTCGTATGAAACGGTATGGGTAAGGTCATGAACATTGCGGGGTATCCTATGAGCAAGTCCAAGCGCATCGGCATTCTGACCAGCGGCGGCGATTGCGCCGGCCTGAACGCGGCGTTGCGTGCCGTCGTCCATCGCGCCATCCGCGGCTATGGCTGGCGGGTGTTCGGTATCCGCGACGGCAGCCTGGGGCTGATGAACCGGCCTTTGGATTATTGCGAGTTCGACCTGTCGGTCGCCTCGGGCGAGATGCTGCGCATGGGCGGCACCATCTTGGGCACCATCAACAAGGGCGACCCCTTCGCCTATCCCATGGCCGACGGCACCACCAAGGACCGCTCGGCCGAATTCGTCGAGGGGTATAAGGAACTGGGGCTGGATGCGCTGATCGTCATCGGCGGCGACGGCTCCATGCGCATCCTGAACAAGCTGTGCAAGCAAGGCGGCGTGCCCATGGTCGGCATCCCCAAGACCATCGACAACGACGTCGCCCACACCGACTATGCCATCGGCTATGTCACCGCGCTGGGCGTGGCGACCGAGGCCATCGACCGTCTGGCCCCCACCGCCGCCAGCCATCACCGCGTCATGATCCTGGAACTGATGGGCCGCGACGTCGGCCACATCGCTTTGTCCTCGGGCATCGGCGGCGGTGCCGACGTCATTTTGATCCCGGAAATCCCTTATACCCTGGACGGCATCGTCGGCAAGCTGGCCGAGGTCAACCACGAGGGCCGCAACCATGCCCTGATCGTGGTGGCCGAGGGCTGCAAGACCGAGACCGGCCTGCCGGTGACCCAGGTCCAAGCCGATGGCGAGTTCCGCTACGGCGGCATCGGCCAGTATCTGGCCGCCCGCCTGGGCAAGATGATCGAGGCGGAAACCCGCGTCACCGTGCTGGGCCACGTGCAGCGCGGCGGCACGCCGGGCATGCGCGACCGTCTGGTCGCCTCGGCCTTCGGTGTCCACGCCGTCGACCTGATCGCCCAGGGCAAGATGGACCGCATGGTTGCTTGGCAACATGGTCAGGTGGTCGATGTGCCGTTGTCGGAAATCGCCGGCATCACCCGCGCCGTCGATCCCTTCGGCACCATCGCCCATACGGCGCGCGGCTTGGGCATCTATATCGGCGAGATGAAGGCGTAATTCACCGTCTGCGGGGGCGCCCCCCGGCGCTCCCGCGCCTTGTTTAAAGAAGCAAACCCGCGCGGAAAGCTCGCTTGAGCACGGGTTTTCCATATTCAAATCGGGGAAAAGTACACCGAGGCAAAGCCGAGGGACTTTTTCACGGACGGCTATTCCCCCCAGCGCTTGATGTCGGCATCCAGGCCGAACAGATCCAGCGCCCGACCGACGCTGTGCGCCACCATGTCGTCCAGGCTTTGCGGCTTGGCGTAAAAGGCGGGCAGGGGCGGGGCGATCACCGCGCCCATTTCCGCCAGTTGCAGCATGGTGCGCAGATGCCCGGCGTGCAGGGGTGATTCGCGCACCATCAGCACCAGCCGGCGGCGTTCCTTCAAGGCGACATCGGCGGCGCGGGTCAGAAGCGAGGTGGTGACGCCGCTGGCGATCTCGCTCATGGAGCGGATGGAGCACGGTGCCACCAGCATGCCCAGGGTACGGAATGAGCCGGAGGCGGGGGCGGCGGCGATGTCCTCGGCCCGATGGCAATGATCGGCCAGGGCGCGCAATTCCGCCACTTTCATATCGGTTTCATGGGCCAGGGTGATTTCCGCCGCCTTGCTGACCACCAGATGGGTTTCCACCCCGAGACGCCGCAATACCCGCAAGGCCTGGATGCCATAGACGATGCCCGAGGCGCCGCTGATGCCGACCACCAAGCGGGGTGGATGTGCCTTCATCAAACTTTCTCCCAATGGAACGAAATAAGGGGTTGTATTTGCGCCTGCAACACGGCATAGAACACGATTTTTTTGCTGACAAGGCTTGGTCCGCTGTCTTACCCTGTCCACCTTAGCCCATTAGCAGGGAGGATTGTAATGAGCCTTCAGGACCGGATCGAGTCTTTGAAAGTCCGCCATGCCGCGCTTGACTCCGCCATCCGGGCGGAAGCGCGCCGTCCCTTTCCCAATGAAGGCCAGATCAATGACATGAAGCGCCAGAAACTGCGCATCAAGGACGAGTTGACGCGCTTCGACGCTACCACTCCACATTGAACGTCAGGGATCGTAAGGTAGTCAAGGCACCTGCCGGGCGTGCTCCGGCGGGTGCTTTTGTGTTTTTAAGCTTGTGATCGCAGGTTATTTTATTTCCGCATTTCGGTGATGAATTCCTGGGTTAAGGCGACATATTGTGGCGCTGCAACGGAAATAAGTGAGGTTCTATTGCACTGACGATCAATGTGCCTTTGCAAAAATTTCGCGTCTGGTGCATCTTTGCCGCCTCGAAGGGAGGGGCTGGACCCTAACCACGAGGATAGTTCGTTAAAGCAGAGGGAACGGCACCAATGACTAACGCGTATCAACAGGCTTATGAGCGCTCGCTACAGGATTCCGAGGGATTCTGGGCTGATGCCGCCAAGGATATTCACTGGAACAAGACCTGGGACAAGGTTCTGGATGATTCGCGCAAGCCGTTCTATCGCTGGTTCACCGGTGGCGAGGTCAACACCTGCTACAACGCCGTCGATCGCCACGTCGAAGATGGTCGCGGCGCTCAGGCCGCCATCATCTATGACAGCCCGGTCACCGACACCGTTCGTACCATCACCTATGCCGAGCTGAAGGATCAGGTGTCCAAGTTCGCCGGCTTGCTGCGCGGTCTGGGCGTGGGCAAGGGTGATCGCGTTCTCGTCTACATGCCCATGGTCCCGGAAGCGGTGGTCGCCATGCTGGCCTGCGCCCGTCTGGGCGCGGTGCATTCGGTGGTGTTCGGCGGCTTCGCCTCGAACGAGTTGGCCACCCGCATCAACGACGCCCAGCCCAAGGCAATCGTCTCGGCCTCGTGCGGTATCGAAACCAATCGTGTCATTCCCTATAAGCCGCTGCTGGATCATGCCATCGACCTGGCCGACCACAAGCCGGCCCATACCATCATCTTGCAGCGCCCGCAGGTGGAAGCCGCCATGACCGCCGGTCGCGACGTCGACTGGAGCGAGGCCGACAAGGCCGCCCCGGCTGAATGCGTGACCGTGGCCGCCACCGATCCGCTCTACATTCTGTACACCTCGGGCACCACCGGCCAGCCCAAGGGCGTGGTCCGCGACAATGGCGGCCACATGGTGGCAACGTCTACAACATCGAGCCGGGCCAGGTGTTCTGGGCCGCCTCCGACGTGGGCTGGGTGGTCGGGCACTCCTACATCTGCTATGCGCCCTTGCTGCACGGCGCCACTACCGTGGTCTATGAAGGCAAGCCGGTGGGCACCCCCGATGCCGGCGCCTTCTGGCGCGTCATCAGCCAGCACAAGATCACCGCGCTGTTCACCGCGCCCACCGCCTTCCGCGCCATCAAGCGTGAAGACCCCAATGCCGAGCTTTTGAAGAAGTACGACATGAGCAGCCTGAAGGCGCTGTTCCTGGCGGGCGAGCGCTCCGACCCCGACACCATCAAATGGGCGCAGACCAATCTGAAGGTTCCGGTGGTCGATCACTGGTGGCAGACAGAAACCGGCTGGGCCATCGCCGCCAACTGCCTGGGCCTGCATGAATTCCCGGTCAAGCCCGGCTCGCCGACCAAGGCGGCCCCCGGTTGGGATTTGCAGGTGCTGGACGAAGGCCATCATCCGTGCAAGCCCGGCCAGACCGGCTCGCTGGTGGTCAAGCTGCCGCTGCCGCCCGGCACCTTCTATACCTTATGGAATGCCGAGCAGCGTTTCTTTGAATCGTACATGGCTGAATTCCCCGGTTTCTACAAGACCGCCGATGCCGGCATGATCGACGAGGACGGCTATGTCTATGTGATGAGCCGTACCGACGACATCATCAATGTCGCCGGCCACCGCCTGTCCACCGGTCAGATGGAAGAAGTGCTGGCCAGCCACCCCGACGTGGCCGAATGCGCCGTCATCGGTGTCGCCGACCAGTTGAAGGGCCAGTTGCCGCTGGGATTCATCTGCCTGAAGGCCGGCGTCACCAAGGCGGATGACGACGTCATCAAGGAAGTGGTCAAACTGGTGCGCGAAGTCATCGGCCCGGTCGCCGCCTTCAAGAGCTGCACCGTGGTCAAGCGTCTGCCCAAGACCCGTTCCGGCAAGATCCTGCGCGGCACCATGCAGAAGATCGCCGACAACCAGGATTACAAGATGCCGGCGACCATCGACGACCCTGCCATCTTGGAAGAAATCGACGAGAGCCTGCAAAGCATCGGTTATTCCAAGGCCCGCACCGAGGCGGTGGAATAATCATCGGTCAGAGCATTCGAGTGGAAACGGGGGGCTTCGGCCCCCCGATTTTTTTCTGGTGAGCGAACGGGACAAAAATAGAGCGTCGAGCCTTATACCAAGGCTCTCTGATCGGGACTCACGTTCGGGATTCCCCTTTTGCCGAGAATGTGATTCACCATGGAAAACGCCGCGAGGTTTTTGGACACCAATTCTGAGTTTTTCCGCAGCCTGCTAATGGCTCATCAGTACCGGCAAGGTCATGTGCTTCAGGATATGGCGGGTGCCGGCGCCCTTGAAGAAGGGCAGGTGATAGCCGCCATGGCCGCCCATGACCAACAGGTCGCAGCCTTGGTCGAAAGTGCGCGACAGCAGCAGGTCCATGACGCCGATATCCTCGCCGGCCAGAACCTCGCGCGTCACCTTGGCGCCGTGCTGGGTCATGTGCTCGATGATGGACAGCGGCGGCAGCTTGGCGTCGGGGCTGCGCTGCTGGGCGCGGACCGAGATGATTTCCACCGTTTCCGCCGTTTCCAGTAGCGGCATGGCATCGTGCAAGGCGCGGGTGGCCTCGCGTCCGCCGTTCCAGGCGACCATGACGGTGTTGCCGATGGACGGATATTTGTCCACCGACGGCAGGATCAGCACCGGGCGGCCCGATTGCAGCACCAATTGCTCGATCAGATCCTCGGGGGCGTCCTTGCCTTCATGATGCTGGCCGACGATGACCAGATCGTGGAAGCGGGCGGCGATGGCGGTTTCAGCCAGGACGTGGCTTTGCTCGCCATGTTCCAACCGCCACCAGCGCGCGGTGATGCCGGTCTGGGCGACGACTTCATTGAACTGCTGTTCCGAGGTGGCGGCAGCCGCCTCGAAGGCTTCCGAACCACGGCGGGCGATCACCGCCAAACCTTGGTTCTCGGCCCGGGCGAACAGGCCGGTCAGCCGACCGCCGAAGCGTTTGGCCAAGCTGGCGGCGGCTTCGATGCGTAGCGGATCGCGGTGACCGCCGTCCAGGTGAACGAGAATGTCCTTATACATTTTTCTCTCCCTCAGGCCTCGATGCCGCGCTTCTTCAGGAACGGCGCGAATACGCCGACGATGCCGGCCCGGAAGGCCAGGACGCAGACCACGAAGATGAAGC
Source organism: Stygiobacter sp. (assembly GCA_006218045.1). Classification (GTDB taxonomy): domain Bacteria; phylum Pseudomonadota; class Alphaproteobacteria; order Rhodospirillales; family Magnetospirillaceae; genus Magnetospirillum. The sequence continues at coordinate 19,255 of VBWB01000036.1, forward strand.
CCTGGATGATGGTCACCCACGACCCGGCGGAGGCGAAGTAGTTCTGGATGGTCACCACCAGATAGGCACCGGCGGCGGGGCCGAAAATGGTGCCGACGCCGCCCAGCAGGGTCATCAGCACCACCTCGCCCGAGGCATGCCAGTGCACGTCGGCCAAGGATGCCAACTGGAACACCAGGCTTTTCACCGATCCGGCCATGCCCGACAGGCCGGCCGAGATGATGAAGGCGATCAGCTTGTAGCGATGCACCTGATAGCCCAAGGAAATGGCGCGGGGCTCGTTGTCGCGGATGGCCTTCAGCACTTGACCGAAGGGCGAATGCACCACCCGGTACAGGAACAGGACCGCCAGCACGAACACGGCCAAGACGAAATAATACATGTTCATGGTGTCGGACAGGTCGATCAGCCCGAACAGATGGCCGCGCGGCACGCCCTGGATGCCGTCCTCACCATGGGTGAAGGGGGCTTGCAAGGCGACGAAGTACATCAACTGGGCCAAGGCCAGGGTGATCATGGCGAAATAGATGCCCTGGCGGCGGATGGCCAGCCAGCCGACCACCGCACCCAGACCGGCGGCGCAGAAGGTGCCGAGCAGGATGGCGATTTCCGGCGTCAGCCCCCATTCCTTGGCCGCATGGGCGGTGATATAGGCCGACCAGCCGAAGAACATGGCGTGGCCGAAGGACAAAAGCCCGACATAGCCCAGCATCAGGTTGAAGGCGGCGGCGAACAGGGCGAAGCACAGCCCCTTCATCAGGAACACCGGATAGACGGCGAAGGGGGCGGCCAGGGCCAGCACCAGCAGGAGGCCGACGAAGATGGTCTGGCGCGACGGCCCCGACGACGCGGCGGCGGCGGGGGTGGTAACGGATTGCGAGGTCATGTCTCAGGCTCCCTTGCCGAACAGGCCGGCGGGCTTGATCAGCAGCACGATGACCATGACCATGAAGATCACGGTGCCGGCTGCTTCCGGGTAGACAACCTTGGTCAGGCCTTCCAGAATTCCCAGCATGAAGCCGGTGACGATGGAGCCCATGATCGAGCCCATGCCGCCGATGACCACCACGGCGAACACCACGATGATCAGGTTGGACCCCATCAGCGGGTTGACCGAGTAGATGGGGGCGGCCAGCACGCCGGCAAAGGCGGCCAGGGCTACGCCGAATCCGTAGGTCAGGGTGATCATGACGGGGACGTTGATGCCGAAGGCCTGGACCAGGGCCGGGTTTTCGGTGGCGGCGCGCAAATAGGCGCCCAGCTTGGTCTTTTCGATCAACAGCCAGGTGCCGATGCACAGGACCAGCGAGGCGAACACCACCCAGGCGCGGTAGATGGGCAGGTACATGAAGCCCAGGTTCCAGCCGCCGGCCAGTTCCTTGGGAACGGCGTAGGGCATGCCGGAGATACCGTAAAGCTGGCGGAAGAAGCCTTCGATGATCAGCGCCAGACCAAAGGTCAGCAGCAGGCCGTACAGGTGATCGAGCTTGTAAAGCCGCGACAGCATGGTGCGTTCCAGCACGATGCCGAAGGCGGCGACGATCACCGGGGCCAGGGCCAGGGCGACCCAGTAATTGGCGCCCAGATAGGTCAGGCCCAGCCAGGCGACGAAGGCGCCCATCATGTACTGGGCCCCGTGCGAGAAATTGATGATGTTGAGCAGGCCGAAGATCAGCGCCAGCCCCAGGCTGAGCATGGCATAGAAGGCGCCGTTGATCAGCCCCAGCAACAGCTGGCCGAACAGGGCGGCCGTGGGAATGCCGAACAAGGTCATCATGGTGGCTTGGTCTCTTTTGTTTTACGGCTGATAGCGGCCGGATCGGGGCGCCGCCGTGGCAGCGCCCCTTTCACGACGAAAGACTTACTTCTTGACCAGGGCGCAGGTGCTTTCGGCCAGCGGCTGGTAGGCGTCATCGCCGGGGATGGTGCGGACGATGTTGTAGTAATCCCACGGACCCTTGGACTCGGACGGCTTCTTCACCTGGGCCAGATACATGTCGTGGACCATGCGGCCATCGGCGCGGATCTTGCCGTTGACGGCGAAGCCCGAGGCATCCTTGATCGGCAAGGCGCGCATCTGGTCGGCGACCTTGATGCCGTCATCGGTCTTGGCGGCGGCCAGGGCCTTCAGGTAATGCATGACCGACGAATAGGTGCCGGCATGAACCATGGAGGGCATCTTGCCATCCATCTTGGCCGACCAACGCTTGGACCAGGCGCGGGTCTCGTCGTCGCGGTTCCAGTAATAGCCGGTGGTCAGCATCATGCCCTGGGCGGTTTCCAGGCCCAGCGAGTGGACGTCGGTGATGAACACCAACAGACCGGCCAGCGACTGGCCGCCCTGGGTGATGCCGAATTCCTTGGCCTGCTTGATGGCGTTGATGGTGTCGGCACCGGCATTGGCCAGACCGATGATCTGGGCGCCCGAGCTTTGCGCCTGCAACAGGAAGGACGAGAAGTCGGAATTGGGGAAGGGGTGCTTGACCGCGCCCTTGACTTCGCCGCCATTGGCCTTGACCACGCGCTCGGTCTGGGCCTGCAGGTTGTGGCCGAAGGCGTAATCGGCGGTCAGGAAGTACCAGGACTTGCCGCCGGTCTTGACCACCGCATTGGCGGTGCCGTTGGCCAGGGCGTAGGTGTCGTAGGTCCAGTGGAAGCCGGTGGGCGAGCACTTGTCGTTGGTCAGCGGGGTGGAAGCGGCACCGCTGACCAGATCGATCTTGCCCTTTTCCTTGGACACTTCGCGCACGGCGACGGCCGCCGCGGTGGTCACCAGCTCGGCAATGGCGTCGACGCCTTCGGCGTCATACCACTTGCGTGCGATGGAAGAGGCGATGTCGGCCTTGTTCTGGTGGTCGGCGGAGACGATTTCCACCGGCACGCCATTAACCTTGCCGCCGAAATCTTCCACCGCCATCTGGGCGGCGAGTATCGCGCCCTTGCCGGCCAAGTCGGAATAGGTGCCCGACAGATCGGTCAGCACACCGATCTTGATCTTGTTTTCGCTGTACTGCGCCTGCGCCTGGGCGGCGGTGAGCGCGGTCAGGGCGACGGCACCGATCAAAGCTTTCTTCAACATATGGATGTCCTCCCGTTGGATTTATTTAAGTCTTACAAAGGGCCCGTGACGGGCTGTTCAGGCGCCACTCGGGCTTCTAAACGCCGAGATAGCCTTTGAGTTTGCCCATGTTGGCTTGCAGCTCGGCATTGGGAATCATGTCGATGACATGGCCGTGTTCGACCACGTAATGGCGGTCGGCGACGGTGGCGGCGAAGTGGAAGTTCTGTTCCACCAGCAAGATGGTGAATCCCCGTTCCTTCAGTTTGCGGATGATGTCACCGATGTGTTGGACGATCACCGGGGCCAGACCCTCGGTCGGTTCGTCCAGCAAAAGCATGGTCGCGCCGGTGCGTAAAATGCGGGCGATGGCCAGCATCTGCTGTTCGCCGCCCGACAGCTTGGTGCCCTGGCTGTTGGCGCGTTCGGCCAGCCGCGGGAACAGGTCGTAGACCTCGGAAAGCGGCAGGCCGCCCGGCTTGACCACCGGCGGCAGCACCATGTTTTCCTTGACGTTCAAGGAGGCGAAGATGCCGCGCTCTTCCGGACACAGGGCCACGCCCAGCCGGGCGATCTTGTTGGAGTTCATGGCGATGGTCTCGGTGCCCTCGAAGGTGACCGAGCCCTTGCGCTTGGCCACCATGCCCATGATCGAGCGCATGGTGGTGGACTTGCCGGCACCGTTGCGGCCCAAAAGCGTGACCACTTCCCCTTGATGCACATCGAACTTCATGCCGTGCAGGATGTGGGATTCGCCGTACCAGGCTTCCAGTCCGTCGACCTTCAGCAAAGCGCCGTTGTCGTTACGCATGGCTACCCACTCCGTGTCCCATGTAAGCCTCGATCACTTCCGGGTTTTGCGAGATTTCGCCGTAGGGGCCTTCGGCCAGCACCTTGCCCAGTTTCAGCACCGTGATGGTGTCGGACAGGTCGGCGACCACCGACAGATTATGTTCCACCATCAAGATGGTGCGGTCCTTGGACACCCGCTTGATCAACTCGGCGGTGCGGGCCACGTCCTCGGTGCCCATGCCGGCCATGGGTTCGTCCAGCAGCAGCATTTCCGGGTCCAGCGCCAAGGTGGTGGCGATTTCCAGCGCGCGCTTACGGCCATAGGACAATTCACCGGCGGGAATGTTGCGGTATTCCTGTACGCCCACATCCACCAGCAATTCCTCCGCCCGGTCGTTCAACCGGGCCAGCGAGGCGTCCGACTTCCAGAACTGGAACGAGGTGCCGAGCTTGCGCTGCAACGCCACGCGCACGTTCTCCAGCGCGGTCAGATGGCCGAACACGGCGGAAATCTGAAAGCTGCGCACCATGCCCAACCGCGCGATGTCGGCGGGCGCGGTGTTGGTGATGTCGCGGCCGTTGAGCGTGATGGTGCCGCGCGACAGCGGCAGGAATTTGGTGATCAGGTTGAAGCAGGTGGTCTTGCCCGCCCCATTGGGACCGATCAACGCGTGAATGGTATGGCGCCGAACCTTCAGGTTGACGTCGGAAACCGCTACGAACCCTTTGAATTCCTTCGTCAGATTCTTTGTCTCGACGATGAAATCGTCACCCGTCTCGACGATGAAATCGTCACCCATGCATGCCTCCCAGGGGTTACCCGCCCGTCCTTCGGCCATGGCGGTCGAGAGCGGTGGGGTTCCTGATGGGGCCATGCGGTTTTCGCAAGGCACCCATCTACTTTTGCCGATATTAAGGGCACGGCTGCGAGCGCTTGTCAAACGAGACTTGGCAAAAACGCCGGTTTTTTTCTGCTAGAATCAGTAATGAAACTGTACAATTCGTTACAATTGGAAATCTTTTAATAAAGATTAAGGTTAGGAAGAGTGAATTTGAAGAATAATTACATGTTCTAGTGTTGCCGTTGTGTTGTGATGATGAAATCAAATCCTTGCTCTGGAAATCGCTTCGGGTGATAGCCATATGTTTGATGCATATGGGGAGGGGGCCCTTGTCAGCCAAGTTGATGCATTCGCAACTAAATAATTTGCGCCTTCTGGAATTGCGCCTGTGGCTGCTTGTTTCACTCGCCGCCCTGGCGGTGGCCGGCGCCTTGGCCCTGGGTTTGGCCTTGGCGCGAACCCCGGGCGTGCAGGATTGGTTGCCGTCGGGTCCGGATTTTTTCCATAAGGCGCTGGTCACCCATGTGGTGTTTTCCTTCCAGGTCTGGCTGTTGGCCATGCTGGCGGCGGCCTCGACGCAAGGCCGCGCCGCGCCGCTGCCCGGGCTGGTCGGGGTGGGGCTGACCATCGCCGGCTGTGCCCTTTTGTTGCTGGTCACCCTGGCCGGTTGGGGCGAGGCGTCGCTCAACAATTATGTGCCGGTGCTCGATCACCCGCTCTATCTGGCCGGCTTGGGGCTGATCGCCGTTGGAATCGGCTGCGCCTTGTTGCGCCCCGGCAACGATATGACTGCCATGGCATTTGCCTATGCGGTCGCCCTGATCTGCTTTGCCGTCGCCGTCCTGCGGCTGCCGTCCGACCTGGATGCGGGCTTCCGCTACGAGCGGCTGTTCTGGGGCGGCGGTCATGTACTGCAATTCGTCAATACCGGCCTGATCATGTGGGCGTGGCGGCGTCTGGCCGGCGGCGGAGACACCCCGCTGTCCCGTCTGGCCTTCGCCTTGCTGGCGGCGGGAGCGGCGGCGGCCCTGGTCATCGAGTTCCGCCTCGATCCGCTGGGGCTGTCCTGGCGTCGGGCCTATACGGACATGCTGTGGTATCTGCTGCCGTTGCCGCCGATCGTGTTGGCGGCGGATATGCTGTGGCGTCGCCGCCGGATGGGGGGCATCGCCGGTATGGCATTATGGACGTCGTGGCTGGTCTTCGCCCTGGGCGGGGTGGCCGGCTTCGCCCTGGGGGCCGGAGATACCCGCACCCCCAGCCATTATCACGCCATGATCGGCGGCGTGAACGTGGCGCTGATGGGCGTGATCCATGCGGCATTGTTGCCGACCTTGGGCCGGGCGGTGGCATCGCTACGCTTGGTGCGCTGGCAGATCGGCCTTTACGGCGGCGGCCAGATGCTGCACGCCCTGGGCTTTTATCTGGCCGGCTTGGCTGGGGTGGCGCGCAAGACGGCGGGGGCTGAACAGGGTTTGGACAGCGCCGTCAAACTGGCATCCATGGGGGTGGTGGGGTTGGGCGGCGCCATTGCCGTTCTGGGTGGGGTATTGTTCGTCGGTCATGTCCTGGCCCGGTTGGTGCGCCATGATTAGGGCGCTGCCCATTGCCGCCTTCGCCGTCTTGGCCATGTTCTGGCCCGGCTGGACCGAGCCGGAGGCGGATATGGGGGAGGCGGTGGAGGCGACGGCCTTCATCGCTCGTGTCCATGCTTATGCCGGCCTTTATAGCGAGGATGCCCCGGCGGGTGAAATTCCCATGCTGGCACGTCGGTTCGAGTTCTATCCAGCCGTGCGATTGCAATCAGGGCAAAGCTACCGCCTGTTGCTGATGGCGGAAGATGCGGTGCATTCGGTGGTGGTGAACGGGCGCGAGATGTTGCTGGTGCCCGGAATGGTGCAGGCGGTCGAGCTCTCGCCGCGACCGGGTGACGTGGTGGAATTGCGCTGCAACGAATATTGCGGCCTGGGGCACAATCGCATGCGGCTGAGGATTCATTGAGGCGACCCAATCGCGCCGTATCCGGCCCCGCCTGATGAAAGCCGCCCCAGGGCGGCTTTTCTTTTGCCGATCCGCTCCCAATATCCCCGTCAGGCGCTAACCCGATGAAGCCATTGGCTTGCTGCATCGCACCACCTGTTGCCCGCCCATCTGGTTAGGTTTTGATAAATAACTATTATCCAGTTAATTGCCATTATTGCGTTGCAATATAAGCGTTTTTGACGCCAAAACGCCTTGCTAAAAAGGGAAGGTTGGTTTACCTATCTGTCCACGCACTCACATCATCCTGCCCTGGGAGGAACCATGGCGACCACGTCCAAGCGCAAAGCCAAGTCGGCGGAGATCGGACCGGACCAGCTGATCGGCTGGTATCGCGATATGCTGCTGATCCGTCGTTTCGAGGAAAAGGCCGGCCAGTTGTATGGCATGGGTCTGATCGGCGGTTTCTGTCACCTGTATATCGGCCAGGAAGCGGTGGTCGTCGGCATGCAATCGGCGGCGGGCGACACCGATTCGGTCGTCACCAGCTACCGTGACCACGGCCAGATGCTGGCGTGCGGCATGGATGCCAAGGGGGTGATGGCGGAACTGACCGGGCGCAGCGGCGGCTATTCCCGCGGCAAGGGCGGCTCCATGCACATGTTCAGCCGGGAAAAGCGCTTTTACGGCGGTCACGGCATCGTCGCCGCCCAGGTGCCCATCGGCACCGGCCTGGGCTTCGCCCACAAATACACCGGCGACCAGGGCGTCTGTCACGTCTACCTGGGCGATGGGGCGGTTAACCAAGGTCAGGTTTACGAGAGCTTCAACATGGCCGCCTTGTGGAAGTTGCCGGTGGTCTATGTGATCGAGAACAACAAATACGCCATGGGCACCTCGTCCGAGCGGCACGCCGCCGGCACCGAGTTGTTCAAGCGCGGTTTCGCCTATGGCATTCCCGGCGAGGCGGTGGACGGCATGAGCGTGCAGGCGGTGTACGAAGCCGGCAGCCGGGCGCTGGATCATGCCCGCTCCGGCAACGGCCCCTATATCCTGGAAATGAAGACCTATCGCTATCGCGGCCATTCCATGTCCGATCCGGCCAAGTACCGGACCAAGGAGGAAGTGACCAAGATGCGCGAGCAGCATGACCCCATCGACACCCTGAAGGCCAAGCTGCTGGAACTGGCGCTGGTCGACGAGGCGGCGCTCAAGGACATGGACCGCGAGGTCAAGGTCATCGTCACCGAAGCGGCGGAATTCGCGCAAACCAGCCCCGAGCCGGATTTGTCCGAATTGTGGACCGACGTGCTGATTGAAGCCTGAGGGGGAGACGAGACGATGGCTATCGAAATTCTGATGCCGGCGCTGTCGCCGACCATGACTGAAGGCAAGCTGGCCCGTTGGCTGAAGGCCGAGGGCGACGCGGTGAAGTCGGGCGACGTGCTGGCCGAGATTGAAACCGACAAGGCGACCATGGAAATGGAAGCGGTCGAGGAAGGCACCTTGGGCAAGATCCTGATCGCTGACGGCACCGAGGGTGTGGCCGTCAACACTGCCATTGCCATCATTCTGGAAGAGGGCGAGACCGCTGCCGATCTGGGCAAGGTGATGGAGAATGCCGGCCCCAGCGCCACCCCGGTGATCCACGATGCCGGCCCGCAGGCGGCGATCATGGCCCGGGCGCCGGCGGTCTGCGCCCCGGCGCATGTGGAAAAGGAATACGCCAAGTACAACCGTCAGACCGTGCGCGAAGCGCTGCGCGACGCCATGGCCGAGGAAATGCGCCGCGACGACGGCGTCTTCCTGCTGGGCGAGGAAGTGGCGCAGTACCAGGGCGCCTATAAGGTGTCGCAGGGTCTGTTGGACGAGTTCGGCGATAAGCGGGTGATCGACACGCCGATCACCGAGATGGGGTTCGCCGGTCTGGCCGTGGGTGCGGCTTTCGCTGGCCTGAAGCCCATCGTCGAGTTCATGACCATGAACTTCTCCATGCAGGCCATCGACCACGTCATTAATTCGGCGGCCAAGACCCTGTACATGTCGGGCGGCCAACAGCCCTGTCCCATCGTCTTCCGTGGCCCCAACGGTGCCGCCGCCCGCGTCGGCGCCCAGCACAGCCAGGATTTCGCCTCGTGGTATGCCCATTGCCCCGGCCTGAAGGTGGTGGCGCCTTGGTCCGCCGCCGACGCCAAGGGTCTGCTGAAAGCGGCCATCCGCGACCCCAACCCGGTGGTGGTGCTGGAAAATGAAATCCTTTACGGCCAGTCCTTCGACGTGCCCGACGACCCGGATTTCATCGTCCCCATCGGCAAGGCCAAGATCGAGCGCGCGGGCGAGCATGTGACCATCGTCACCTATTCGCGCATGGTCGGCACCTCGCTGGAAGCCGCGGCGCTGCTGGAAAAGGACGGCATTTCCGCCGAAGTGCTGAACCTGCGCAGCCTGCGCCCCATCGACATCGACAGCATCGTCGCCTCGGTGAAGAAGACCAATCGCATCATCTCGGTGGAAGAGGGCTGGGCCTATGCCGGCATCGGCGCGGAAATCGCCGCCCTGATGATGGAGCATTGCTTCGACTGGCTGGACGCGCCGGTCATCCGGGTGTGCGGTGCCGACGTGCCCATGCCCTATGCCGCCAATCTGGAACGCCTGTATCTGCCGACCCCGGATGGCATCGCCGATGCCGCCCGCAAGGTCTGCTACGCCAAGTAAGGAGAGCGCGAAATGCCCATCGAACTTTTGATGCCCGCGCTTTCTCCCACCATGACCGAGGGCACCTTGGCCCGGTGGTTGAAGAAGGAAGGCGATGCGGTGAAGTCCGGCGATGTTCTGGCCGAGATCGAAACCGACAAGGCGACCATGGAATTCGAGGCCGTGGACGAGGGCGTGTTGGGGAAGATTCTGATCCCCGACGGCACCTCCGGCGTCGCCGTCAATACCCCCATCGGCGTGCTGCTGGAAGAGGGCGAGGATGCGTCCAGCATCGTCGCCAAGCCGAAAGCCGCCGCCCCGGCGGCTGTGGCTGCCCCGGTGGTGGCGGCTGCTGCTCCCGTCGCCGCCGCCGCTGCGGCGCCGTCCCATGGTGGTGACCGCGTTTTCGCCAGCCCGCTGGCCAAGCGCATCGCTGCCGATGCCGGCTTGGACCTGAAGGCGGTCAAGGGCTCCGGCCCCCATGGCCGGGTGGTCAAGGCCGACGTCGAACAGGCGCTCAAGGGTGGTGTCGCCGCCGCCCCGGTTGCCGTTGCCGCCGCCGCGCCGGTGGTTGCTGCCAAGGCTGCCCCGGCCCCGGCAATCGCCAATCCGTTCGAGCCGGCTTTCGAGGAAATCCCCAATTCCTCCATGCGCAAGGTCATCGCCCGGCGCCTGACCGAGGCCCTGCTGAAGGTGCGCAGCGATCTCAATGGCCGCTCGGACGCCTATAAGCTGTCGGTCAACGACTTCATCATCCGCGCCGTGGCGCTGGCCTTGAAGAAGGTACCCGCCGCCAATGCGTCGTGGGGCGAAGAATCCATCAAGCGTTATACCGACGTGGATATTTCGGTGGCGGTGGCTACCCCCAACGGTCTGATCACCCCCATCGTCCACCATGCCGACCATAAGGGTCTGGCGGCCATTTCCAATGAAATGAAGGAACTGGCGGCCAAGGCTCGCGACGGCAAGCTGAAGCCGGAGGAATTCCAGGGCGGTGGCTTCACCATCTCCAATCTGGGCATGTTCGGCGTCAAGGACTTCGCCGCCATCATCAACCCGCCGCAGGGCTGCATCCTGGCGGTGGGCGCGGGGGAACAGCGCCCGGTGGTCAAGGCCGGCGCCCTGGCCATCGCCACGGTGATGACCTGCACGCTTTCGGTCGACCATCGCGTCGTCGACGGCGCGGTCGGCGCCGAGTTCCTGGCCGCCTTCAAGAAGCTGGTCGAAGACCCGCTTTCCATGCTGCTGTAGGGGAGGCCAAGGCCATGGACCGGGAGAAAATCGCCCTGGCCATGCCGGCCATCCGCCAGGAGTTTGAAGCCTTGAAGCAAGCCTTGGCCGAGGGGCGGATGCCATCCGCCGTCTCGGCCCTGTTCGGCGGCTGCCTGAGCTGGGGCGACGAGTTGCGCTCCATCTATGCCCACGACGACCGTCAGGCGCTGTCGGGGCGCGATCCGCTGACCCGCTTTTTCGTCACCCGTTTTCGCGGTCAGGAATGCGATACGGATATGGCCGGCGCCACTGGCGGCACCTGCTTTTTGCTGGCGTTTTCCGCCTTTCCCTATCTGGACGCCCTGATGGTGGAAATGTCGGTCGGCGACCATATGGGCTTTGACGAAGACGGTAATTGGCTGGTCAGCAAGATCGTCGCCGGCACCATGGACGGTTCGCGCCTGAAAGTGGACAAGGGCCATCAGGGCTGGCGCTTCGATCTGCTGAGCGTCTATCAGACCAAGGCCCAGGCCATGGATACTTTTATCACTGAACGCTTCGGCGGTGATTTCGATGCCTTCTTGTGGCGTTACGTCGCCGATCACGATCTGGCATTCGACATGGATCGGGCCTGGCGCCCGCTGGTGGAAAAGGGGGGGATCTGATGCGGATCCGCGTACGTGAACTGGACCGGCCCTTGGCCGGCTTCTCTGCCCGGACGGTCGAGCCGTCACTGGCGGAATCCCAGGCGGTGGCCGGGTTGATCGACATGGTCGGCGGCTCGGCCCTGTTCGGTGAACATCTGCTGCTGCCGGAAGAGCAGGAAAGCTGCTATCGCGCCATCTGCGACCTGCGCCGCCTGATCGGCGACACCAGCCAACTGATCGGCGACGATGGCGTCGCCCACGACACATTGCTGGCCATGCGTGCCGCCTGCCGTCGCTATCTGGATGCCGCCGAGGCGTGGGACCGTCAGGCCGGGCGGCGCCACGCCATGCCCAGCTATCGTTTTTATCAATTGCTCGGCGCCTTCCGCGACGTCATGGGCATCTATCTGTGGCGTCTGGCCGATCTGCACGATCTGGACGTCGATGGACGGCTGGCCGCGTTTTTTCCCGCCGCCCGCGACTGAGCCGGGCCGACATAACTGATTTGGGTGGAGACATCACATGTCCGACAACACTTTCGACGTGGTGGTCATCGGCGGCGGTCCCGGCGGCTATGTGGCCGCCATCCGCGCCGCGCAATTGGGGATCAAGACCGCGTTGGTGGAACGCGAGCATCTGGGCGGCATCTGCCTGAACTGGGGCTGTATCCCGACCAAGGCCTTGTTGCGCTCCGCCGACATCTTCCGCACCATGCAGCATGCTTCCGCCTATGGCCTGTCGGCCCCGGGCGCCAGCTTCGATCTGGCCGCCATCGTCAAGCGCTCGCGCGGGGTGTCGGCGCAATTGTCGGCGGGCGTCAAGGGCTTGCTGAAAAAGAACAAGGTCACCGTGTTCGACGGTGTCGGCAAGCTGGCCGGTAAAGGCAAGGTGGCGGTGGCCGGCAAGGATAATGTGACGCTTTCCGGTAAGCACATCATCCTGGCCACCGGCGGTCGCGCCCGCGTTATTCCCGGTCTGGAACCCGACGGCAAGTTCGTCTGGACCTACAAGGAAGCCCTGGTCCCCGATACCGTGCCGAAAGCTTTGCTGGTCATCGGCTCGGGCGCCATCGGCATCGAGTTCGCCAGCTTCTTCAATGCGCTGGGGGCCAGCGTCACCGTCGTCGAGATGATGGACCGGGTGATGCCGGTGGAGGACGAGGAAATCAGCGCCCTGGCCCGCAAGCAATTCGAGAAGCAGGGCATGCGCATCATCACCAACGCTACGGTCAAGGGCTTGAAGAAATCGGCCAATAACGTCTCGGTGCAGGTGGATGTGGGCGGCAAGGTGGAAGACATCGTTGTCGATCGGGTGATTTCCGCCGTCGGCATCGTCGCCAATGTGGAAAACATCGGCCTGGAAGGGACCAAGATCAAGGTCGATCGCGGCCACGTGGTCACCAACAAGTGGTGCGAGACCGACGAGCCGGGCGTCTACGCCATCGGTGATCTGACGGCGCCGCCGTGGCTGGCGCACAAGGCCAGCCATGAAGGCGTCATCTGCATCGAGAAGATCGCCGGCCTCAAGGACGTGCACCCGTTGGAAAATTCCAAGATTCCCGGCTGCACCTATTGCCACCCGCAGGTGGCCAGCGTCGGCCTTTCGGAAAAGAAGGCGATCGAGAAGGGCTATCAGGTCAAGGTCGGTCGTTTCCCCTTCATCGGCAACGGCAAGGCCATTGCGCTGGGTGAGCCGGAAGGTCTGATCAAGACCGTGTTCGACGCCAAGACCGGCGAATTGCTGGGCGCTCACATGATCGGCGCCGAGGTGACGGAAATGATCCAGGGCTACACCATCGCCAAGACTCTGGAGACCACCGAGGCCGAGCTGATGCACACGGTGTTTCCGCACCCGACCCTGTCGGAAATGATGCATGAAGCGGTGCTGTCGGCCTATGGTCGGGCTATCCATTTCTAGCCTTGGCCGTTACCTTGGGCCTCGTCACGGCGAATACGGCGTAACGAGGCCGGCAAGGGGTGTTGGGTGATGAATGCGAGTGTCGTGCAGATGGGCTGGGGGGCCTCGATCCGGGTTTGGGTTTTCGGTTCCCTGCTGACGCTTTGCGTGGGCATCGCCGGGGCCATCGCCTTCATCCAATACGAGTTGAACCTGCGCAAGCACGACTACCAGATCCTCAATCTGGCCGGTCAGATGCGGGTGCTGGCGGTCGAGATGCAGCGGCAAAGCAACGAGGTCCTGGCCGGTGGCGGCTTGAACCTTGGCGGCGGCATCGACCGCGAACTCAGTCTGTTCGATCGCGACATCGCCGACAAGGTCACGCTTTACGAACAGATCATCATCGGCTTTCACGCTCGCGAATTGCCGGCCGAACTGATCGGTCGCGACGAGCCTTTGCGGTGTAACTGGGACCATCAATCCACCTCGCAACTGGATGTGTCCGTCGCCGCCTGGCAGCGGTTCCGCGACGGCATGGAGCGGGCTGCCGGTGACAATCCCTTGCGCCCCAACAGTCTGAAGGTGGCGGCCTACCTTGCCGCCAATGGTCATGAATTGGTGGAATCCACCGAGCGTTTGGCCCGGGCCTTCCAGAACATGATGGAAGGCAAGTTGCTGTTGATCCGCCTGTCGGTGTTGGGCATGGCCGCCGGCGTCGTCGTCGCCTCGATCGTCTTGGCCTTCATCCTGCAACGCAGCGTGCTGCGGCCTTTGGACATGACCGTCGCGGCGTTTCGGCGGGTGGCTGCCGGCGATCTGGGCCATCAGGTGCCGGTGGCCCGCACGCGTGAGATCGGCGGCATGATTCGTGCGTTCAACAATTTGTCCTGCCGGCTGCAAGGCATGTTCCGGCTGACCGAACGGATCAGCCAAGGAGCCGATTCCGACCAGACCTTGGCCTTCATCCACGAGGAGTTCAGCCATTTCCTGCCGGTGGACGTGCTGGCGCTGTTGGTGGCGGCCCCCGAGCCAGGACGATTCGGTGTCGAACGCATCCACGGCAAGGTTTTGGCCGAGTCCTTGGGGCCGCTGTCCGATCCCATCTTGCAGATGGTTTGCCAAAGTGGACAGCCGCGAGTGCTCTCGATGGATGGCCATGAGAGTGGTCTTGCGGCGCTTTTGGGGCAGGTGGGATTGCGAACCGCGTTGCTGTTGCCGTTGTCCAGCGTGCGCGACGGGGGGGCACTGCTGTTGGTGGCGGCGGAACGTGATAATGCCTATGGCCTGGACGAGAAGCGCTTCCTGCATTCCATCGCCGCCCATGTGGACAGCGTGCTGTCGCGCACCTTGGTGATGGACAGCCTGATCGTCGCCGCCGTCGAAGGACTGGCCAAGCTGGCGGAAAGCCGTGACCCCGAAACCGGCAACCATCTGGTCCGCATGAGCCTGTATTCGGCCCTGCTGGCCGAAGAGATGACCGGGGACGCGGCCTATGCCCGCGACATCCATCGATTCGCCCCCATGCACGACATCGGCAAGGTGGGCATCGCCGATTCGGTGTTGCTGAAACCGGGACGGCTGGATGACGACGAACGGCGCGAGATGTGCCGCCACCCGTTGATCGGTGGCAAGGTGCTGCGCCTGAGCGAGGAACGCATGGCCGAGGAGGGGCGCTCGGTGTTCCGCCTGGGCATCGAGATCGCCGAGGCCCACCACGAGAAATGGGACGGCAGCGGCTATCCCCGTGGCCTGAAAGGTCCCGACATTCCGCTTTCGGCCCGTATCGTCGCGGTGGCCGACGTCTTCGACGCGCTGACCTCGAAACGCCCTTACAAGGAAGCGTGGAGCGTCGAGCGGGCGCTCGAGACCTTGCGCAAGGATGCCGGCAGCCATTTCGACCCCGACGTGGTCGCCGCCTTCGACCGAATTCTGCCCAAGGTGCTGGAAATCCATTCCCGCCTTGCCCATCACTAGATTTACTTGACCAACGCCATCCTTGTGGACGATACCCAAGCCATGATCGACAAGCCCGTTCTCCGCCATCCCGAAAAGGCCCGCCGTCCCGACAATCCGTCGCCCAGAAAGCCGGATTGGATCAGGGTCAAGGCGCCCACCTCCGCCGAAGCCGCCGAAGTGCGTAAGCTGATGCGCGACAAGAACCTGCACACCGTGTGCGAGGAAGCGGCCTGTCCCAATATCGGTGAATGCTGGAAGCACAAGCACGCCACGTTCATGATCCTGGGCGACACCTGCACGCGGGCTTGCGCCTTTTGCAACGTGAAGACCGGCAAGCCCGGTGCCGTCGATGTGTCCGAGCCCGAAAACCTGGCCGCCAGCGTCGCCTCCATGGGCTTGAAGCATGTGGTCATCACCTCGGTCGATCGTGACGATCTGGCCGATGGCGGCGCTTTCCAGTTCGTCGCCTGCATCGAGCGTATCCGCGCCACCAGCCCCGATTGCACCATCGAGGTGCTGACCCCGGATTTCCGTGACAAGGAAGGCGCCATCGCTGCCGTCGCCCGCGCCCGGCCCGACGTCTTCAACCACAATCTGGAAACGGTGCCGCGCCTCTATCCGGGCATCCGTCCGGGGGCGCGCTATTTCCATTCGCTCCGGCTGTTACAGATGGTCAAGGAAATCGACCCGAGCATCTTCACCAAGTCGGGCATCATGGTCGGCTTAGGCGAGACGCGGGCCGAAGTCTTGCAGGTGATGGACGACATGCGTTCCGCCGGCATCGATTTCATGACCATCGGCCAGTATTTGCAGCCGACGCTCAAGCATGTGGCCGTCGATCGCTTCGTCACCCCGGACGAGTTCGACGATTATCGCGCCACCGCCAAGGCCAAGGGCTTTCTGATGGTGGCGGCGACGCCGCTGACCCGGTCGTCGCACCATGCCGACCGCGATTTCGACGAATTGCGCAAAGCCCGCGCCGCCGCCCAAAGCGCGGCGGAATAGGGACGATCATGCCCACCCATGCGGAAAAGCGCCCGCTGCCCTATACCCCCGACCAGTTGTTCGATCTGGTCGCCGATGTGGAACGCTACCCGGAATTCCTGCCGTGGTGCGTCGGCGCGCGCATCCGCAAGCGCGACGGCGACATGTTCTTCGCCGATCTGGTCATCGGCTTCAAGATGATCCGCGAGCGCTATACCTCCAAGGTGGTGTTGGACCGCACCGCCATGCGCATCGACGTCACCTATACCGAAGGCCCATTCCAGTACCTGAACAACCACTGGAGCTTCGTCCCCAACGCCGACGGTACCACCACCATCGATTTTTTCGTCGATTTCGAGTTCAAGTCGAAGATCCTGCAAAAGGTCATCGGCTCGCTGTTCAACGAAGCGGTCAAGCTGATGGTCGGCGCCTTCGAGAAGCGCGCCGGTCAGTTGCATGGCCCGGATGGGCGCAAAGCGTCCTGACAGGATGATGGGCTGCCGCCCACACCCGCTCGGGGTGAACCCCGATCCCCCTTTATTTTAAGGCGTTATTCGAGATTAAGTGATGTCTTATTTATGCGTTTTTGCATACTCCAAAACCTTACGTTCAAGCGCCCCTGTGGCCTGACAACGAACACGGATTTCCGCAGGGTTTCCATGGGTTCCCGTCCCCGCTTCCTTCGTCGTCAGATCAATGCTCGACTCTTGGACCCCGGCGGCCTGTCCCGCCAAGTTGGTAAAGTTGTATTTCACCCCAAAGACATACTTGGCGTTGACGCTGACTGAGGTTGCTTTGTCTCCCGCAGGAGCCACATAGACGTTCGCACGGCCATCCAGCTTTGTGGAGCGGAAGACGTTGAAGGCAATCCCATTTCTATCCGTCGTCGTATAGGCCGAAGAGCCCGCAGTTGCATAGGTGTAGTCCTGCTTCCCACGGACATTGGTGAACGTCCGCATGGAGGTTCCGCAGTCGATGAACTGCTGGGCCTGTTGGGACGAGAACGAAACGTTGATGATTCGAGAGGCTCTCTCAACGTTGTTGATAACGAAGAAGTCCTCGGACAGGTTTCGAATGAGGCGATCCCACACCACGTCGAACGGCTCTTTGATTTCCACGGAGTTTTCGACCACGTGCTCGGTCGGAGGAACATAGTTCTCCGTGGTTGTCGCTGCACACCCGCCCAGCAACCCACAGACTACCGCCAAGACACTCCGCTTTATCATGTTTCCGCCCTTCCTCAATCCACCACGCCAAGGAATATACCGAAGGTTGAGTTTATCAACAACCCACCGCATAACGGGCGGTGCCGAAAGAAAAATCCGAGGCAGACAGATCGGCCAACCTCCGTTTTTTGATATCAAGGCGATAAAGGCTATTCCTTGACCACGTTTAAAGCGAACCGGCTGGGGCGACCGCCCGCTTTTTTGCTTTCACAGATGGCTTTCGATGGCCCAGCCGCCCCAGGCCATGCGGTCGTTGGGCAATTGCTGGTGCAGCAAAGGCGGCAAGACCGCCTGCAAGGCGGTGACCCGGTTGGTGGCCAGGGCATTGCCGGTCAGCACGTAGACGCCGATATGGTCATGGATGAAAAAGGCGGTGATGCCGGGGAAAGCGGCCATCACCTGCTGGTGGTCCCAATCGTCCTTGACGTGGACTTCAAACGGATTGCCGTTGATCTCGTCTTGGGGGTAATGCACCACCGGAATGGACAACAGCACATACGAGGCGACGGCCAGGGCCTTGCCGACCGCCGCTTGTGCTTCGTCTTTCTGCATGTGTTCCAGCACGTCGCCGAAAATCACCAGATCCACCGGGGCGAGGCTGGCGAAATCCACCTGCCGCAGGTCGCTGTTGATCACCCGGTGATACAGGTCGTCCAGGCCGAACTGGTCGATATAGGGCTCCCAGGCCTCGATGCCGATCCAGGTGGCCTTGCCCAGATGGGGGGCCAGCAAGGTGCGATAGGTGCCGCAGCCACAGCCGCAATCGACGACGGTGTCGATGCCGCCGGCTTCCGCCAGCTTGCGCATCAGCAAGGAAATGTACAGTTTTCCGTAATCGGCGCTGCCCGGCATGTTGATTATACCGCCGTGCCGCCGACGGTCAGGCCGTCCATGCGCAATGTCGGTTGGCCCACGCCCACCGGCACGCCCTGGCCGTCCTTGCCGCAGGTGCCGATACCGGGGTCCAGCTCCAGGTCGTTGCCGATCATGGTCACCTTGTTCATGGCGTCGGGGCCGTTGCCGATCAGGGTGGCGCCCTTGACCGCCGGCCCGATCCTGCCATCCTCGATCAGATAGGCCTCGGTGGCGGCGAAGACGAATTTGCCCGAGGTGATGTCCACCTGACCACCACCGAAGTTGACAGCGTAGATACCTTTTTTTACCGAGGCAATGATTTCCGCCGGGTCATGCCCGCCCGCCTCCATGAAGGTGTTGGTCATGCGCGGAATCGGTGCATGGGCATAGGATTGCCGCCGTCCGTTGCCGGTGGGCTTGACCCCCATCAGCCGGGCGTTGAGGCGGTCCTGCATATAGCCGACCAGGATGCCGTCCTCGATCAGGGTGGTGCGGCTGGAGGGCGTGCCCTCATCATCCACCGACAGCGAGCCGCGACGGTCGACCATGGTACCGTCATCGACCACGGTGACGCCCTTGGCTGCCACTCTTTGCCCGAGCATGCCGGAAAAAGCCGAGGTGCCCTTGCGGTTGAAATCGCCCTCAAGCCCATGGCCGACGGCTTCATGCAGCATGATTCCGGGCCAGCCCGGCCCCAGCACCACGCTCATTTCCCCCGCCGGGGCGGGGACCGAGTCCAGATTGATGGCGGCCTGGCGGATCGCTTCATCGACGCAAGCCCGCCATGATCCCTCGTCGATCATCCGTTCATAGGTGAAGCGCCCGCCGATGCCGTGGCTGCCGGTTTCCATGCGGTCGCCGTCGCCCATCACCACCGAGACGTTCAGGCGCACCAGTGGGCGGATATCGGCGGCATGGCTGCCATCGGCGCGCTGGATGAACACCGCCTGCCACGACCCGGTCAGCGATGCCGAGACCTGACGCAGGCGTGGCTCCTTGCCCCGCGCATAGGCATCCATGGCTTCCAGCAATTGGACCTTGGTCGCGAACGGGACCAAATTCAGCGGGTTTATGTCGGTGTAAAGGGCGGAGTTGGTGCCCATGGGCGCTGCCGCCATGGTGCCGGAATGACCGTTGCGCACCGCCTTGACCGTATCGCCGGCGCGACGGATGGCCTCTTCCGACAGCACCGAACCGTGGGCGTAACCGTGGGCCTCGCCCACCACCGAGCGCAGGCCGAAGCCCTGGGCGGTGTCGAAATTGGCCGATTTGATCTGACGGTCGTCCAGCACCATGCTTTCCGACTGCCGGTATTCCAGGAACAATTCGCCGTCATCGGCCCCGGTCAAGGCATCGCCGACGATGGCCGTCACTTTGTCCTGGTCAAGCCCAGCGCGGGTGAAGAACAATTGATGGGCTTGGGACTCGTGAGGCATGAAGGCTCCTGCGGGACGGGTAGGGGGCGCGGGTAGGGCATGAGCAAGCCGGTCAGGTATTGGCAGGCCGTGACCCAAAGTGTACACCAAAACTTGTCGCTAAAAGGAATATAGGCAATGGCCGAGACGATGCCAGGGCGAACCTGGGCCTTGAACGAACATTCCATGCGCCGGGCCTTGGCCGGCGAGGTGCATGCGCGCCCCTATGAGCAGATCGCCGCCCCGGTCCGCGCCAGTCATCTGGCGGTGCTGCACGATGGTCTGGGCGCGGCCGAGGAACGGGCTTACCTGACTGAATTGCTGTCCATCCACGGCGCCGAGGCACCGGCGGAAAGCACCAATTATTTTTCCCGCGATCTTGGCGCGCTGCGCCTGCGCTGGGAGCGCCATGCCGAGTTTTCCACCTATACCTTCCTGCGTTTCGATAGCTATGACCATCCGTTCAGTGATCCGGCCCTGGCCCTGGTGCCGGCGGAATGGCTGGAGCGTCTGCCCGGCAAGGTGTTGACCGCCACCCATCTGGCCATGGAAAAGGCCCCACGTTCCGCCGACGACATCACCACCTTATTCGACGGCAATCCGTTGATCGCCGCCAAGATCATCGGTTCGGCGGCGGAATGCTGGACCGATTTTCGCCTGCATGCCGATGGCTTCGGTCGCATCTGGGTGCGCGACAAGGATCTGACCAAGGGGCAAAGCGGCCGGGTGATGCAGCGTCTGTTGGAAATCGAGACCTATCGCATGATGGCGCTCCTGGCTTTTCCGCCGGCCCGTCAGGCCAATGCCGAGATGTTTCGCATGGATAGCGGCCTGGCCGCCATCGTCACCGAACTGGCCGACCCGGCCATCGCCCAGAACGACCGCGAATTGCTGGAGCGCCTGACCGCCCTGGCGGCCGAGGCCGAGCGGCTGGACGCCGCCACCTCGTTCCGGCTGGGGGCGGCGCGGGCCTATTACGCCATCGTCAACCAGCGCATTGCCGAATTGCGCGAGGATCGCATTCCGGGTCTGCAAACCATCGGCGAATTCATGGACCGCCGTCTGGCCCCGGCCATGAAGACCTGCGAATCGGCGGCGGAACGCCAACAATTGCTGGCGCGCCGCGCCGCCCGGGCCGGCGATTTGCTGCGCACCCGCGTCGATATCGCGCTCGAGGAAAAAAACCGCGATCTGCTGCGCAGCATGAACCGCCGCGCCCAGTTGCAATTGCGCTTGCAAGAGACGGTGGAAGGCCTGTCGGTGGTGGCCATCAGCTATTATCTGCTGGGACTGGTGTTTTATGCCGCCAAGGGCTTGAAGGGCGTCGGCCTGCCGGTGGATGCCGACATCGCCGCCCTGGTCGCCCTGCCGGTGATCATCGGCGCGGTGATCCTGGGCGTGCGCCGCCTGCGCCGCGCCTTGGTCAAAGACCACGGCGAGGATTAGATAGCTGCGGAAAATTCTGTTTGCCACCCTCTGAGTCGTCACCCCCGCGCAGGCGGGGGTCCATGCCGGGGCAATATCGCGATCTATCCACAAGGTATGGTGTACTGAAGCATGGATTCCCACCTGCGCGGGAATGACGAAAGAAAAATAGGTGTTTTTCCGCAGCCTGTTAGGCGACATCCGCCATCAACTGGGTGAGAAAGTGCAAGTGGGCCTGGGTTTTGTCCTGGCCCACAACCTCCACCTCGATGGCGCCGGCAATGCCATCCATGGTCAGGCGGCAGCGTTGTCCCGGCGATAGGGCGGCATCATCGGCCAGCATCAAGGTGGCGCCATTGCGGCTGCAATCGGTGACGCGCCCGCCATGGTCACGGCCGCTCACGCTCAGGATCGCCTCGCGGTCGATGCTGCGGCGTTCGTCCTGGCGGCGATCGACTTCGCGGGTCGAGGTGCGTACCACCCGGATCAGGGTATCGCGCAGATTCTGGATGGCATCGGCCACTTCGGTTGAAATGATACTGACCTGACTGGCCTGGAGGCGGGTGGTTTGCGCCTCATTGCTGACGGCGCCGATGCGCCTGGACACCTCGTTGGCGGCGTCCGAGGTCTGGCTGACATTACGCGAGATTTCCCCGGTGGCGGCGCCCTGTTCCTCGATGGCGGCGGCGATGGCGGCGGCGATGCTTTCCACCGCGTCGATGGCGCCGGCGATCTGCCCCACCGCGTTCACCGCGTTGCGGGTGGTGGCCTGAATGGCTTCCACCTGGGCGGAAATTTCGGCGGTGGCCTTCGACGTTTGCGCCGCCAGATTTTTCACCTCGTTGGCGACGACGGCAAAACCCTTGCCGGCTTCGCCGGCGCGGGCCGCCTCGATGGTGGCGTTGAGTGCCAACAGATTGGTCTGGCCGGCGATTACGCTGATCAGCACGGTGATTTCGTCGATGCGGCCCACCGCATCGGACAAATGGGTGATGGTGGTCTGGGCGATTCGGGCCGATTGCACCGCGTCGTGGGTGACGCTGGTGGCGGTGGTGACCTGATGGGCGATTTCAGTAATGGAGGCACTGAGCTGTTCCGACGCGGCGGCGACGGTCTGGGCATTGGCCAAGGCCTGATCGGCGGCGGAGGCCACGCCCTGGGCGTCACTGCCTACGATTTCGGCGGATTGTGCCATGGCCTGGGCGGTTTTGGTCATGGACCGGGTGCGTTCCGCCACCCGGTCGACCGCCAGTCTGGATTCGCGCTCGACCGTTTCGGCCATGGTCTGTAGCGCGGCGACCTTGTCGCGCTCGCCGCGGGCACGCTGGTCCTCCTGGGACCGGCGCAGGGACTCGGCGTCGGCCATGGCATCGCGGAAGACCAGCGCCGCCCGCGCCATCGCGCCGATCTCGTCGCCGCGGTCGGTGCCGCCGATGGTGACCGTGGTTTCGCCTTGGGACAGGGCGGCGAGGGTCGCGCTCATGGCGTCGATGGGACGATAGATCGAACGCGCGATGGCGCTGCCCACCAGCAGCAGGGCCGCGCCGCCCAGGGCCATGATCGCGGTCGTCATCCGCTGGAACAAGGTGGAGATCCGTGCGGTTTCAAGCCGGGCGGAATCGGCTTCCGCCCGTGCCTCGGCGGCCAGGGGCTCGGCGACGGACTGGATGATGGCGTGCTGATCGGACAGCGTCGCGGTCACCCGCACCAGCTCCTTGACCCCGTCGGCGGCGGCCTCGAACTTGGCTCCGTAGCTGTCCATCAGGTCCGAGATGGTCGATTGCGCGTCGGCGGGAATGCGGGAGGAGGGAAGGGCCTTGGCGAATTCGCTCTGGCGCTTGTCCATGGCGTCGCGGTACTTGGATTCGACCCGGGCGAAGTAGTCCTTTTCGTGCCGGCGCATCTGGAGCATCAGCACCATCAGCCGCGGCTCGTCGAACTTGTCGAGCGCCTCTTCGACCATGTGGACGGCGCCGCGCAGGTCGCCCATCAGGCCGTCCTTCTCGGTCAGCCCGACTTCGCGCTGGGTCGCTGCGACCATGGCGAAGCCGCCGGAATAGGTGGCCAGGGCCGCGCGCAGCTCGCCGATCAGCTTGGGCTGGTTGAGGTTGGCGGGGTCGAGGCTGGCCTCCATGCCGTCCAGAGCCGCCCGCGCCGCCGCCATCGCAGCAACGTGGCTGGCGACGTCCGCTTCCTTGCGGGCGAGCAGGAAGTCCTTCTCGTAACGGCGGGTATTGAGCAGCGCCGTTTCCAGTTTGCCGGCCTGCCGACCGAGTTCGTCGGCCCGCGTCGCCACCGCCTCGGCGCTTGCCGACAATCCGTTGCCTATGGCCATGGAGATGCCTAGCAGCACAAGAACGAGGGCCGCCAGGGCGACCAGGGCGCCGATCTGGAACCGGATCGGATAGCGAGACAGCATTCTTGTCCTCTCCTTGGCATCGAAATCTGTGAGAACGCGCCGATTGGCGTAACGTTCGACCAATGCAATTCGGGCCGGGTGGATCATCCCCTGGTTCTCCATCCCGGTAGAAGAGTAGGGACGGAGGCGGGGTGAAGTCAAACCGACGTTTTCCAGATGGGCGGCCCATCCGCCCCTGATCGACGCCAGAATCGCCAAATTCCGGTCCAACCGGGAGGCGAAATGGCGCGATGGTGGCCACCATCGCAGCATGACCACCACCTCGACCGACTTGGAGGGCCCCTGCGGCGCGATTCCAACCCATTTCGCAACGTGACGGGCGCAGTTCGCCCCGTGCCGACAACTTCAGCCGTCAACATGGTGCCGGGTCCCGTGGTCGGAGATCGTCGATCATGTCGAGGATGCGGCGAAACAGGTCATACGGCACCGCGACCTCTGCCATCTGGAAGACGGCGTAGCGGGCGTGGGCGATAACCTTCGCGCCGCTCAACACCAGCACGCCGCCGACCACGATGAACACCATGGCGGCCAGGATGACGATGGCCGAGATTTGCGATTTCAGCGGCAGACGGGACAGCAGGCGGAACATCTTCGCATCCGACTAAAACGAAAGTAGGTGATGGTTAATCCCTAGGCCGGATGCACGCAAGCTGGGGGTGGGAGTGTCACATAAAATTCACATTGAGGTGAATGATGTGCCTGTTTTATAGCCACGGAATCTGATCGTCCCCGACCAATCGCCCAATCTGTGGGCGGGCGAAGTAATAACCCTGGAACAGATTGATGCCCATGTCATGCAGCATCCGCACTTCCTCGATGCGTTCCGTCCCTTCGGCTACGACCGATAATCCCAGCATCTCGGTGGTTTTGACCAGTCCGGTGATGATCGCCTGACGGGCCGGGCTTTGATCCACCCGGGTGATCAGGCAGCGATCGATCTTGAGGATGTCGGGCTGGAAATCGGCCAGCAGCGATAGGCCGGCGTAGCCCGCGCCGAAATCATCGAGCGCGGTACGAATGCCGTGCTGACGGTAGGTCTCGATGATCGATCGCAGATGGGGCCGGTTGTGGATATGTTCGTCTTCGGTGAACTCAAAGGTGATCAGATGTTCAGGAAAGCCGTGTTGCTTGGCGGATGCCAAGGTCAGGCGCAGGCAGGCTTCCGGGTGATAGACGGCATTGGGCAGAAAGTTGATGTTGAGCCGACGGTCCAGCCCCAATGCCGCCGCCGTTTCGATGGCCTTGACCCGACAAGCCTGGTCGAAGGCATAGCGGTTGTCGTCGGTGACCCGGGCCAGGACAGAGGCAGCGCCGGCGCCGTCGTCGCCGCGCACCAAGGCTTCATAAGCGTAGATGCGGCGCTGTGCCACATCCACCACCGGCTGAAAGGCCATGGTGAAAGAAAAATCCAAGGGCGTCGCGCACCGATTGTCACAGCCTTGCCCAATGGAGAGGTCGGTCATACGCTTTCGCCCTAAAAGTGAGTGATCCCTCTCAAAAGGGATGGGTCAGAACAATTCCATCTCGTCTTCGGCTCTTCTCCCGCATTCCGGGGTACGGCCATTGAGCGCATCGATCAGGCGGCGGCGCCAATCGGCCAGGGACACGTTTTGGCCGAGTGCCTCGATCCATTGCGCTGTTACCGTCCCGTCCATATGGGAGGGGGCGCACTGGCGGGTCTTGTTCTCCAATTCCTCGTGCTGGCGGCGCAGGGTGGTCAGCACCGAGGCCACCTGTTCCAGACCCTGGCGCGAGCGGTCGGCGGCTTGCAGGCGCTGCACCACTTCATTGGTCCGCACCTGCAATTCGCCCGCTTCGCTTTCACCGGCGAACTGGCCGATGCGGATCAGCACGCCGGTGGCGCCGGCGGTGGAATCCTCGAATTCCTGACCGGTGGCCATGGCTTCCGAGGCAAGGAACTCGAAAGCGCGTTGCTGCAACTGTGAAAAAGCCTGCCAGTGGGCCAGTAATTCCAAAAGGGAAGCGTTGTCGTTCATGTCACGTCCTTGCCACATCCTGGCGGCACAGCTTAAGGATTTCTTCGGCGATGCGCGATAGCGGAAGTTGTTTTTCCACCGCCCCCAAATCAAAAGCCGCTTTCGGCATGCCATAGACCACGCACGACGATTCGTCCTCGCCGATGGTGACGGCGCCGGCCTTGCGCATGGCCAGAAGACCGTCGGCGCCGTCGCGGCCCATGCCGGTCAGGATTACCCCCACCGCCTTGGCGCCACAGGCTTCCGCCACCGAATTGAACAAGACGGTGACGCTGGGCTTGTGGCCGCAGACCAGGGCGCCGTCATGGCATTGGGTGATCAACTGGGCGCCGGAACGGTGTACCGCCAGATGACGGTCGCCCGGGGCGATATAGACATGGCCGGCCATGATGCGTTCGCCGTCGCTGGCTTCCTTGACGCGGACGGCGGCCAAGCTGTCCAGCCGCTCGGCGAAGCTGGCGGAAAATTTCGGCGGAATGTGCTGGGTGATGACGATGGAGGGCGAATCGGCGGGCAGGGCCAGGATGATGTCGCGCAAGGCCTCGACCCCGCCGGTGGACGAGCCGATGGCCACCAGCCGATCCGTGGATTTGTAAAGGGTGGTGACGGCCAGACGGGGCGGCGGCCGGACCGGGCGGTCGCTGAGCGAACGGACGCGGGCGGAGGCCGCCGCCTTGACCTTTTCGATCAGGATTTTGGCCTGGGCCTGCAAGCCGCCGCCGGCCAGGTCCACGGGTTTGCAGAAAACGTCGACGGCCCCCAATTCCATGGCCCGCATGGTCACTTCGGCGCCTTTTTCCGTCAATGACGACACCATCACCACCGGCATGGGGCGCAGCGTCATCAGCTTTTCCAGGAAAGCCAGGCCGTCCATGCGCGGCATTTCCACGTCGAGCGTCAGCACGTCCGGGTTCAACGCCTTGATCTTTTCCCGCGCCACCAACGGGTCAGGGGCGGTGCCGACCACCTCGATACCCGGATCCGACGACAGGATGCTGGCCAGCATCTGCCGCATCAGGGCGGAATCATCGACGATCAGCACGCGGGTGATACGGTTGGGCATGGCGAGCCTCTAATCGAACAATTCGATCTCGCCTTCGACCTGGACGGTCTGCAGGCGCGAGCGATAGGACATTTCGCGGTTGAGCACGGCGCGTTCCACGTCCTTTTTCAGGAACAGGCGGATGACCTTGCCCAGGCGCGGAAAGAAATGGATGCGGCGCGGATGCGGGCCGCCCAGATCCTCGGCGGCGATGCGGTAGCCTTCTTCCTTCAGATATTGCCGCACGAACAGGGCGTTGCGGTCGCCGATGGGGGCCGAGCCGGTACCGGCGCCGCCCATGCCGGGCAGCACGTTGCCGCCGCCGAACACCTTGATTTCCAGACTGTCGCGGCGACCGCCACGGCGCAACACGTCGTTGATCAGCTCTTCCATGGCGAAATTGCCGAAGCGCATGGCCTTGTCCACCGGCACATCTCCGCCCGAGCCGGAATCGGGCAGCATGAAATGATTCATGCCGCCGATGCGCATGCGGGTGTCCCAGACGCAGGCGGCAACACACGAGCCCAGCACGGTGACGATCATCTCCTGGCCGGCGGTGGAAACGTAATGTTCCCCCGGCAGCACCTTGATGGCCATGATCTTGAAGGTGGGGTCGAACCAGCGCCGCCGCTCGGCTTCTTCCGCCGATGCGCCCCAGGAATCGGCGCTCATTTGATCCGCCGGTACGATGTCTTGTCCACCGCCTCGAAGCGGTCGGTGACCCCGATCAGGCTTTCGGCGTGGCCAAGATAGAGGATGCCGCCCATGAACAGGCGATCGGCATAGCGGTTGAACAACTGGCGCTGGGTCGGCTTGTCGAAATAGATGGCGACGTTGCGGCAGAAAATGGCGTCGAACAATCCTTTCATCGGCCAGCTTTCATGCAGGTTGAGCCGGCGGAAACGGATCAGCCGGCGGATTTCGTCGGCCATCTGCACCTTGTCCGCGTCATGGGCGCGGCGGACGAAGCGCTTGCGATAGCTTTCCGGGATATGGTCAAGGGCAGCGATGGGGTAAAGCCCTGCTTCCCCCCGGCGCAACACATTGGTGTCGATGTCGGTGGCCAGCACCAACGCATCCCAGCCGTCGCAGCCCTTGAGCGCATCGGCCATGGTCATGGCGATGGAATAGGGCTCTTCCCCGGTGGAACAGCCCGCCGACCAGATGCGCACGCGCGGACGGCGGGGGCGTTCGGTCAGGCGCGGCGCCAGAACCTGATCGCGCAGATGGTCGAAATGATGGGGCTCGCGGAAGAAATTGGTGATGTTGGTGGTGATGGCGTTAACCA
This sequence comes from Stygiobacter sp., assembly GCA_006218045.1. Classification (GTDB taxonomy): domain Bacteria; phylum Pseudomonadota; class Alphaproteobacteria; order Rhodospirillales; family Magnetospirillaceae; genus Magnetospirillum. Next base: position 46,983 of record VBWB01000036.1, read on the forward strand.
GATTTTCCACCTCGGCGTGGCCCTGGGGGCCGCGCAGCATATCGCAATACTGGGTGAATTCCCGCAATCCCAAGGCGCGCAGGCGCTTGACCAGACGACCACAGACCATGTCCCGCTTGTGATCGGACAGGACGATGCCCGTCTCTTTCGACATGAACGACGCCAGGAAACGGAATTCTTCGTCACCCAGTTCAAATTCACGGCGCTGACCGTTGGCGGTTTCTTGCCGGCTGCTCACGACCCCCCCCAGGGAACACCCCCGCCGCGACGATCACGGCGGGGGGACTTTTATAAGCGTACTAAAATTCCGCCCAATCTTCATCCTTGGAAGCGGATGGGGTGGGCGAAGGGGAAGCCGAGGCGGATTTGGCCACCGGCTTGCGCATGAGCGCCGGCTTCACCGCCGGCTTCACCGCCACCTTGACCGCCGGCTTGGCCTTGACGGCGGGTTTGGTGCTGCGCACCACCACCTGTTCCACCTGGGCGGAAGCATGCTCATTGCCGGTATGGAAGAAGCCCATCAACCGGTTGAGTTCGCGCGACTGGTCCTCCAGGGCATGGGCGGCGGCGGCGGATTCTTCCACCAAAGCCGCGTTTTGCTGGGTCATTTCGTCCATCTGGCTGACGGCGGAATTGACCTGATCGATCCCCGACGCCTGCTCGGAGCTGGCGGCGGCGATTTCGGCGACGATGTCGGCCACCCTTTTCACGCTGCCCAGGATGTCTTCCAGGGTCTTGCCGGCGCCCTTGACCAGATCGGCGCC
>VBWB01000036.1:47809-67750 GCA_006218045.1 Stygiobacter sp.
ATCTTCTGCGACGAGGATTCGATGCGGCCCATGGCGCCGATGGCATCGGCGACCACCTGGCCGCCACCGGCGGCGACTTCGCGGGCACCGGCGGCCAGCTGGTTGGCCTGCTGGGCATTGGCAGCGTTCTGGCGCACGGTGGCGGCCAGTTCTTCCATGGACGCCGCGGTTTCTTCCAGGGCGCTGGCCTGCTGTTCCGAGCGTTCCGACAGATCCTGTGAACCGGCGGCCACTTCCGAGGCGGCGGAACCGATCTGGCCGGCGGCCGAGTTGATGTTGGTGACGATCTCGAACAGCTTGTCGGCGGTCTGGTTGACGTCGGACTTGAGCTGGCCGAACACGCCGGCGTAATTGTTGGTGATACGCTGGGTCAGGTCGCCGCGCGCCACCGACGACAGCACCGAGGCGACGTCGTTGAGCGCGATGCCGGTCAGCTTGACCAGATTGTTGACACCATCGCACAGGCTGAGCAGGAAGCCGTCCTTGCCGGCCAGATCGATGCGGCGATCCAGATCGCCTTCCGACGCCGCCTTGGCCACTCCCGCCACTTCGGCGACGATGGCCGCCTCGCGGGCGCGCTGGGTCGCCTCGGCCTGACGCTCGGCTTCCTCGCGGGCGCGCTGTTCCTCTTCCATGCGTTGCTTGTCGACGGCGTTTTGCTTGAACACCTGCACCGCCTGGGCCATTTCCCCGATTTCGTCGGTGCGCTCAAGGGCGGGGACGGTGACGGTCAACTTGCCGCCGGCCAACTCGCCCATGGCCCCGGTCATGGCGCTGATCGGGGTGATGATGGAGCGGGCGATCAGCCAGGCGAACAGCAGGCCCAGACCGATGGCCACCAACGAGACGATGGTGGTGGTCAGCTTCTGGGTTTCCGCCGCGTCCAGCGTGCTTTCTTCCAATTCGGCCATATAGACCACCTGGGAAGCCTTGGTCTTGGTCGCCAGTTCGGCGAACTCGGTGGCCAGGGCAGCGTTTTCCTTGTTGATCAAGGTATCGACCTGCATGGTCAACTGGGCCATTTCCAGGAACAGCCGGTCGTAATTGGGCAGGTTATCGCGGGCGAAATCGATGGAGCGGCGATGTTCCGGGTCTTTTTCGCTGTCGGACAAGATCTTGATGTTCTTGGTCGCCGACAGGTTCTGTTCCTTGTAGACATCGACAATGGATTGGATCGGGTTGTCGATGAAGCGCAGCGCCTGGATGCGCATCAGCAGCATCTGTTCCTGCGCCTTGCCAGCATAGGCGGCGGTTTCCATGTCGTTGCTGGCCAAGGTGGCGTCCAACAGAGTGGACAGGGTCTTGGTCAAGTCGTTGGCGATGGGCACCAATTTGGCGCTGAAGATTTCATCGCGCTTGTTTTTAAGCTCGACGCCGCGGTTGAGGTTGACCATGTACTGCTCGAACAACTGGGACATACGTTCCAGATTGGCCTTGCGTTCGGTGCTGACGGTGGCGGCAATGGCCTCCTTCAGGTTCTTGCGCAAGGACGGTTCCAACTCGTGGATGCGATCCAGCGCCTTCTTGTCGCCCTTTTCCGCATACTGGAAGGCGTTGCGGCGCAGGCCCACCACCTCGCGTTCGATCTGCGACACGCGCAAGCTGGCCTCCGAGACGAAGGCCAGATCCCTGGTGCCTTTCTCAACCCCGGAGAAGCCGAGGAAGGCAAAGGTGGCGACCGCGGCCAGGAAGACCAGGATCAGTAGAAAACCGCCATAGATGCGGCCCTTGACCGTCAGGCCGGAAGTTTTGGTCGACATGTTAATTCCCCCTTGGATCACGCGGCCGCGGTGATGGCGTCGGCGACCAATTCGATATCGAACAGTTGATGCAGGTCGAGCAGGGCGACCATGCGGCCATCGACGGTGACCAGGCCGGTCAGGAAGCCCGAATGATCATGATGATCCAATTCGGGCACCGGTTGGATGTCGGCGGCGGAGACGGTGATGATGTCGGCGACGGCATCCACCAGGATGCCGATGACCCGGTCATGCACCGAGACGACGATGATGACGTGTCGGGCCGAGGCCTGGGTCAGACCGCCGGAAAAGCGCGACCGCAAGTCGAAGATGGGCACGATGGCGCCGCGCAGATTGATGACGCCGCGCATGTATTCGGGCGTGTTGGGCAGCTCGGTCGACGCCGTCCATCCCTTGATCTCGCGGATGGCCATGATGTCGACGCCATATTCTTCCTCACCGATGGTGAACGAGATGAACTGGCGCGTTCCACCGGCCTGGATTTCGGAAACGGGGGTAGCGTTCTGCATTATCCATTCCTCTCGCAGGTGCTAACCAAAACAATATCATTCGGGCGATGCGGGCGGCGGCTGAAGACAAAGCCCCCGCATGCGTTCATGGGTAATCTCATTGCGCCGCCAGGGCCAAGGCCCCCATGTGTCGCAGGGCGCTGACATCCAGGATCAGGGCGACACGACCGTCGCCCAGGATGGTGGCGGCGGAAATGCCGCGCACCGGGCGGAAATTGGAATCCAGCGATTTGATCACCACCTGTTGCTGTCCCAGCAACTCGTCCACCAGCAGGCCGACCCGTTCGCCGCCCTCGGTCTCGACGATCACCACCAGTCCCTTGGTCGGGTCGGTGATGGCGCCATCAATGCCGAAAACGACGTGCAGCGGCATCAGGTTGATGTATTCGCCGCGAATGGTCAGCACCTCGCCCACATCCACCAGCGAGCGGGCCTGCTGGGCGGTGGGGCGCAGCGATTCGACGATATTGGTGAGCGGCAGCACATAGCGTTGGCCGCCCACCTGCACCAGCATGCCGTCCATCACCGCCAGGGTCAGCGGCAGCGACAGGATGAAGCGCGAGCCGGCCCCGGGGGTGGATTGCACCACCACGCGTCCGCCCACGTCCTGGATGTTCTTGCGCACCACGTCCATGCCGACGCCGCGTCCCGACACGTCGGAGACCTCGGCGGCGGTGGAAAAGCCCGGCGCGAAGATCAGCATGTCGATCTGTTCGTCGGTCAATTGCTGACCGCGTTCCACCAGCCCCTTTTCCACGGCCTTGGCCAGCACGCGCTCGCGGTCGATGCCGCGCCCGTCATCCTGGATTTCGATGAAGATGCGGCCCGAGCGGTGTTGCGCCGCCAGATGGATGGTGCCCTCCGCCGGTTTGCCCATGGCCATGCGCTCTTCCGGCGTTTCGATGCCGTGATCGAGCGCATTGCGGATCAGGTGGGTCAGGGGATCGGACAATTGTTCGATGACGGTCTTGTCCACCTCGGTGTTTTCACCGCTCATCACCAGGCGGGCCTGCTTGCCCAGCTTGGTCGACAGATCGCGGACCAGACGCGGCGCCTTGGAAAACAGCGCCTTGACCGGCTGCGCCCGGATGGCCATGACGTTTTCCTGCAATTCGCGGGTGTGGTGCGACAGCTCTTGCAGTCCCTGGATCAACTCGGGGTGCGATTCGACGGTGAAGCCGCTGGCCTGCTGGCCCAGCATGGCCTGGGTGATGACCAGTTCGCCCACCATGTTGACCAGACGGTCGATCTTGTCCAGATCGACGCGGATCGAGGCGGTATGGACGGCATTGCCGCCCGCCGCCGGGGCATTGGCCGTATTGGCGGCGAGGGCAGCGGGTTTGGGCGCGGCTTGCGCCGGTTGGGCGGTGCCGGGCAGCGGTGCGAACAGCCCCCAGCCGTCGCCTTCCTCGCCCTTGGCGGTATCGTCGGCGGCGAGCGGCGCGAACAGGCCCCAACCATCGCCTTCCTCGCCGTGGGCCGGAATGATGGCGGCGGTGGCGGCGCCTTCCTCGGTGACGATCACCTGGGCGGTGTCGCCGGCGACGAACTCGAACACCTCGTCGATGGCGGTACGGTCATGGCTGGTGATCAGGGTGCAGGTCCACGACAGATAGGAATGCAAGGCATCCATCTCGGTCAGGGCGGGCAAGCCATTGGTGTCGGCGATCACGCTCATCCGCCCCAGGCTACCCAGTTCGCGCAGCATCAGCAGCGGCTCGTTACCGGTGCGCAGCATATCGGGGCTGGGGTGAAAACGGATGCTGAAGGTTTTTTCAACCGTCGGCAGCGGCGGCGGTGCGCTGGCCGTGGCCGGCTTTTTCGCCACCACCACCGGCACCGCACCGGTCAGGGCCGCCAATTGCGCCAGGATGTCGGCGCCATGATCGGCGGGCAGGGCGGTATCGGCCTGGGCGGCACGGACGAAATCGCCCAGAATGTCGTTGCCGCGCACCATCAGATCGGCCACGTGCGAGGACATCTCCACCTTGCCCGAGCGCAGATGGTCTAGCGCCGTCTCGAACACATGGGCGAAATGGACCAGTTCCTCGAACGAGAAGGCGCCGGCACCGCCCTTGATGGAGTGGACGCAACGAAAGACCGCGTTCAAATCCTCGTCGCTGCCGGTTCCTTCCTGTAAGCGGGCGATGGTCTCCTCGGCCATGGCCAACAGTTCGGCGCATTCCTCGAAATAGGTCGCCTTGAACTGTGACAGGTCATAACCTTGGTCGTCGGACATCTCGCCATTCCTTCCTTACCGGGATAGGCCTTAGGGGCAGACCTTGGCGACGATCTGCAAAAGCTTGTCGGGGCTGAACGGCTTGACGATCCAGCCGGTGGCGCCGGCGGCACGGCCCTCGTCCTTTTTGCTCTGGTCGCTTTCGGTGGTCAGAATCAGGATGGGGGTGCCGGCATGGTTGGGCAGACCACGCACCCGGCGGACCAAGGTGATGCCGTCCATTTCCGGCATGTTGATGTCGGTGATGATGACGTCGACCTTCTGGCCTTGCAGAACCTTCAAGGCGGCGACGCCGTGCTCGGCCTCGACCACGGTGTAGCCGGCGCCGCGCAGGGTGAACGACACCATGTCGCGCATGGTTTTTGAATCGTCGACGGCCAGAACGCACTTAGCCATGTTCATCCTCTGTCAGCTGTCAAGGGGTGGTCAGTTGGTTCAATTGAGCCGTCAGGCCCAAGGTGGTGAAAGCGGCGGTCACCGGTTCCGGCACCGCTTCGGCGTCCATGCGCCGCGCCGCCAGCCGCAAGGCGGCGGCACCGGCCAGGATCACCTGGGCGGCGGCGGTTGAAATACGCTCAACATTATTGAAGTTAAGAACAATGTCGGCGGCGGTATCACGGGCGGCGGCATCGATCAGCAAGTCGCGAAGCTCCGCCGCTGCGGGCAGACCAAGCACTGCCGGCAGATCGATCAGAAGTCTTCCGTTGTGCTCGACGATTTCCATAAGCCCTAGCCGCGTTTTCCCTGTGGACCAGAGCCGGATAATACGGCAAATTTCCCACTTGGGAATAGGGCTAAAAGAACTAGATATGCCAAGCATCACTACTCAGGCCGGACCTTGGAACATGACCGTCTTTGCATTTATGCAAGATGATCATGATAATCCGTTGACAAGATTGTCCGTCGCTGAAGTCCAGGCATTGCCTTTTGGCGCCATCGAGCTCGACCGTGACGGCGCCGTGGTCAGCTATATCGACACCGAACCGGGGGATGATGCCGCCGCGGCCGTCACCAGGGCCGGGGTGGATTTCTTTGCCCGCACGGCGCCGTGGGCGGCGCAATCCATGATCCGCGACGAGTTTCGCCGTGGTGTGGATGCGGGTAGCATGAACGCGGTGTTCGACTGTGCCGTCGGCGACCTGCCCTATAAGGTGCGCATCCACTTGAAGACCAGTCCGATCCTGGGCACCTACTGGATCTTCATCAAAAAGCTGACCCGCCAATAGGTGGAGGGTCGGGGGTTGCCCTTGTTCGTATTCTGTCGATCAAACGTCAAGCCTTCTTCCGTTGGCCTTTATCCCATGCCGCCGGCCAGCAGATGGATGAGGATGGCGGCGGTGGCCGAGACGTTCAGCGACTGCACCCGGCCCGAACCGGGGATGGTGACGATGTCGTCGCAGGCGGCCAGGGTGGCGGCGGGAAGGCCTTCCTCTTCGTTGCCAAGAACGAGCGCCAACGGCTTGTCATTGCTTGAAAAAGTCTCCCTCATCGACCGGTGGGCGCCCAGCGCTGTGCCGATGACCTGATAATGTGGTTTAAGACGCGGCAGCGCCTTGGCCAGATTGGGAACCTGATAGACCTCCACCCATTCCAGCCCGCCTTCGGCGATGCGGAAGGCGGCGTCCGACGGCAGCGCCTGTTCCGGGTGGTCGGAGACGATCAGGCGCCCGAGGCCGAAGAAGGCCATGGTGCGGGCGATGGCCCCCAGATTGTGCGGATTGCCGATGCCGTCCAAGATGACCAATGGTTCCCTGGCCTTGGCCCAGTTGAAGCTTTTCACCGCCTCGAACGGCGTCAACCCCTTGGGGTGACAAACGGCGACGATGCCGCCGTGCAAGGGCGTGCCGGCGACCTTGGTCAATTCCTCGGTGGGGACGTGACGGAACGGCTTGCGTGCCGCCGCCATCTGCTGGCACAAGGGCTGGGCTTCGGCTTTCATGCGGTCGTCGAAGAACAGCCGCTCGACCCGCCCGGGGTCGCGCTGGAACAAGGCGGCGACGGCGGGCAGGCCACCAATGCGGTGCAGTTTCGGCTGGGCCATGGGGCGGTATCCGTCGGAATTGGCGTGGAGACGTGTTTTGCCTCGGTTGATCCTGTTCAACAAGCCTTATGACGTTCTGACCCAATTCACCGACCGCGAGGCCGGGCGTGCGACCCTGGCCGATTACGTGGATGTGCCGGGGGTTTACCCGGCAGGGCGACTGGATCGCGATTCGGAAGGATTGCTGGTGCTGACCGATGACGGGTCACTGATCGCCCGCATTGCCCAACCGCGCCACAAGCTGGCGAAAACCTATTTCGCCCAGGTGGAAGGCGTTCCCACCCCCGAGGCCTTGGCGCGATTACGTCAGGGCGTGACGCTGAAGGACGGGCCGACCCTGCCTGCGGGGGCGGAACTGGTGGCCGCGCCCGATTGGCTGTGGCCGCGCCATCCCCCCATCCGCCGGCGGGCCGCCATTCCCACCGCCTGGATCAAGCTGACCTTGCACGAAGGGCGAAACCGTCAGGTGCGGCGGATGACGGCAGCGGTGGGCTTTCCCACCCTGCGGCTGATCCGCTGGGCGGTGGGCGATTGGAGTTTGGCCGGGCTGGCGCCGGGGCAATGGCGCGAAGTGACGGCCCCCGTCACCGGGGGCCGTCAGAAAAAGCTCAGACCGCCAGTTTGACGATTTCGCCCCGGGCGGCTGCCAGCGCCTTGTCACGGGCTTCCGGCCCCATGGCCACGCCCTCGGCCCGGATCACCTGCACGTCGCTGATGCCGATGAAGCCCAAGACGGCCTTGAGGAAGGCTTCCTGGTGGTCCATGGCGGTTTCATAGGCGGTGCCGGCATAAAGACCGCCACGGGTCGAGGCGATGATCACCTTGCGACCGCCGGCCAGACCCTCGGGGCCGGTGGCGGTGTAGCGGAAGGTGCGGCCCGGCTGGGCGATGCGATCGATCCACGCCTTCAACTGGGTGGGGACGCTGAAATTGTACATGGGAGCGCCGATCACCATCACGTCGGCGGCCAGCAATTCCTCGACCAATTGATTGGTCAGGGCCAGTTCCTGCTGCTGGCGCGCGGTCAGGCCATCGACATTCTGGAACTTGACCACCTGCATCAGCTCGCCGCTCAGATGGTCGGGCGGGGAGACGGCCAAATCGCGATAGGTGACGGTGGCGGCGGGATTGCCCTGGCGCAGTTGGGCAACGATGCCGGCGGTCAGCTGGCGCGACACCGAGGCGTCGCCAAGGGCACTGGAATCAATATGCAGGATGTTCATGTCAGGCCTCGTCGGGGATGCGGTTTTGATCTGCCGTGCACCTTATTCTCATGACGACATTGCCAATAGTCGGTAATTTCGGCACGCTGTGTTCCACTGATGGAACGATGAGCTGACCATGCGCGATCTGAACGATCTTTATTATTTCACCCAGGTGGTCGAGCATGGCGGCTTTTCCGCCGCCGCTCGCGCCTTGGGCCTGCCAAAGTCCAAACTCAGCCGCCGGGTGGCGCGGTTGGAAGAGGGTTTGGGGGTGCGGCTGTTGCAACGGTCCAGCCGGCGCTTCGCCTTGACCGAGTTCGGCCAGGACTATTACCGCCACTGTCGCGCCATGGTCATCGAGGCCGAGGCGGCGGAAGAGGCGGTGCAGCATTCCCAGGCCGAGCCGCAGGGGCTGATCCGCCTGTCCTGTCCGGTGGCCTTGGCGCAAAGCAAGGTGGGGCCGATCATCGCCCGCTTTCTCGCCGAGCATCCACGCGTGCGCATCCACCTGGAGGCCACCAACCGCCGCGTCGATGTGATCGAGGAGGGTTTCGATCTGGCCATCCGCGTGCGCATGCCGCCCCTGGAGGATAGCGGGCTGATCATCAAGGTACTGGAGCGCCACCAGGGCTATCTGGTCGGGGCGCCGGCATTGTTGGAGCGGTTGGGGCGCCCGCAAACCCCCGACCAGTTATCCGCCTTGCCCAGCCTGGGCATGACCAGGGCCGGCGACCGCTATTTCTGGCCTATGGTGGACGGGGCGGGCGAGGGCATCGAGGTTCCGTACCAGCCGCGTCTGATCACGGACGACATGGTGGCGTTGCGCCACGCGGCGCGGGCCGGCATCGGTATCGTCCAATTGCCCAGCCTGATGGTGGCAGATGATTTGCGGGTAGGAGTCTTGGAGAAGATTTTGACCGCCTGGACGCCGCCGCGCGGCCTGATCCATGCCGTCTATCCGTCGCGGCGCGGTCTGCTGCCCGCCGTGCGACTGTTCCTGGATGCCTTGGCGGCGGATTGGGGCGGCCTTGATGAGGGATGAGCTTTTCCAGAAGACTCGCACCTCTGCCGCAACGCCGATCAGTCGACGGTCACTTCCATGCCGTCGCGGGCGACCAGGGTGCCATCCCAGGCCTGCTTGGCCTCGGCTTCCAGTTTGGCCATGAAGACGTCGTCGTGGTCGGGATCATGGTGGAAGATGGCCAGACGCCCGACCCCGGCGGCCTGACAAAGCCGAATGCCTTCCTGCCAGGTGGAATGGCCCCAATGGACCTTGGCCGGAAACTCGTCGTCGGTATAGGTGCTGTCATAGATGACCAGGTCGGCACCTTGGATCAGACCCAACACGTTTTCATCGGGCTGGCCCGGCACGTGTTCGGTATCGGTGATGTAACACACAGATTTGCCTTCGTATTCCACCCGATAGCCGGTGGCTTGATTGGGGTGGCGCAAGGGGGCCGTCTTCACCACCACGCCGTCCAGCGGGTGGAGTTCATCACCGGCGCGGAAATCATGAAAACTCAAGCGGCTGCGCATGGTCTCCAAGGGGACGGGAAAAGTCGGGTTCTCCATCTGCTTGGCCAGCACCGCCTCGATGGCGCCGGCTTGGCCGTCCAGATGGCCGGCCATCACCCGCAAGCCGAAGGCCGGGTTGAAGGCCGGGGCGAAAAAGGGAAAGCCGTTGATGTGATCCCAATGGGTATGGGTGAACATCAGCGTTGCCGAAGAGGTGCCGCGCTTGAACAGATCGCGTCCCAGCAAGCGGATGCCGGTACCGGCATCAAAGATCAGGACATTGTCACCCAGGCGGAATTCAACGCACGAAGTGTTGCCGCCATAGACCACATGGTCGGGCGAAGGACAGGCGATGCTTCCGCGCACGCCCCAGAACTTCACCACATATCCCATTGCTTACAACCCCCGAACCATTCCGAAAAAACATTATAATTTCCCATATGGGATGGCATCGGAATTTTCCCCTATGTGGGAACATTTTTTTCGTCACAGACGACGATATCCCCAACATTCAGGGCTAATTGCCGGGCGGCGTGGCCGCAATTGACCGATATTTCCACCAGACCGATGGAATTCACGTACCAAAAACCCGCCCCCAGCGCATGGTCGGAATAGGTTCGTGCCGGCGGCAAGATATATTGCCCAACGCGCAGGAATTGCTCGGCGAGGATGCAAGAGCCGCGCAAACCGGTCATGGCGTTGCCGTAGGGGTCGATATAGACGATGCGGGCCAGATCGTCGGGCCAATCGCTGCCGACAATGCCCTGGTTCAATGCAACGGCCAGATCATCCGGGCCGGTGCCGGCGGCCAGCGCCGCCGCCATTGGGGCGAACAGGTCGCGACCGTGAAAGGTGGCGCTCAGTGTCGGCGGTTGCCAGGTGATGGCCCAAACCCGGCTGCTCGCCGCCCAACGCTGGGCCAACGCCAACAGGCCGTTATCGGGGCCGACCAGAAAGCGCCCATCGGCCTGAACGATCAGCGGCAGCCGGGGACCGCCGACACCGGGATCGACCACCGCCATGACCACCGCATCCGCCGGCATCCGCGGCAACAATGCCGCCAGCAGATAGGCCGAGGCCATGGGATCGAAAGCGGGGGCGTCGGCCATCAGGTCGATCACCGGCGCACCGGGAGCGTGGACATGGAGCGCGGCCTTGACCTGGCCCACATAGGGACCGGTGGGGCCGAAATCGGTGAACAGGCAGATGGGGCGCATCAGTGCAGATGCACCGACGGTCCCGGTCCCCGCTCATCCAGGCCGAAGCGATTGTCGAGCAGGGCGAAAATCTGATCCGCCGGCACCGGACGGCTGAACAGATAACCCTGGGCCAGATCGCAGCCGATGGCCCGCAGCCGGGCCAGTTGTTCGGCGGTTTCCACCCCCTCGGCGATGACCTTCAACCCCAAGCCGGTGGCCATGGCGACGATGGTATCCACCAAAACCTTGCGTTCATGCCGCTCGAGCATGCCGATCATGAAGGAGCGGTCGATCTTCAAGGTATGGAACGGATAGCGCTCCAGGTAACTCAGCGACGAATAGCCGGTACCGAAATCGTCGATGGCCAGATGCACGCCCATGTCATGCAAGCCTTGCAACAGGCCGTCGATATCGCCGCGTTCCTTCAGCAACAGGCCTTCGGTGATTTCCAGTTCCAGATTGCCGGCGGGAAAGCCGGTTTCACCCAAGATGGTGCGGACGTCGTCAAGGAAGGCGCCGTCCTGGAATTGCCGGGGCGAGACGTTGACGCACAACAGCAGATCGGGATGGCCGCCTTGCAGCCAGGGCAGCGCCGTCAGGCAGGCTTGGCGCAGGACGTCGCGACCGATGGGGACGATCAGGCCGCACGTCTCCGCCTGGGGGATGAAACGGTCGGGCGGCACGTTGCCCAACTCAGGGTTATTCCAGCGCAACAGCGCCTCGATCCCGGCAACGCGCCCGTTTTCCACATTCACCAGCGGTTGGAAATGCAGGAACAATTGCTCGGTGCCGACGGCGCGGCGCAATTCGCTTTCCAGCCTGAGGCGGGCCTCGGCCTCGTCGTTCATGCGGGAGGTGAAGCAGCAATAGCGGTTCCGTCCGGCCAGCTTGGACTGGTACATGGCGATATCGGCATTACGCAGCAGGGTTTGCGGCGTCCGCCCGTCTTCCGGATAGAGCGCCACGCCGATACTGGCGGTGGTGATCAGGTCGCGGCGGCTGATGGTGAAAGGCTCGACAAAGGCCTGGACGATCCTGTCCGCCGCCCACTCGGCCTGTTCGGGCGATACCAGCGGCAGGATGACCAGGAATTCGTCACCGCCGAAGCGGGCGACCATGCCGCCTTCACCCACCGCCTGGCACAGGCGTTCCGACGCCAGGATCAGCAATTCGTCGCCATATTCATGGCCCAAGGAATCGTTGATGCCTTTGAAATCATCCAGATCGACGAACAGCAGGCCGACCCGGGTGCCGGCATCGCGCGCCTCTTCCGTCGCCACCGTCAGACGGTCCAGCGCCATGGCCCGATTGGGCAGATCGGTCAGGCCGTCATAAAGCGCCTGATGCAGGATCTTGCGATCCTGTTCCTTGCGCAAGGACACATCCTCGATCACCACCAGATGGTGGGTGATCTCGTGGCCTTGCGGGGCCACCGGCGAGGCGAAAATCTGGTGCCAGCGCAGCTTGCCGTCCCCACCGGCAACCGGCACCTCGCCGCCCCAATCGGCGCCACGGCGCAAGGCTTGCCACATTTCGCCGAACCAGGCGCGGGATTGCCCCGGATACAATCCGGCCAACGGATGCCCGATAACGGTATCGGCGGCATGGCCGGTGATCCGCTGATGGGCCGGATTGACGTATTCCACCACGCCCTGATCGGTCACCACCGCCACCGCCACCGGGCTTTGCTCGACCGCCTGCGACAGCAGATTAAGGCTGGTTTCGGCTTTCTTCTGCTCGGTCAGGTCGCGGATACAGGTGACGCGCACGGCGACATCGCCCATCCAGCTTTCCTTGGAATGGATTTCCATGGGAAAGATCGAGCCATCCTTGCGCACGCCGCGGACTTCATAGGGCTTCTGATGCTGGAGGCGGACCATTTCCTTGGCCAGCGGTAAATCATCGGTATGAATGACGTTCCAGGCGGTCAAGGTCTCGAAATCGGCCCGCTCATAGCCGAACAGATCGTGGAAAGCACGATTGCAGTCGAGGATGCGGCCCTGGAAATGGATACAGATCGCCTCGTTGGTGATGTCGGACAAACGGCGGAAGCGGTCTTCGCTGTCTTCCAGCGTCTTGCGCATGCGGTGGTTTTCGCTGATGTCGCGCAGCACCCCGCGCACACCGTTGAAGCGGCCCTGGTCGTCGAAGACGGCACAGCCATAGGCCACCACCCAGACCTCGCCGCCATTCTTGGCACGGGCCTGGAACTCGACCCGCACCGCCTCGCCCCGACCGGCGCGGACCAGATCAAGCACGACCTTGCGGTCGGACACCATGGCATAAATGACGCTGACATCGCGCCCAACCAGTTCTTCCGCGTCATAGCCAAGCAGGCGCCTGACATTGGGACTGATCCACAGGATTTGCCCATCGGCACCGACGCTGATCACCGCATCGGGCAGGCGCCCCAGGATGATGTCCAGCATATCGGGCGGCAAATCGCCAAGCCTGGACGCTTCCGGTCCTGCCGTCATTTCCAACCCCTATTGTTGCCTGCCGGAATTGAAGGCTGTTGTCGCCTTCTTTTCTGTCACTCCGGTCAAGGGGTTCAAGGATGAACAAAACATGTTAAGCTTGTCCACCTTTTCTTGGCGGATGCATCTTTCGGTTATGTCGGACCAGTGGCGGCGGGGCCGTTGCCAGCGATTATGGGAAGAACAACGGGGCCTGTGCTTTTATTGCGGCACAGCCATGGCTGCGCCCGTGAGCCAAAGGCTGCGCCATCGCAAACGCCCGGATGCCGCCACCATCGACCATGTGGTGCCGCAATCCCAAGGCGGCGCGACCGAATGGCCGAACGAAGTCGCCGCCTGCCGCACCTGCAATGCCGCCAAGGCGAACAATGCCCCCACGGCGGACGACCTGCGACGCTTGCAGGTTCTTAAGCTCTGACGCTTAGCGTGGCGACGGTGACGCGGGCTGGGGCCCTTCACGCATCGGACGCTTCCCAGTGATCGGCCAGGGAGGTGATGGCGTCGGACATCAGACGATGATCCTTGGCCTTTTCCAGCACGGCCATGACGATGGCGGCCTCGGCCCCGATCAGTTCCGCCGACAGCAAGGCGGGGACGAAGCCGTCGGTTTCCAGCACCTGGCCGGCCTGGCGCCATTGACGATGGCGCCCGCCCCGGCCCTCGGCCTCGAAGCAATCGCGCAACGCCTCATGGGCGGGTTCCTTGCGATGAATGCGAAAGGCCAGGGACCGCAAAAGCCTGACTTTTTCTTCGTGGCCGTTGCGCGCCATGACACTCTCCCGGCGATGGGGACGGCCCCCGTCGCGACGGACGCACTATTGGCCGTCATGCCTGAATAAGCAAGGGCTTGCAGCTCTGCCATGCGCGGGTGCGCCTCGGAAGGGCGAACATGAAAACGGAGCACCTGGATGGGGACGGCTGCGCCCGCTATCTTATGAGTTGGATTTGACAGGCGCTTGCTTTGTCATACAATGCAAGACAGATAGCCCTTAACCTCACAGGTTATGAAAATGCCCACTCTGTCCATCCGCATTCCGGACGACGTCAGCCGCCGCTTGGATCGTGCGGCGAAAAGCACCCACCGGTCGCGGTCTTTCATCGTGAAAGAGGCGCTGAACAAGCACCTTGCGGAAATCGTCCAGGATCAAGGCGGGGGCCAGACCCGGCTTGAGCGGCTGCGGGCGCTCAAGGGGGCGGGGGCGCAGCGGCACGGCGCTTTGAGCGCGGCGCAGATCGAGGCGGACATTCACGAGTTCCGGGGCGATGAATAGCAGGCTGGCCGGAGCGCATAAGCTCTATGTGGATGCGAACATCATCATCTACTTTGTCGAAGGCGACGAGGCCCATCAAAAGATGGCCGACGCCCTTTTCGAGTATGCGGAAGCGAACGGCATCGCCCTGATAACCAGCGAAATCGCGGTCGGCGAATGCCTTTACGGTGCCCACAAGCGGGAGCGCACCGAATCCGTCCTACAGTTCGAGACGCTTTTCGATGAGGTGGGGATATTCCACCTCGTGCCGGTAGAAATGGATATCGTGAAGCGGGCCGCGCAGGTCGGCGCACGGCATCGCTTCAAGCTCGTGGATGCCATTCATGTGGCTTCGGCCATGGAAACCGGATGTGATGCCTTCATCACCAACGACAAGGCGATCCGCTCCACTCCCGATTTGACCGTCGTGCAGCTTTCCGAGCTGTAGACTTCACCCGCGCAGCTTCACCACGTTGCCCCCGTCCTCGGGGGCAACAATGCTTTTCAGATAGTCGGTCCACACGTCCAGGGCGCGGCGCTTTTCCGGAATGTAGGTGGCGCATGCGCCATCCATGCGCCACGGAACAAAATGTAATCCGTGAAAACGGCGGAAAACCGCGAATTTCGCGAACGATTTTTTGGCATGAGAACAAAAGAGAAAAGCCGCAGAACCCGAGGGTTTCTGCGGCTTTCGTTTGGTGAGCCCGTCGGGATTCGAACCCGAGACCCCATGATTAAAAGTCACGTGCTCTACCGACTGAGCTACGGGCTCTCACCTTCAAAACGGGGGCACACCATAGGGATATGATGCGTCCCGGTCAACCGTGGAAAACGATCACTTCACGTCGGCGGCGACGCGCATGCGCACCAGCTTGTCAGGGTTGGCGACGATGCCGCTGCTGTCAGTCCCCTTGGTGATCCGGTCCACATGTTCCATGCCCTGGATGACGTTGCCCCAGATGGTGTATTTTCCATCCAGCGACGGAGTGCTGGCCAGCATGATGTAGAACTGGGAATCGGCGGAATTGGGGCTGCTGGACCGGGCCATGCCGACGACGCCGCGGACGAAGTGCTCGCCCGAGAATTCCGCCGGCAACTTCTGGCCGGAACCACCGCTGCCGCTACCGGTGGGGTCGCCGCCCTGGGCCATGAAGCCTTCGATGACGCGATGGAACACCGTGCCGTTATAGAAGCCCTTGCGGGTCAATTCCTTGATCCGCTCCACATGCTTGGGCGCCAGATCGGGGCGCATCTCGATCACCACCTGGCCCCAGGGCAGGTCCATGATCAGGGTGTTTTCCGGGTCGGCGGCCCGAGCCGGCTGAAAGGCGGCGGCCAGCACCAGGATTGCGGCCAGGGCGATCTTTTTCAACATGGACTTATTCCTCGACATCGGCGGCGACGGTCAGCTTGACGATGCAATCGGGGTCATCCACCGAGCCGTTGCGGGAGGCGGATCCCTTCTTGATGTTGTCGACGAAGTCCAGACCCTCGACCACCTGACCCCAGATGGAATACTGGTTATCCAGGTGCGGCGACCGGTCGAACATGATGAAGAACTGGGAATCGGCGGAATTGGGATTGGCGGCGCGGGCCATGGAGCAGGTGCCGCGCACATGCTTTTCCTTGGAGAACTCCGCCTCCAGCTTCTGGCCCGAGCCCCCCATGCCGGTGCCCTGCGGACAACCGGTCTGGGCCATGAAGCCGGGGATCACCCGGTGGAACTTCAGGCCGTCATAATAGCCCTGGCGCACCAATTCCTTGATGCGGGCCACATGCTTGGGAGCCAGATCGGGGCGCAGCTCGATCACCACTCGACCATCCTTGAGGTCGAGAAACAGGGTATTTTCACGGTCCAAATCGATCCTCCCATGCGCGGGTGACGGCCGGTTGCCGCCTCTTATCCTTCAATGCTGAATTTCTCGTCCAGGCTGGCCCGCACCCGCGGGCTGACAAAGGACGAGATATCGCCGCCCAAGCGACCGATTTCCTTGACGAAACGCGAGGAAATGAACTGGCAGCGTTCCGACGCCATCAAAAACAAGGTCTCGATCTGCGGCGACAGCCGGGCATTCATGCCGGCCATCTGGAATTCGTACTCAAAATCCGACACCGCGCGCAAGCCGCGGATGATGATGCGCGCGCCGCAATGACGGGCGAAATCCACCAGCAGATTATCGAAGGCGCGAACCTCGATGATGACATTGTGCTGTTTCGCCACTTCGGCCACTTCCGCCTCGACCAGTTCCACCCGCTCGTCCAGCGAGTAAAGCGGCCCCTTGCCGGCATTGATGGCCACCGCCACGATCAACTTGTCCACCACCTTGGCCGCCCTGGTGACGATGTCCAGGTGACCGTTGGTTATGGGGTCGAAAGTACCAGGATAAAGACCGATCCGTTCACTCATCATCCCCTCCGGGCGGTATGGCTGCGGTATCGTCTCCCTCGTCGAACTCTTCTTCCGACTCTTCGTTGGAGCCGTTCAGATCACACAGGCGGGCGGTGGAAACCACCCGTTCGTTCTCGGCGGTGCGCAAGACGATGACGCCCTGGGTCTTGCGTCCGGCAATACGGATATCGTCCACCGGCATGCGGATCAGGGTGCCGCCATCGGACACCAGCATGATTTCATCATCGTGGCCGACCGGGAACGACGCCACCACGGGGCCGTTCTTTTCCGTCAGGTCGATATTGGCGATACCTTGGCCGCCGCGACCGGTGATGCGGTATTCATAGGCCGAGGTGCGCTTGCCGTAACCGTTTTCGGTCACCGTCAGGATCATCTGCTCGGATTCGCTCATGCGTTCGGCCTCGAGGCCGCTCAGGTCATTGCGCAGATAGGCGTCGCGGGTTTCCATGTCGAATTCCACATGGCGCAGCACCGACATGGAGATGACCTGATCGGCCTGGTCCAGACGGATACCGCGCACGCCGGTGGAATCGCGGCCCTTGAACACGCGGACGTCGCCGACCTGGAAGCGGATGGCCTTGCCCAGACGGGTGGCCAGCAGAATGTCGTCGTTGTCGGAACAGGGCTGCACGGCGATCAGCTGTTCACCATCGTTCAATTTCATGGCGATCTTGCCGTTGGCGCGGATATCGACGAAATCGGACAACAGGTTGCGGCGCACGTCACCCTTGGAGGTGGCGAAGGCCACGTGCAGATCACCCCAGGTGCTTTCGTCCTCGGGCATGGGCATGACGGTGGAGATGGTCTCGCCCTCGCTCAAGGGCAGGATGTTGACCATGGCCTTGCCCCGGGCCTGCGGCGTGCCCAGCGGCAGACGATAGACCTTGAGCTTGTAGGCGATGCCGGTGGTGGAGAAGAACAGCACCGGGGTGTGGGTGCTGGTGACGAAGACCTGACTGAGGAAATCCTCGTCCTTCATGCTCATGCCCGAACGGCCCTTGCCGCCGCGCTTCTGGGCGCGGTAGGTGGACAGCGGCACGCGCTTGATGTAGCCGGTGTTGGTCACCGTCACCACCATGTCCTCGCGGGCGATCAGATCCTCGATATCGGCCTCGAATTCGGAATCCTCGATGGTGGTGCGACGCGGCGTGGCGAACTGATTGCGCATGTCGATCAGCTCATTGCGCATGACCTCCAGCAGCTTGGGCCGCGACGACAGGATTTCCAGGAATTCCTTGATCTGCTCGCCGATCTCGCGCAACTCATCGCCGATCTTGCCGCGTTCCAGCCCGGTCAGGCGGTGCAGGCGCAGATCCAGGATGGCCTTGGCCTGGACTTCCGACAGCGAATAGGTGCCGTCCTCGATACCACGTCCGGGCTCGTCGATCAGGCGGATCAACGGCTCGACATCCAGGGCCGGCCATTTGCGCGCCATCAGCTGTTCACGCGCCACGCCCGGGTCCGACGCCTCGCGGATCAGCTTGATCATGTCGTCGATATTGGCCACGGCGATGGACAGGCCGACCAACACGTGGGCGCGGTCGCGGGCCTTGCCCAGTTCAAAGATGGTGCGCCGGGTGATGACTTCCTCGCGGAAGCGCAGGAAGGCGGCGATGATCTCGCGCAGCGTCATCATCTGCGGCCGGCCACCGTTCAGGGCCAGCGAGTTGACGCCGAACGAGGTCTGCAAGGGCGTGAACTTGTAAAGCTGGGCCAGCACCACGTCGGCGATGGCGTCGCGCTTGATCTCGATGACCACGCGCACGCCGTCACGGTCGGATTCGTCGCGCAGGTCGGAGACGCCCTCGATCTTCTTGTCGCGCACCAACTCGGCGATCTGCTCGATCATGCGCGCCTTGTTGACCTGATAGGGGACCTCGGTGACGATGATGGCCTCGCGGTCCTTGCGCACCTCTTCCACATGGCAGCGGCCACGCATGACCACCGAGCCGCGCCCGGTCAGTTGGGCGGCGCGAATGCCGGAGCGGCCCAGAATGGTGCCGCCGGTGGGGAAGTCGGGGCCGGGCACCAGTTCCATCACCTCTTCCGCGGTGATGTCGGGGTTGTCGATCATGGCGCAGCAGGCGTCGATGACCTCGCCCAGATTGTGCGGCGGAATATTGGTGGCCATGCCCACGGCGATACCGCCGGCGCCATTGACCAGCAGATTGGGGTAGCGCGCCGGCAACACCAGCGGTTCCACCGAAGAATCGTCGTAATTGGGGCCGAAATCGACGGTGTCCTTGTCGATGTCCTCGATCAGGAAGTGGGCCGACCGGGCCATGCGGGCCTCGGTGTAGCGCATGGCCGCCGCCTTGTCGCCGTCCATGGAGCCGAAATTGCCCTGGCCGTCGATCAGCGGCAGCCGCATGGAGAAGCTTTGCGCCATGCGCACCATGGCGTCGTAAATGGCCGAATCGCCATGGGGGTGATACTTACCCATGACGTCGCCGACGATGCGGGCCGATTTGCGGAACGGCTTGTTGTAGTCGTAGCCGCCTTCCTTCATGGCGAACAGGATGCGCCGGTGCACCGGCTTCAGGCCATCGCGCACATCGGGAAGGGCGCGCGACACGATCACGCTCATGGCGTAATCGAGATACGAGCGGCGCATCTCTTCCTCGATGGTGACCGGGGTAACGTCGAATTGGGACGGGGACGGAATGGCGGTCAAAGGAGATATCCCTAAAAAAACCAGAACTTGGCGGCGGGCACTTGGCGGCCCGCGGTGGCGCACGCTATCAGATATCGTGCATTGCGACAACAGGGGGTCGGGTGTTGAACCTTGACCGACAAGGGACTATTGTCCAGCCCCAAGTTTCAACAGGAGAGTCGGGGACATGGCTGGGTCCGTCAACAAAGTCATTCTGGTCGGCAATCTGGGACGCGACCCCGAGGTCCGTACCGCCCAGGATGGCTCGAAGATCGTCAATCTGAACATCGCCACCTCGGAATCCTGGAAGGATCGGTCCAGCGGCGAACGCCGTGAAAAGACCGAATGGCACCGCGTGGTGATCTTCAACCCCAATCTGGCCGACGTGGCCGAGCGCTTTTTGCGCAAGGGCTCCAGCGTCTATATCGAGGGCGCGTTGCAGACCCGCAAGTGGACCGACCAGCAGGGCGTGGAAAAGTATTCCACCGAAGTGGTCATCGGTCGCTTCAAGGGTGAGCTGACCCTGCTGGGCGGTCGCGGTGAAGGCGGCGGCGGCCAGGGCGGTGGCGGTGGCTACGATGATGGCGGCTATGGTGGCGGTGGCCAGGGCGGCGGCTACGGTGGCGGTGGCGGCGCCCCGCGTTCGGGCGGCGGTGCGCCGCGCTCGGGTGGCGGTGGTGGCC
>VBWB01000037.1 GCA_006218045.1 Stygiobacter sp.
TCGAGGCCGAGAAGGTGTGCCGCCTCGTATTCTCCAACCTCGCCGGTGATCCCCAGCGGCTTGCCGGTCAATTGGTAGTATTCGATGGCGATCCGGCGCGCCTGCCTCAGCAGATCGGCGATACGCCCGGTGGGAATTTCAGGGGTCATTGCAGATACCGGAATTTCTGTCGCTGTCCCGGCCATGATAGGCGTTCGAACAGCCGACGCAGTACGAATCCGCGCAGCAGGGACACCAGGGCGAAGATCCCGCCGAGGGTCAGATCGTCGGCCAGGGTGATGTGAATGCCGAAGACCGGAAACACCATAACCTGAGTGGCGACGGCGATGCCGTAGCCGATTACCACGTTGGCGGCGGCCTCGACCAGGGACATGCGGCGGGATTGGCGCATCACGCTACCATCTTGAAATTACACGATTAGCCAGCTTGATAAGCAGCCGAAACAGAGCGTTACTGGCCTCACCAAAACGGAGGCCAACACCATGCAGACCCGAGACCAAGCCCTGGCGAAGATCGCCGCCACCATCCTGGACCTGGAAACCCTGGAGACCCGGAACAGCGACCGCCTGGACTTCCACGAACTTTCGGCATGGCAGATCAAGAAGGCCCTGGAAGCGGCCTACGCCGCTGGTACGGAGGCCAAGTAGCATGGCTCTGACCGTCCGCCCTACCGCCGCCCTGAAGGCCCATCCGCAGTGGTCGCAGAGCGACTTCGAATACTTCCGGGGCAAGGGCTATTCCAACCAGCAGATTTTCGAATTCTGGGAGCGCGACCTGCGCCTTGGCTGCAAGCCGCTTGACTGGAAGCCCTCCGACGCTAAGTACCAGCATTCGCTGCGCCGGATTACCCGGCGCTGACTGCCTTCCCGGCGGCGAGTTCCTCGAAGCTCCGGCCATCGCCGTCCAGCACGGCCTTCTGGCCGGTCAGCTTCTGCCAGCGGCCGACGATCACGTCGGCATAGGCCGGGTTCAATTCCATGGCAAAGCAGGTGCGGCCCGTAGTTTCAGCCGCGATCACCGTGGTGCCGCTGCCCGCGAACGGCTCGTAGACCGAATCGCCCTCGGCGCTATTGTTGAGGATCGGGCGGCGCATGCATTCCACCGGCTTCTGGGTGCCGTGGACCGTGGCTTCGTCCTCATCGCCGTTATTGCCGATGGCCCAGATGGTGGCTTGATCCCGCGCTCCCTGCCAATGGCCGGTGCCGCTCTTGCGCACCGCGTACCAGCAGGGTTCGTGCTGCCAGTGGTAATCGCCGCGGCCCAGGACGAAGCGGTTCTTCGACCAGATGATCTGGGCACGGAGCTTGAAGTCGTTGGCCTCCAGGCTGTCTGCCACCGTTCTGGTGTAGATGGCCGAATGCCAGACATAGGCCACCTCGCCGGGGAACAACGCCCAGGCTTCCCGCCAATCGGCCCGGTCATCGTTGGCCACCTTGCCGGTGCGGGTGGTGGAGGAAACACCTGCCTCGTTCCGCCAGGTGGGATCATACTCCACGCCGTAGGGCGGATCAGTCACCATCAGGTGCGGCTTGGCCCCGGCCAGCAGATGCGCCACGTCGGTGGCACTGGTGCTGTCGCCGCACAGCATGCGGTGGCGGCCCAAGATCCACAGATCGCCGGGCCGCGTCACCGGATCGGCTGGCGGCTCCGGGATTTCATCTTCATCCCCATCGCCCTGGCCGTCGCCCTCGTCGTCGAGGGGAACCATCAAGGCGTCCAGTTCCTCTTCCGAGAAGCCGATCAGGTCGAGGTCGTAGCCCTCGGCGTTGAGCGCGTGCAGCTCCGCCGCCAGGGTCTCGTCGTCCCAACCGGCATTCAGCGCCAGCTTATTGTCGGCCAGGATATAGGCGCGGCGCTGGGCCTCGGTCAGATGATCAAGGATCACCACCGGCACCGTGGTCAGCCCCAGGGACTTGGCGGCGGCCAGTCGGCCATGCCCGGCAATGACATTGCCCAGGCTGTCGGCCAGCACCGGATTGGTCCAGCCGAATTCGACGATGCTGGCGGCGATCTGGGCCACCTGATTGTCCGAATGGGTCCGCGCATTGCGGCCATAGGGGATAAGCCGGTCGATGAGCCAATGCTCGACCGTGTCGGGAAACGGATGGGTCATTATCGTTTTCCAGCGTTCTGGATTCGGCGGCCCAGCCACGCCATCACCGGCACGGCCATGGAATTGCCCAGCGCCCGATAGCGGGGGCCATCGGGACAATCCTCGGCAGCCTTCCGCCGCCAGGGGATCAGGGTGTAATCGTCGGGGAAGCCCTGGAGCCGCTCGCACTCGCGGGGCGTCAGGCGGCGCACCGCCATGCCGGGGGAATGGACGGCGAAGGGCGACTTCTCGAAAGCCCGCAGGCAATCGGTGTGATCCTCGGAGATACCGAGCGACGACTGGGCGTTGCCGCTCTTGTGCATGTTGAACGCCAGATAGGTCTGCTGCTTGGTGCCCGGCTCCGTCGCCAGGGCACTGGCAACGTCCAAGGTACGGACTTCGTTCCGCTGGTTCTGGGCAAACGCCACGGCGTGCTGTTTGCCTGCCTGCAACGTGAACATGGGATCACCGTCACCGCCGATGCCGATCCCGGCACGGGGATCGGTGGTGCTGATTCCCGTGCGGGCACCGGCTTCCTGGATGGGGATCGCCACCGGCACCAGGGGCGTGCCGCGCCCGGTCCCGTCTTCCGAGGCATCGAAGCCCTCGCCGCGCAGGGAATGGGTGACCAGGGTGTCGATATCGGACCGGTGGGCGAGGTTCGCCTTGGCCTGCAGGGTGTGGGCGACCAGCGTGTCGGTGCAGTCGCTGTCCACACCACGCGACAGGTCGCGTGCCCGCAAGGTGGTGGCGACGAAGGTTTCGGTCTCGAAATCCATCCGCCCGCTGGCCGAGGCGCAGGCGTTGAGTGCTGTGGCGACATCGATAGGGCCAGCGGTATTGTTGCCGCCGAACGCTTCGGCGATCAGTCCGCCGCTGGTGGCGAAAGACGCTTCGCCGCTTCGGCCAGCGCGAGCATCAAGCGTGGGGGCAACACCTTGTTCCGCTTCTCGGCGCGGCGGATGATCCCGGCGCACGCCTTCGCGCTCAAGAAGTACTTGGACGGGATCGGCCCGGTCTCCAGCACCTGCGACAACAAACACACGGCGGCGGCGTTGGGCCAGGCCGAAATATTGGGCGTCGAGCACCCGCCACGCGACTGTGCGCGCGGGTCCAAGCACAACACCAGCGTCCGACCAATTTCCCCCCGGCGGGACGACCGGACCATCTTCTCCGGCCAGTCCGCCCAGAAGGCACCCAAAGGCGTTGTCGCGGGTGGACAGGACTCCTGGGACGTTTTCCCAAACAACCCAAGCTGGATCGATGGCATCGGCGAGTTCCACGAATTTGAGGGCAAGGTTGCCGCGGGAATCGTCCAGCGACTTGCGCAGCCCCGCCACCGAGAACGCCTGGCAGGGCGTGCCGCCCACCAGTACGTCGATCTTTCCCCGCCACGCCGAACCGTCGATGGCGGTCATGTCGCCCAGATTGGGAATGGCCGGATAGCGGTTCGCCAGCACGGTGGCGGGAAATGGTTCAATCTCGGCGAAGAATGCCGCCCGCCAGCCCAACGGTTCCCAGGCCGCCGTCGCCGCCTCGATCCCGCTGCACACCGAGCCGTAGACCAGCGGCATCGGGCCGAGCGCCGGGGCGCCCGGCTCGGGAGAAGCAACCAGCATGGCGGTGGAAACCTGGATCAGGTGGAAACTGGAAACCTGTCGGTGGAAACCGGGGCAGGTTTCCGGCAGCGGTTTCCGCCCAGGTTTCCAGGCAGCCGGAAACGCGAAAGGCGCGCTGTCCTTGGACAAACGCGCCTTTGGGCTGGAAACTGGAAACCAGAGTGGAAACCTAAATTTTCGGGCTGACGCTAGCGAAGTCCGGCGCTGTTGCCGCCCGCATAGCGAAAGTGCCAGGGAGGACCCGCGATATCCGCGCCGCCTCGCCCCGGCCTGTTCTATCCTTTCGCCAGCGGCGGACGTCGGATCATTTGATGATCGTGTTCGCCGCCTCTCGCCAGCATGGGTTCATCATGACCCAACGGCCCGGCTTCTGTCCGAGCGAAAAGTGTCCGCCGGACAGTTTGCGCTCCACTTCTCATCGTAGCGCCGCCTGGATGTCGGTGATGGTCTGCCGCCGCGATTTGTTGCGGGGCACCCGCCGCCCGTTCAGTTGCCAGGCGATGATGCACAGCGCGAACAGCCAATGCTCATTGGCGGCGGATCGGGCCAGCCCGACCTTCCAGCACACCACCTTCCATGGCTCGCCATTGGCCCGCAGCCAGACGATACGGGCGTCGATGGGATCAAGCAGGCGCAGCCACGGCAGGGCCTCGTCCATACGGGTGATGGCGGCGGCGGAAGGTGGCGGGCGGCGAAGCGTGACGTCTTCCGCCGACCAGCATTCCTGAATATATGGCGGCCATGTGCTGGCATGTCCCTGGATCTTGGATTCGGGCAATCGGCGCAGGGTATCGGCGGCTTCGGCTAGGTGCTCTTCCACCAGGGAGGGAGTCCAGCGGGGTTCAGTCATGATGAACCTCCTGGAGCGGGCGCTTGCCATACAGCTTGGCACCCAGCTGGCGGACCAGTTCCCGTTCGGGCCAGGTCAAGCGGCCATCGTCTTCAGCGATGACCAGGACACCTCGTTCCAGCCAGCCGTCCCGTTTTACGTCTTCGGGATCGCGCCGCTCGCCACCGAACCCAGGCGGATGCCATCTCATCGGACACCTCCCTGGGTGTCGATGGCCCAGGTCAGGATGGCCAGGGCGTCGGCCTCGTTGTCGTCTTCGGGCGTGAAGCCGCGGGCCTGCATAGCGGCGATGACGGCGTCCTTGGCCGCATTGCCCTTGCCGGTGGCGTGCCGCTTGATGGTGCCGACGGGCACGCCTTGATAGGGAATGTGCTTGAGTTCGCACCAGGCCGACAAATGGGCGAGGAAGCCGCCATAGATGTGGGCGGCGTCGGTTCCGGCGTGGCGGCGGACTTCCTCGAAATGAATGAGGTCGATCTTCTTGGCACCGGCTTCCAGGTGGTCGAGCCAGGAACGGAAGCGAAGGAAGCGCATGCCGCCGCCTTCATACCGGCCCGACCGGAACTCCATGGTACCGGAGACGACGATACCATCGGCGAGCCGCATGGCCCAGCCGGTGGTCGTGCCCAGATCGAGGGCGAGAATGGTGGTCATGGTGAAGGCTCACAAAATCTGTGGGCCTCCGGCTTTGGTCGAGGACGAGACTATCGGTCGGGATTGCGGGGCTCAACAACAATTCGCCACCGTCAAAGAAAATCGTATCCCAGAGAAACGGCGGTGGGCATTCGCCCGGCCCACAGGGTTGGTGACGAGAATTGTCGTGCAAAATCAGGTTGTTGATGCCGTGCTGGCCTGCCTGTCACATGTCACCAACGGGGTGTGAACGCTCTCTCAGCCAAAATAAAAAGCGCATCATGGATGGCGTCAGCCAATACATTGGCAACTTTTGATGCGTAAATTTTTCTTGCCTCTCACAGGTTCTTACCCCGTTGGTGACAGTCCGATGTTGGTGACAGACAGGTCAAGCTATTGAAGCGGATGGGCTTTTTCCGTCACCAACCGCACAGGGGGTTGGTGACAGAAGTGTGCCCCATCCGGATCAGGTTGACGTGGAGCGGAACGCGTCCATATAGTCTGGAAAATCCAGATTTTCGGGAGAGTGGACATGCCCGGCACCCCGGTGTTCGACACCAGCTACAGCACGACCGAGATCAACAAGAGCGGCTCGCGGGTCTATGACGATGCCTGGGTCAAGGGCGGCGTCGAGATCACCCGCCGTGGCCAGCGCTTCGTTCTGCTGCGCCAGGACTACCTGAACCGGCTGATCGAGGAGGCGCGGGAAGACCGCCCCCAATCGCTGGATGACCTGCTGCGCGATTACGATGCCGATAAGATCAGAAAGCTGACCGGCGATTTCGCGGCCGAGCCGCCAACCGGCAAGGAGCTGATCTGAGATGCCGTCGAGGGGGGATGATTTCGCGAAGGGCTATGTCCCTTCGCGGGGAGACGTGGTTCATCTGGACTGGAACCCGGCCCTGGGACACGAAATGAAGGGGCCGCATTACGGCCTGGTGCTGTCGCAGGATGCCTACAACATCGGCACCGGGCTGGTGGTGGTGTCCCCGATCACCTCGAAGGTCGGCAAGCTGAGCGCCTTCGAGTTCGAGGTCCGGGCCGGCAGGGTCAACGGCGTCGCCGTGCTGTCCCAGTTCCGCACCCTCGATTACCAGACCCGCAGCATCCAGTACGAGGGGACGATCTCCGCCGAGCAGACCGACGAGGCGGCCCGGCGGGTCAGGATGGTCCTGTAGAGCGGTAGCGCCATTCCCGCCCTGCGCTGCCGACCCGTGTCTGGTAGCGGGTCCACCCTCTCGCCTTCAGATAAGCGGTGACCCGCATCTGGTCGGCACGGGTCCAGCGGCCCGGCTCGATGCCGATGGCGTTGCGCAGCACCTCGGCCACCGACACGTCGGCCAGCGGCTCGGAGCGGGCCACCTCCACCTCGCGCCAATCGTCGTAGGCGCCGTAGCCGTAATTGACCCGTTCCTTGTCGTAGACCAGCCAGCGGTCGATCAGGCCGTCCCAGGCGTCGGACTGGTAGCGTTCCTCCTGCTCGGCGCGAGCCATGGCGATCAGTTCGGGATCGTCCAGCCACCAGATGGCGCCCTGCCGGTACAGCGCCATCGCCTCGGCCCATAGCTGATCTCGGTCGCGGCGGAGCGCCTCCAGGTCAATCTGGCCACAGCGGATGGGCCAGAAGCGGCGATTGCCGGTCTCGTCGCGCAGGTAGGTGTCGGGATTGACGCTGCCGGCGAACACGCACTGGCGCGGCACGTCAATAACGTAGCGCTCATAGGGCGGGCGATAGCGGTCCACCGTGCGGGTCAGGAACGACTTGATGCGGGACACCTCGGCACGGCCGATGGCGTCCAACTCGGCAATCTCGATGATCCAGACGCCGCGCATCTGCTGGGCGGCATCCTTGCTGCCGATCTCGGCCAGCTCGTCGGTGAACCAGTCGGCTCCCGCCAGGATTTTCAGGGCGGTGGATTTCTTGGCGCCCTGCGGGCCTTCCAGAATCAGCATGTGGTCGACCTTGGCGCCGGGAGCCATGATGCGGGCGATGGCCGAGATCATCCACAGCGAACCGAACGCGCGGTTCAGGCGATTGTCGGCGGCGCCGAGATGAGTGACAGCCCAGCTTTCCAGGCGGTGAGTGCCATCCCATTGCAGGCCGGTCAGGTATTCCCGAACGAAATGGACGCGGACGTCTCGGGCGACGGCGCCGACGGAACGGGCGACAATGGCGGGGGCGACGTTGATCTCGCGGCGCTGGAGCCATTCGGCGCAGCGCACATCGTCGGCATCGGACCATGGGCGGGGGACCGGCGCCTGATCGTCCCAGGGCAACGGTCGGTTAACGATGATCTCCTGGCGGAATTCGTCGAACACCAGCGCCCCGGCGAAAGCTTCATCGTTGGCGAGCGCGGTGATGACGTTGGCCTCGTTGCGCTCGGGCGTGCCGTCGGGGCTGGTGCGGAGCTGGCCGAACCACGCGGGGCGGACGGAGGGCATGCCGACGGGACCGGTGCGGCGACCCAGATCGCGGATCTGCTTCTCGGTCACCGACACCGGGATGCGGGTGGTGGCCTTGATGGCAACCAGCACCTGGCGCTCGGCCACCGGGTCGAGGCGAGCCTGGGCGACGTGGCCGAGCAACCGTCCGAGATCGCTCATGTCGGGTGGAAAGGTCAGCGCCAGGGCGGCGGCGTAGAGGTCGTCGAAGCCGCTGGGAGCCGCCGATGGACGATAGTCCGCGGCGACCACGCCCTTGCGCAGGTCGTCGTTGAAGTCGTCGCCGTGCAGGGGCGACACGATGGTGGATGGAATGCCCGCAGCCTTCAGCCGCTCGGCCAGAACTTGGGCGGCCTGCTGGCCGGCCTCACCGGCATCGGCGAAGATGGTGACGCGACGGATGCCTTTCGGCCATTGCCAGTCGCGCAGGTTGCCCGCCGACAGCGCCGCCCAGGTGGAAATGCCGAAGATGGCCCAGGCCGACAGCGCGGTCTCGATGCCTTCACCGATGCCGAGATGGCCGTCGGCGGGAATGGGGGCCAGGCGCACGCTGCCGCCCGCCACCGGGCCGAGCATCTTCTTGCCCGGCGGGGCCTTGCCCGAGCCGTCGTCCAGCAGAAAGGTACGATGGATGCCGCCGGTGGGATTGCCCGCACCGTCGCGGACGATCCCCACCAGCCCCGGCCAGCCGCGGCGGCTGTCGAAATCGGCCAGGTCGTCGTGGAACAGCAGATCCGGCGAACGGGGATCGCCGATACCGCGGTGGCGGAGATAGGTCTCGCCGACGGTACCGGCCAGCGGTTGGGCAGAGCCGATGATGCGGGCTACTTCCAGATCGTGCGTCGGCTTGGGCGTCGCTGCCCGCTGGGGAGCGGGCAGATCGAGCCGGGCCAGTCGGGCCGCTTCCTCGAACAGGTCGCGGTCGGAGAGGCCGGTGGCGTGGTGGATCAGGTCGATGGGACCGGCGCTCTCACCGGTGGCATGATCGAACCCCCAGCCCGCATGGGCACCGGCCAGATGCAGGATACAGGAGCCTTCCTTGCGTGGTGGCCGACCCGACAGGTCGGCACAACGGAGCGTGCGCCGGTCCTGGGCCAAGCGGGCGTTGGGGAAGAGTCCCGGCAGCCAGTCGGCTGCGGTGGCGGCGAGGCGGTCACGAATGTCGTCGAGGTCAAGGCGGGCCAGCGGCAGCCAGACGTCGTTGAGGTCGATCATGCAATAATCACCAGTCCGCGTTCAGCGCGGGTAATGGCGGTGTACAGCCAGCGGCGGCGGTCCTGCTCGGTGCGGCCCAGCCCGTCGTCCCAGACGATGACGTTCTCCCACTGCGACCCTTGCGCCTTGTGGCAGGTGATGGCCCAGCCGAAGGTGGCCTCGGCCAGCTTCTTCTTGTCCCGCCAGTCACGGTCATGGCGATGGGGATCGAGGGCGACATGGTCCTCGAAGTGGCCCTTGTAGAGCAGCAGACGCCCCGGCTTGCCGTCCCTGGCGGGCGTACCGACGGGGGTGCCGTCCTCGTCGGTGACCACCGCCGAGAAATACAGACTGCCCTCATCAACGATATCAGCCAAGGACAGGAACATGCCGTTGATCAAGCCGAGGTCGTTCTGGTTCTTGAGGCAGATGATCTTCTCGTCCGGGCCGGTGGGCAGGAACGATCCGCCAAAGCCAGCGGCACGGCGCAGGGCGTTGTTGAGCTGGAAGCGGGTGGCGTTCTTGCCGCAGATCACCTGACCGCCGCGCAGGGCCTGGTAGGGGGTGACGTCGGCCATCCGCATCTTCCAGGCATGATCATCGTACTGGCCGAAGCCGATGGGCTGGCCTTCGCGGGCCATGGTGGCTAGCCGGATGATGGCGCTCTCGGCGGCTTGGCGGTGGATCTCGGTCAGCATGATGTTGGGGGCCTGTTGGGTGAAGGCGCCTTCGCCCTTGATGGGGGGCAACTGGCCGGGATCGCCCAGCACCAGGATGGGGCGCTTAAAGCTCATCAGGTCGCGGGCCATTTCCTCGCCGACCATGGACACCTCGTCCAGCACGATCAGCTTGGCGGTGGCGGCGGGGCTGTCGGGATTGAGGGCGAAGCGCGGCTTCTTCATGTCGCGCAGCGATTGGCGCAGGGCCTCGATGGCAGCCTCGGCGGCGGTGCGGTCGAAGCCGATCAGCGCACGGGCATCGATCTCCGCCTGGACAATCCGCTTTTGGACTTCCTCGATCTCCTCGTCGGTGGCCTCAATGACGCTGTAGATCAGGCTATGGATGGTCCGCGCCGGAGTGCCCTTGCGCCGCAGCACCAGGGCGGCCTTACCGGTGAAAGTGGCGGTGACCACGCCGGGGCTGTCCTCGCTGTGGGGCGAAAGCCCGAGATCGTCGAGGGCGAATTTCAGCACCGTCGACTTGCCGGTCCCGGCATAGCCGAACAGCCGAAACACCTGCTGTTCGTCAGTGCGGTTCTGGAACCAGTCGCGGATGACGGCGATGGCGCGGCCCTGGGTGTCGGAAGGCGTGATGTCCGTCATCGGCGCGTCCCCCAGCAGTGGTCCTGCCAGGCGCAGGGAGAATGCCAGCCGCCTGCCGTCTTGCCGCCGCGGCAGACGACCGAGGTCCGCTCCGCCGCAGCGCGGGGCAGCAATTCATGAGCGTCGCTGGCCAGCACCACCTGGAAGGCACGGTCGCTCATGGTCTGGGCCAGGGCCGCGTCGAACGGCACCAACTCGCAGTGGATTTCCCAGGTGTCACGGTTGAGCGCCGTGAACAGCGCCGGAGCGGGCAAATCCATATACGCCTGATAGAGCGCGATCTGGGCGGCATAGACCGGCTTGGACAGCACCACGCCACGCTTGACCACGTCCTTCCACGAGGACACGCCCAACGCCTTGTTCTCCCACAGCGCCGGGTATTCCATGTCCACCGGCCCGCCGACCAGGCAGCCGTCGATGTGGCCCTTGAAGCGGCCGTTCAGCAACGAGAACCCGAATTGCCGCCCGTCGCGGCGCTCAGTGCGCAGATTGAAGCCGGCCGATCTCAACCAAGCCGCCACCACGTCCTCGCCGCGATGGCCGGCCTCGAAGATGCGTAAGGTGGATGGCTCGAAATCCCGCCCTTCATCTTTCGGCACGGCGAGATAGTCGTACTGGATCTGGCGCAAACACTCCCGCCCGATGCCGGAGGTGCTGACGTACTGGCGGGCCGCCTGGGAGCGGTTGCGGGCGACCAGTGCGGCATCGATGGCGTTGTTTACCGCCATGGTGATGCCGGGATCGCGAGCAGGCCCTTGGTACTGGCAGCCGGAACCGTGGTTGAGATCGAGCATGATGGCGGCCTCAGAACGGGATGGGATCGTCGAAGGCGGTGCCGTGCCGTTCCTTGACGCCCGCCTGCCGCTGCATGGACTCGACGTAGCCGGTGATTGCGGCCTCAATCAGCCGGTCGATGTCCTCGGCCGAACGGTGGAAGAAATGCTCCATCAGGCCCAGCGCCGTTAGCGCCTCCGCGAAGAGCGGGCGGGCGTCCTTGATGGCCTGGGTTTCGCGGGCGGTTTTGTCGATCATGCCGTTGCTCCGTCGGGCGATCTCGGCGCCTGCCTGCTGGCAGGGCATCGAGCAGAACCCGTAATGGGGATAGAGGTCGTGGCGCAGCTGGTGGACGTAGCCGAAGCCCCGGGCTTCCCGCCCGCACACCGCGCATTGCGTCAGCCCAGCAAGAACCGGGTCAGATCCGGGTGTTCGCCCGGTTCGTCCTGGATCCGCGAGCAGCCCAGCACCACGAAGCTGCTGATGGCCGCCTGGGCCATGGCCTCTAGCTCCCATAGGGTGAGAGCCCTTATGGGCTGGTGCAGTCTTCCGCGGGCTTCGAGCCATTCACCGATCGCCTTTGCCGCCTGGCGCGTCACATGCGCCTGCCATTCATCGTCCGTCATGGGGGGAGCCGCCCGCCGGGGAAACGGGCGGCATCTCCGTCAGCCGTTGAGCCAGGCCGGGCCGGCACCCGAGGGCTGGGACTGGGCGGCAGGTTGCTGCTGCGCGGGGGGCTGCTGGGTCCACGGCACACCCGATTGCTGCTGCGGCGCCTGCGCCGGAGCGGCATCGGTGGCCCAGGCCGGAGCGTTCTGTCCGGCGCCGGCATTGGCCGGCTTGCGCGGCTTGGCGTTGACGGGATCCGGCTCCACCGCCTCGCCCTTCATCACCGGCTCGTACTGCGGCTCGCCTGGCAGCACCACATTGGCCAGACGGTTCTGGTCGCGGTACTTGGGATCGCTGGCCGGCTCGATCATGATGCGCGCGGCGAAGGTGATGCCGTCCAGCTGCTTCAGGCCCTGCAAGACCCGCTTGGCCTTGGCGGCGTCGCTCATGTCCTTGGGGTTCAGGCCGAGCGCGCTGTCGACCATGGCGCGGAACGACGCCTTCGAGATGTTCCAGCCCTTGGATTGGCCCTTGTCGTCCAGCTTGCCGCCTGCCACGGTAAAGTTCTGCCAGAACTTGCGGCGCACGAACGGCCCCTCGACCACGGTGAATTCGCAGTCGAGCATCTTGGCGTCGCTCTCGGATGCGGCCTTCAGCAGCCCGGCATCCATGGGCACCGAGCCGTTGACCCCGCCGGGGCGGATGGTCATGCGGATCTTGGCGAAGGTGCCGTCGGGGATCAGGTCGCCCGAGGGCATCATCTGCGGCTGGGCGTCATTGAAGTCGAAAGACATGGCGAAAGTCTCCTCGGGTCAGGCGGGAATGCGGTTGATCTTGGAAAGCAGGGCGCCCAGATCGGGCGGCTCGGTCACGTCCAGGCGGCCGGAACGGTCCTTGGCGGGCAGGCCGTAGGGATTGCCGGAGCGGCAGACCAGGCGCCGCTCGGCGGCCTTTTCGTCCAGCAGCCAGTGGCCCTCGGCGTCCTTGGAGAACAGGTGCATGGAGATGACCTGATCGACGATGCCGGGCAGTTCGCGCCCCGCCTTCGATCCCTCCATCTGCGGCTGCCAGGTGGAGGCGTTGAACTCGTCGGTGACCTTCTCCAGCACACCGACGAAGATCACCGTCTTGCCCGGCGCATGCTGCAGGTGCTTCAGGGCCTGGATCACTTCGCGCCCGAGCAGGCCATAGGCGCCGCGCACGTCGGGCTTGCCGGTGCGGTCGGAAAAGGCTTCCGGCTGCTGCTTGGCGAAGGCCATGGCCTGGCGGGTGAGATCGGTGATGGAATCGACGAACACCACCGGCATGGAGGCCAGGAACTCCTCGACCCCGGTCCCAGCATAGAGCGAGCGCACATGCTGGTGGTGCTGGGCGCTGTAATAGGCGTTGGGATCAACCGCCGGATCGGGGCCGCCGATCAGCACGGCGAGATCGCGGAAATCGCCGAAACTGCGCACCGGGATGCTGGCGCCGGGCCATTCCTGCACCGACTTCATGCCGGCCTCCAGGTCCAGGCAGACGGTCTGGGCGGGCGGCAGGGTCTTCAGCAGCGACGTCTTTCCGACGCCGGGCGGTCCGAAGATGGCCACCGAGGTCTTGTTGCCGGCGGCGGACAGGCGCTCGTCGGCGGTGATGGGACGGCGGGGCGTTGACCGGGCGCCGGAGGGGAACCTGCCCGCCCTTTCGGAACGGGCCGCCCCGCCGTGTCTCAGGGGCTGGCGGGCTTGAGCACGAAGGTCGGCTTGCCGGTCTTGACCGTGCGGGCCGCCTCGAAAGCGGTGCGGATGTGAACGGGCCAAGCGCCGTATTTGCGTTCCGAGACCTTGAAGGAGGTCTCGACGTACTCGCCCGGCTCGCCACCGCCCGTGCGGATGCGCTCGACGATGGCCGCCAGCTGCGTCTGGTCCCACTCGACCTTCTTGGACAAATCGGCCACCACGGTAACGGCGCCGTCGTCGAAGCGAACGGTGCCGGTGTCCTTGCCTTCCACGCGGCGGTGTTCCGCCGCCAGGGCGCCGTATTTGCGGTCCAGGGCGCCGTCGAGCCAGTCCTTGGTGGTCTTGGCGCGGCGCAGGTTCTCCTCGGCTTCTTCCTGCAACAGCACGAGGGTCTCGCCGGACAGGGCGACGATCTCGCCGATGGGCATGCGGGCCAGGTCGGCCAGGCTGGGGCGGTTGGGAATGCTCATCGCGCCGCCTCCATCGACACGCCAGCCGACGCCGACGGCATGGGGAGCGTGGAACTGTGGGTGCGCTCGACTTCGTAAGCCTCGACGTCCTCCAGCCGGTACACCACACGGCCGCCGATCTTCAGGTAGCGCGGCCCCTGGCCCAGCCAGCGCCAGCGTTCTAGCGTGCGCGGGCTGATGCTCCAGCGGCGGGACAGTTCGATCTGGTTCAGGTGTTTGACAATCATTACCGTATCCTTCCGGTCGGTGCGAAAACCTGCGGGAAGGATGGCTGGGGGCGAGGTAGGAGCCGGGAAGGAGGAAGGGAGGAACGGAGGGAGGAATGCCGTTCAGGCACAAAAAAAGCCGCCCGAAGGCGGCCGATACGAGTCCGATGCGCTCAAATCACAGGAATATCCAGCACGAGCCGCTATCCTCTGCGATGAAATCCCGCCAGTCCGTGCGGCCGCTGAATGTTTTGGCCAGCGTGTTGACCGTGTCGCTGTATTCGGCGCCCTCCAGCACCCTGGCAGTCAGGCATTGCGGCTGACCGCCCTGGAACGCCTCGACCAGTTGGCGGACCACGTCGCGCTGTTTTTGTCCCCGGAAGCGATACTCCTTCCCGTGGACGGTGACGACATCGAACTCGGCACTGTGGATCAGCGGTCCGCCATTCGCCGGCATCCCACCGCCCAGCAGCACCCCGCGCAGGATCGCCTTGTCCAACAGGACGCCACGACCGCTCGGAACCAAGCCATCGGCGATGGGGATGGCGCGATATTCCGGCGGGAGGGCGAGATGTCTGGGGATGGCGCCCGTGGTCAGCAGCAGGCTGGCGCCTCGGGCCCGCCTCGGCCCCAATGCCTCTGCGATCCGGTCATGGACATCGGGCCGTCCCAGCCGCCGGGCCAGGTAGATCGGAAACTTCTTCTTGGTCAGGTAATCCTGTCCCAGATCCCACAGGTGATCGGGTAGCAAAGTCATGGGTTTGGTGTTCGCCGACATGCCGAGAAGACGGATCGCGATTTCCGGCAGGCGATCGGTGTCGAGCCGGAACGTGCCCAGCCGCAGCGGATCGACCTCCAGGAAACCGCGATCAGGGTGGAAGCAACGGAACTGTCCTGTGATGCCATCGCGCACGACAGGCACATCCACCTCCGATTCGCCGACGGTCACCAGGACGGTCTTCCGGTTGCCGTCGGGAATCAGGTAGCCGACGTCGATCAACGTCCTCGCCTCGTCGCCGAGTTGCTCCGTCAGGATGCCGGACGAGATGACGGGACGGACCACTTCCGCCAGCCCCAGCAGGAAGCGCAGGCCCGTCTCCGACAGTGTCGTCATTTGGCTCAAGTGGTCAGATCCTGAAGGATGCCCCAACGGCGCAGGTATTTCTCACCGATCAGCCGTTCCTTGTCGGTCTTGTCCTTCAGGTCGCAGCCATTGGGGTGCCGCAGCTTCAGGGAAATGGTCCGGCCACGGGGATTGATGTCGTCCGGTTCGAACGGCACCGACAGCACCACTTCGCGGATGCGGTATCCGCCCAGGAAGGGATTGCGCTCCTCGAACAATTGGCCGGCCAGGGAATGGACGTTGTCCTCTGCCAACCGCGCCTCGATGGTCAGGAAGGCCGATTCGTCGAGGGTTTCGAACTTCACCACCCGCACCCGGACGATCCCGATGCCGTCCTGCGGATCGGTCGCGAAGCGGCGGTCGGTCATGAACACGGACAGGTCGTAATGGCGCAACGGCAAGGGGGTCGCGTCCGCCGAGTGATTGAGCAGGGTCTTGGCGAAGACCTTGGCCAGATCGCGCCGGTCGGCCTTGCGGTCGCCGACCACCTCGATGACGCCGGACGCCGCCTCGTAGGTGAAGCCCAGCTCGTAAACGGGGCGGTACACCAGCGGGCCGATGCTGTCCTGGTCCTTGAACACCTCGACGCTGTCGGGCAGCCCTTCGCGGTAGACCGTCACCTGCACCAGACTCTTGACGCCGCCATCCACGTCGGGACGGGTGCGGTCGAAGACCTCGATCTTGACCTTCTCGCCTTCACGGAAGAAGCGCCGGACTTCAGCCGCCAGCGCATTGCGGCGGTCGCCGTTGCGACCGACGGCCAGCCCCTTGGGAGCCACGAAGGCATCCCAGGTTCGCCCCTTACGGGCGTTCTCGAAGAAGGCAACGTCCTCGGCCTTGCGGAATTTGGCGGGATCGGTCCTGAACAGCCACAGCGCCCGGGCATGGCGAACGCCCATGTCGCGCAGATGATCCTGTTGCGCTACGTCCGCGACCGACATGATCGCCGTCTGGCCGACCACGGTCCTCATGCGGTCGACGCGGTCACAATCCAGCCGGATGCGCTCGCGCTCGATTTCCGTCAGGGTGTCGACGGCCTTCAGGACCGGCTCGATGATCTCCCCATTACCACCGTCCCAGTTCACCGGATCAAGAAACGTCATGCCAAAGCCGGTGAAATAGTCGCGCAACTCGGTACCGGGAACATTGCGGATCAGGCGGGAGATAACCGGCATGAAAGCCTCCATGGTGGTTTTTGGAAATCGGATGGAGGGAGTTAACTAGACTAAGCAGTTGAATTGATTCTCATCGACCAGGGGCGGTCCTGGTCGATGAGAATGATGCAAATTATTCTAGGTTATTAGATCCGCTCTATAATCGTCGCAATACCCTGCCCGACCCCGATGCACATGGTGCACAAAGCATATCGGCCGCCGGTTTGCTCCAGTTGGTGCATGGCCGTGGTCATCAGTCGCGCACCAGACATGCCGAGGGGGTGCCCCATTGCGATGGCTCCGCCGTTGGGATTGACGTGCTCGGCGTCATCCGGAAGCCCCAGGCTCCTGAGGACGGCAAGCGCCTGGGAGGCAAAAGCCTCGTTCAGTTCGATGACATCCATGTCGGCGAGTGCAAGACCAGTCAAAGCAAGGACTTTCCGGGTTGCTGGGGCAGGTCCAATTCCCATGATACGTGGGGCAACCCCGGCGCTTGCCATGCCGACAATACGTGCGCGAGGAACTAAACCTTGACGTTTCGCTTCTTCCTCAGAGGCGAGGAGCAAGGCGCAGGCCCCGTCACTGACGCCGGAAGCGTTCCCGGCCGTGACCGTACCATCCGGTCTGACAACGCCTCGAAGCTTGGCTAATTGTTCGAGTTTGGTCTCAGAGCGGGGATGCTCATCGATTTTGACGGTGAGAGGCTCCCCCTTCTTCTGCGGGATCTTGACTTCGACGATTTCACTGATGAAACGTCCCGTTGACTGAGCTAAAGCTGTGCGTTGCTGACTGCGGAAAGCGAAAGCATCCTGGTCCGCACGGGAAATTCCAAAATCAGTCGCTACATTTTCCGCCGTCTCCGGCATGGAGTCCACCCCATAAAGCTGTTTCATCGCGGGGTTGACGAAACGCCAGCCGATCGTCGTGTCCTCTATCTTAGCTGATCGAGAAAATGCGCTTTCAGCTTTTCCCATTACAAACGGCGCACGGGACATGCTTTCTACGCCGCCAGCAATCATCAGACGTGTATCACCAGATCGGATTGCGCGTGCGGCAGTGCCGATCGCATCCATTCCTGAACCGCAGAGCCGATTGATCGTGGAACCTGGCACTTCGGTGGGAAGTCCTGCGAGAAGAGCCGCCATCCGTGCGACATTTCTATTGTCTTCACCGGCTTGATTAGCGCAACCAAGGACCACGTCATCAATCATTGACCAATCGACGGAAGCATTCCTGGTTTTGAGCGCTGCGATAGGGATTGCCGCAAGGTCGTCAGCCCGGATGGGGGAAAGAGCCCCGCCATAGCGGCCAACAGGGGTCCGGATCGCATCGCAGATAAAGGCTTCACCCATATTCATCAGGCCGCTAAGGGCCCCTCCTCAATGGCCGTAAGGCCGGTCATGGTGATGGTCCCGGAGTGTTGGCGTTGAATGGTCAATCAGGCCGGGAGTTGGCGCGGTGCTATCGGCCGGAAAACACCGGGGGGCGCTTGGCGAAAAAGGCGCTCAAACCCTCGGTGAAGTCCGCCGATTGAGATGCCTTTCGTTGGAGGTCGCGTTCGAGATCAAGCTGAGTTGCCAGATCATTGGTTGCGGAGGCTGCCAATGCCTGTTTCAGAAGCCCGAATGTCCCGGTCGGTTGTGTCGCGAGGTAGGATGCTAGAGCATGCGCTTCCTTGATTAGCTCCGCATCAGGCACGGCACGCCAAATCATTCCCCAGTTTTCAGCCTGCTGCGCATCAATGGGCTGAGCGAGAAGGGCAAGTGCCCGCGTACGCGCGTCCCCGATAAGGCGCGGAAGGAAGTAGGTGCCGCCACAATCCGGGATCAGGGCGATCTTGGCGAATGCCTGGATGAACTTGGCCGACTGGCCGGCCAACACGATGTCGCCAGCAAGGGCAAGGTTGGCACCACCGCCGGCAGCAACTCCGTTCACTGCGCAAATAACCGGTTTTGGCATCGAGCGAAGAGTCAATACCAGCGGGTTGTACAACTGTTCCATGATCCCGGCGAGATCCAACGCATTCTTATTCGGGGCAGGCTGACACTCTTCCAGGTCTTGGCCCGCGCAAAATGCGCGCCCGGCTCCCGTAATGACGACAGCTCGGCAGGAAGTGTCGTTTACGATGCCGTCGAGGATGCCGGTCAGTTGCTGCAGCATCGGTTCGTTCAGAGAATTCAACCGGTCTGGCCGGTTGAGGGTTATCTGCTTCCAGCCTTCATATTCGGTGACAAGAATGGGATCTTCCATGGATATTTCTTCTCCTGTGGAGTGCATGGCCAGGGCGAAAACCTGGGTAGTTCAACCATCAGTTAATGGCGTCAGGCGAAGCCTGGGGGTGCAAGGAGTGCTGTGCATTCACTGACCGGCGCAGAAACTGCGAAGCGCGGTAACGGTCGTCCCCGTAGCTCATCTGCAGATTTTCAAGAACGGTCAGGATTCTCGCCGCGCCGATTTGGTCGGCCCAGGATAGCGGGCCGCGGGGATAGTTGACCCCGAGTGTCATGGCGCGGTCGATATCGGTCGGCGATGCGACTTGTTGTAACGCCGCCTCGGCACCTTCATTGGCCAGCATCGCCAGGGTACGCAGGACGATAAGCCCAGGAACGTCATCAATGACAGAAACAGCCATGCCAAGGCTTTGGAACAGGCCTAATGCCGCAGATAGTGCGGAAGATGGGGCTTGGTCAGCGGGGGCGATAGCGATGCGGGATGCTTTGGTGTAATCAAGCGCTAGGTCAAAGAGGATCAGGTCGGGCCTGTCGCCCCCGGTTGCCCGGGACGTGGCGGTTCGACCATCACTAAGGGCAAGAGTGGCGCCAGGAATACGGATATGACCCGTCCCTGCTTCCCGGGTGACGGTCATCAGACCTTTTGCTTCCAATTCCCCCACCAGTGCTTCCGCAGGGCCAAGGTTACCTTCGATCACCACAAATGCTGGAATTTGGCTCGGAGAAGCCGTGTCCGGCGATTGTTGCGGGGCATCGGCAGTATAATTGTAAAAACCACGTCCCGTTTTGCGACCAAGCCATCCGGCAGCGATCAATTCCTGCTGTGTCAGGGATGGCCGAAAACGAGGGTCGCCGAAATAGGCCTCAAAAACTGAACGCGTAACAGCGAAGTTCACATCATGGCCGATCAAGTCCATCAATTCGAACGGCCCCATCCGAAAGCCGCCGCTTTCCTTTATGACGGCATCAATGGTCGCAACGCTTGCGGCACCTTCCTCAAGCAGCCGTAACGCTTCGGCATAGAACGGTCTGGCCACTCTGTTGACAATGAAACCGGGCGTCGAGGTGGCGCGAACCGGTTCTTTCCCCCAGGCCAAGGCTGTGTCGTAGAGGGTGTCAAGTGTGGTCGGCTCGGATGCAAGCCCCGATACGATCTCCACGAGCTTCATGATTGGCGCGGGATTGAAAAAATGGAATCCGGCTAGCCGCCCCGGGAATTCGAGGCCAGCCGCGATAGCAGTGACGGAAAGCGAGGACGTGTTGGTGGCGAGAATACAGCTTGGGCTGACGATTCCCTCAAGTTCCGAGAAAACGGCTCTCTTTACCTCGAGGTTTTCGACAATCGCCTCGATGACAAGTCTGGCATCGGTCATTACGGACAGAGAGGATGCGACAGAGATCCTGCTTGCGATGGTGTTCCGCTCGTCTTCATTCACCTTGCCTTTCGACACCAGGCGGTCGAGGCTGGCGAGAATGTTGGCTCGGCCTTGTGCCGCAGCCCCGTCTTTCGCGTCATAGAGCCACACGGGGTGTCCGGCACATGCCGCCACTTGGGCGATGCCTGATCCCATTGCTCCCGAACCGATCACAGCTATGGTTTCGTGATTGGAAAGTGCAGTCATTCTGAACCCCCGACTTCGATCAGGGCTCGGCCGCCCGTTCGACCTTGTGTGACAAAATCCACTGCGCTGGGCAGGTCTTTGAAATTGAATGTGCGCCCAACACGGGGTGAAAGAAGACCTTCGCGGGCCAAGTTGAAGATCTCTGCTTGTACCGCCTTCATTTTTTCAGGTTCGTGCCGCCGAAACTGGCTGAGTTCCAGCCCCATCACGGCGATGTTCTTAAGTAAGAGGTAGTTGGCTTTGATGGATGGGATGTCCCCGGCGGCGAAGCCAACGACGACGAGGCGGCCACGCCATTCCATCGCGCGCAATGCCGCGTTCAGGAACGCCCCCCCGATCGGATCAATCACCAAATCGGCGCCTTTTCCTCCTGTCGCCGCGAAAACCTGATCCCGCACCGTGTCTCGCAGATCAGGAACCGACAGGTCGATGATCGCATCAGCTCCAGCGGACAGAACGGCGTCCCGATCATCGGGAGAACGGATAGCCGCAAGCACCATCCCCGCGCCAAGGGCTTTGGCGATCTGAACGGCGGCGAGCCCCACGGCACCACCAGCACCACCGATCAAGACGATTTCGCCACGAGAGAAACGTCCGCGTTCGATCAAAGCAAAATGGGCGGTGAGGTAGGAACCGGATAGCAACACGGCCTGGGCGAGCGGCAGGTCATCGGGGACCGGATAGAATGCGCCCACTTTCGCTTTGGCTTGCTCGGCGAATGCACCATTCAAGACGTAGGCGGCGACCCGGTCACCAATTTTACAATCGACATCAGCGCCAACTGCTCGGACCGTTCCTGAAAATTCCATGCCTGGTGTGAATGGAGTCGGGGGGGTGCTTTGGTATCGGCCTGAAACCACCAGGGTATCGACAAAACCAACGGCTGCCGCGGCAACGTCTACGACAATTTCATCCGCTGCAGGAACTAGGTCCGGAACCTCGTCGAGCTTCATATTCGTGGGAGAGCCGACCTCCCATATACGGTAACTACGCATCGGGATGCCCTCAGCTTGCAGGATGTGAAACGCCGCTTTCGTCAAAGCGAGGCGAAAACGCGTGGCTATACGGGGATCGAAACGCCGAATTGATCGGCACCGGTAAGGCCGGCAAGGTTTTGCTGCCGATGCCCAGTGTTCTTCCCTGAATTTGGCGGTTACTCCCTTGGGAGGCGGTGATCGCCTCTTCCAAGGTTAAAACGATCGAACAGCAAACGTCTTTTCCGGAAAATGCCTCATCCCATTCCGCAGCGGTCCGCATGCGGATGCGCTCTGCTATGGCATCGACCGCCTCATCGACGGGGGCACCGGGATCTGCGAGGTGAGGGGGGAGGCCTATAATCGAAGTGAATTCAGCCCAGAACTTATCCTCTATTGGCGCTGCCGCCAGGAACCTGTCATCAGCGGTTCGATAGACTTGGTAACGAGGCGAC
Organism: Stygiobacter sp.; assembly: GCA_006218045.1. Taxonomy (GTDB): domain Bacteria; phylum Pseudomonadota; class Alphaproteobacteria; order Rhodospirillales; family Magnetospirillaceae; genus Magnetospirillum. The sequence continues at coordinate 21,489 of VBWB01000037.1, forward strand.
GCCCCAATCACCAAGTTGCTTGCAGGCTTTGGCCATTCCAATCCGGCAAACCCGGAACTTAGCCCCCATGACAGGTAGCCCATCAAATTGTCTGTCATGCCCACGTCGATGTAGCAGCCTTGACCGGTGTGATCGCGCTGTCGCAATGCCAGCAAGATATTTAGGACGGCCGGCAAGGCCCCCCCCGCAATGTCGCCGGCGAGGAAGGCGGATAGAACCGGATGCCCGTTCTTGTCTGTTGTCAGGCCGAGAATCCCGGATTCCGCTGCAAAATTAAGGTCGTGCCCCGGTTTCGACGCCTTCGGTCCATTTTGTCCCCAGCCACTGATCGAGCAATAAATCAACCTTTGATTGCGTTCGTGCAGGGCCTGATAACTCAAGCCTAGTCGTTCCATGACACCGGGACGGAATTGCTCGATCAGGATGTCGGCCTTGTCGATCAAAGGGCCTAGAACCGTCATGACATCGGGGGATTTCAGGTCGATGGTGATCGACCGCTTTCCGCGATTGAGCAGAGCAAAGTTGACGCCTTCACCATCGACGACGGGATCGTAGGCGCGCATGGCATCCCCGCCGCCGGGGCGTTCAATCTTGACGACCTCGGCCCCGGCTTCAGCAAGCATCAGGCTTGCCAAAGGACCGGGAAGCAATGTCGAAAAATCTAGGACAAATAGGTTGTTCAGTGGAGACATCAACATGTCCTCCGCCATCGATGATTGACTTACTGGTCAGTGAACTTCGCAGGTCGTTTTTCGATGAAAGCGGCGATGCCCTCTCGAGCATCTGATGATTGAAAGGCGAGGGTTGAAATCTCGGCTTCCATTTTCAAACCATCTTGAAGCGGCCTGGAAAGGGCGCGCATTACGGCTTCTCGGGTATAGGAGAGGGCGACCAGACTGTAGGAGGAAAATTCCCGAGCGAAGGCAAACGCACTGGCCAGCCGATCCGAATCATCGATGATGCGGTGCACCAAACCCATGGACAGAGCTTCATCGGCACGAACCGTGCGCCCGGTCATGATCATTTCCAGGGCGCGGGCTTCCCCTACGACACGCGGCAGTCGTTGTGTGCCGCCATAGCCTGGGATCAAACCCAGTTTGACCTCTGGTAAGGCGACCGCAGCTCTGGGAGTTGCCAGTCTGAAGGTGGAGGCAAGAGCGAGTTCAAGTCCTCCGCCAAAGGCATAGCCATTGATAACCGCGACCGAGGGGATCCGCAGACTGTCCAGTTTCGCGAAGGCGGCTTGGCCGATTTCTGATTTGCGCATTTTCCCGGTCAAGTCGATCCCGATCATCTCTTTGATGTCGGCGCCGGCGCAGAAGGCCTTGTCCCCGGCCCCCGTAATGATCAGGGCGCGGACATTCATCTGCGCAGCCTCATCGATTGCAGCGGAAATCTCGCCGATTGTCTGCGCATTGAGTGCGTTCAGCGCCTCTGGGCGATTGATCGTCAGAACTGCGAATTCTTCGAGCGTCTTTAATTCGACGGCCATGTGCTTCTCTCCCTGTTTTTGCTGTCTATTGAGCTGCTTTAAGCAGTTCGCGGGCGATCACGAGTTGCTGAATTTGGGTGGTGCCTTCGAAAATCCGGAATAGGCGTACGTCGCGATAGAAACGTTCGACCGGATACTCGGCCATATAGCCGGCGCCGCCGAAGATTTGCACGGCGCGGTCAGCAACCCGACCAACCATTTCGGAGGCGAACATCTTGGCGCAAGCGGCCTGCCGGGTGGTGTTTTCGCCTCGATCGCGCAAGCCCGCCGCATCAAGGATCATGCAGCGCGCTGCATAGGTGTCTGCTTCGCTGTCTGCCAGCATGGCCTGAATGAGCTGGAATTCGGCGATGGGTTGTCCGAATTGCTTGCGCTCCTTGGCATAGGAAACCGATTCCTGGATCAGGCGGTCGGCGATGCCGACGCAAAGTGCAGCGATATGCAGTCGCCCCTTGTCGAGCACTTTCATCGCCGTGCGAAATCCATTGCCTTCCTGGTTGCCGAGAAGCGCTGATGCCAGCACGCGGCAGTCGTCGAACACGACATCACAGGTCAGGGCTCCACGCTGGCCCATTTTCTTGTCCGGTTTTCCAAGCTTGATACCAGGTGTTCCGGCCTCGACCAAAAAACACGAGATGGAATCGGCCTTCCGCTCGGGGGATGTTTTCGCCATCACCGAGAACAGCCCGGCAGAGGGGGCGTTGGTGATATAGCGTTTGGTTCCGTTCAGAATGTAGAAATCACCGTCGCGGCGTGCGGTCGTGCGGAGGGCCATGGCGTCAGATCCTGCATCGGGTTCCGTCAGTGCGAAGGAACCGATCAGATCGCCAGAGGCAAGGCGCGGCAGGTACTTCTCCTTTTGCTCGGGCGTGCCTGCAATGACAATTGATTGCGATCCGATGCCGATATTGGTGCCGGCCACCGAACGAAAGGCCGGGGACGCTCGGCCAAGCTCGAAAACAACGCGGACTTCTTCTTCCATTGTAAGGCCAATGCCGCCGAATTCCTCAGCGATTGACAGGCCGAACAGGCCCAACTCTTTCATGCCTGCAACAACGTCGGAGGGAATCGAGTTGGCTTCTACGACTTCCTCTTCGCGGGGGATGAGGCGTTCGTTGACGAAACGTCTGACGGTGTCGAGGAGTAGAGTGAACGTTTCCGAATCCAAAGCCATGGTTCGTCACCTTTTCTAAAGGGGCGGATATCAGTGTGTGATCAGGTCGCGGCTAATCACTTGACGTTGGATCTGGTTTGTTCCTTCCCAGATCTGAGTAATCTTTGCTTCACGCATCAGTCTCTCGACTCGATGTCCTTTGACGTAACCGTGGCCACCAAACACTTGGACCGCATCGGTTGCCATTCGCATCGCCAAATCAGATGCTTTCACTTTCAGCATGGATGCTTCTACACTCATGTCGCGGGTCCCGGAATCAACCAGATGGCCCACATGGTCGAGCATCAGACGCGCAGCCAACAGTTCCGTGGCGAGGTCGGCGATCATGAACGCAATCGCCTGGTGTTCGACGATCCGCTTGCCCCCCTGTACGCGCTCATTTGCATAAGCAATCATGTCGTTCATGGCGGCAGAGGCGATGCCAAGCGCTTGAGACGCAACGCTTGGTCGGGATTTGTTGAGGACGGAGAGCATGATTTTCATGCCTTCACCGGGACGTCCGAGCAGATTGGCTCGCGGCACGCGACAATCGGTGAAGGCGATTTCTGCGGTTGGCGAGGCATGGGTTCCCATCTTCGATTCCAGTCGGATGATGTCGAATCCGGGCGTTCCCTTTTCCAGAATCACCGCAGAGATGGCCTTCGAGGAATCGCCTAGTTCAGTCCACTTGCCGAACAAGAGGATGAAGTCCGCGACATTTCCAGAGGTGATGAAGATCTTCCCGCCATTGATGATGATGTCGTCACCGTCCGGGCGAAATTTGGTACGCATATTGCCAGCGTCCGATCCGGCGTGCGGTTCGGTCAAGGCCAGGGCTCCGATGGCCCCGTCAAGGAAACGGGGAAGAAATCGCAGCTTTTGCTCTTCCGTTCCGAATTCAAGGATCGGTTTGATGGACGCGCCGATGGTCCCGAAGGTGATGCCAGTGGCTGCGCATGCCTCGGAGATGATGCGGACGATCTCGAGGAAGCAACGATAGCTTACGGGAGAGCCCCCGTATTCTTCTGGAACGAAAATTCCATTCAAACCGATCTGGCGAAATGCCTCGAAGTTAGGCCATGGGAATTCTTTGCGCCCTTCAAACGCCTCGGCGTTAGGGGCAATGATGTCGGTGGTGATTCGTTTCACCTGTTCGATGACGAGGGTCTCTTCCTCATTCCAGCCTCGGGATTGCTCAAAACGGGCGAAGGATTCCATGGCAGATCTCGTTTCCGTGACAGATGAAGCAGGGGAGGCGGCTCGACGCTCGACCCTGCCCAGTTTTGATCGACCCGACTGGCGAAGCGGCCTTCTCGTACGGGAGGTCAATATGTGGGTGAGCGCGTGTCCGCATCCGTCTCGATCAATTACCAGCAAACTTAAATACGCGTCAATATGTTGATTTGTTTTCTTCGCAAATTGATCCCTATTCAATACGATTCTGCCTCCACTGAGCTGCGTATGAGTCCTGCAATAGTCAGCATAACTGCCATTAATTTGGTTTTCTGGGGCTTGCCGCCTCCCGAGGTCCTGTGTGTGCGCACGGCGATATCGGATGCGGACTGGTGCCCAATAAATGTAAAGATGTTGACCTTTATGTCGGTGGCTGTTACTCGGTATCTCAACAATGAGCGTGTGGTACGGAAAGCAGCTGCACGGATGTAACGGAGGACGACACCATGAAGGGTGAGGACTTTGCTCTTTTGCAGTCTTTGAGTGTTGGGTCGGTTGTTCTGCCCAATCGAGTGGTCATGGGCTCAATGCATACGGGGTTCGAGTGCCATCCCGAGCGCTTTGACGAACTTGCGCGGTTTTATGCCGAGCGAGCCAAGGGCGGGGTTGGTTTGATAACCACGGGAGGCTTTGCTCCGAATTTCGCAGGGCGGATGAAAGACGAGCCCGGCACTTTGGAACGCCCGGATCAGGTTGCGGATCATCGTAAGATTACCGAGGCCGTCCATGCGGCTGGAGGGCGCATTGTGCTGCAGATCCTCCATGCTGGCCGATACGGCTATCATTCCGCAGTGGTCGCCCCCTCTCCCATCAAGTCCCCGATCAATCGAGATGTTCCGCGCGAACTGGGCGCCGTTGAGATCGTGCAGACGATCGCCGATTACGCCAACACGGCCTTGCTTGCCATAGCCGCAGGGTATGACGGTGTGGAGGTCATGGGATCGGAAGGCTATCTGATCAGCCAGTTTTTGGCGTCCCGGACCAATCATAGGCAAGATGAATGGGGGGGCTCGTTAGAAAACCGCGCTCGCTTCCCCCTGTCGGTCGTACGCGCAGTACGGCAGGCAATTGGCGCCGATCGCATCCTTTCTTATCGGATTTCCGCTCAGGAACTGATTGAAGGCGGGCTTTCCGACGATGAGATTCTGTGGCTGGCCAAGCAGGTCGAGGCTGCTGGTGCCGATTGCCTTTCGACCGGCATTGGCTGGCACGAATCTGCGGTTCCCACAATTGCCGGCACGGTGCCGCATGCTGCATTCGCCGAGGCGATCCGGCGCATAAAAAATGTCGTGTCCATTCCGGTTACGGCAAGCAATAGGATTAACCTTCCCGAAGATGCCGAGCGCCTTTTGGTCGATGGGGTGGCAGACCTGATCTCCATGGCGCGTCCGTTTCTTGCCGATCCGGCCTTCGTGAACAAGATTCGCGACGGTAAGAGTGAGCTAATCAATATATGTATTGCCTGTAATCAGGCCTGTCTTGACCATTACTTCACGGGACAGATCATTAGCTGTCTTGTCAATCCGCGCGCGGCCAGGGAAGTTCAATTCACTGACGAACCGGCCGCCGTCATCAAGCGGGTCGGCGTGATCGGAGGTGGGGTCGCGGGTATTTCGGCAGCCCTGGAAGCAGGGCGCCGTGGCCATCACGTGACGCTCTACGAGTCTGGACCAGAGGTTGGCGGACAGTTCAATCTCGCCGCCCAAGTACCGGGAAAGGAAGATTACGGCCGGGCGATCGAGGGCTTCCGTCAGCAATTACGAGCGGCTGGAGTTCACGTCAGAACGGGTGAGCGCATTGAAATCGCAGCCCTAGAGCGGGAAAATTTTGACGAGGTGATCGTGTCGACGGGGGTGACCCCTCGTCTTCTGGACATTCCCGGCGCGGATGACCCAAGGGTGGTCGGTTACACGAGTATCCTCGACGGTTCGGTTAAGGCCGGCGAGCGCGTCGTGATCGTTGGTGCGGGTGGTATCGGTCACGACATCGCGTTGACCTTGGCACTTGGCGAAGATCATCGCGGACAGACCGTTCAGGCGTTCGAGCGCCGGTGGGGTATTGGTGGTCCCGCCACCCTTCCTCAGCCTCATCGTTCGGTCACCATGCTCAAACGGTCTCCCGGCTCGTTCGGGAAAAACTTGGGGAAGAGCACGGGGTGGATTTTGCGGACCGAGCTCAAGGACCTCGGTGTGCGCCAGCTTGCCGAGGTGAAGTATCTGAAAATCGACGCCGACGGCTTTCATGTCGAAATCAATGGCCAGGTCGAAGTGCTGCCGGTGGACACGATTGTGGTCTGCGCCGGGCAGACCTCTGTGCGCCATTTGGCCGACGAACTGGAGGCCCGAGGACAGTCGGTTCGCCTGATCGGCGGAGCCAAGCTGGCCGGCGAGCTTGATGCTAAGCGCGCGATCTATGAAGGCGCGGTCATTGGCAACGGCATCTGATTTTTCAGAGTTCAAATAAAGTAATCTGGGAGAAGAAAATGTCATTGGATCTTGATGCTACCTATCTGCAAAGGAGGCCGGCTAACTTTCGTCCGCTCACTCCGCTCAACTTTTTGCTACGAGCAGCGGATGTGTTTCCGGATCGAGTTGCCGTTATTCATGGCGAGAAGCGCTTCACCTGGCGAGAGCATGCACATCGCTGCAAGCAGCTTGCGTCCGCGTTGATGCGGTCTGGGGTTCGTGCTGGTCAGACGGTTGCGATTCTTGCCCCAAATACACCGGCTATGCTTGAGGCGCACTTTGGTGTCCCCATGGCTGGCGCCGTTCTCAACACTCTCAATATTCGACTGGATGCTGCGGCGATCGCCTTCATCCTCGATCACAGCGAAGCCAAGGTTTTTCTGGTCGACAAGCAGTTCAGCAATGTGGCTCGCGCCGCCGTTGATCAGCTGAACGAAAAGCCATTGGTCGTGGATATCGAGGATCATCTTGCAGAAGGCGGTGCGAGAATCGGTTCCTTGACCTATGAGGAATTGCTCCAGCGCGGTCACTTCGACGAGCCAACTTATTGGCCTGAAGATGAGTTTGAAGCGATTTCAATCAACTACACCTCCGGTACCACTGGAAACCCGAAGGGTGTGCTCTATCATCACCGAGGCGTCTATCTGACCTGCCTAAGTCAGTTGCTGCATCACCAAATGTCGAGCAACTCGACCTATCTGTGGACGCTGCCCATGTTCCACTGCAATGGCTGGTGTTTTTCGTGGGCGGTTGCTGCCGTCGGCGGGACACACGTTTGCCTGCGCAAAGTCGTTGCGGAAGACATCTTCAACGCCATTGAAGAGCACGACGTTACCCATCTGTGCGGGGCGCCGACTGTGTTGGGGATGTTGATCGAAGGTGCCGCCAGCACGGGTGTGAAGCTCAAGACACCGGTCGCGGTCATGACGGCCGGGGCCGCCCCGCCGGCTGCAATCCTCAAAGACACGGAAGCTCTCGGGTTTGTGGTCCGGCACGTCTATGGCTCGACCGAGCTTCATAGCGTGACGACCCTGTGCGACTGGCATCGCGAATGGGATGCTTTGCCTGCCGATGAACGGTCGCACATGATGGCGCGCCAAGGTGTTCGCACGGTGGTGACCGATGCGATGATTGTGGCCGATCCCGTCACTCTCGATCCGGTTCCCCACAACGGGGCGGTGATGGGAGAGATTCTCTATCGGACCAATACCGGCATGAAGGGATACCTGAAGAATCCGACGGCAACCGAAGAGGCGTTCGCCGGTGGTTGGTATCGGACTGGCGATCTCGCCGTGGTTCATGAAGACGGGTATGTGGAGATCAAGGATCGCTCTAAGGACATCATTATTTCCGGCGGCGAGAATATCTCCTCCATCGAGGTCGAGGATGTCCTCTTTCAGCATCCGGCCGTGTCCTATGCGGCAGTGGTATCCATGAAGGATGAACGCTGGGGAGAACGGCCCTGTGCCTTCATTGAGTTGAAGCCCAGCGCGGATGGATCCACTTCCGAGGAAGACATCATCGCATTCTGCCGCGATCGTCTGGCCAAATTCAAAGTCCCAAGCCGCGTGATTTTCGGCCCGATCGAACGATCGGCCACCGGGAAGGTGCAGAAATTTCGGCTGCGTAAGTTGGTCGAGCAATCGCAATAGGCCTGGATCAGGCACATCAGGAGATAACACATGAAAGATCTTAAAGGGCGAGTCGCCATCGTCACCGGTGCGGCTGGCGGAATTGGGCAGGCTATTTGCGAACGTTTCGTGGAAGAGGACGTCAAGCTTGTCGCTGCCGATGTGAACCGCGAGGCCCTGTCCAAGCTGGCCGCCGAGTTGAGTGCCAAGGGCGGAGAAGTGTTTCCGCTGGCGTTTGATATCACTGATTTCGATGCGGTGAGTGCTGCGGTTGAGCAGGCGCATGGGCATTTCGGCCAGATCGATATTCTGGTCAACAATGCCGGCTGGGATATTGCCAAGCCTTTCCTCGAAACCGATCCGGCGCTTTGGGACAAGATCATTTCGATCAATCTTCGCGGTCCGTTGAATTTACACAAGGCCGTGATGCCTTACATGGTGGCCAACGGCGGCGGAAAGGTGATCAATATCGCTTCCGACGCGGGCCGCGTCGGGTCTTCCGGCGAATCGGTCTATGCCGCCTGCAAAGGTGGGTTGATCGCGTTTTCCAAGACGATCGCACGTGAAAATGCCCGCGATAACGTCAGGGTCAATGTTGTCTGCCCTGGCCCCACGGATACGGCGCTCTTACGCTCTTTCGTCGGCGAGGGGGAATACGGCCAGAAAATCTACGACAAGCTGCAAAAAGCGATCCCGCTGAAGCGTCTTGGTCAACCCGGCGACATTCCTGGGATGGTGGCGTTCTTCGCCAGCAGCGACGCTGATTTCATCACGGGACAGGTGATCAGCGTTTCCGGTGGCTTGACGATGCATGGATAAGGATATAATCATGGAATATCAGGATGTTCTTTACGAAGCACGAGGTGCCGCCGTTTGGATCACCATCAATCGGCCAGACAAATACAACGCCTTCCGTGGTCAAACCTGTGAAGAGTTGATTCACGCAATCAATAAGGCCAGCTGGGATAAGTCGGTGGCGGCTATCGTGCTGACTGGAATTGGCCAAAAGGCGTTTTGTACCGGCGGGGATCAATCCGCCCACGACGGAGCCTATGATGGTCGAGGCACCATCGGCCTGCCTGTCGAGGAGCTTCAGACCGCCATCCGTGACGCGCCGAAACCCGTCATCGCTCGGGTCAATGGTTTTGCCATTGGCGGTGGCAATGTCCTTGTCACCTGCTGCGATCTTGCCATCGCGTCGTCGAATGCTCAGTTCGGACAAGTCGGGCCGAAGGTTGGCTCTGTTGATCCTGGTTTTGGCACGGCTTTGCTGGCGCGCGCTGTCGGCGAGAAAAAGGCCCGGGAAATCTGGATGCTGTGTCGACGCTATACCGCCGATCAAGCGCTTGCCATGGGAATGGTAAATGCCGTGGTTCCCCAGGAACAGCTTGATGAAGAAGTGGAACGCTGGTGCGCTGAGATTGCGGCGCTCAGCCCTACGGCAATTGCCATTGCCAAGAAATCATTCAATCTCGACAGTGAGTCTATTCGGGGCATTTCTGCAATTGGCATGCAGGCGCTGAGTCTTTTTTATCAAACTGACGAATCAAAAGAAGGTGTTAAAGCCTTCCTTGAAAAGCGCCCACCGCGGTTTCGGGGGTAATTCCAATCTTCCGGAGAGTGGCCAAGGGCTGCTCTCCGGTTCTTGCTTGGTGTTGGAGTTGGCCCAGCTTGGTGATGCGATGACCCTCTGGAATCGCGCATGACAACCTCATTTAGTATGTTTTGACAGCGCATTAGGGCAATGGCCCGTGGCCGCCTTTAGCGTTTTATGCGAGATAGTGTGGTGGCATGATTAAGGGCCGTCAGATTCGGTTTGGAACGCTGGCCTCTGTCGGCATAGGCTAACCGCGAGGTGCTCCCGTTGCATCCGCTTCGTGGAGAAGCCGAGCATGTGCATGTGCGGCAGGGTCGGAAGCTCTGACGGGTGCTACGATCGCGGTTTAATGCCATATGGCAGGGAAAGGTACATGAGTTCAGCTATAACCAATAAGAGCCACGGCCAGAGCCCTGCAGACCGCCTAAGTGCAGAAACTCCCGTGGATATTGCACCCATGGAGAGGGGGAGAGGGCAAAGTTCTGGTATGGAATCAAGTGGCGGCAATAGCATTAATATAGAATCTGATTTTCGAGATGCTACTTCTTCAAATAGAAGGGTATCTAGTTATGATCATTTGAATAATAGGATATTTTTTCGTCTGTTCCAGCTTGGAAATGAGCTGCAGAGGCAGGCAGTTCAACAACTTGGCATTACGACAGTGCAATGGGCTGTTCTCGGTGCCCTGTCACAGGAAAAATATACATCAGGCATTCCTTTAAGTCAGCTTGGTGATTATTTGGTTGTTAGTCGCCAGAATCTTGATGGTGTGCTGAAAAGGCTGGAGCGGGATGGCCTCGTTCAGCGCGTCCAAGGGGAAGGGGATAAAAGAGCTAGGATTGTTCAGTTAACACCTCATGGTCGGTCCATGTGGTCAGAGACTCTTGAGCGAATCTATCAGTTTTATGATCAGGCTGCTGTCAGATTTTCATTCGATGAGCGAGTTGCTCTAGTTCATTATCTTAATGAACTTCGTAAGGATTTGGCGAATGTTGATCTGGGACGCGAAAAGGTCAAAAATGGTGTTGCGTCAGAATATGCCCCTTAGCTCGGCATCCCGCTTGTCAGGGGAATAGCGACAGCTCGTGGGTTAATAAACGGCTGTGGCGTGTCGTGCGGTGAATGTGAGGAAAAATATGAGGCAGGAGAAGCTTCCGTCTATCCTTCTCGTGGGCTGCGGTAACATGGGGGGGCATGTTGTCTGGGTGGGTGAAGCGCGGCGTGGGGCATGTGGTTGTTGTGAAGCGTCGTGGCCTCCCGATAACTTGGGCTGGCCAAGAGGTTACCGTTTGCACCGATGTTTCTGGTGTCCCAACAGGGTTCTCCCCTGACGTCATCGTTTTGGCGACGAAGCCGCAACAAGCTGAATTGGTGATCCCTGATTATATCCCGTGGGCGGCTTCTGGAACGCCTGTTCTTTCTATTATGGCCGGCAAAACGGTTGCTAGGCCGTAGACTCATTACGGGGCGCACCAGATGCGCAGAGCGACCAGTTTCACGGCGGCAAGGAAATTCCGGGGATCTTTGTCGTAGCGGGTGGAGATCCGTAACTGGGGCAAAACCCCGGGCAGACTCGACACTGGACTCACATTTGGTTGAGTCTGC
>VBWB01000038.1 GCA_006218045.1 Stygiobacter sp.
GCCCAAAGCCCGAGCGGCGTCTGAGCCGCCCGTTCACGGGCGCGGCCTTCGGCCCAAAGTTTTGATTGGCGCCATGGGCGCCAATCAAAAGGTTTCCGAGTTGGTGACTTCGACCGCTTGCCAGACCATGCCGAGCACGCGGTCGATTTCCTCGAGGGTGGCGTCGTCGGCCAAAGCGGGGATGGGCATGTCGATGCCTTCCTCTTCCAGCAGATCGCGGGCACGGCCCACATAAAAGTCACGGTATTCGGCGGTGGTGCGGAAACGGGCGTTGAAGGCGCGGTCGGCCTCTTGCCGCAGGGCCAGCAATTCGCCCTGCTCGGCTTCGGTCAAGAGGCCCTCGCGGCGCAGCAGCTCAGCCTGACGGGCTTTCGCCGCCTCCAGCCGTTCACGCCAATGGGGGTCGTGATTGGGCATCAGCCGGACGGTGGCGCCCATGATGCTCTCCCTTCGCTTGTCCTTGTACTCAGGATAAGCCGGGTCGGGCGTCGTGTCACCCCCTTGGGTTTCCTCCTATTCGGCGTCGTCGTCGCGCCCGCCGCGATCGATGACGCCGATCAGCCGTCCGGCCCCCAGCTTGTCGCCGCTATCGAGTTCCATGGCCTTGGCCAGGGCGGCGCGGCCTTCCTCCAGCCGGCCCAGCCGGGCCAGGCAATAGCCATAGGCGATCAGCGCCTGCAGGAATAGCCGCGGCCATGGCTCGATCTGGTCGAAATCGGCGTGATGGCCCTGCACCAATCGCCAGTCATGGGGCAGTTGCAGACGCTTGGCCGCCATTTCCAACACCGAGAAGGCGTGGGGCAGGGCTTCTTGCAGGCGATGGCGGTAGAAATAGAACTTATAGGCGCCGATGCGGGTGGCCAGCGCCTCGGGCGCCAGCATCAGGGCATGGGTGACATGGGCTTCGGCCACCCGTTCGTCATGCCAGTCGATGCCGGCGGCGATCAGGGCCTTTTGGGCGGGATGGGGCAAGTCCAGCGGCAAGCCGGCGACGTTCTCGAACATGGGCTCGAGTTCTCCAAGAAGGCACGGCGGACCGGAATGTTTTAGCGTGTTTTTTTGACGGCGTCGATTCCTGCTTGACGGGGCAGGTGACTCGTCCCTATAAACGCGCCTTCCAATTCTGTACTTGAACTCTTGATCTGACAGGTTTGATCCATGGCCCATCATCAGTCGGCTAAGAAGCGCATTCGCCAGACCGAGCGTCGCACCGAAGTCAACGGCGCTCGCGTTAGCCGTATCCGCACCTTCGTCAAGAAGGTCGAGCTCGCCATCGCCGGCGGCAATGCCGAGGAGGCCAAGGCCGCCCTCGCCGCCGCTCAGCCCGAACTGGTCAAGGGCGCTCAGGCCGGCGTGCTGCACAAGAACACCGCTTCGCGCAAGGTCAGCCGTCTGGCCGCCCGCGTCAAGAGCATGCTGCCGCTGGCCTAAAGGTCGGCGCCATCAAGGCTCGGTATCGGTTTTAAAAGGCCGCGTTCCCCTGGGACGCGGCCTTTTCCCGTTGCTTGATCGAGGGTGTGCCGGTGGATTCCGGTCGGCGGTGAAATGCAAGGAAAAAATTTTCGGCGTTCTTGTTCCGGTCCGGTTGTGTTGAATCGGGGGCGTCGGTAGAGTCCGTCCCTCTCAGCCGCATTCCAAGAATAGCTGGGAAATCTAGTTAAAATTTGAATGGTTTTTGCTGTCGATTGTGGCAGCAATTATTTAATTGGGCGTCGCCTTGTCTAAAGAAGTTATCAAAAATACTATTTCTTTGCCGATTGTGTCAGCGATGATTTGTGAATATGCTGGTGGGTGGAAGGTGTGCCGAGCGCCAGTCGCAGCTTTGGGGGCTGTGGGCGTCGAGGCGTATTGCCGGGCGAATCGTGGCGGAAGCTATGGTGTGTTCCGGTTGGGGGAGGGGAGGAAGGTGCCGTCATCGGGCACGCGCGGGTCGCGTGACGGGGTGGTTGCGCCAAGTCTTCATCGGGCGGCCATTGTCTTTAGTCCAGTGTTCGGGGACATACGATGATTAACGCCGAATGGGATCGGATCAAGGTGCGCTTGCGCGACGAGGTGGGGGATGCCGCCTATCGTTCGTGGCTGCGTCCGATCACCTTGCATCAAGCCGCCGACGGCATGGTCCGTCTGGGGCTGCCCACCCGTTTCATGCGCGATTGGGTCGCCACCCATTACGGCGAGCGTATCCGCGCCCTGTGGGGGGCCGAGAATCCGGCCCTGCACGCCATTGAGATCGTCGTCGCCAACCGGACCGGGCTGGAGCCGGCGCCTGCCGCCGCCACGGCCGCCGTCAAGGCGGTGGCCGGCAATGTGATGCCGCTACGTCCGCGACCGCCGGCGCCGTGCGCCCCGGCGGATGTGGATGAACTGGGGGCGCAGTTGGACCCCCGTTTCACCTTCAAGAATTTCGTCGTCGGCAAGCCCAACGAATTCGCCCATGCGGCGGCGGTGCGGGTGGCCGAGGCCAGTGCGGTGTCGTTCAATCCGCTGTTTCTCTATGGCGGTGTCGGCCTGGGCAAGACCCACCTGATGCACGCCATCGCCCATCACATCCGCGAACACAACCCGGCGCGCCGGGTGCTGTATCTGTCGGCGGAAAAGTTCATGTACCGCTTCATCCGGGCGCTCAGGTCGCAAGACACCATGTCGTTCAAGGAGCAGTTCCGCTCGGTCGACGTGTTGATGGTCGACGACGTGCAGTTCATCGCCGGCAAGGACGCCACCCAGGAAGAATTCTTCCACACCTTCAACGCCCTGGTCGACCAGGGCCGGCAGATCGTCATCTCCGCCGACAAGAGTCCGTCCGATCTGGAGGGCATGGAAGACCGGCTGCGCTCGCGCCTGAATTCCGGTCTGGTCGCCGATCTGCACGCCACCACCTACGAGCTGCGCCTGGGCATCCTGCATTCCAAGGCCGAGCAGATGGGCGCGGTGGTGCCGCAGAAGGTGATGGAATTCCTCGCCCACAAGATCACCAGCAATGTGCGTGAGCTGGAAGGCGCGCTCAATCGCGTCATCGCCCATTCGCAGTTGGTGGGCCGTGCCATCACCTTGGAAAGTACCCAGGATGTGCTGCACGACCTCTTGAAGGCGTCGGACCGCCGCATCACCATCGAAGAAATTCAGAAGCGGGTGGCCGAGCACTTCAACATCAAGCTGGCGGAAATGTCCTCGGCCCGGCGGTCGCGTCAGGTGGCGCGTCCGCGTCAGGTGGCCATGTATCTGGCCAAGCAGCTGACCAGCCGGTCCTTGCCGGAAATCGGGCGCAAGTTCGGCGGGCGTGATCACACCACGGTCATGCACGCGGTCAAGAAGATCGAGGAGCTGCGCTCGTCCGATCAGGGCTTTTCCGAGGATGTCGAACTGTTGCGCCGCATGCTGCAAGGGTAAAAGGGCTTTGCCGCCACATTCCCTGTGATATACTGCCGGGCCATTTACGAGGGGTCCGTCCGTCGCCATGAAACTGACCATTGAGCGCGCCCAGCTGCTGAAGTCTCTGGCCCATGTGCAAAGCGTCGTCGAGCGTCGCAACACCATTCCGATCCTGTCCAACGTCAAGCTGGAAGGCCGCCCCGGCAGCCTGAGCCTGAACGCCACCGACATGGATCTGGATATCATCGAGACGGCGCCCGCCGACGTGTCGCGTCCGGGGGCGACCACCGCACCGGCCCACACCTTCTATGAAATCGTCCGCAAGCTGCCCGACGGCTCCCAGGTGGAAATCGAGCACGATGCCGATACCGGCCTGATGACGCTGCGGTCCGGGCGATCCAAGTTCACGCTGTCCTGCCTGCCGGTGGAGGATTTTCCGGTGCTGTCGGGGGGCGAATTGCCGTTCACCTTCTGCCTGACCGCCGCCGAGTTGAAGGCGCTGGTGGACCGCACCCGCTTCGCCATTTCCACCGAGGAAACCCGCTATTACCTGAACGGCATCTATCTGCACGCCGCGGCGACGCCCGGCGGCGAGGTGCTGCGCGCGGTGGCCACCGACGGCCATCGGCTGGCCCGGGTGGAAGTGTCCCTGCCGGAAGGCGCCGCCGGCATGCCGGGCGTCATCATCCCGCGCAAGACCGTGCAGGAAATGCGCAAGCTGATCGACGAGACCGAGGGCGAGGTCACCGTGTCGCTGTCGGAAACCAAGCTGCGCTTCGCTTTCGCCGACGCGGTGCTGACCAGCAAGCTGATCGACGGGACCTTCCCCGATTACGAACGGGTCATTCCCGCCGACAACGACAAGCAACTGGACGTGGACGTCAAGTCCTTCGCCCAGGCGGTGGACCGCGTTTCCGCCATTTCCACCGAGAAAAGCCGGGCCATCAAGCTGTCCTTGGAAAAGGGCACGGTGACGCTTTCGGCGTCGAGCCCGGAAAACGGCAGCGCCACCGAGGAAATCGAGGCCCAATACGATTCGACGCCGTTGGAAATCGGCTTCAACTCGCGCTATCTGCTCGACATCCTGGGGCAGGTCGAGGGCGACCAGGCCCGCTTCTCCATGGCCGATTCCGCCAGCCCGACGGTGGTGCGCGATGGCGTCAATGCCGGGGCCATCTATGTCCTGATGCCCATGCGGGTGTGACCGGCGCCAGCGTGGATCAGGCTGAACTGTCGTCGCGTCTGGCGGTGCGTCGGCTGACGCTGACCGATTATCGCTGTTACGCCCGCATGCGCATGGAAACCGACAGCCGCCCGGTGGTGCTGACCGGCGCCAACGGGGCGGGCAAGACCAATGTGTTGGAGGCTTTGTCTTTCCTGGCTCCGGGTCGGGGCATGCGCCGGGCCGCCTTGGCCGAGGTCGGGCGGCAGGGCAGTGGCTCGCCGGCCTGGGCGGTGGCGGCGGTTCTGGATGGCCCGGCTGGCCGGGTGGAAATCGGCACCGGACGCGAAGGGTCGTCGGAACGTCGGACCATCCGCATCGACGGTCAGGCGGCCAAGGCCGGCAATCTGGCCGGTCTGGTCTCGGCTCTGTGGCTGACTCCGGCCATGGACCGGCTGTTCATCGAAGGCGCCGGCGGTCGTCGGCGTTTTCTCGACCGTTTGGTGTTGGGACAGGATGAAGGCCACGCGGCGCGGTCGGGCGCTTACGAGCACGCCATGCGCGAACGCTCGCGCCTGTTGCGGGCCGGGGGGGCCGACGGCAAGTGGCTGACGGTGCTGGAAGAGAGCATGGCCCGCCACGGTGTGGCGGTGGCCAAGGCCCGGGTGGCGGCGGTGACCCGCCTGGATGCGGCCTGCCGGGTGGGGATCGGGGCTTTTCCCGCCGCTCATCTCAGTCTGGGCGGCGAGATCGAGGATTGGGCGGCGGCCCTGCCCGAGGCCGAGGCCGAGGATCGTTTCCGCCAGGGGCTGGCCCGGCTGCGCGGGCGCGATGCCGCCGCCGGCGGCGCCACCTTGGGGCCGCATCGCGCTGATCTGGCGGTGCGCCATGGCGACAAGGATATGCCGGCGGGGCAATGCTCGACCGGCGAGCAAAAGGCGGTTCTGGTGTCCATCGTCCTGGCCCAGGCCCGTGTGAGGACCGAATTAAGCGGCTTGGCGCCGCTTCTGCTGTTGGACGAGGTGGTGGCGCATCTGGACGAGACGCGCCGTCTCGCCTTGTTCGACGAACTGGCCGGGCTCAATGCCCAAAGCTGGATGACCGGAACCGACGAATCCATGTTCGCCGGTCTGGGTGACAGAGCACAGTTTTTCCGGGTGGCCGATGCCTCGGTCCAACCCGCAACCTAAGGAAGCATCATGACCGAGCCCGTGAACCCCAACCCCACTGCCGAAGAATATGGCGCCGATTCCATCAAGGTATTGCGCGGCCTCGACGCGGTGCGCAAGCGGCCGGGCATGTATATCGGCGACACCGACGACGGTTCGGGCCTGCACCACATGGTCTATGAAGTGGTCGACAACGCCATCGACGAGGCCTTGGCCGGCTATGCCAATCTGGTGGAAGTGGTGCTGAACGCCGACGGCTCGTGCACCGTGCGCGACAATGGCCGCGGCATCCCCACCGACATCCACAAGGAAGAGGGGGTTTCCGCCGCCGAGGTCATCATGACCCAGTTGCATGCCGGCGGTAAGTTCGACCAGAACTCCTATAAGGTGTCGGGCGGTCTGCACGGCGTCGGTGTGTCGGTGGTCAATGCGCTTTCCGAGTTTCTCGATCTGCGCATCTGGCGCTCGGGGCACGAACACGCCATGCGTTTCCACATGGGCGATGCGGTGGCGCCGTTGCGGCTGGTCGGCCCGTCCGACAAAAGCGGCACCGAAGTGACCTTCCTGCCCAGCACCACCATCTTCACCAAGACCGAATTCGACTTCGCCACCTTGGAACACCGCCTGCGCGAATTGGCCTTCCTCAATTCCGGCGTGCGCCTGTGGCTGCACGATCAGCGCCACCCGGAAGAGGTGGTGACCGAACTGCATTACGAAGGCGGCATCGAGGCCTTCGTCCATTACCTCGACCGTTCCAAGACCGCCTTGCATGCCCCGCCCATCGCCGTGTCGGGGGAAAAGGACGGCATCACCGTGGAAGTGGCGATGGAATGGTGCGACAGCTACCACGAGACCCAGCTGTGCTTCACCAACAACATCCCGCAGCGTGACGGCGGCACCCATCTGGCCGGTTTCCGCGCCGCGCTCACCCGCACCATCAACACCTATGCCAACGAATCGGGCATCGCCAAGAAGGAAAAGGTGGCGTTGAACGGCGACGACATGCGCGAGGGCCTGACCTGCGTGCTGTCGGTCAAGGTGCCCGACCCCAAGTTCAGCAGCCAGACCAAGGACAAGCTGGTCAGCTCGGAAGTGCGTCCGGTGGTGGAGAACGTGGTCGGCGAAAAGCTGGCCGAATGGTTCGAGGAACACCCGCAGGAGGCCCGCAAGGTGGTGACCAAGGTGGTCGAGGCCGCCGCCGCCCGCGAGGCCGCCCGCAAGGCGCGCGAACTGACCCGGCGCAAGGGCGTGCTGGATATCGCCACCCTGCCCGGCAAGTTGGCCGATTGCCAGGAACGCGACCCGGCGCTTTCCGAATTGTTCATCGTCGAGGGTGACTCGGCCGGTGGCTCGGCCAAGCAGGGGCGCAACCGCGCCAATCAGGCGATCTTGCCGTTGAAGGGCAAAATTCTGAACGTGGAGCGCGCTCGCTTCGACAAGATGCTGTCCTCGGCCGAAATCGGCACCCTGATCGCCGCGCTGGGCACCGGTATCGGGCGTGAGGATTTCAACGCCGACAAGACCCGCTACCACAAAATCATCATCATGACCGACGCGGACGTCGACGGTTCCCACATCCGCACCCTGCTCTTGACCTTCTTCTTCCGTCAGATGCCGGAAATCATCGAGCGCGGCTATCTGTACATCGCCCAGCCGCCGCTTTATCGGGCCAAGCGCGGCCAATCCGAGGTCTATCTGAAGGACGAGCGGGCGATGGAGGAATATCTCCTCGACGGCGGCCTCAACGACGCGGTGCTGCGCCTGGGCAGCGGCGCCCAGGTGGGCGGCGCCGATCTGCGCGCCTTGGCCGAAACCGCGCGCACCGTGCGCACTCTGGTGACGCCCTTGACCCGGCGCGCGCCGTTGAAGCTGGTGGAACAGGCGGCCATCGCCGGCGCCCTGTCGCCGGCGCTGCTGACCGATGCGGTGGCCGGGGCGGCCATGGCGGAAACCCTGGCGGCGCGCCTGAACGGCCTGGAAGCCCAGTTGGAACAAGGCTGGCACGGCACCTGGGCGGAAGGCGAGGGGCTGCGCTTCACCCGCATCTTGCGCGGCGTCACCGAAACCCACACCCTGGACGCCGCCATCATGCGCTCGCAAGAGGCGCGCAAACTGGCCGAACTGGCCGCGACCTTGCGCGAAAGCTTCTCCACCGCCGCCGGCCTGCTGGTGAAGGACCGTGAAACCCGCATCGACGGCCCGGTCGCCCTGGTCACGGCGATCATGGAACAAGGCAAGCGCGGCATTTCCATCCAGCGCTATAAAGGCCTGGGGGAAATGAACCCGGAACAGCTGTGGGAAACCACCTTGGACCCGCAGGCGCGGACCTTGCTGCAAGTCAAGGTCGCCCATGCCGACGAGGCGGAAGAGGTGTTCTCGACCCTGATGGGCGACGTGGTCGAACCGCGCCGCGACTTCATCCAGACCAATGCGTTGAAGGTGTCCAATCTGGACGTGTAATATCCGTGGCGATAAGTAAAGTAAGAAAGGCCGCGCCGGAAAGGGGCGGCCTTTTTACCGATGTATACGCCATCACATCCGGCGCACATTTTCCAGGAAGCGGGCAACCTGCTGATCCAGGTCGGTGGCCTGTTGCGCCAGGGAACTGGCAACGGTCAGTACATTGCCTGCGTTTTGTCCGGTGTCACCGGCGGCGGAGGTGACGCCGCTGATGTTGGCCGTCACTTCCTGGGTCGCCGCCGATTGCTCCTCGACCGCTCCGGAGATGGAGGCGTTGATTTCGCTGACCAGCATGATGGTCTTGCCGATTCCGGCAATGGCGTTGGCGGTGCTTCGGCTCGCTTCCTGGATTTCCCTGATCTGCTGGCCAATTTCATCGGTGGCCCGCGCCGTCTGGTTGGCCAGGCTTTTGACCTCTCCCGCCACCACGGCGAACCCCTTGCCGGCTTCGCCGGCGCGGGCGGCTTCGATGGTGGCATTGAGCGCCAGCAGGTTGGTCTGGGATGCGATGTTGTTGATCAGGGCGGTGACCTCGCCCACCTTGGACGCCGATGCCACCAGCGCCGCCACCAGAGTCTCGGACGTCCTGGCATCCGCCACCGCTTCGTCGATCACCCGAGACGCCTCGGTGGTCTGACGGGCGATTTCGTTGATCGATGCCGAAAGTTCCTCTGCCGCCGTAGCGACGGTGGTGGATTGCTGGTTGGTTTGTTCCGCCGCCGCCGCCAGGGACTGAGCGGTACTTTGCAATGATCCCGCCGAATTGGACACCGCCGTCACCAGGGTTCCGACATTGGCATCGAAGTCCTGTACCAGGGCGGCGTTCTGGGCCTTGCGACCGGTCAGATCGACTGCGAATTTGACCACCTTCCACACCCGACCGTTCAGGTCGCGCACGGGATTATAGGATCCTTCGATCCACACTTCCTTGCCGCCTTTGCCGATGCGCTTGTACTGGCCGGCCTGATACTCGCCGGCGCGCAGTTTTTCCCAAAACTGGCGGTATTCCTGCGAGTCCCGAAAGGCGGATTCCACGAACATGGAATGACGCTTCCCCTTGATCTCATCAAGGCCATAACCCAAGACCTTCAGGAAGTTCTCGTTGGCGGTGATGACGGTGCCGTCCAGTTCAAACTCGATGATCGCCTGGGAACGACCGGCGGCATCGACCTTACCGAGCAGATCAGCGAAGATGACCTTTTGTTCCGAAACGTCGGTGGCGATCTTGACGACCTTGCTGGGGCGCCCATTGCGGTCAAGCACGGGATTGTAGGACGCCTCGATCCACACCTCCTTGCCGCCCTTGCCGATTCGCTTGAACTGGGCCGCCTGATATTCCCCGGCTCGCAGTCCGTCCCAGAACTGCCGGTACTCAGCCGATTCACGATACGCCGGCTCCACGAACATGGAGTGGTGCTTTCCCCTGACTTCCTCCAACTCATAGCCCATGGCTTTGAGGAAGTTTCCATTGGCGGTAATGATCGTTCCGTCCATCTTGAACTCGATCATCGCCTGCGATCTGGCGAGCGCCGCCAAAATAGCCGAAGCTTCAGTTCCGAATAGAGCCATGGGTCCCTCCTGGCGTGCCATATCCTTCGCTCAGGGATACCATACCTTATATATACATACGAGTGCTTTCGATTCATCGGGGGAGGAACATCGACTCGCAGGAAAAGAACAAGGCGGCCATTCGGCATCTCATGGCGGACGGGCTCCATGATTTTTCTGAAATCAGTTTCGGCACGATCATTTATATCAGTATTCATACAATCAATTACAGATTGCCGTTTTTGTGGTCAGTGGAGAGTTTTTGATAAGCTCAGTCGTCAAGTTCGCTATCTTTAATATATAGTTTCAGCGCATGGCGAACAATTCCTGATGAAAGTGCCGTTTCACCGCCAAGCCGTGATCAGCGAAATCCTGGCGCAGGGCTTGGCCGAATCCCGCCGGGCCGCAGAACCAGATGCTGGCCTCGCGCCATTCGGGCACCAACTGGCGGATGCTTTCGCTATTCAGGCGGCCATCACGGCTATCGACCAGCACATGCAGGCGGATGCCGGCAGCCTGGGCATCTTGGGTCAGGCGGGCGATGGCCTCGGCATCGTAATCGGCGGTGGTGTGGAACAGGTCGATCTCCTGGCGCTGGTCCGGGCGGCTGGCGGCCAGATGCTGCATGCGGGCGATGAACGGGGTGATGCCGATGCCGCCGCCCACCCAGATCTGCCGTGGGGAAGAATCGTCGAAGGTGAAGCAGCCATAGGGGCCTTCGATCTTGACCTCTTGCCCCACCTTGAGCGTCCGGCGCAGACGTTGGGTGTGGTCGCCCAATTCCTTGACGACGAAGCGGAGGCGGGGCTCGGCCGGGTTCCAGGCCGAGGCGATGGTATAGGGATGGGCGCCTTCCGCCGCATCCGAGGTGGCGAAGGCGAATTGTCCGGCCTTATGTCCCGGCCAGCCCCGGGGGATGTCGATCTCGGCTTCCAGCACCCGGATGTCGGGGAAATAGTGGAGCGCCGCGATGCTGCCCTTGACCTGCCGGTCCACCGCCACCCGGCGCCGCAAGACGATGATGGCGGCCCAAACCCCACCGGCGATCAGGGCCGCCATGATCAGGCCCAGGGGTGTGGTCCAAGAACTGAATTTGGTCAGCACGATGGCATGGAAGGCCAACACCAGATAGGCCAGCGCCAGCAGGCGATGGGTCTTGAAGAACAGGCGATAGGGAAAACGCTTGAGCAAGGCCAGCACGATCAGCAAGGCGGCGGCATAGAACGCCCACTCGCCGACGCCTTCGGCGAAGCCGCGCCAGGCATTGAAGGTCTGCTCGATGACCGAGTCGGGGATGGGGCGCGGGCCACGCTGCGGGCGGTCCAGCCAGCCCCAGCCCACCGCCCATTTGGTTCCCTGCGCCCACAGCCAATGGATGATGGCGGCGACCAGGGCGGTGATCCCCAGCCATTTGTGCAGGCGGTACATCTTGTCGAGCCCGCCCAGCCAGTTTTCCGGCCAGCGCGGGCGCAAGGCCAGGATCATGGCCACACTCATGGCGGCCATGGCGATGGTGCCGCTGTACTGCACCAGAAAGCCGCGCAGGACGAAATAGCTGTCGGCGGCGAAGACTTGCGGCTCGATGGCCAGCCAGAGGGCGCTGGGCAGCAGCAGCAGGCCCCACAGCGCTAATCGAATGTTCTGCACGTTCCCTCTCCCCGGATCGATGACGTTGAAACGATCCGGCGCCGCCGGATCACGCTTACCTTAGGCGACGACTGTAACGCGCCGATGTCGGCGGTCGCCTGCTTCGGTAACGGAAGGTTTCAGTGTCAGCATAGAGGGGGGCGGCTGAACCGGGGCTGAACCAAAAAGGCCGCCCGGTGCCGGGCGGCCTGTCGGTGCCGTCGATTGAAAGACCTAAGCGGCCTTGCTGTCGATCACCTTGGTGAAAACGGTGAGGGCGGCGTCATAGACCTCGGTCAGGGCGGTGTTGCCGGCTTGGCTGGCGGTGGCGCGCAAGGCCTGGATTTCCGCCTCGGCTTCCTTGGCGGCGGTAAAGGCTCCCTCGCCCTTCAGTTCCTTGCCGCCCAGATTGAAATAATCGTTGGTCCTGACCCGGGCTTCGGCCTGGCGCTCGGTGGCGCTGCTGCCGTGGCTGGCAACGATAAGGCGGTCGAAAAAGGCTTGGGATTTGCTCATGTCACTCTCCAAGGCACGCCACGTCGTTTATCGCGACCGACGCACCGATCGGGCACAACATCATTGCGTGCCGTCAATGACAGAGTATACGGTAAATATGCTTGGTACTATTAAATATAGGGACATCAATTATTTGTATGCTTTGCAACAATTGTCGGAAACTGGACAATTGTTGTGTTGGTTGTTTTTAGAAATGTATGCTTTTAGACTGCTGGTCCGTGGATTTATTGATGTCTCCACCTTTCACCCCGTCATACCCGCGCAGGCGGGTATCCAGGAGTCGCGGAAAAGGTGGCGGTGCCCCCCTGGACTCCCGCCTGCGCGGGAGTGACGGTAAAAGGGAGCGGGTAAATTCACACGCTCCCGTGCACAGGTGTTTTTCCGCACTCTGCTAAGCGGCGTAACGGCCGTCCGCGGTGCGCCGCGCCTGGCCCATGACCACCAGGGTGTCCAGAACCTCGGTCACCTTGTCGGCGCGGGCGTTTTTGAAATATCGGGTGAGGTCGGCGGCGGCGGCCGGTGCGGCCAACAGGGCGCGCAGGGCCTGGGCCTGATCGGGAATGGTCTTGGGCCAGGCCGGCTTGGCGGTCTTGCCCAGGGTCGCCGCCGCTGTAACCGCCATTTCGGTTTGCTGGGCGCCGTCGCCGTGCGGGGCCTGATAGGCGGGGCGCAGCCAATGGACCTGACCTTGTTTTTCCAAGGCGGCGCGCTGGTGGTTCAATTCCACCACTTTCACCAAAATATCGGCTTCGGCCAAATCGGCGGGCCAGCCATAGGCATCGGCCACCGCCCGGTCCAGGCGCCGGTGCAGATCCAGCAAAAGGCTGACCAGACCGTGATCCTTGACCATCCTGTCGGTGTCGGTCAAATCCTGGCCCGCCCGCAATTTTTCCAAAACATTGTAAAGCCCGGTCAGGGTCAGATGGGGATGGGCGGCCATTTGCCCTCGGCGCAGATCGTCGAGCTCTTGGGCCAAGGCGCCGATGGCCTGGCGTTGGGCGCTGTCGGCGATGGGGAAGGGGAATTTGTCGAAACAGGCGGATTTTGTATAGCGAGGATCATTGCCGATTCCCAAGCGTCCGCCCGCCGCCAAAGCCCAGGTCACATGGATGCGGCTGGACAACACGCCCAAAGCATAGGAATCGTCCAAGGCGATGGCCACCAGCATGTTATCGGGGCAGGTGGCGCCGTCCAAAAAGGTGAACAGGCGATGTTTGGCGGTTTCCACCGTGGCGATGAAGCGGGGCAGGCCGGATAGGGCAGGGCGCAAATCTTTGCGCGGCTCGCCGAAAATCCACCAATTCAAACGATAGACGTCGCGATTGTTGTGGTCGCGTTCCGGCTTGACCCGCTCCAACACCCATTGATAGACGGGCGGGAAACGGGTTCGCAGCTCGGTCTCGGTCAGGCCGAACAAATCGATGACCATGACGTTGCGACTGCGCCCGGTCATATCCTTACCGTTCAAATAGGGCCGGATATGGGCGTCCAGTCCGGGGCTGGTCCCCAGACCCAAATGGGCCGCCTGCTCGGGGGTGACGATGAAGCCGGACCCATGCAGCTTCACGCCCGGCGAACAAATCTTGTCGTTGGCCCGCAACGGCAGTGCCGACGGGATGTTGGCCCCGATTTTCAAATCGGCGTGAATCTTGCCCGTGGTTTCGGCGAAGTCGACCAAGGCGGCATCGGACGGGCCGGGGCGTTCGGCGGTGCTGCGCCACAGCACGCCGTCTTGTTCGCCCGCCGCGCCGACGCTGAAGGCCACGCGCACCGCCGCCGCATCGCGGATGCCGGCGTCTTCCAGCGCCTTGACCCAGGGATGATCGGGAATGGCGAAGGTGATGGACAGCGGAGTCTTGCCGTTCAAATGCAGCTCCACCACCCGGCGGCTGAAGGTCTGCGGCAACGAATTGGTGGTGATGAAGCCGAAGCGCGTGGCGTGGCCGTCGCGCACCGCTTGGGCGGCGCGATCCCACCAATACATGACGAAATCGATGGAATTGGGCAAATGCGGATGGGTGGCCCACAGGGCCTGGGCGTACCCTTCGCCCAATTCCTGCTGCAAATCCTTGCCACCGATAAAGGGCGGATTGCCGATGATGAAATCGGCGTGCGGCCAGGGCGCGAGGCGCGGTTCCACATAGGTCAAGACCGGCACGCGCGCGGTGGCATCGGGGATGTCGCGCCCCGTCACCAGATCGGTGGTTTTGCCGATCCCGTCCCAGCGGGTCAGCGGACGGCCGGCGTCGTCGAACACCGGTTCGGCCCGTTTCCAAGTCAGCAAGGCGTCTTGGGCGCGGATGTTCTTGAAATTGCGCAACACCGGCTGGGCCGGCATGACCTTGCCCCGGGTGCGGAAGTGCCATTGCAAATAGCCGATCCACAGCACCAGTTCGGCGATGGCGGCGGCACGCGGGTTCAGCTCCAGCCCCAGGAATTGATGGGGGTCGACGGTGTGGCGTTCCAGTTCCAGCAGGCCTTGATCTTCGTGCAGTTTGTCGGTCAGAAAGTCCAGCACCTCGCCTTCCAGGCGTTTCATATGTTCCAAGGCGACGTACAGGAAATTGCCGGTGCCGCAGGCCGGGTCCAAAATCTGCAATTGGCACAGGCGGTGATGGAACCGCTTCACCGCCTGGGCGGCCCCGTCCAAATCGCCGCGCGCGGCCAGGGTGATGGCCTCGGCCTGGGCGCCTTGCCAATCATTGCGCAAGGGTTCGATCACCGTCGGCAGGACCAAGCGTTCCACATAGGCGCGGGGCGTGTAATGGGCGCCCAATTTGTGGCGTTCGCGCGGGTTCAAGGCCCGTTCCACCAGGGTGCCGAAAATGGCCGGCTCCACATGGCTCCAATCGGCGGCGGCGGCGTCCAGCAGCAATTTCACCTGATGGGCGTTCAGTTCCAGCGCCGACGAATCGGCGAACAGGCCGCCGTTGAAATGGGGCACATGGGCGTCCAGGGCGGCGGAAAAGCCGCCGTGATTCATGGCCGCCCACAATTCCTCGGTTCCGGGGCGGAAGCCGGCGGGGTTCTTGACCCAATTGGCCAATTTCGCCCGGTAGCTGTCGGCGGGCAGCAGCCCCACATCCTCGGCGAACATGGTGAACAGGCAGCGCATCAAGAACCCGGCCACCCGTTCCGGCGTATGGTGTTCCTCCAGCGATTTGGCCAATTCGGCCAAGCGGGCGGTGATGTCGCGGGTGACGCGGGCGGCGCGGCTGGACGGGTCGAGCGCGTGCGGGTCGGTCCAGACCAGCCGCAATCGCGCGCGGATGTCGTCGCGGTGCAAATCCGCCAATCTGATGCGGAACGAACTGGAATCGGGGAAGTGGGTGTAATGTTTGCCCGAACCGGTGAAATCGGCGTAGAGCTCGAACACATGGCCCACGTCGGCGACGATCAGAAACGGCGGCCAGCCTTCGGCGGCGGGCAGGGCCTTGGCATAGCTTTCCGCTTGGCCGCGGGCGCGGACCATGGCGTCGTCCCAACCGCGCGTGCCGCGCACCGCCGTGCCCTTCTTCAGCTTGCCGACAGTCGAACCGGTACCGCCCAAAAGCGGCAATTGCTCGGGGGCGGTCTGGTCGCTGCCCTGCTTGGCTTCCAGGACGAAACAGCCGCGTTTGTAAAGATCGATGCGGCCCGTCGATTTCGAGCCGTCGGGATGGTGAAAGGTGACGTTGCGTTCAAACACATAAGCGTTGTGCCGATCGTCGGCATGGGCCGGATCGGGGCGGGGCGCGTCCAGCAATTCACATAATTCATGCAAAAAGGGCTGGCAATTGGCGCGTTCGGCGGCGGATGACGCGCTCCAGCGGGCGACAAAGGCGTCGATTTGATCGGCGGTTTCGGTCATTGCCCCCAACATGCGTCGTTTCCCACGGAACAGGCTTTGACCTTAGCGGCGGTGCAACCGAAAGTCACCGCCGATTCCTGTGCCGCATCAGGCACTTGAGAAGATTGCTGAGTGCGTCCCCAATGAATTGGGCCCCGCTCTCGCGAACGGGGCCCATCCTCAGCTTTTCAGATGTCGAGATTTAGGAGGCGGCGGCCCCCGTATTCTTGGCGATGATCTCGTCGGCTACCTGCCGCGGCACCGGCTCATAGCGCGCGAACTCCATGGTGTAGGAGGCGCGGCCCGAGGTCATGCCACGGAGATGGCCGATATAGCCGAACATCTCGGACAGCGGCACGATCGCTTCGACGGCGATGTTGTGGCCGCGCTCCGACTGTCCCTGCACCATGCCGCGGCGGCGGTTGATGTCGCCGATGATATCGCCCAGATAATCTTCGGACGAAACCACTTCGACCTTCATCATCGGTTCGAGCAGCACCGGCGCACACCGCTTGATGCCTTCACGGAAGCAGGCCTTGGCGGCGATTTCAAAGGTCAGCGCGTTGGAATCGACGTCGTGATACTTTCCGTCGACCAGGGTCGCGCTGAAGTCGATGGTCGGATAACCGGCCATCACGCCGTCTTCCTTCTGGAGCTCCAGTCCCTTACCCACCGACGGCACGTATTCCTTGGGGACCGAACCGCCAACCGTTTCGTCGATGAATTTGAAGCCCGCTCCGCGTTCCTGCGGCGCGAAGGCGATCTTCACTTCGGCGAACTGGCCGGAACCGCCCGTCTGCTTCTTGTGGGTGTAGGTGTGGGTGAAGCTCTGGGTGATGGTTTCGCGATAGGCGACCTGCGGCTTGCCCATGTTGCCTTCGACGCCGAACTCGGTCCGCATGCGGTCGAGGGTGACTTCGAGATGCAATTCGCCCATGCCGCGCAGGATGGTCTGACCGGTTTCACGATCGGTTTCCAGGCGCAGCGAAGGATCGGCGCGGACCATCTTGCCGAGCGCCATGCCGAACTTCTCCTGGTCGTTCTTGGTCTTCGCCTCGACCGAGACGCTGATCACCGGCTCGGGGAAACGCATGCGTTCCAGGATGACCTGGTTCGAGGTGTCGCACAGCGTGTCGCCGGTTTCGGTTTCCGACAACGACACGAGCGCGACGATGTCACCGGCCCGGGCCTCTTCGATCGGATGGGGTTCCTTGGCGAACATTTCGACCATGCGGCCGATCTTCTCGCGCTTGCCGCGGGTCGAGTTCATGACCGAGGCGCCCTTGGTCAGCACGCCGGAATAGACGCGGATGAAGGTCAGCGCGCCATAGGCGTCGTTGATGACCTTGAACGCCAGGGCGGAGAAGGGCTCGTCGTCCGAGCAGGTGCGTTCGCCATTGGGTTCACCGTCGACATCGACGGTCTTGATCGATTCGACGTCGGTCGGGGCCGGCAGCAGATCGACGACGGCGTCAAGAACCTGCTGAACGCCCTTGTTCTTGTAAGAGGAGCCGCAGAGGACGGGCGTGAAGGCGCTGCTGAGGGTGCCCTTGCGGATGCAGGAACGCAGTTGATCCGGGGTCGGGTCTTCGCCGGTCTCCAGATAGGCCTCCATCAAGGCTTCGTCCTGCTCCAGCGCGGTGTCGACCAGTTCCTGGCGGAGCGCCGGAATGGCGGCCAGGCTGTCGAGGTCTTCCTTCACCGTGATGTTGAGCTTCTGGGCGAGGTCGTCGGTGACCGGCCAGACTTCCCACGGGGCATCCTTGTCGTCGGAGAACCAAACCAAGGCCTTCATCTCGACCAGGTCGACCATGCCGCGGAAATTGTCTTCCGACCCCAGCGGCACCTGGTAAACCAGCGGGCGGGCGCCCAGGCGGTTGCGAATCATGTCGACGCAACGACGGAAATTCGCGCCGGAGCGGTCCATCTTGTTGACGTAGCAAAGGCGCGGCACGTTGTAATTGTCGGCCAGCCGCCAATTGGTTTCGGATTGCGGCTCGACGCCGGCGACGCCGTCGAACACGACCACCGCACCGTCGAGGACGCGAAGCGAACGGTTCACTTCGATGGTGAAGTCGACGTGGCCGGGGGTGTCGATGACGTTGATCTTCTTGTCACGCCAAAATGCCGAGACGGCGGCGCTCTGGATGGTGATGCCGCGCTTTTGTTCCTGCTCCAGATAGTCGGTCGTGGTCGACGACTTCAGGTCCTTGGTGTCGTGAATGTCGACGATCGTGTGCTTGCGGCCGGTGTAGTAGAGAATGCGCTCGGTCGTCGTGGTCTTGCCGGCGTCGACGTGAGCGATGATCCCGATGTTGCGGATGTCTTCAAGTGGGGTGGAACGGGCCATAATTATTCCAATGCGTTAAGGTCGAACTCGACTCGGTTGGTGCGAAACGTACGGAAATCTCTTCCGTTCCACAACCCAGCCGCGGTGGCTAATGCGGATTTAAAGATGGTGCAAGTGGAATTTTGGCGACATGGGGGTGGTGCGCACTCCGGAAACGTCGCGGTTCGGGCCACCTCTTCCGCCAAAGTTACCTAAAATTTTGTTACCCTTTTGACCTCTGGAATGCTCAAGGACCTAGCGAACGAACGCTAAGCCCTTGAAAAGCTTGGTGCCGGTTGCAGGGTTCGAACCCGCGACCCCCTGATTACAAATCAGGTGCTCTACCAGCTGAGCTAAACCGGCACGGCGTCCAGGCGACGATAAAGACGAGGGGAAATTAGTGGGAAGCGGGCGCGGCTGCAAGGTCTTGATCGCGGGCCAGTTCGTAAAGCGAGATGGCGGCGGCGTTGGACACGTTCAGGCTTTCCACCAGATCGCTCATGGGCAATTTGACCAGATGGTCGCAATGCTCGCGCGTCAGCCGGCGCAGGCCCTCGCCTTCCGCCCCCATGACCAGGGCGATCTTGCCGGAAAGCTTGGCCTGGGCCAGGGTTTGCGTCGCCTCGCCGGCCAAACCGGCGGTCCAGAAGCCGGCCTCCTGCAACTGTTCCAGGGCGCGGACCATGTTGGTGACGCGAACCAGCGGCATCACTTCCAGTGCGCCCGAGGCCGATTTGGCCAGGGTGCCGGTTTCCTCGGGGCTGTGGCGGTCGGTGACCACCACCGCCAGGGCGCCGAAAGCGGCGGCGGAACGTAGGATGGCCCCCACATTATGCGGGTCGGTGACCTGATCCAGCACCATCACCACCGCGTGATCCCGGTGTTGCGCCAGCCGGGCGATGTCCTCGATGCCGGGACTGTCGAGATGTTCGGCCAGCACGGCGATGCCCTGGTGCACGGCGCCCGGCGGCAGCAGGCGGTCCAATTCCTGGCGGTCGGTCACTTCCTCTCCCGGCAGCGGGCGTAAGGCGCGCGCGCGTTGGATGGCCGCCGTGTGGCTGCGTAGCGCCTCCGCCGTCAGCACGATGCGGCGGATTTTTCTGTCCTTGTTGGCCAAGGCCGCCAACGCCGCGTGCACGCCATAGAGCCAAAGCTGGTTGGACGGCAGTTTGGCAGGGCGTTCACCGCCTTTGCCCGGGTCGCGGCGCGGGGCGGATTTAGGGCGGGATTCCCGGTGGTTCATGGTGTCTCCTTCGGAACAATCATGTAGCCTTACTTTTTCGTGTTGACAAGGCCGCGAAAATTCCCATATTTCGGCTCTCCCGTCGCCTTGGTGTCACAGCCGGCGACGGTGTGGAGGGGTGGCCGAGCGGTCAATGGCAGCAGACTGTAAATCTGCCGGGGTAACCCTACGTTGGTTCAAATCCAACCCCCTCCACCATTCACTTCCGGGCCGGGCGATGGACTTTCGGGTTCGCCGCGAGGTGTGGGGCGCTTGCGAAGCGGGTGTAGCTCAATGGTAGAGCAGAAGCCTTCCAAGCTTACGACGAGGGTTCGATTC
>VBWB01000039.1 GCA_006218045.1 Stygiobacter sp.
CAGGGCCCGGCCATCGTCACCAAGAACTACAAGCAATTGGGCATCACCCAGCCGCTGTATCAGTCGCACGGCGTCGCCTCCAAGGACTTCATCCGTCTGGCCGGCGATGCCTCGGACGGCGTGCGTCTGCCCGCCGCCGGTCTGGTCATCGCCAGCCAGTTGGCCGCCACCGACCCGCAAAAGCCGGTGGTCACCGCCTTCAAGAGTGAATACGAAACCGCCTTCAAGACCGAGGTCTCGACCTTCGCCGGCCATGCCTATGACGGCCTGCAGATCGCCCTGGCGGCGATCCTGCGCGCCGGCACCAGCGACAAGGCCAAGGTCCGCGACGAGATCGAGAAGACCTCGGGCTATGTGGGCACCGGCGGCATCGTTTCCATGTCGGCCACCGACCACATGGGGCTGAACCTGTCGGCCTTCCACATGGTGGAGATCAGCAAGGGCGACTGGAAGATGGTCGACTGAGCTGAAACCTTGCCAACCTTAACCGTCCGGGACTCCGTCTTGCCGCCTTCATGAAGGCGGCAAGACGGGCCGCAACGGGGGCTTTTCCATGATCGAGTCGATGATCCAGTTCATCCTGGCCGGATTGACCAGTGGCGCCATCTATGCGCTGGTGGGCCTGGGCTTTTCCATCATCTACAACGCCAGCCACGTCATCAATTTCGCTCAGGGCGAGTTCATCGTCATCGGCGGCATGAGCACGGTGGCGCTGTTGGCGGCGGGCGTGCCGCTGCCTTTGGCCATCGTCCTGGCGACGTTGGTGACCATGCTGGTCGGGCTGGCCCTGGCCCGCTTCGCCATCCAGCCGGCCAAGGATGCCGACGTCGTCGCCCTGATCATCATCACCATCGGCGCCTCCATCTTCCTGCGCGGCGTGGTGCAATTGGTGTTCGGCAAGGACATCCACTCGCTGCCGGCCTTTTCCGGCGAAACACCGCTCAACCTGATGGGCGCCACCTTGATGCCGCAAAGCCTGTGGGTCATGGGCATCAGCTCGGCCCTGATCGTGGTGATCGCGTGGTTCTTCAACGCCACCCTGGCCGGCAAGGCCATGCTGGCCACCGCCTATAACGCGCTTGCCGCGCGGCTGATGGGGGTGGACACCAAATGGGTGCTGCTGTCGGCCTTCGCCCTGTCGGCGCTGTTGGGTGCGGTGGGCGGCATCGTGGTGACCCCGATCACCTTCGTCTCCTATGAATCGGGCATCATGCTGGGGCTGAAGGGCTTCTCGGCGGCGGTCCTCGGCGGCTTGGGCAACGGTGTCGGCGCCGTCGCCGGCGGCCTGATCCTGGGCATCGTCGAGGCGATGAGCGCCGGCTATCTGTCCTCTGCCTACAAGGATGCCATCGCCTTCATCATCATCCTGGTGGTGCTGGTGGTGCGTCCCAACGGCCTGTTCGGCAAGAAAGGGATCGACCGGGTATGACCTCCATGCTCCCCTCCGCTTTGCGCCTTCCCCCCGCCTTGCACCGACATCGCGGCCTGATCATCCTGGCCGCCCTGATCGCCGTACTGCCCCTGGCGCTGCGCAACGACTACCACTATGACGTGGTCATCAATGCCGGCCTCAACGCCATCGTCGTCGTCGGCCTCAACCTTTTGATCGGCTATGCCGGCCAGATCAGCCTGGGCCACGCCGCCTTCTTCGGCCTGGGCGCCTATGTCTCGGCCATCCTGACCACCACCTATGGCTGGCCGGCGCTGGGGGCCATGGCCACCGGCATCGTCGTCGTCGGCATCGTCGCCTATGTCATCGCCCGCCCGATCCTGCGGCTGAAGGGCCATTATCTGGCCATGGCCACCTTGGGCATCGGCGTCATCATCTCCATCGTCCTCAACACCGAGGCGCAGGTGACCGGCGGTCCCGACGGCATGTCGGCGGCGCCCTTCACCGTGCTGGGCTATACCTTCGCCTCCGAGCAATCCTGGTACTGGCTGGTGGGCGGCGCCTTGCTGCTGACCGTGTGGCTGTCCACCAACCTGATCGATTCGCCCATCGGCCGGGCTTTGCGCGCCCTGCACGGGGCCGAGATCGGCGCCCGCGTCGTCGGCATCGACACCACCCGCTACAAGGTGCTGATCTTCGTCATCTCGGCCATGTTCGCAAGCTTCGCCGGTTCGCTGTTCGCCCATCACACGCCGACGGTGACGCCGTCGATCCTGGGCTTCATCAAATCGGTGGAATTCGTGGTCATGGCGGTGTTCGGCGGCATGGCCTCGGTCATGGGCTCGGTGGTCGGCGCCTTCATCATGACACTGCTGCCCAATGTGCTCGCCGCCTTCGAGGATTTCGAGCCGATCATCCTGGGCGGCATCATGATGGGCACCATGATCTTCATGCCCAAGGGCCTGGTCCCCACCATCGCCAAGAAGCTGCGCCGCAAGGAGGCCCCATGAGCCTGCTGAAAGTCACCAACCTGACCAAGAGCTTCGGCGGCGTCTCGGCCATCCGCGACCTGTCGTTCACCATCGAGGCCGGGACCATCCATTCCATCATCGGCCCCAACGGCGCCGGCAAGACCACGTTGTTCAACCTGATCACCGGGGTGTACACCCCCAGTTCGGGGTCGGTGCGCTTCAATGACCGCGAAGTGGGCGGGGTCGAGCCGCACAAGCTGGCCGAACTGGGTATGAACCGCACCTTCCAGAACCTGCAAATCTTCCACAACATGAGCGCGGTGGAAAACGTCATGGTCGGCGCCCATCTGCATTTGCGGAAAGGGTTGCTGCATTCCATGCTGCGGCTGCCGTCGCTGGCCCGGTCGGAACGCGAAACCCGCGAGCAGTGCTGGGAATTGATGGATTTCGTCGGTCTGGCCCAGTACCGCCACACCGAGGCCTCGGCCATGTCCTATGGCGCCTTGAAGCGGCTGGAAATCGCCCGTGCCCTTGCGGCCAAACCGAAACTTCTGCTGCTGGACGAACCGGCGGCGGGCCTGAACGACACCGAGACGCGCGAGGTGGACGAGGTGATCAAGCGCATCGCCGCCCAGGGCATCACCGTGGTGCTGGTGGAACACGACATGAAGATGGTGATGGGCATCTCCGACCACATCCTGGTGCTGGATTACGGCGCCAAGTTGGCCGAGGGAACCCCCGCCGAAATCCGGTCCAACCCCGACGTCATCGCCGCCTATCTCGGCACGGTCGGTTAAGGAGGCCCCGATGCTGTTAGAAATCCAAGGACTGGAAAGCCATTACGGTCGGGTCAAGGCGCTGAAGGGCGTGGACGTCGCCGTCAAATCCGGCGAACTGGTCGCCCTGGTTGGCGCCAACGGTGCCGGCAAGACCACCATGTTGCGGGCATTGTCGGGGGTGCAATCGATCAGCGCCGGAAGCATCCGTTTCGACGGCCACGACATCACCCGCCTGCCCGCCCACAAGCGGGTGCACTTGGGCATCGCCCAGGTGCCGGAAGGCCGTCAGGTGTTCGGCCCCATGAGCGTGGAAGACAATCTGCTGATGGGCACCTATCGCCGCCGCGGCGCCAAGCCGGGCGACGACATGGAGCGTATGTACGACACCTTCCCGATCCTGAAGACCAAGCGCAAGCAGGCCGCCGGCCTGCTGTCGGGCGGTCAGCAGCAGATGCTGGCCATGGCCCGGGCCCTGATGAGCAATCCCCGCCTGTTGCTGCTGGACGAACCGAGCATGGGGCTGGCGCCGCTCTTGGTGGGCGAAATCTTCAACGCCGTCGAGCGGCTGAAGGCCCAGGGCATGACCATCTTGCTGGTGGAACAAAACGCCTTCCAGGCGCTGGGCATCGCTGATCGCGGCTATGTCATGGAAACCGGCGACATCACCATGGCCGACGATGCCCAGGTCTTGCTGGGCGACGAGCGGGTCAAGGCCGCCTATCTGGGACTATAAAACACACACTTTTTTGACAAGATTTGGCGCCTTGCCGCATCATGAAATGCGGCAAGGCGCTTTTTTAATGGCTAAAACATAAGGCTTTCTGCCATTAATTTCCAATTCACAAAGCGACACATTTTTCTTTGACTAATGATAAATGATGTATCATATTGATCATCACAAAGGCGGTGGGACAACCACCCGCCATCGGAGGCAACCCCCGGCCAATCTTGCCGGACCACTTTAGGAGCGTCAGATGAGCGCCGCGAACGAGAAGCTTGCTCTCACCATGGAATTCCCGCCGGAAACGGAACAGCCCAACGTCTATCCGCTGTCCTGGCACGCCCAGAGCACCAAGATGGAAGAAGTGTGGGCCGCCTCGCTGCGCGAAGCCTGGGACCCGTCCAAGCTGCCATGGGACACCTTCGACGTTTCCACCTATACCTGGGAAGAGCGCGAATCCATCGCCTATTGGTGGACGCTGCTGTCGGTGTTCGACGCCTCGGCGCCGCCGGTCTTCGCCTCGGCCTTCATCAAGACCTATGAAAACCACGAGGAAGATCCGGTCCGCCGCTGCTTCTTCTCCGTCACCCGCGACGAGCAGAACCACGAGCAGATGTGCGGCTTGGCCATCACCAAGCTGCTGGAACACCCCGATCCGATCACCTATCAGCCCAAGACCGAGATCGGCAAGGCCCTGCAAAAGAACGCCAAGTGGCTCTATTACAACGGCGGTCGCTATTGGTCGGGCTACAAGCAGGCGGTGCCCAAGTACTCGCTGGCCGTGCTGTTCTCGTCCTTCCTGATGGGCGAAATCGCCGCCGCCACCATCTTCCACCAGATGGCCGCCGGCTGCACCGAGCCGGTGTTCAAGGAAGGCTTCCGCAATATCGGTCGTGACGAAGGCCGCCACATGGCCATCTGCATGGCGCTGATGGAACGCGATTACCCCAACCTGCCCAAGGAAGACGCCGCCACCATCACCAAGCAGGTGCGCGCCGGCTATCTGTTCCTGTCCGCCGTCCTGTTCGAGCCGCCGGCCGATTTCTGGGACCTGCCGGAAGACTTCATCGCCAACCAGCGCAAGGGTGAAGAGATCGCCCGGGGCGCCGGCTTCCACATCCCGGCTTACGACGCCAAGCTGGAAAACTGGAAGAACGCCATGCTCAACCTGAAGGGCGTGCTCGACCGCTACGGCATCCCCTTCCCGGCCATCCCGGAAGTGGGCATTTCCGGTCAGGAAGTCACCGATATCGAGATGAAGGACATCATCCCGGTGTTCTAAGCCGGCCCTTCAGTACCAAAATATGACCAGAGCCGGTGGGGGGAAACCCTCACCGGCCCTTTGTCCAAAAAACAAGACGTCGAGGTGGGGAAATGAGTCGTATCCGTCTGCTGCCCTCGGGGCGCGAGGTCGAATGCCCTGACGGCGAAACCGTGCTGTCGGCGCTGGAAAAAGCCGGCTATGCGCTGCCCAACAATTGCCGCGCCGGCGCCTGCGGCGAATGCAAGGTCAAGGTGACCAGTGGCCAGTTCGACCAGGGCATGGTGCTGGACATGGCCCTGTCCCAGGCCGAGCGCAAGGACGGCTTCGGCCTGATGTGCATGGCCAAGCCCCTGTCCGAATTGCTGGAAATCGAATGGGGCACCGACGACGCCAAGCCCAAGCTGTTCCCCCCGCGCGAGAACATGCTGTTCGTGGTCGTCGACAAATTCCCGCGCACGCCGCGCATCACCGAATTCGTGTTGAAGCCGGTGGGCAAGCCCATGCGCTTCTGGCCCGGCCAGTATCTGGTGCTGGGCGACGAAAGCCGGGGTGCTCCGCCCCGGTGCTATTCCATCGCCAACGCCCCCAAACCCGATGGCGAGATCAACCTGCACATCACCCGCGTCGATGACGGCGCCACCAGCCGTTGGCTGCACGATAGCGTGAGTGTGGGCGATTTCATCAAGGTGTCGGGCGCCTATGGCACCTTCATCGGTGATCCGTCGGTGGATACCCCGGTGCTGTGCCTGGCCGCCGGTTCCGGTCTGGCCCCGATCATGAGCTTGGCCGACGCGGCGCTTAGGCGCGGCTACAACCAGCCGGTCACCCTGGTGTTCTCCGGCAAGACCAAGGAAGACATCTATTGCCAGGGCAGCATGGCGTTGTGGCAGGCGCGCAACCGCCGCTTCCGCTTCGTCCCCACCCTGACCCAGGAAAAGCATGACGGGCTGATGGGGCGCATTCCCGCCGTGCTGCCCGGCCTGTTCAAGGATTTGTCCAACCATTCCATCTTCATCGCCGGCAGCCCCGATTTCGTCGAGGCCTGCGTCACGGCGGTAAAGGCCCTGGGGGCCAAGGCCGACCAGATTCATTCCGAGGGCTATTTCCCCCAACACAAACCGGAGCAGCCGGCCGCCGACCGGCTGGCGCCCGTGGTCTAACCCCACCTTCGGGTTCATGGCTGCCGGATCGACCCCTTCCCCATGTGGGAAGGGGTCTTTTTTATGGGTGGGCAAAGAAAAGGCGCCATCCCTGGACAAGGATGGCGCCGACTTTCATGGTACCGGAGTGTGGTTAGTGGCTGTGGCCGCAGCCGCAACCGCCGCCGGACTTGATTTCCAAGGCGGCGACGCCGGGCAGGGTCTTGCCTTCCAGCCATTCCAGGAAAGCACCGCCGGCGGTGGAAACGTAGGAGAAATCCTCGTCCACCCCGGCCTTGGCCAGGGCGGCGACGGTATCGCCACCGCCGGCCACGGTCAACAGCTTGCCCTGCTTGGTCCGCTCGGCGGCGGCCCGGGCGACGGCGTTGGTGGCCGTGTCGAAGGGATTGATCTCGAAGGCGCCCAGGGGGCCGTTCCACACCAGGGTCTTGCAGCCGCCCAGGCGGTCGATGATCGCCTCGATGCTGGCCGGGCCGGCATCCAGGATCATCATGTCGTCGGGCACCGCATCCACCGACACCACCTTGTTGGCGGCGTTCTCGGCGAATTCAGCCGCCACCACCGCGTCCACCGGCAAGACGATGTGGCACTTGGCCGCCTTGGCCTTGTCCAGGATTTCGCGGGCGGTGTCGGCCATGTCCTTTTCACACAACGACTTGCCCACCGCCTTGCCCTGGGCGAACAGGAAGGTGTTGGCCATGCCGCCGCCGATGATCAGGTAATCGACGCGCGACACCAGATTGCCCAGCAGGTCCAGCTTGGTCGACACCTTGGCGCCGCCGACCACCGCCGCCACCGGCTTTTCCGGCGTGCCCAGGGCCTTGGCCAGGGCTTCCAGTTCCACCTGCATCAGGCGACCGGCAGCCGCCGGCAGCAGATGGGCCAGACCTTCGGTCGAGGCATGCGCCCGATGCGCGGTGGAGAAAGCGTCGTTGACGTAGAGATCACCCAACTTGGCCAAAGCCTGAGCGAAGGCCGGATCGTTCTTTTCCTCTTCCGGGTGGAAGCGGACGTTCTCCAGCAAAGCGATGTCGCCATCCTTCAGCTTGGCGATGGCCGCTTCGGCATCCGGGCCGATGCAATCATCGGCCCAGGCGACGGCCTGGCCGACGGCCTTGGCCAGGGGCTCGAGCAACAGTTTTTGCGAGTACTTGTCCTCGCGCCCCTTGGGCCGACCGAAATGGGTCAGCACGATGACCTTGGCGCCGCGCTCGGCCAGTTCCTTCAAGGTGGCGGCGGAGCGGTCGATGCGGGTGCTGTCGGTAACCTTGCCGTCCTTGGACGGCACGTTGAGATCGGCGCGGACCAGAACGCGCTTACCCTTGACGTCGAAAGCGTCGATGGTGCGGAACATGGGATGTCTCCACTGAAGAAGGGATCAAGCCCGCGCGGTGATTGAGCGAGCCCGGCACGGGCGCGAAACTCACAAAGATCAAGCCCGCGCGGCTGAGCGAGCCCGGCACGGGCGCGAAACGCAAATGCACGAAGGGCCCGTTCCGGGTATCGGAACGGGCCCCTGCGGCGGCTTAGTTCTTGGCGACGTGCTGAACGAATTTCAGCATGTTGCAGGTATAGCCGTATTCGTTGTCGTACCAGACCACCACCTTGACGAAGGTGTCGTCAAGGGCGATGCCGGCATCGGCGTCGAAGATGGACGGCAGGTTGCAGCCACGGAAATCGGTGGAGACCACCTTTTCCTCGGTGTAGCCCAGCACGCCCTTCAAGGCGCCTTCCGAGGCGGCCTTCATCGCGGCGCAGATTTCTTCATAGGTGGCCGGCTTTTCCAGTTCCACCGTCAGATCGACCACGGACACGTCCGAGGTGGGGACGCGGAAGGACATGCCGGTCAGCTTCTTGTTCAACTCCGGGATCACCTTGCCCACGGCCTTGGCGGCACCGGTGGAGCTGGGGATGATGTTTTCCAGGATGCCGCGGCCACCGCGCCAATCCTTGGAGGAGGGGCCGTCCACGGTCTTCTGGGTGGCGGTGGCGGCGTGCACGGTGCTCATCAGGCCGCGCTTGACGCCCCAGGTGTCGTGCAGAACCTTGGCGACGGGCGCCAGGCAGTTGGTGGTGCACGACGCCGCCGAAACGATGGCCTCGCCCGCATACTTGGTGTGGTTGACGCCATAGACGAACATGGGGGTGTCGTCCTTGGACGGCGCCGACTGCACCACCTTCTTGGCGCCGGCCTTGAGGTGCTTTTCGCAGGATTCCTTGGTCAGGAACAGGCCGGTGGCCTCGACCACCACGTCCACGTCCAACTCGCCCCACTTGAGCTCGCTCGGGTCCTTGACCTGGGTCAGCAGGACCGGCTTGCCGTTGACGTTCAGGATGTCGCCTTCAACGCGGATCTCACCGGGGAAGCGGCCATGCACCGAATCGTACTTCAGCATATAGGCCAGATATTCGGGCTCCAGCAGGTCGTTGATGCCGACGATTTCGATTTCGGGGAAATCCTTCGTCACGGCCCGGAACACCATGCGACCGATACGACCAAAGCCGTTAATGCCGACGCGGATAGTCATCGTTTCCTCCAGTGGGATTTCTGCGGCGGAATTCAATGGTTCCGCGCGAATTCAGACGGGGAACCATATCGCATACTCGCCCTGGCGAATCCAGTCCCGAAAGTGTCAAAAACCCCACCGGACGGGCAAAATACGACCGTCCCACCCCATCGGGGGTTAGCGCCGCCGCCCGCTTGGCGACCACATTCCACCGCTGTGGGTATGGCGGGTAGGCCACACGCCCGATTCCGTTCAGACCGTGAAAAAAATGTATACCCTCGATAATTAACGCCGATAAGTTTGCGACAAAGGTATGAGTTTGGTGCTAGTATCCCTAGCGGGGACGGGTGCCTTTACCGTCGGGAGAATGGTGGTGCCGTCATTCCCTCGCCGCAGGCAGGCGTTTGGATCAGCGGCGGCGGACAGGGGATTATCCGCGCGGATGCGAAGGATGGGGTTGCCGAGTACCATGAAGATTTTGATCGCCGACGACCACGAATTGTTCCGTGAGGGACTGCGCCACGTCTTGGGACAATTGGAAGACAACGTCGAGGTTATCGAGGCCGGGGATTTCCCCCAGGCCTTCACTCTGGCGGAAAGCCATCCCGACATCGATATCGTACTCTTGGACCTGAACATGCCCGGCGCCCAGTGGGATGACGGACTGACCCGCCTGCGCGCCACCTTGCCGGGCGAAGTGCCGGTGGTGGTGCTGTCCGCCGCCGACGACCGCCGCAGCGTGTTGCAGGCGGTGGAGATCGGCGCCGCCGGTTTCATTCCCAAGACCTCGTCCAGCCGGGTGATGCTGTCGGCCTTGAAGCTGGTGCTGTCGGGCGGCGTCTATCTACCGCCGGCCCTGATCGAGCGGTCCACCCCACGCGGCGAGGGGTTGAGCCCGGCGGTGGTCGAACAGGCCATGTCCATCCTGACGCCGCGCCAGCGCGAGGTTCTGGGTCTGCTGGGCGAAGGCAAGTCCAACAAGGAAATCGCCCGCATCCTCGAACTGGCCGAAGGCACGGTGAAGCTGCACGTCACCGCCATCCTGAAGGCGCTCAACGTCAACAACCGCACCCGCGCGGTGGTCGCCGCCGCCCAGATGGGGCTGACCTCGACCCCGCAATAATCCCGCCACCGGCTTGAACCGCAGCCATCCGGGCCTATGCTGTTGCCAGCATAGAGGAACGGAGACGGGTCAATGACCGGGCAGCCATCGTGGCACGGGGTGACGGCGCAATCGGCATGCGAACACCTGCAATCGCACCATCGGGACGGCTTGCCGCCCGATCAGGCCGCCGCCCGTCTGGCCGCGCACGGCCCCAACCGCCTGCCCGAGAAAAAACCCAAGTCCAAGGCGCGGATGCTGCTGGAGCAGTTTCAAAGCCTGCTGACCCTGGTATTGCTGGGCGCCGGCATTCTGGCCGGCATCATCGGCGACACCACCGACATGATGGTCATCCTGTCGGTGGTGGTGTTCAACGCCGTCTTGGGCTTCCATCAGGAATACCGGGCCGAGCGCATCCTGGAAACGCTGAAATCCATGCTGGCGCCGCAATCCCGGGTACGGCGCGGCGGCAGCAAACAGGAAATCCCGGCGGAACAGCTGGTGCCCGGCGATCTGGTGCTGATCGAGGCCGGCGACCGCGTCCCCGCCGATGGCCGGCTGGTGGCCAGCCACGGCCTGGAAATCGATGAAAGCAGCCTGACCGGCGAATCGGTGGTGGTGGGCAAGGACCACTCCACCGTGCACCATGTCGACACCCCCTTGGCCGAACGCTCCAACCTGGCCTTCATGAACACCGTGGTCACCCGTGGGCGCGGCGAGATGCTGGTCACCCATACCGGCATCGCCACCGAGATGGGCCGCATCGCCGGCATGCTGGCCGACACCCCGGAAAGCCGCACGCCGTTGCAGGAACGTCTCGACGGCCTGGGCCGCCGTCTGGCCCTGATCGCGGCCATCGTCGTCGGCATCATCCTGGCGGTGGGCCTGCTGCGCGGCCAGCCCTGGGGGGAATCGGTGCTGACCGCCGTCGCCCTGGCGGTGGCCGCCATCCCCGAAGGCCTGCCGGCGGTGGTCACCGTGACCCTGGCCATCGGCATGTACCGCATGGCCCGTCACGGTGCCATCGTCAAACGGCTGGCGGCGGTGGAGACCTTGGGCTCGACCACCATCATCTGTTCCGACAAGACCGGCACGTTGACGCTGAACCAGATGACGGCGCGGGCCGGCTGGGCCTTGGGTCACCGTTTCGCCGTCAGCGGCGACGGCTATGACGGCGACGGCACCATCACCGCCATGGGCGGCGAGACCCTGCCCGACCTGCGCCCGGCCCTGCTGGCGGCGCGGCTGTGCAATGATTCCCACCTGAGTGCCGACGGCGCCTTGATCGGCGACCCCACCGAAGGGGCCTTGCTGGCCCTGGCCGGGAAAGCCGGCATCACCGAGCAATGGCCGCGGCTGGCCGAGCTGCCCTTCGATTCCGCCCATAAGTTCATGGTCACCCTTCACCGCGCCCCCGACGGTTTGCGCCTGCTGGTCAAGGGCGCCCCCGACATGGTGATGGAACGCTGCGGCTTCGTCGCCCTGGCCGATGGTGATCACGCCTTGACCCGCCAATGGCG
The DNA here is from genome assembly GCA_006218045.1 of Stygiobacter sp. Lineage (GTDB taxonomy): Bacteria > Pseudomonadota > Alphaproteobacteria > Rhodospirillales > Magnetospirillaceae > Magnetospirillum. The sequence continues at coordinate 11,415 of VBWB01000039.1, forward strand.
CGACCAATTGGCGATCGAGAACGAGCACATGGCCGGCCAGGCCCTGCGGGTTCTGGCCCTGGCGGAAGCGCGGGTGGACGAAACCGCCCTGGCCGACCCGCTGGCCGCCGCCCGCGCCCTGACCCTGACCGCCCTGGTCGGGCTGATGGACCCGCCCCGCCCCGCCGCCCGCGACGCCATCGCCGCCTGCCGTGCCGCCGGCATCGACGTCAAGATGATCACCGGCGACCACCGCATCACCGCCGCCGCCATCGGGCGTCTGCTCGGCCTGGACGGCGAGGTGGTGACCGGGGCCGATCTCGACCGCATGGACGACATCCAACTGGCCGACCGGGTCGAGGACATCGCCGTGTTCGCCCGCGTCGCCCCCGAACACAAGGTGCGCATCGTCGCCGCCCTTCAGGCCAAGGGCCATGTGGCGGCCATGACCGGTGACGGCGTCAACGACGCCGCCGCGCTGAAGCGCGCCGATATCGGCGTCGCCATGGGCCGCACCGGCAGCGACGTGACGCGCGAGGCCGCCGCCATGGTGCTGACCGACGACGATTTCGCCTCGGTGGTGCGCGCCGTGCGCGAGGGCCGCACCATCACCGACAACATCGTCAAATTCGTCCGCTTCCAGTTGTCCACCAACATGGGGGCGCTGTTGTCGGTGTTCGTCGCCCCCTTCATCGGCCTGATCAGCCCGTTTCACGCCATCCAGATCCTGTGGGTCAACATCATCATGGACGGGCCGCCGGCCATGGCCCTGGCCTTCGACCCGGCCCGCGCCGGGCTGATGACGGAAAAGCCGCGCCCGCGCAGCGCCTCGATCCTGCCCGCCGCCCGCTTGCGGCGGCTCTTGGCTTACGGCGCCACCATGATGGTCGGCACCTTGGGCGTGTTGTGGTGGGCGCAAGGCCAAGGCGATCCGGAACGCGCCCGCACCCTGGCCTTCACCACCTTCGTGCTGTTCCAGTTCTTCAACATCTTCAACGCCCGCGTCGGATCGGAATCGGCCTTCGGCCCGCATCTGTTCCACAATGCCAAGCTGTGGCTGGCCCTGGGGGGCGTGCTGGTGCTGCAAGTGGTGGCGGTGCATTGGGGGCCGGCGCAAACCATCTTCCACACCACGGCGCTGTCGCTGTCCGACTGGGCCTTGGCGACGGCGGTGGCATCATCGGTGCTGGTGCTGGATGAAACCCGCAAGCTTGTCCGCCGCCTGCTGCGTCCCCATCTGGGGTAGATGACACCAACCTTGTTCATCTGCGTCAATCGCCGTCGCGGCGCCGGCTCGTGCGCCAGCGGCGGCGCCTATGAGGTGATGGCGGTGCTGCGCACCGAGCTCGAGGCACGCGCATTGGGCTGGGACATCCGCCTGTCGCCCTGCCTGGGCCATTGCGCCCTCGGCCCCAATATCAAGGCCACCCCCGACGGCCCGCTGTTGCACGGCTGCACCGACGGCAAAGAGGTGATGGCGCGCCTGCTGCAATGGTGCCGGAAATAAGATCATTGCCTTGATCTTATTTCCGGCTATGCCATATTAAGATCATCACATTGATCTTAGGTCGCGACCATGTTGCAAGTCACTGAAAACGAAATCAAAAATCGTCTTCGCTTCGACAATCCGTGGTGGGAGCAGCCCGAGGATCTGGATTTGCTGTTGGAAGGGCTGCGGCAGCGCGCCTACCTGGACCCGTTCCACGATCTGGTGACCAACCGCGAGGTCAACCGCGCCGTGGTGCTGATGGGACCGCGCCGCGTCGGCAAGACGGTGATGCTGCGCCAAAGCATCCGCCGCCTGCTGGATGCCGGGGTGACCCCCACCCACATCTTTTTCGTCAGCCTGGACAACCCGGTCTATACCGGCCTGCCGCTGGCCAAGCTGCTGAGTTTCTTTCAGGAACTGCACGGCCACGACCGCTTCGCCGATATCACCGTCTTCTTCGACGAGGTGCAGTACCTGAAGGAATGGGAGGTGCATCTGAAGGTGTTGGTGGATGATTATCCCCGCGCCCGCTTCGTCGTCTCCGGTTCCGCCGCCGCCGCCTTGAAGATGAAAAGCCACGAATCGGGCGCCGGACGCTTCACCGACTTCCTGTTGCCGCCCCTGACCTTCGCCGAGTTCCTGGATTTTCGCGAAGTGCCCGAAGATGTGGACATCGAGCGGCTGAACGAGGAACTCTTCGCCTATATCAATTTCGGCGGCTTCCCCGAGGCGGTGCTGAAAGACACCATCCGCCGCGATTTCCAGCGCTTCGTCGGCAGCGACATCATCGACAAGGTGCTGCTGCGCGACATCCCCAGCCTGTACGGCATCGGCGACCCGCAGGAACTCAACCGCTTCTTCGCCACGCTGGCCTACAACACCGGCAACGAGATCAGCATCGACGAGTTGTCGAAGAAATCCGGCGTCGCCAAGAACACCATCCGCAAATACATCGAGTTCCTGGAATCCGCCTTCCTGATCCACTGCCTGCACCGGGTGGACAAGAACGCCAAGCGTTTCCAGCGCGAGACCCACTTCAAGGTCTATCTGACCAATCCGTGCTTACGGGCGGCGCTGTTCGGGCCAGTGGGTCAGGATGACGAGAAGGCGGGGATGATGGCCGAGACGGCCATCGTCGCACAATATGTCGTTGGCGATCTGGCGGAATCGATGACCTATGCGCGATGGTCTGGGGGCGAGGTTGACATCGTTTTCGGCCAAACATTTGGAATAGAAGTTAAGTGGCAAAAAAGCATATATCCTAGCGATGAAAATAATATTGGTAGCCTTATGTCAAGAACAGGATCGCCATATGGATTCATAGCGACAAGAAACACGGTAAAAATGCCTGAAACAAAATTTAACGGTATTCGGTATATTCCCGTTTCTATTATTTGTCGTCAACACGGCAAGTCCTTGCTAGATCTACTTAAGCAAGGCCAACGCCCTCGCCGTCTTCTCCCCGACATCGACTTCCCGGAGCACGAGGGGCCGAGCCCCTCGTCATAGGCCCCGCGCCAGCGGTCGCGGCAGCGAAATCAAAGGGAAAACCACAGAGGCACAGAGACACAGAGGGGCCGTGCCGGAAGGCACCGACCTTACCCCACGAAAATCCTCTCTGTGTCTCTGTGCCTCTGTGGTTCATCAAATCAAAAAGGCCCCGGATCGCTCCGGGGCCTTTTGTCATCAACGCGGGAAAATCAGCCCCGCGCCATCTTGGCCAGCCGCATGCGCAGCGCGTTCAGCTTGATGAAGCCCTGGGCGTCGCGCTGGTCATAGACGCTGTCTTCCTCGAAGGTGACGTAATCCATGCGATAGAGCGACTTTTCCGACTTGCGACCGACAACGGTGACGTTGCCCTTATAGAGCTTCAGGCGGACGACACCGCAGACGTTCTGGCTGATATGGTCGATCATCTGCTGCAACGCGATGCGTTCCGGGCTGAACCAGAAGCCGTTATAGATCAGCTCGGCATAGCGCGGCATGATGTCGTCCTTCAGGTGCGACTCGCCGCGATCGAGCGTCAGGCTTTCGATGGCGCGATGGGCGACGATCAGCACCGAGCCGCCGGGGGTCTCGTAGACGCCGCGGCTCTTCATGCCGACGAAGCGGTTTTCCACCAGATCCAGACGACCGATGCCGTTAGCCCCGCCCAGTTCATTGAGCTTGGTCAGCAACTGCGCCGGGCTCAGCCGCACGCCGTCGACGGCCACCGCATCACCCATCTCGAACTCGATTTCCACATAGGTCGGGGTGTCGGGGGCCTTTTCCGGGCTGACCGACCGGGTGAACATGTCCTCGTCCGGCTCGGTCCACGGGTCTTCCAGCGCCTTGCCCTCGTACGAGATGTGCAGCAGGTTGGCGTCGGTGGAATAAGGCGCCTCGCCGCGCTTGTCCTTGGCGATGGGAATCTGGTGCCTTTCGGCGAAGTCCAACAGCTTGGTGCGGCTGGTCAGATCCCACAGGCGCCACGGCGCGATCACCTTGATGTCCGGCTTCAAGGCGTAATAGCCCAACTCGAAACGAACCTGATCGTTGCCCTTGCCGGTGGCGCCGTGCGACACCGCGTCGGCACCGACCTGAGTGGCGATCTCGATCTGGCGCTTGGAAATCAGCGGCCGGGCGATGGAGGTGCCCAGCAGATAGACGCCTTCGTACAGGGCATTGGCGCGGAACATCGGGAAGACGAAATCGCGGACGAATTCCTCACGCAGATCGTCGATGAAGATGTTCTCGTCCTTGATGCCCATCAGTTGGGCTTTCTTGCGCGCCGGCTCCAGCTCTTCGCCCTGGCCCAGATCGGCGGTGAAGGTCACCACTTCGCATTGATATTGGTCCTGCAACCAGCGCAGGATGATCGAGGTATCCAGGCCGCCGGAATATGCCAGCACGACCTTCTTGACTTCGCCCTTCATGGCAAACGCCCCTGGAAATGGGAAAGATTGAGCCCCGCAGTATAGACCCTGGCGCGGCGCGGGCAAGCTTGCGCTGAAAAAGCGTCGAAACGCACAGCCCCATCCCCTCCGGCGCAGAGAGTCCGGCTTCCTGAAAGCTTCGCGTCCTGGCATTGTTGCGGGTATGGATGACAAAGCCCGCGACGCCGATCTGAACACCGCCATCGCCTTGACCCAGCGCCTGCTGGGATCGAGCGGCGACAGCGCGGAACCGGCCAAGCCCGGCTTCGCCCAGAACCTGCGCTATTGGCTGTGGAAAATCGGTGCCCGCCGGCTGACCCAGGCCAAAAACGCCGAACAGGTCTCCAAGCTGCTCGACACTTACGACATGGAGCTGGAACGGCTGCGCCAGAACCACGACCGTGATCTGGCGGCGCAAAAGCAGGCCCATGACCTCATCATCGAGGAAATCGAGGCGGCGCATCTGCAATCCTTCGGCTCCATGCGCGCCGGCATCCTGGCCGAAGCGGAAGCCGCCAGCCAATACCTGCGCCAGGATCTGGAGCGGGAACGCCAGCGGGTGATCCAGCTCGAGCAACTGACGGCGGAACTGGAACGGGTCTACAAGGCGGAACTGTCCAAGGCGCAGGAACGCGGCCAGAATGCCGGGCTGAATGCGCTGGACGCCGCCCAGGACCGCATCACCGCCCTGGAAGAGGAACTGGCTGCCCAAGCCCGCCGTCATCAGGACCAATTGCGTCAATGTTCCGAGGAGACGGCCAAGGCCGCCGAGGCCGGCATGGCCGTGCTGCGCGCCGAGATCAACGCCCTGAACGCCAATCAGGCCAAGGAACTGAGCCTGAGCCGCCAGCTTTACCTGGATCAGGCCGAAAGCGAGGGCGAGAGTCTGCGTCAGCAGGTGGCGGCGGCAGAACTCGACAAGGACACCGCCTTGCGCCAGACCCAGCAAAAGCACGATGCCGCCCTGGCCGCCTTGCGCACCCGCCACGCCGAGGAACTGGCGGAAACCCGCATCACCGGCGAATGGGCGCTGGGCGATGCCAAACGCCAGATCACCGACCTGCGCCGGCGCCTGACCGAGCAGGAAGAGACCCATGCCGAGGCCACGGCCAGCCTGCGTGAAAAGTTCGAGCAGACGGCGCAAGCCCTGGGCCGCGCCCAAGGCCGCATCGCCGAACTGTCGACCGAGTTGGGGCAGACGCGCCAAGCCTCGATCCTGGATGGTGATCGTCTGGACGGAGCGAAAGCCCGGGAAAACCAGCTGACCGAACAGCTGGCGGCGGAACGCGAGGCGCGCCGGCAACTGGAAATCCAGTCCGGCAGCGCCCTGGCCGATGCCCAGGCGGCCGAGCGGCTGGCCAGTGAACGGGCGGGGCGGGTACAGACCGAATTGGAAACAGACCGTCAGGTCTTGCGCGAACAGAGCACCAAGCTGGAGGAATTGCGGGCGGAACTCCAGCGGCTGCGGGACGGAACCCCGCCACCGCCGCCGCCCGACGTGGCGGCGATCATCGCCGAACACCAGCGCGAACTGGCCCGGCTGCGCCTGGACGGCAGCCGCCGCATGGCCGAGTTGGAGCGCCAAGTGGCGCAGTATCAAAGTGAACCGCCGCCGCAACAGCCGCAATCCAGCGCCGAGATCATCCCGCTGCACAAGACCCGACCGGCCATCGACTGGGAAGCCCGGCTCAGCGATGCGCTGGACCGTGCCCAGCGGGCCGAGGCCGAGGCGCAACTGGCCGCCAACAAGATCGAGGTGTTGAAGGACGCCCTTGCCTTGGCCAAGGCGCGCCCCGCCAACGGCAACAGCCCTGCGGTCGATAACCGTTTCCGCGACGCCAAACGCGCCTTCGCCCGCGCTTTCCACCCCGACCAGGGCGGGCGTGAACACCCCGACAAGGCCGCCTTGTTCCTGGAATTCTGGCCGGTGCTGGAAAAAATCGGCAAGGACGATTTTTAGGGCGTTCTTCAGACCGCCGTCACATTGACGCATTCCACCCGCCAGCCCTCGGCGGTGACGTCCAGCCGGGTCAGCGACAGCGGCTGAACGGCGAAACGCAAGCCCTGGGCCGGGTCCAGTCCCAGGGCCAGGGCCAGGGCGGCGCGGATCGAACCGGCATGGATGACGGCGACGATGTCACGCCCGGCATGGTCCTGCGACAGCCGTTCCAAGGCCGCCCGCACCCGCTGACAAAGCTGGGCGAAGCTTTCGCCGCCGGGCGGGGCGGTGTGGGCGGGGTCGCGCCAGAAATCGGGCAATTCCGGCTCTTTGGCGGTTTCCAGATCGGCCCACGACCGGCCCTGCCAGCGCCCGAAATTCTGTTCCATCAGATCCGGCTCGATCAAGGGCGGCGGCAGCACCATGCCGGCGGCCTCCAGCGCCCCCGAGGTCTGACGGCAGCGCATCAGGCCGCTTTCCACCAGCACCGCATGCGATGGCACCCGCTGGGCCAATTGGCGGAAATCGTCGACGTCGGAGACGTCGCAGGCGACATCCAATTGACCGTGGATGCGGCCATGGGGACAGGGCACGGGGCCATGGCGAACCAGCCACCAGCGGGCGAAAGAGGCGTTCATGTCCAATATCCGGCAAGAGCGATAAAGATGGCGATCTCGGCCATTTGCTGGGCCGCCCCCAGTATATCGCCGGTAAAGCCGCCGAAACAGCGCCGCGCCAGCCAGGCCACCACGGCCGCCCCCATCAGGGCGGCGGCGATGGCCGGCGCAGCCCCCAGGCCGGTAGCGGCGGCGGCGATGACCGCGCCCAGCACCAGGGCGGTGGCGGCGATGCCGGCATG
>VBWB01000040.1 GCA_006218045.1 Stygiobacter sp.
TCCTTCGCGCCCGACCGAGGCGCCGGCGCCGATGGACAGGGCCGAGGTCAGGGCGGCGGCCAGTCCGGCCCGCAAGTTCATGCGCCCGCCTTGCAAGGCGGCGGCCTCCATCACCTGGGCCACGCCCTGGGGGCGACCGCCGGGCAGCAGCGCCCGAGCCAGCAATCCCACCAGCAGACCGCCCAAGGCGGGCACCAGCAGCACCCGCCACCACGGCAGGGCGGCGGCGGTGTCGTACAGGCGGTCCGAGGCGCTGCCCCAGCCCAGCCATTGGATCACCCCGATCAGTTCGCGGAAACCGATGATGGCCCAACCCACCGCCAAGCCGGTCAGGACGGCCAGCAAAGCCAGGAACAATTGATCATTGCGCAGCACCCGGCGCAGCCGCATGACCATCTGGCTGGGCCGCGGATGCCGGGGCATGGGGCTCAGATATCCTCGAATTCGATGACGTTGCTACTGGTCAGGTCGTCCTGGCTGGCCACGGCGTTGCGGCCCTGGCGCTTGGCCAGATACAGCGCCTCGTCGGCGCGGTGGATGAAGGCGCCGAGGGTTTCGCCGAATTCGTATTCGGCCACGCCCACCGACAGGGTCACCTGGCCCAGAACCTGACCGGTGCGGCGGTTCAGCACCTTGCGCCCGGCCACCTGGCGGCGCACGGTCTCGGCCACCGCTACCCCGTCCTTCAGGCGGGTGTCGGGCAGGATGATGGCGAATTCCTCGCCGCCGTAGCGCGCGGCGGTGTCCTTGCCCTTGATGCAGTCCTGGATGGTGCGGGCCACCAGCTTCAGCACCTGATCGCCCAGCATGTGGCCATGGCTGTCGTTGAATTGCTTGAAGAAATCGATGTCGATCATCAGCAGCGACAGGAACTTGCGCTCTTCCTCGGATTCCAGCGCCGCTTCGCGCAGACTGACGTCGAACAGCTTGCGGTTGGCCAGCCCGGTCAGGGCGTCGGTGGTGGCCTCGCGCTTCAACTGGTCGAGATCCTCGCGCAGGCGGGCGATTTCGCCGGAACTGGTTTCCAGGCGTTCTTCCAACTGGCGGTTGACCTCGATCATCACCTTGGTTTCGTCCAGGATGGACTTGACCAGATTGCCCAGATCGGCGGAAGGCTGCGGCGCCCCCAGCTCGCCGCTGAAATTTTCCAGGGCGCTGCCGTACTGGATGGCGCCCTGATTGGCGGTGGACAGGTATTCCATCACCCGCGCCACCGCGTCCTCGATGCGCTTGCCCACCGCGCGCAATTCGGCCTCGTGCTGGGACATGCCGAAAAAGCGTTCATACAGATCGTTGCAGACGGTATCGCTGAATTTCTGTCCCGAGCGCAGGATGCCGTTGATGGCCTTGCTCAGTTCCGGGTCGCGGTCGGCGACGAAGGCGTACCAGACGATGAAGTTGTTGGGGTGGGCGGCGACGCCATAACGATCCATCATCCCCATGGCGGCGCGGGCGCAATGGGCGGCGATGTCGACGGGATCGGTAAAGGTGATCATGGCGCTGATCCTAATTACATTGCCCGATGGAGGCGGGAGCGCAGATGCGTTGGCCGTCGGTCCAGCGCGCCCCCGACAGATCGGCGTTCAGAAGGTCGGCGCCCAGGATGCGGGCGCCGCTCAAATCGGCCCCTTGCAGGTTGGCGCGAAAGAATTTGGCCCGGCGCAGATCGGCCTGTTTCAACGAGGCGCCGGACAGATCGGTCTTGGTGAAATCCGCTTCCACCAGGATGGCGCCGTCCAGATTGGCTCCGGCCAGGGTAGCGCTGACGAAGCGGGCGCGATAGGCGTCGGCGCCGGTCAGCCGCGCCTTGACCAGCAGACTGCGTTGAAAGCTGGTCTCGCGCAGGCGCGCCCCCGACAGATCATGGCCGGACAGATCGCGGCCATCCACATAGCACCGCTGCCAATCCACCTTGGGTTCCCCCGGGGCGGTGCAATCCGCCGCCTGGGCGGCACCGGCGGCAACCAGCAGGACCGTAATGACGGAATGAAGAAGGGTTTGTCGCATTTCTCTTTTTTAGACGTCCCCGGTCCAGGGCGGAAGCACTATTTGGGCATTGGTCGCATGGTTTACCTGCGCCCCGCACAGGCGTAGGCTGTGATGACGGTTCCATGACCAGGATTTCCGACCCATGACCGATACCGCCGCAGATACCGTACTGGCTCAGGCCGAGGCCCATTGGCTGGCCGGTGAAGCCCAGCAGGCGCGCGAAGGCTTCCGCCGGGCCCGCATGTTGTTTCATCAGGCCGCCGATCCGGCATCGGAAGCCCATGCCCTGATCCTGCTGGGCGATTTCGAGGCCGAGCACGATCATTGGGACGATGCCGCCGCCTGCTTCGCCGATGCCCGCGCCCTTTACAGCCGCCTGGGCGATCAGCACGGCCAAGGCGGTGCGCTGGTGCGGCTGGGCCGGTTGTCGCAATCCCGCGCCCGACTGGCCGAGGCCGAGCATTATTATCAATCGGCGCACGAGGTCTTCGCCGCCGCCGGCGATCTGTCGGGCATGGCCCATGTGGCCAAACGGCGCGGCCATCTGGCCCGCGACCAGGGCCGCCACGATTTCGCCCTGGATCATTATCACCATGCGCTCGAGCTTTATCGCCGCGCCGGCGACACCTTGGGGCAAGCGCACGTGCTGAAGGGGTTGGCCATGCTGCACCGCCGGCTGGGCCATGGCGACAAGGCGCACAACGATTTCGACGCCGCCCGCGATCTTTACGCCCAGGCCGGCGACGTGCTGGGCGAGGCGGCGGCCTGCCGGGGCCTGGGGCATCTGCTGCGGCAATTGGGCGACCATGACGGCGCGGTCAAGGCGCTGGATGCCGCCCGTCATCTTTATACCGCCATGGGCCATCTGAAAGCCGAGGCGGAAACCCGGCTGGAACTGGCCGAGGACATGGCGGTGAGCGATCCGGCCAAGGCGCGGGCGCATCGCAAGCACGCCCATGACCTGTTCCTGCGCCTGGGCGACCATGACCAGGCGACGTCGATCAGGGTGGATTGAAGCACCCGTGAAAAAGTCCCTCGGCTTTGCCTCGGTGTACTTTTACCCGATTTGGATAGGGAAAACCCGTGCTCAAGCAAGCTTTCCGCGCGGGTTTGCTTCTTTTCTCCGCCAAGAGACAGGCCTAGCCTGTCTCTTTCGAATCAACGGGGAAAAGTACACTGAGCGAAGCGAGGGACTTTTTCACGGGTACCGGATTGAAGCCGCCGCCACCGGGGGTTTCCACCACCAGCACGTCACCGGCCTCGACCTGGATTTGAGCGGTGCCGGGCAGGTCTTGCACCGACCCATCCGCCCGCTCCACCCGGTTGATGCCGCGCTGGCCGTCGCCACCGCCCTTCAGGCCGAAGGGGGCGATGCGGCGGCGGTTGGACAGAATGGCGGCGGTCATCGGTTCCAGGAATTGGAGCCGCCGCACCACGCCATCACCGCCGTGCCACTGCCCCGTCCCGCCCGAGCCATGGCGAATGGCGAAGCCGTCCACCAGTACCGGGAAGCGCCATTCCAGCACTTCCGGGTCGGTCAGGCGCGAATTGGTCATGTGGGTCTGCACCGCGCTGGCGCCATCAAAGCCCGGACCGGCGCCGGCGCCGCCGCAGATGGTTTCGTAATACTGGCGGGCATCGTCGCCGAAGGTCAGGTTGTTCATGGTGCCCTGGCTGGCCGCCATCACCCCCAAGGCCGCCATCAGGCAATCGACCAGGGCTTGGCTGGTTTCCACATTGCCGGCGACCACCGCCGCCGGCGGCAAGGGCGCCAGCAGCGAGCCCGCGGGGATGATGATGTCCAGGGGCTTCAGGCAGCCCTGGTTGAGCGGGATGGAATCGTCGACGATCGAGCGGAACACATAAAGCACCGCCGCCATGGTGATGGATTTGGGCGCGTTGGCATTGCCGGGGCGCTGGGGGCTGGTGCCGGTGAAGTCGATGCGGGCCGAACGCGCCGCCCGGTCGATGGTGATGGCGACACGGATGACGGCGCCGTCGTCCATTTCCACGGCGAAACCGCCGTCGTGCAAGCTTTCGATGGCCCGGCGCACCGCCTCTTCCGCATTGGCCTGGACGTGGCCCATATAGGCACGCACGGTGTCGGTGCCGTATTGCCGGCACAGGCGGATCAGTTCGGTCGTGCCCTTTTCGTTGGCGGCCAGTTGGGCCTGAAGATCGGCGATGTTCTGGGTGATGTTGCGGGCCGGATGCGGGCCGGAGCGCAGCAAATCCTCGATTTCCGCCTGACGGAAGCGGCCTTGCTCGACCAGGGGGAAATCGTCGATCAGCACGCCTTCATCGTGGATAGAGGTGGAATCGGGCGGCATGGAGCCGGGCGTGATGCCGCCGATATCGGCGTGATGGCCGCGTGAGGCGACGAAGAACAAGGGCTGATCGTCGACGAAGACCGGGGTGACGACGGTAACGTCGGGCAGGTGGGTGCCGCCGTTATAGGGCGAGTTGAGGGCAAAGGCATCGCCCGCCCGCATGCTGGCACCGCGTGAGCGCAAGATGGTGCGCACCGAATCACCCATGGAGCCCAGATGTACCGGGATATGCGGGGCATTGGCCACCAGCCCGCCGGCAGCGTCGAAGATGGCGCAGGAAAAATCCAGCCGTTCCTTGATATTGACCGAGTGCGCGGTGTTGGCCAGCACCGCCCCCATCTGCTCGGCCACGCTCATGAACAGGTTGTTGAAGATTTCCAGCATCACCGGGTCGGCCCGGGTGCCGGCGGCGAACGTTTGCGGGCGCGGGCTCACCCGGTGCAGCACCAGATGGCCCTGGGGTCGGATCCGGCCTTGCCAGCCCGGTTCCACCACCGTGGTGGCGGTGCTCTCGACGATGATGGCCGGGCCGTCGATCAGGTGGCCGGGGCGCAGGAGGTCGCGGTGATGGACATGGGCGTCGCACCATTGGCCCTGGCTGTACAGACGCACGCTTTCCAGCACCGGGGCGGGGCCGGTGGCGGCGGGCAGATCGGGCAGGGTCGCGGCTTCGCCGCCGCCGGCGACTTCGATGGCAACCGATTCCGCCACCAGGGCGCGCCCCGGCTGGTCGAAGCCGAAACGGGCGCGATGGGCGCTGGCGAAGCCTTGCCGCAAGGCCTCCAGATCGCCGAAGGCCACTTCAAGCGCGGTATCCGATCCCTGGTACTTGATCTTGACGGCGCGGCTGGCGCCCATATCCAGGCGCTCGACACCTTGGCGTTCCAACTCGCAGCGGGCGACGGCCTCGATGTCGGCCATGGCCCGGTTGAGCGCCGGCATGGCCGCGTCGTCCAAGGCGGTTTCCAACGCTCTTTCCTTCAGCACCCGCAGATCGGCCAGCCCCATGCCATAGGCCGACAGCACCCCGGCCAGCGGGTGCAGGACCACATGGTCCATGGCCAGCGCATCGGCGACCAGACAGGCGTGCTGGCCGCCGGCGCCGCCGAAACAGGCCAGGGCATGGCGGCCGACATCGTGGCCGCGCGCCACGCTGACCCGCTTGACCGCATTGGCCATGTTGGCGACGGCGATGGTCAGGAAACCTTCCGCCACCTGTTCGGGGCTGTCCCCCACCTGGGCGGCGAGGGCCGCGAAACCGTCCCGCACCGCCCGCACGTCCAAGGGCTGGCTGCCATCGGCGCCGAAAACATGGGGGAAGTGGCCGGGCTGGATCTTGCCCAGCAGCACGTTGCAATCGGTGACGGTCAGCGGCCCGCCCTGACGATAGCAGGCGGGGCCGGGATCGGCGCCGGCGGAATGGGGGCCGACGCGAAAGCGGGCGCCGTCATAGCTCAGAATCGAGCCGCCGCCGGCGGCGACGGTGTGGATATCCATGATCGGCGCCCGCACCCGGATGCCGGCGACCATGGTGTCGAAGCTGCGCTCATAGGCGCCGTCATAATGCCAGACGTCGGTGGAGGTGCCGCCCATGTCGAAGCCGATCAGGCGATGGAAACCGGCCTCGGCGCTGGTGACGACGCCACCGACCACACCGCCCGCCGGCCCCGACAAGATGGCGTCCTTGCCCTGGAAACGCCGTGCATCGGTCAGCCCGCCCGCGCTTTGCATGAACATCAGCCGGCTACCACCCAGTTCCGACGCCACCCGGTCGACATAGCGGCGCAGGATCGGCGACAGATAGGCATCGGCGACGGTGGTGTCGCCGCGCCCGACCAGCTTCATCAACGGGCTGGCCTCGTGCGACAGGCTGACCTGGGGGAAACCGATGTCGCGGGCCATGCGGCCCAACCGCCGTTCATGCTCGGTGAAGCGATAGCCGTGCATCAGCACGATGGCGACGGAACGAAAGCCGGCCTCGTGCAGGGCGCCCAGGCCGGCCAGGGCGTCCGCCTCGTCCAGCGGGCGGATGACCTGACCTTGGGCGTCGACGCGTTCGTCCACCTCGAGGATGCGGCTGTACAACATTTCCGGCAAGCGAATGGCGCGGGCGAACAGATCGGGGCGGTTCTGCTGGCCGATGCGCAAGGCATCGGCGAAGCCCTTGGTGATGACCAGGGCGGTGGGCTCGCCCTTACGCTCCAACAAGGCGTTGGTGGCCACCGTGGTGCCCATCTTCACCGCCGCCACCCACTCGGGCGGGATGGCTTCGCTGGCCGCCAACCCCAACAGGCGGCGGATGCCGGCGATGGCGGCATCGGCATAGTGGGCGGGATTTTCCGACAACAGCTTCAGCGTCGACAGCGCGCCCTCGGGATCACGGGCGACGATGTCGGTGAACGTGCCGCCGCGGTCGATCCAGAATTGCCATCCGCCCATGGGAACCTCTGCCGCCAGAAGGAAGCGATGCTACCCCAGCTTCCACCCTTGGGAAAGGTGCTTGCGCCCTTTGTCGCATGCCAGCCTGACCAACAGTGCAGAGCGGTTATCCCTTGGAGTTGTGGCAAAAATCCGGTCAAGGAGTATGGTTAAGGAAACTAGTACCAAGGTATGTGATTACGGGGGACGCCATGTCCAAACTGCTTCATTCTCTTACCATCGCGGTGCGGCTGTGGGTGATCGTTGGACTGACCATGGTCGGTTTCGGCGTCGCCTTCCTCACCGAGATCAACCAGCTCTCCACCGACACCATGCAGGCGCGTCAAGCCAAGGTGCGCAGCGTCATCGAGGCGGCCAGCGGCGTGGTGACCAACTTCGCCGCGCTGGCGGACAAGGGTGAGATGACCCGCGAGCAGGCGCAGGCGGCGGCGATCGGCGCCATCAAGGCGATGCGCTACGACGGCACCGAATATGTGTGGATCAACAATCTGGACGGTTTGATGGTCATGCATCCGACCAATCCCAAGCTGGACGGCAAGGAGCTGTTCGGCCTCAAGGATCCCACCGGCAAGCTGTTCTTCCAGGAGATGGTCGACGTGGTCCGGGCCAAGGGTGAGGGCGTGGTCGAGTACATGTGGCCCAAACCCGGTTCCGAAACCCCGGTGCCCAAGGTTTCCTACGTCAAGGGGGTGCCCGGCTGGAACTGGCTGCTGGGATCGGGCGTGTATGTGGACGACGTCGCCCTGGCGGTGCGCGATCGCGCCATCTCGCGCGGCGTGCAGACCGCCATCGGCATCGCGCTGCTGATCCTGGCGGTGGTGCTGATCGCGCGTTCCATCAGCAATCCGCTGAAGCGGCTGACCGCCACCATGAACGAACTGACCCATGGCCGCCTGGACGTCACCATTCCCGATCTGGACAAGGGGGCGGAAATCGGCGCCATGGCCAATTCCATCCAGGTGTTCAAGGAAAACGCCCAATCCATGCGCCGCATGGAAGAGGACCGGGCCGAGGCCGAGCATCGGGCCGAGACCGAGCGCCGGGCCATGCGCCTGAAGATGGCCAGCGATTTCGAGGTCTCGGTCAAGCATGTGGTCAATATGGTCGGTCAATCGGCCCAGGCCTTGAAGGGCACCGCCCAGGCCATGAGCGACAATGCCGACGACACCGCCGAAAAGTCCCAAGTGGTGGCCGCCGCCGCCGAGCAGGCCACCTCCAACGTGCAGACCGTGGCCGTCGCCACCGAGGAATTGTCGGCCTCGATCCAGGAAATTTCCAGTCAGGTCCATCGCTCCGCCTCCATCGCCCAAAGCGCGGTGGACGCGGCCCAGCGCACCAACGACATCGTCCGCGGTCTGTCGGAGGCCGCCGGCCGCATCGGTCAGGTGGTCGGCATGATCAACACCATCGCCAGCCAGACCAATCTGCTGGCGCTGAACGCCACCATCGAGGCGGCAAGAGCGGGCGATGCGGGAAAAGGCTTCGCCGTGGTGGCGGGCGAGGTCAAGAACCTGGCCAACCAGACCGCCAAGGCGACCGAGGAAATCGTCTCGCAGGTCCAGGCGGTGCAGGCGGCCACCGGCGACGCGGTCAAGGCCATCGGCGAGATCGGCCACGTGATCGCGGAAATCAACGAGATTTCCGGTTCCATCGCCGCCGCCATCGAGCAGCAGGGCGCCGCCACCCAGGAAATCTCGCGCAATACCCAGCAGGCGGCCCAAGGCACCCAGCACGTCTCCGACAACGTGGTCGGCGTCCGTCAGGTGGCCGGCGAAACCGGTCGGTCGGCGGGCAATCTGCTGGATCAGGCGCAAAGCCTGTCGGAGGAAGCCGGCCAGTTGACCAGTGCCGTCGACCGCTTCCTGTCGGAGGTGCGGGCGGCGTGAGGCCATGCTAAAAGGCGGGGCAGGACAATTACAGGATCCGCCCCGCCGTGCCCGCCAGCCCTGACGATCTCTTCGCCTGTTTCGACCGCCTGGGGATCGCGGTCACCACCCACACCCACGCCCCCGCCTTCACCGTCGAGCAGGGCAACGCGGTGTGGGGCGCAATCCCCGGCATCCATTGCAAGAACCTGTTCTTGAAGGACGGCAAGGGCAAATTGTGGCTGGTGGTCGCCCCCGCCCATGTGCGCGTCGATCTGAAAAGCCTGCCCAAGCGCATCGGCGCCGCCCGGCTGTCCTTCGGCTCCGGCGATTTGCTGGAGCAGGTGCTGGGGGTGGAGGCGGGCTCGGTGACGCCGTTCGCCCTGATCAACGACGGCGAACGCCGCGTCACCCCGGTGCTCGATGCCTGGATGATGGCCCAGCCGCTTTTGAATTATCATCCCTTGCGTAACCATATGACCACCACCATCACCAGCGATGGCTTGCGCCGTTTCCTGGCCCATACCGGGCATGTGGCCGAGGTGGTGAACTTGCAGGAGAACACATGAGCATGGCCCCCGAAGAGATGATCGCCGGTCCGGCGGGTTCCGAGCGCGTCCAGGCGCTCAGGGCCGAACTGGCGGCGCGCGGGCTGACCGGCTTCGTCGTGCCGCGCGCCGATGAGCACCAGGGGGAATACGTGCCGGCCTCGGCCCAGCGTCTGGCCTGGCTGACCGGCTTCACCGGTTCCGCCGGCATGGCGGTGGTGCTGGCCGAACGCGCCGCCATTTTCGTCGATGGCCGCTATACCTTGCAGGTGGGGCACGAGGTCGACGGCGCCTTGTTCGAGATCCGTCACATGGTCGACCAGCCCATGACCCGCTGGCTGGACGAGGCGCTTGGTCAGGGCGGCCGTCTGGGCTTCGATCCTTGGCTGCACACCGCCGATCAGGCCGAAGCGCTGCGTCTGGTATGCGAGCGTGCCGGGGCCGAACTGGTGCGCTGCGCCACCAATCCGGTCGATACGGTGTGGCACGACCGTCCGCCGCCGCCGTGCCGTCCGGTGGTGGCGCAGCCACTGGCTTTCGCCGGTCGCAGTTCGGCGGAAAAACGGCTGGCGCTGTCCGATTCGTTGCGGGCCGAACGGCTGGACGGGGCGGTGCTGTCCGATCCGGCCTCGATCGCCTGGCTGTTGAACATTCGTGGCGATGACGTCGCCTATGTGCCGTTGCCCTTGTCCTTCGCCATCCTCCATGCCGACGGCTCCGTCGATCTGTTCATGGAGCGGGCCAAGACCGACGAGGCCCTGGTTTCCCATTTGGGCGACGGGGTGCGGTTGGCCGCCCCGACCGATTTCCTGCCCGGCCTGGGGCGGTTGCGCGGTCGCATCCGCGTCGACAAGGCGACGGTGCCGGCGGTGGTGGCGCAAGCCTTGCGCGACGGCGGCGCCACCGTCGACATGGGCATCGACCCTTGTGCTCTGCCCAAGGCCTGCAAAAACACGGTGGAACTGGCCGGCAGCCGCGCCGCCCATCTGCGTGACGGTGTCGCCATGGTCCGCTTTCTCGCTTGGCTCGACGGCCAGGAAGACATGGACGAATTGCGGGCGACCGAGCGCCTGTATGAATTCCGCGCCCGGGGCGAGCGTTTCCGCGGCCTGTCGTTTCCCACCATCGCCGGGGCCGGCCCCAATGGCGCCATCGTGCATTACCGCTCAACTCCGGCCAGCAATCGCCGTCTGCGGCCCGGCCAACTGTTCCTGCTGGATTCCGGCGCCCAGTATCAGGACGGCACCACCGACGTCACCCGCACCATCGCATTGGGCACGCCGTCGGATGAACAGCGGACCCACTTCACCCTGGTGCTGAAAGGGCATATCGCCATCGCCACCGCCCTGTTCCCCGAAGGCACCACCGGCAGCCAGCTGGATGTGTTGGCCCGCCAGGCCCTGTGGCGCCACGGCCTGGATTACGACCACGGCACCGGCCATGGTGTCGGCTCGTATCTGTCGGTGCATGAAGGACCGCAACGCATTTCCAAGGTAGGGACCGGGGCGGTGCCGCTGCGTGCCGGCATGATCGTGTCGAACGAGCCGGGCTATTACAAGACCGGCGCCTACGGTATCCGCATCGAAGCCCTGGTGGCGGTGGAGGAGCGCCCGGTACCGGCGGGCGGCGAGCGCCCGCTGTTGGGTTTCGAGACCCTGACCTTGGTCCCCATCGATCGCAGTCTCGTGGATGTGGCCTTGCTGGATGCGACCGAGCGGGCCTGGGTCGATGCCTATCACGCCCGCGTGTTCAACGACATCGCCCCCTTGGTCGAGGACGCGGCACGGCTGTGGCTGCAAAAGGCGACGGCGCCGATCAGTCAGGGAAAATGATGAAGCTTAGGCCGTGATGCCCATTTTGGGCATCACGGTCTGAGACGTGGTTATAACGCCACCCCCTCGGGATGTTCGCTGCCGTTGCGATAGCGGAAGCTGCCCTGACCGCTGGCGATCAGCGCGCCGCGTTCATCCAGCACATCGGCCTGACAAAAGACGATACGCGAGCCGCCGCCGGTCTTTTTCGCCACCGCCCGCAAGGTGCCGTGACGGGCCTGACCGGTGAAATTGGTGGTGAGCGACAGCGTCACCACCCGCCGCACCCGCCCCGGCAGCGGGCAAAAGGTGGCGGCGAAGCCGCAGGCGGTGTCGATCAGCGTCGCCGGCACGCCGCCATGCAGCAGGCCGGCGCGGTTGGTGTGCTTGTGTTCCATGTCCAGTTCCAGCACCGCCCGCCCCTCGGCCCATTCGGTCAGGCGATAGCCCAGCAATTGCTGGAACCCCGACGGCCCCTCTTCCTTCGCCACCATGTCCCGTCCTCTTAAAAGTGCCGCAGCAGACGTTGCAGATAATCACGTTCGGCTTGGGGCCGGGAGAAATCTCCGGCACGGCGGCGCAACTCGTCGACGATGGCGCGGGCCTTGCGCGTTTCCGCCTGATCGGGCACCCGGGTGGTGCCATCGTCGCCGCTTCCCGGTCCCTGGCCCAGGGGTCGGCCCAAGGGATCACGCGGCAGGCCGCCGGGCATGGACAGGGCGCCGGCGGCCATGGCGTCAAGGGTTTGCCGCAAGCCCTGCGACAGATTGTCGAGCGCGCGGGCCTGCGCCTCGGCTGCCCCGGCCCAATCGTCGTCGCGCAAGGATTGCGCCGCCTGGTCCATGGCCTGGCCGGCATCGTCCAGCGCCAGCGGCTCTTGCCCCAGCCCTTCCATCAACTGGCGGCGGGCGCCTTCCAGGATTTGGCCCAATTCCTTTTGCTGGCGACTGGCGTTTGTCCCCGGCGGCGGCGTTTCCGCCCCGGGCTGGCTATGGCGGTGGCTTTGCTCCAACAGGCGCTGCTGGCGTTGCGCCAGATCGCGCAAGCTGCGCACCGCCCGGGTCGCGGCTGACGACGGCGCCTGCGGCAACCGGGTCTGCAAGCCGTCCAGAATCCCCGCCATATTGCGCAGCATTTGCCACAGGCCATCGCGGGCACCAATCGCCGCCATATCGCGCATGGCCTGGACCATGTCCTGCAATTCGTCGGCGCCGATGGCCGTTCCGGCCCCCGTCTCCATATCCGAAGGCAGCGTCCCCAGCCGTTCCGACAGGGCCTTCAGATAGCGGTGCAGCGCGGCCTGGAACTGATCGAGCAACGCTGCCAGCGTCTCGGCATCGGCAGCGCCGTCAATGGCCTGATCGAGAGCGCGGCGGGCTTCTTCCAGTCTTTGCTCCGCCGCCGCCAGATCGCCATCCTCGATGCGCAGGGCGGCGTTCCACAGCAGGTCCTGGATCTCGGCCAGATCGAAGGCCGGCTTGGACAGGGCATGGCGGGCCAGGCGCATGGCCAGGAAGGCGGCCATGTCATGGTTGAAGCGGGCCGGCTCCACCGCCAGCCAATCCATGATGCCCATGGCGCCGGGGGCATTGGTCCGATTTTCCGTCACCAGCCGGCGCTGGTCGATCAGGGCGCGGGCATGGGGGTTCAAGAAGCTGCGTTCCGGCAGGGACAAGGATTGGGGTTCGCCGGCACCGCGCTGGCCCAGGGCGTCCTCGGCCATGGGCTGGGCCAGAACCGGCAGGCCGGCCCAGGGATGAGCGGTCAGGTCATGCCACGACGACGACGCCACCTGTTTGCTGCGCCCCGCCGCCAGCGGCAAGTCCACCGACAACGGGGGTTCGTCCACCGGGGCGCCCAGCCGGCGGATCTCCACCCACAGACGGATCAGGCCGTAATCGTCCTGGGCGTTGACCGCCATGTGCAAGCGCCCGCGTTCCGCCGGTTCCGGCGCTCCGGCGAAATCGATGGCGGGCGACAGATCGGCGACCACCGCCAACGGCCAGGCCGCCACATCGCGGCCCCAATGACGGATGGCCAGACGGTTGCCGGCTTGGATACGGGTTTCCAGCCGCCGGCTGCCGTCGTCCAGGCGCGGCAATGGGACCGCCACCCCGTCCACATCCAGGCTGACCTCGCCCCAGCCGCCGCTGGCTACCGCCAGCACGGCGCTGCCGGCGGGGACCAGCACCGCCTTGTCACCCTGATCGGGGCGCAACAGATGCGGCGCCACCCCGGTATAGACCGGCGGCGTGATCCACACCTGCACCTCGTCCGGTCCCAATGCCGGCAGGGTCAGGGCCGGGTCCAAGGCTCGCGTCAGCCGGGGAAGGACATCATGACCACCCCCGGACAAGGCCGCCGCCAGCAGCAAAAGCGCCCCGGCCCGCAGGCCCCGGGGATCACGCGCCGCCATGTCGGAACGTGGCCAATCCAGCCGCGCCCGCCGCACCTGATCCAATAGCCGTTGCCGATGGCTGTCCCACAAGGCCGCGTCGCCCACCACCGGACGGTCGCCCAGGGCCTGGAACGGGCGGTGCCCCAGGCCGCTGTCTTGTTCCAGCCGCCGGGCGGCGGCGGCTTGGTCGGGCCATTTGCTGCGCAGCATGAGCCGCAGCAAGAACAGCCCGGCAGCGGCGAAGATTGCCAGGATGGCGGCATGCAACCAGCCGGGCAGCAGGGGCAGCAGATCGAACAACGCCAGGGCAATGAACGAAGCGGTCAGACTGGCCAGCCACACCAGGGACGGCCACAGACTTTCCAGCCCCAGGATCAGACGGGCCGACCGCAACCGCGTCGCAATCCGGCGATCGGATGGCAAGCCGTCGCTGGGGTCAGGCCCGTTCATCGCTTACAGCCAGTCGGGTAGCGATTCCAGCGCCAACATGTCGTCGAAGCTGGGACGGGCCCGCACCACGGCGAAGCCGTTATCCTTGACCAGCACTTCCGGCACCAGGGGCCGGGTGTTGTAGGTGGACGACATGGCGGCACCATAGGCCCCGGCGGTGCGCAGGACGATCAGGTCACCGGCCTGGATCGGCGGCAACGAACGCTGCTTGGCGAAGGTGTCGCCGGTCTCGCACACCGGGCCGACCACGTCCACCGGCAGACGCGGCGCGTCCTTGGCCGGCTCGATCACCGGTTCGATGGTGTGATGGGCCTCGTACAGGGCCGGGCGCATCAGATCGTTCATGGCGGCATCGGTGATCAGGAAGGTACGGGTGGCGCCTTCCTTCACATAGATCACCCGGCTGACCAGGATGCCGGCATTGCCCACCAGCAGACGGCCCGGCTCCAGCACGATCTTGCAGCCGAGATCGCCGAGCGTGTCCTTGATCGCCTTGGCATAGACCGCCGGGTGGGGCGGCTCTTCGCTTTCGTAGGGGATGCCCAGGCCGCCGCCCAGATCGAGCCGGCGGATATGAAAGCCGTCGGCGCGCAGCATGGCCACCAGGTCACGCACCCGCAGGAAGGCTTGGCGGAACGGCTCGACATCGGTCAATTGCGAGCCGATATGGCAGGCGATGCCGACCACCTCGATGCCGGGCAGGGCACGGGCCTTGGTGTAGACCTCGTGCGCCCGGGTCCATTCGATGCCGAACTTGTTTTCCTTCTTGCCGGTGGTGATCTTGGCGTGGGTGCCGGCATCGACGTCGGGATTGACGCGAATGGCAATGGGCATGCGGATGCCGCGGGCGGTGGCGATTTTCGACAGCGCCTCCAGTTCCGGTTCCGATTCCACGTTGATCTGCATGATGCCCTTGGCCACGGCGAAGGTCAGCTCGGCTTCGGTCTTGCCCACACCGGAAAAGACGATACGGTCGACCGGCACGCCGGCGGCCAGGGCGCGGCGCAACTCGCCTTCCGACACCACGTCGGCGCCCGCCCCCAATTGGGCGAAGGTGCGGACCACGGCGACATTGGGATTGGCCTTGAGGGCGAAGCACACCTGAGCGTACAGGCCGGCCTCGGCCAGGGCCTGGGTGAACACGGTGTAGTGACGCACCAAGGTGGCGGTGGAATAGCAATAGAACGGCGTGCCCACCTGGGCGGCGATCTCGGCCACCGGCACCTGCTCGGCCTGCAACTGGCCGTTCACGTAATCGAAATGGTTCATGGGTTCTCCGTCTCCGGCTTTTCCTGGCCGGCCTTCTCATCCTGGGGGAAGGTGATGTCGGGGTATTTGCGCGGATAGGTCGCGCCATCCGGCGGAATGGGTCGGCCCTTGCGACCGCAGGCGGCCAAGGGCGCCGTCAATGCGGCCAACAACAATATCCGGCGTTTCATGCCCATCTCTCCCGTCACAGCCATCGGCTTTTCGCCGCCGCCACCTGAGCCAGCACATTGGCCGGCGCGGTGCCGCCGAAGCTGGTGCGGCTGGCCACCGAGGACTCCACCGCCAGCACGGCGCGGGCCTGTTCGGTGATGCCGGCCTCGATGCCCTGCATTTCGGTCAGGGACAGATCCTGCAAATCGCAGCCCTTGTCCTCGGCCAGCTTGACCAGCGAGCCGGCCACATGATGGGCGCGGCGGAACGGCATCTTCAATTCGCGCACACACCAATCGGCGATATCGGTGGCGGTGGTGAAGCCGGCCCCGGCGGCCCCGGCCAGCACCTCGGTGTTCACCGTCATGTCGGCGATCATGCCGGTCATGGCGGCGATGGCCAGTTCCATGGTGTCGGCCACCTCGAACACCGGCTCCTTGTCGTCCTGCATGTCCTTGGAATAGGCCAAGGGCAAGCCCTTCATCACGATCAGCAGCGCGTTCAGGTCGCCGATCACCCGACCGGTCTTGGCCCGGATCAGCTCGGCGGCGTCGGGGTTGCGCTTTTGCGGCATGATGGACGAGCCGGTGGTGAAGGCGTCGGACAGCCTGACGAAGCGGAATTGGGCGCTGGTCCAGATCACCAGTTCTTCCGCCAGCCGCGATAGATGCACGGCGCAGATGGCGGCGGCGGCCATGAATTCCAGGGCGAAATCACGATCCGACACGCCGTCGAGCGAATTGTTCATGGGCCGGTCGAAGCCCAATTGTTCCGCGGTGAAATGGCGGTCGATGGGGAACGAGGTGCCGGCCAGCGCCGCCGAGCCCAGCGGGCTTTCGTTCAAGCGGGTGCGGGCATCGCTCAAGCGGCCACGGTCGCGCCCGATCATCTCCACATAGGCCATCAGATGGTGGCCCATGGTCACCGGCTGCGCCGCCTGCAAATGGGTGAAGCCGGGCATGACGGTGCCGGCGTGTTCGCCGGCCCGCCCGATCAGGGCCGCCTGCAAGCCCTGCAACGCCTTTTCCATGCCGTCCAGGGCATCGCGCACCCACAGGCGGAAATCGGTGGCGACCTGATCATTGCGCGAGCGCGCGGTGTGCAGCCGCCCCGCCGCCTCGCCGATCAATTCGGCTAGGCGCGATTCCACGTTCATGTGGATGTCTTCCAAGGCCATGCTGAAGGGGAACGATCCCGCCTCGATCTCGGCCAGGACGGTGTCGAGACCGGCCAGAATGGCATCGCCATCGGCCCGGGTCAGGATGCCTTGCTTGACCAGCATGCGGCAATGGGCCTTGCTGCCCTGGATGTCTTGGGCGTAAAGACGCTTATCGAAATCGATGGACGCGTTGATCCGCTGCATGATGGCGGCGGGGCCGCCGGCGAAGCGCCCGCCCCACATGGACGAGGCGGCGGCGGGGGACGCGGGTTTGGAAGTATCGGTCATGGACATCCCGGAACGGCAAGAATGAAACAAGCACACCGCACCCGCCGCATCATCCTGGTGGCCGCCCTGTTGGTCCTTGCGGCCGTCGCCGGGGTGGTCACCGCCATGCTGGGGTCCGGTGGGCGCCTAAGCTACACCGAACCGGCCCCCAACCCAAGCGTCTCGGGCCGCACCATGGCGGCGCTGCCGCCGTCTCAGCGGCAAAGCCCCCAGGATTTCCGCCTTGTCCGCGCCGATGGGCAACCCATGACCCTGGCCGCGTTCAAGGGCCGGACCATCCTGGTCAATCTGTGGGCCACCTGGTGCCCGCCCTGCGTCGCCGAAATGCCCGATCTCGACCGGCTACAGGGCCAATTGGGCGGCAATGATTTCCAGGTGCTGGCGGTGTCGCTGGATCGCGGCGGCAAGGCCGTGGTCGAGCGTTGGAACACCCAGGCCGGTATCAGGCATCTGGCCATCCACACCGCCAACCCCGCCGACTTTCCCGGCGCACTGCTGCCCACCTCGATCCTCTTGGACAAACAGGGCCGCGTCGCCTGGACCGGCAGCGGCATCTATGCCTGGACCGAGGCCGAGGCGGTCGGCGTCATCAAGGCGGTGATGGCGGAGTAGGAAAGGAAAAGGGCGCCTGAAGAAGGCGCCCCGTCCTGTTCGTTCGGAAGAAGAGTAAATCTCAACCATCGACCCTGACTATAACCTCGACCCGGGTGATATGAAAGCCCTCGGGGGCATCGGGAACGCGGGTCAGCCCTACCATTTCCGCAGGGATGTCGCACAGCTTGCCCGATTTCTCGTAGAAGAAATGGTGGTGATCCGAGGTGTTGGTGTCGAAATACGACCGCCCGGCATCGACCACGATCTCGCGCAGCAGGCCCACATCGGTGAACTGGTGCAGGGTATTGTAGACGGTGGCCAGGGACACCCGGATATTGCTGCCCAGGGCCTCGGAATGCAACTGCTCGGCCGAGATATGACGGTCTCCGCCGTCGAACAACAGCCGGGCCAGGGCCAGACGCTGACGGGTCGGACGCAGGCCGGCGGCGCGCAGCCGGTCAAGGGCTTGGCTGTAAGGGCGTACGGTTACCATGCTCATGTCGCGCGCGTCCCATGCTGGGGCTTGGACCACTCGTCCACATTGGAAGAGTTCTCCGTCAAAGCTATCACAGAGACGATTGAAAAATAAAGGGGATGGCCGAGTTCCCCTTTGATTGCGGTCAAGCGGGCGGCGATTTGCGCCGCCCGCCCGCCATCTTTATTCACCGGTAGCCATGCGATCGACCAATTGGCGAACGGTGGGGATGAAACCACCGGCATAGAACGGGTCATTGGCGAAGCGATAGGCGTTGTGGCCGGCGAACATCAGCTCGTTTTCCACATCGCCGCCATGGCCGATGTTCTGCAAGGTCTTCTGGATGCAGAAGCTGCGCGGATCGGCCTTCTTGCCGGTGGTGCCGGCCTCGTTCTGCGCCCAGTTGGACTCGGCCTTCACCGCATCGACGAACACCAAGGTGCTGTCGGGGGTACGCAAGGCCTCGGTGAAACCGGCGGCCATCCAGGCCAAGGCCTGTTCCTTGTCGTGGGGGGTGACCCAGACGATACGCTTACGCGCGCCGATGGGCAGCTCGGCCACGTGGTCGCCCATGGCTTCCGACGAAAAGGCGATCTGGCGATGCGAGCGATCGACCAGATCGGTGATGAAATCGTTCTTCACCGCCGACGAATAGAAACCGGTGGGGCTGAAACGGTGCAGCAGCACGTCGCCCGGCTTCAGGGTCAGCAGGCGATGCTTCCAGGCATCGGAAATCGGGCTTTCCCGGGTCAGCAGCGGACGGGTGCCGAACTGGAAGGCGATGGCCCCCAATTCCGGGTTGCCGATCCAGTCCGACCATTCCTTCAGCGCCCAGACGCCGCCGGCCATGAACACCGGCACCGAATCGGAGACACCGCATTCGCGCATGGTGGCGCGCAGGTCGCGCACGCGGGCATAGGGCGGCTCCGGCTTTTCCGGGTTTTCCGAATTGGACAGGCCGTTATGGCCGCCGGCCAGCCA
The DNA here is from genome assembly GCA_006218045.1 of Stygiobacter sp. Taxonomy (GTDB): domain Bacteria; phylum Pseudomonadota; class Alphaproteobacteria; order Rhodospirillales; family Magnetospirillaceae; genus Magnetospirillum. The sequence continues at coordinate 18,747 of VBWB01000040.1, forward strand.
GGGGTCTTCATAGACGACGCCGCCCAGCAACTGGCCGTATTTGTGATAGGCACGCTTCCACAGGGCGCGGAAGGCGCGGGCCGAGGAAACGATGGGATAGTAATAGACGCCGTACTTGGCGGCGATCTCGGCGACGCGGTAAGGCATGCCGGCGCCGCAGGTGACACCGTGGATCAGCCCCTTGGCCCCGTCCAGGGCGCCTTCCAGGATTTCCTCGGCACCGCCCATTTCCCACAGCACGTTCATGTGCAGGCGACCATTGCCGCCGGAAATGTCGTGGGCGATGCGGGCCTGGGCGATGGCGCCCTTGATGCCGAAAGCGATCAGCTCGCCATGGCGCTCGCTCCGGGTCTTGGTGTGATAGACCATGGGGATGAGCTTGCCGTTCTCATCGTAATTGTCGGCGTTGACACCGGAAAAGGTGGCCACGCCGCCCGCCGCCGCCCACGCGCCCGAGCTTTCGCCGTTGGAAACATTGATCCCCTTGCCGCCTTCGACCAGCGGCAGGACTTCACGACCGGAAATGACGATGGGGTCTAGCTTGAACAAGGTGACGAAAACTCCCTGGCGAATGACGAGCCCGGCTGAGCGGGTTCGCGGCGGCCCCTATTTCTAGCCAGCCTTTTCACGCATTTCTACCTTAGACGTGAAAAATTCATGACAATCGAATGTTCTGCCCGGACCAACAGATCGGGGCGGTCGGAAAATACCGCTAAAACCCCGCGAGACCAAAGCATTTCCGCCCGCGACCGGCGATTGACGGTATAGGCCAGCACGGCCAGTCCGGCGGCCTTGATTTCCGCCACCCGCCCTGCCGTCAACCATGAATGGTCCAGGTTGAGCGTCCTGCATCCATAAACATCGGCAAGCCGCCGCCACGCCTTGGGCAGACGTTCGGCCAGCAACCCGCGCGGCCAATGGGGCGCCACCTGCCGCGCCATGGCCAAGGCCTGATGGGAGAAGCTGGAAACCAAGGGCAGGGGACGATCCGTCGGCCACGATGCCCCGGCGATCTCAAGGGCGAGACGGGCGGTTTCCGCCTCGGTCCCAGCATCGGGCTTGATCTCGATGTTGACGGCGAGCCGACGATCCCGGCACAGCGCCAGCACCTCGGCCAGACTGGGGATTTGTTGATCGCCGCCGGCATCCAGCCGCTTCAACTGCGCCAAAGTCAGGGCCGCCACCGGGCCGGTGCCATCGGTGCAGCGGTCGAGCGTGTCGTCATGGAACACCACCGGTACCCGGTCGGCGGACAGGCGGACGTCGAATTCCACCATGGCACAGCCCAGATCGGCGGCCAGGGCGAAGGATGCCAAGGTGTTTTCCGGCGCCAGACCGGCGGCGCCACGATGGCCGATGACGGGGGGGAGGGGGAGCATGGACCGAGAATAACAAAAACGCGGGCCGCTTGCGCGACCCGCGTTTCGTCACATCGATCCGATAAAGGCCGAAGCCTTATTCGTCGTGCTTCTTGCGGTCCTTGGAGCGCTCGGCCCGTTCGGCCTCGACCTGGGCGGTGATGTCCTCACCGGTTTCCTGATCGACGCACTTCATGGACAGCTTGACCTTGCCACGATCGTCGAAGCCTAGGACCTTGACCTTGACCGAATCGCCCTGCTTCAGCACATCGGCGGTCTTGGCGACGCGGTCGCGGCTGATTTCCGAGATGTGCACCAGACCATCGCGCGAGCCCAGGAAGTTCACGAAGGCGCCGAAATCGACGACCTTGACCACCTTGCCGGTATAGACCACGCCCAGTTCCGGCTCGGCGACGATGCCGCGAATCCAGTCGATGGCGCGCTGGCCGGCATCGGCGTCGACCGAGGCCACCTTGATGGTGCCGTCATCGTCGATGTCGATCTTGGCGCCGGTGTTTTCGCAAATCTCGCGAATGACCTTGCCGCCGGTGCCGATGACTTCGCGGATCTTTTCCTTCGGGATGTTGAAGGTGATGATCCGGGGCGCGTTGCCCGAGACTTCGGTACGGGCGCTGTCCAGACCCTTGGACATTTCGCCCAGGATGTGCAGGCGGCCATCCTTGGCCTGACCCAGGGCGATCTTCATGATCTCTTCGGTGATCGAGGTGATCTTGATGTCCATCTGCAACGCGGTGACGCCTTCGGCGGTACCGGCCACCTTGAAGTCCATGTCGCCCAGGTGATCTTCATCCCCCAGGATGTCGGACAAGACGGCGAAGCCGCTGTCTTCCTTGATCAGGCCCATGGCGATACCGGCGACCGGGCGCGGCATCGGCACGCCGGCATCCATCATGGCGAGCGAGGAACCGCAGACGGTGGCCATGGAGGACGAGCCGTTGGACTCGGTGATTTCCGACACCACGCGGATGGTGTAGGGGAAGGATTCCTTGGTCGGCAGGCACGGGCGCACGGCGCGCCAAGCCAGCTTGCCATGGCCGATTTCGCGACGGCCCGGGCTGCCCATGCGACCGGCTTCACCCACCGAATAGGGGGGGAAGTTGTAGTGCAGCATGAAGTTTTCGCGGTATTCGCCGTCGAGCGCGTCGATGATCTGCTCGTCCTGGCCGGTGCCCAAGGTGGCGACCACCAGGGCCTGGGTCTCGCCACGGGTGAACAGGGCGGAGCCATGGGCGCGCGGCAGCACGCCGACCTGGCTTTCGATGGCGCGCACGGTCTTGGTGTCGCGACCGTCGATGCGGATACCGGTCTTCAGGATGTTGCCGCGGACGACGTCGGCTTCCATGTGCTTGAAGATCGGGCCGGCGACGGCCAGTTCAGCCGCCTCGGTCAGCAAAGCCAGGGCCTTGACCTTGACGGCGCCGACGGCGGCGTAACGGTCCTGCTTCTTGACGATCTTGTAGGCTTCGGCCAGTTCGGCGGGGATACCGGCTTGCGCGAACTTGCCTTCGACCACGGCGACTTCCGCCGGCGGGGCGGGCACGTCCCAGGGGTCCTTGGCGCAGCTTTCGGCCATGTCGATGATCGCCTGGATCACCGCCTGGAATTCGCGGTGGCCGTGCATGACGGCGCCCAGCATGATGTCTTCCGACAATTCCTTGGCTTCCGATTCGACCATCAGCACGCCTTCGACGGTGCCGGCGACGACCAGATCAAGCGCCGATTCCTTCACCTGGGCGGTGGTCGGGTTCAGCACGTATTCGCCGTTGATGTAACCGACGCGGGCGGCGGCGATGGGGCCCATGAAGGGCAGGCCGGAAATGGTGAGGGCGGCGGAGGCGCCGACCATGGCGACGATATCGGGATCGTTTTCCAGGTCGTGCGACAGCACGGTGCACACCACCTGGGTCTCATTGCGGTAGCCGTCAACGAACAAGGGGCGGATGGGGCGGTCGATCAGGCGGGAAACCAGGGTTTCCTTTTCCGACGGGCGGCCTTCGCGCTTGAAGAAGCCACCGGGAATCTTGCCGGCGGCGAAGGCCTTTTCCTGGTAGTTGACGGTCAGCGGGAAGAAATCGATCCCCGGCTTGGGCGACTTGGCGCCGACCACGGTGCACAGCACGGTGGTGTCGCCATAGGTGGCCAAAACGGCGCCGTCGGCCTGACGGGCGATCTTGCCGGCTTCCAGAACCAGCTTGCGTCCACCCCAGGTGATTTCCTTGCGGGTGACATTGAACATGCTCATACGGTCATTCCTTATTCCATGCGCACCGGGCCGGATTGCCCAGCGCGGCGTCCGTATCGCCCCCATTGGCCGACGTGACGCCCTCGCGTGGTGAGACCGAAGGGCGCTTGCCCTTGAAACGCCCTTCGGCATCACCACGCAAAGTATAAATACAAAAAAATCGACGGGAGCCCCAGCCGTCACTGACGACTGACCGGGGCTCCGGCGCCGATCTTAACCGATCAGATTACTTGCGCAGGCCCAGACGGGCGATCAGCTGCTCGTAACGGCCAACATTCACGCTCTTGACATAATCGAGCATGCGACGGCGCTGGCCGACCATGATCAACAGACCGCGGCGCGAGTGGAAGTCCTTCTTGTGGGCCTTCATGTGCTCGGTCAGATTGCGAATGCGCTCGGACAAAATGGCGACCTGGACTTCCGGCGAACCGGTATCGCCCGGCTTGGTGCCGTATTCCGTGATCAGTTCCTGGGTACGCTCAGGCGTAATCGACATCGTCTTCTCCTGCATCAGATGGTTGGAGATTGATAACGCGCAGCGATCGGACTTCAGTGCCGTCGCAGCACGCCAGCGCCACCAGCCTGTTTCCGTCCATGGCCCGAACCGTGAGATTGCAGGGCAGGACGGGCAGCGCGTCGCGGTCAGCCAATTGGCCGATGGCCAGAACCTGACCGCTATGGAGACGCCGGGCCTCCGCCGCCGTCAGGGCCAGCGCCGGGATGTCGTCCAGCGCGGTCTCGATCGGAAGCAGATATGCCCGAAGGGCGGGAAGGTGCCCGAGCGTGGTGAATTTGTCCAGGGAAATCGCGTTTTGGTCATTGAACGGACCACAGGCCAGCCGCCGCAGCCGGGTGATATGGCCGACGCTGCCCAAAGCAACCGCCAGATCACGGGCGAGCGAGCGGATATAGGTGCCCTTGCCGCACCGGACTTCCAGGTCCACATGGTCGGCATCGGCCATGCCCAGCACGGTCAGGCCATGGATACTGACCACACGCGCCTTCAAGTCCACCTGTTCACCGGCGCGGGCCAGGTCATAGGCCCGCTCGCCCGCCACCTTGATGGCGGAATAGATGGGCGGCACCTGGGAAATATCGCCGGTGAAACGCGGCAGCATGTCCGCGATGGCCTGGGCCGAGGGCCGCACATCCGAGGTGGCGATGACCTCGCCCTCGAGATCGTCGGTGGAGCGGGCCTGACCGAAGCGGATGGTGCAGCGATAGGTCTTGGCCCCGTCCATCACCCATTGCACGGTCTTGGTCGCCTCGCCCAAGGCGATGGGCAGGATACCGTCGGCCAACGGGTCAAGGGTGCCGCCGTGACCGACCTTGGCCGCGTTCAGGGTGCGCCGCACGATGGAGACCACCTGGGTCGAGCCGATGCCCACCGGTTTGTCGATGGCCAGCCAACCGTCGATGGCAATGCCTTTGCGCTTACGGGCCATGATGGGCTTCAGACACGAATGAACACGAATGAACACGAAGGAGATGGAGCCTTTCGTCGACAAAAGACGGCATCGGCTCCCATTTCCGTAATTCGTGTTTATTCGTGTTCATTCGTGTCCAGAAACTTCTATTCGCCGTCGTCTTCGCCGTCGGCCGCATCCACCACCCGCATATCATCGTTGGCGCCCAGGTCGCGACGGACCCGGGGGCTGCGCAGCAGGGCGTCGATGTGGCTGGCCTCGTCGAAGCTGGTGTCGGGCTCGAAGAACAGATCGGGGGCGATGCGCAAATCGACCTGACGGGCGACCTCGTGGCGGATGAACGAGCGCGCCCGCTTCAGCCCCTTGACCACAGTGGCCACCTCGCCGCCGCCCAAGGGGACGACGAAGACGGTGGCGTTCTTCAAGTCGGGGCTGATGCGCACCTCGGTCACGGTGATGGCGCGACCGGCCAGATCGGGATCGCGGATTTCTCCGCGCTCGATGATGCTGGCGATGATGTGACGCAGCTCCTCGCCCACGCGCAACTGGCGCTGGGTCGGTGGCTTTTGGCCTCTGGGCATTGCCTTGTCCTCCGCAGGATGGGGCGGCGTCCTTTACAGGACGCCGGCCACTTCCTCGATCTCGAAGCATTCGATGACGTCACCGACCCGAATGTCTTCGTAATTGGCGAACGACATGCCGCATTCATAGCCCTCGCGGACTTCCTTGACGTCGTCCTTGAAGCGCTTCAACTGCGCCAGATGGCCCTGATGGATGACCACGTTGTCACGCAGCAGGCGAACACCGGAACCGCGCTTGACGATGCCCTCGGTGATCATGCAGCCCGCGACCTTGCCGGTCTTGGTGATGTTGAACACTTCGCGGATCGAGGCGTAGCCCAGGAAGTTTTCCTTGAGCGTGGGCGCCAGCATGCCCGACAGCATGGTCTTCATGTCGTCGGTGACGTCGTAGATGATGCTGTAATAGCGGATATCGACGCCGTCGCGCCGGGCCATGTCGCGGGCCTGCGGATTGGCGCGGACGTTGAAGCCGATGATGATGCCACCGGTGGCCTTGGCCAGGGTGATATCGGATTCGCTGACCGGACCGACGGCGGAATGCAGCACCCGCATCTTGACCAGATCGTTGCCGATCTTGGCCAGGGCGCCATTGATGGCTTCCACCGAGCCCTGCACGTCGCCCTTGACCACCACCGGCAGTTCCTTGGCTTCGCCGGCCTTGATGGCCGAGAACATCTGTTCCAGGGTGCCGCGCGCGGCCAGCTTGGAGCGGGCCTCGCGCTCGACGCGCTGACGGTAGCCGGCGATCTCGCGGGCGCGCGCCTCGTCTTCCACCGCGACGAAATCGTCGCCGGCGGCGGGAGCGCCGTCCAGACCCAGCACCTCGACCGGGGTCGACGGGCCGGCTTCGTCGACGCGGTTGCCCTTGTCGTCGATCAGCGCCCGGACCTTGCCCCATTCGGAACCGGCGACGAACACATCGCCCACCTTCAAGGTTCCCTTCTGCACCAGAACGGTGGCCACCGGGCCACGGCCCTTTTCCATCTTGGCCTCGACCACGGTGCCTTGGGCGGTGCGGTCGGGATTGGCCTTGAGGTCGAGGACTTCGGCCTGGAGCAGGATGGCTTCTTCCAGCTTTTCCAGGTTCATGCGCTTCTTCGCCGACACTTCCACCGCCAGGACGTCGCCGCCCAGTTCCTCGGTGACCAGTTCATGCTGAAGCAGTTCCTGGCGGACGCGCTCCGGCGTGGCGCCGGGCTTGTCGATCTTGTTGATGGCGACGATGATCGGCACGCCGGCGGCCTTGGCGTGGCGGATGGCTTCCACCGTCTGCGGCATGATGCCGTCATCGGCGGCCACCACCAGCACGACGATATCCGTCACCTTGGCGCCACGGGCGCGCATGGCGGTGAAGGCTTCGTGACCGGGGGTGTCGATGAAGGTGATCCTGTCACCCGAGCGCATGGTCACCTGATAGGCGCCGATATGCTGGGTGATGCCGCCGGCTTCGCCGGAAACCACGTCGGTTTCGCGCAATGCGTCCAACAGCGAGGTCTTGCCGTGATCGACGTGACCCATGATGGTCACCACCGGCGGGCGGCTGATCAGCACGTCGTCCTGATCGACGTCGCCTTCCAGACCGACCAGCACGTCGGCTTCCGACACGCGCTTGACGTTGTGGCCGAACTCGGCGACCACCAGTTCGGCGGTATCGGGATCGATGGACTGGTTGATGGTGGCCATCACGCCCATGCGCATCAGGCACTTGATGACATCGCCGCCACGGGCGGCCATGCGGTTGGCCAGTTCCTGCACGGTGATGGATTCGGGGATGATGACGTCGCGGACCACCTTTTCGGCGCCCTTTTGCATCATCTTCTGCCGTTCGCGTTCGCGGGCCCGCTTGACCGCGGCCAGCGAGCGACCGCGTTCGCCGCGATCATCGTCGGTGAGCGCGTCGGTGATGGTCAGCTTGCCGGTACGGCGGCGCTGATCGACGCGCTTGACCGGCGGCGTCTTGTGCAGGGCGGCCTTCTTCTTGGCCCGCTCTTCCTCGTCCTCGGTCTCGCCGGCGGGACGCACGGCAGCGGGGGCGGCAGCCGGCTTGGCCGGCGGCGGCGCGGTCATGCGCGGACCCTGGCGGGCTTCCGCCGG
>VBWB01000007.1 GCA_006218045.1 Stygiobacter sp.
GCCAGCCAGACCAACCTGTTGGCGCTGAACGCCACCATCGAGGCGGCCCGCGCCGGCGACGCCGGCAAGGGCTTCGCCGTGGTCGCCAACGAGGTGAAATCCCTGGCCAACCAGACGGCCAAGGCGACCGAGGAAATCGGCGCCCAGATCGCCGGCATCCAAAGCGAGACCCGCACGGCGGTGGAGGCCATCCGCGCCATCACCGGCACCATCGAGAACATCAACGAATTGTCGGCGGCCATCTCGGCGGCGGTGGAGGAGCAGGGCGCGGCGACCATGGAAATCGCCCGCAGCGTCAGCCAGGCGGCGGAAGGCACCCACCATGCGGCGGAAAACGTCTCGGTGGTGGCGGGCGCCGCCGAGGAAACCAAGCTGATGGCCGATCAGGTCACCTCTGCGGCGCAGACCCTGCAACAGGTGTCGCAGCAACTGGCCGCCGAGGTGCGCGGTTTCCTGACGGAAATCCGCGCCGCCTGATGATTATAGTCAATCGTCATACCCGCGCAGGCGGGTATCCAGGGGTCGCGGAAAAGTCGGTGCTGCCCCCCTGGACTCCCGCCTGCGCGGGAGTGACGGCTTAAGGGAGTGGATAAATTCACCGGCTCGAAGGCGGGAATCCAGCGAACCGTGTCGGCATGAGCACGCCGCTTCAATCCACCGCCAGGATGACGTGGGACGATTTGAAAAAGGCCATGGCCTTGTCGCCCACCTTCAAATCCAGATCCTCGGCGGCGTCACGGGTGACCACGGCGACGATGCTTTTACCGCCGCCGATATCCAGGGAAAACTCGGCACTGACCGGGCCGTCGTCGCGGTGGCTGACAATGCCGGGGATGCGGTTGCGGGCCGACAGACGCGGGTTCTGGTCGCCGGCGATCAGCATGACGAAGGATGATTTGATCAAGGCGGTGACGTCGCGCCCCGGCGTGATCGCCAATTCATCGACGCTTTCGCCGGTGACGATGGCGGTCAATTGACAATCCGGGGTCAGGTGCATCAGCACCTCGGCGTTGACGCCGCCCCGGCGCACCTCGGTGACGGTACAGCGAAAGGCGTTGCGGGCGGTGGTCTTCATTCCCAGGCTCCACAGCAGGGCAAAGGGATCGCCGTCGCCCGACTCGTCGCCGGTCAACAGACGGGCGACCTTGTCCAGGCGTTTTTCCAGCAGACGGAAACTGGCGATCAGGGCGTGCCCGTCCTCGGTGACCTGGGCGCCGCCGCCCTGGCGACCGCCGGTCTGGCCGGTCACCGCCGGACGCGGCAGCAGGTTGTTGACGGCGTTGAGCGCGTCCCAGGCGGCCTTGTAGCTGAGCCCCACCGCCTTGGCCGCCTTGCTGATGCTGCCATGGGTGGCCACCGCTTCCAGCAATTCGATGCGGTCGCGGCCGACGCTGGGCCGGCCTTCGCGCTTGAGCGCCAGCAGGGCCTCGACTTTTCCGTCCGTCATCATTCCCCCGATATCATTTGCGCCGGAGTTTGGGGGGCAGGCGGCACGGTTTCCAGTAAAAAGCGCCGTCCTGGCCGGACGGCGCCCTTCCCTTCACTTGGCCAGCATGACCTCGGTGGATTTGATGATGGCCGACACGCTGTCGCCCACGGTCAGGCCCAATTCGTCGATGGCTTCCACCGACACCAGCGAGGTGACGAACTGACCGCCCACATCCACCTTGACCTTGCCGACGATCTGGCCGCGGGCGATTTCCACCACTGTGCCCTTCAGGGCGTTGCGGGCGCTCAACTGCATGATCTCTCTCCTTCACGCTTGACGATATGTAGTCAAAGTACATAACGTTAAACCACGCCGCTACCGCCTTTTGCCGTTCAGGAGATTTTTCATGCTCAAGCAATTTGCCGCCGCCGCCCTGGCGCTGTGTCTGACCGCCACCGCCGCCCGCGCCGACGAGGTGGTGGTGTTCGCCGCCGCCTCGCTGACCAATGCGTTGAACGAAATCGGCGAATCCTTCACCGCCCAGACCGGCCACACCTTGAAGCCGTCCTATGCCGCCTCGTCCGCTTTGGCCAAGCAGGTCGAGCAAGGGGCGCCGGCCCATGTCTTCGCCTCCGCCGATCTCAAATGGATGGATTACATGGTGGAAAAGAAGCTGGTGAACACTGACAGCCGTTTCAACCTGCTGGGCAACACCCTGGTGCTGGTCGCCCCCGCCGATGCCAAGCAGGACAGGATCGAACTGTCGGCCAAGACCGACATCGCCGCCCTGGCCGGAGCGGGCCGCATCGCCACCGGCAACCCGGACAGCGTGCCGGTGGGTCTCTATTTCAAGCAGGCGATGGAGCGGTCGGGCCAATGGGCCGCCGTCGACGCCAAGATCGCCCGCGCCGATTCGGTGCGTGCCGCCCTGGCCTTCGTCGAGCGCGGCGAGGTGCCGTTGGGCGTGGTCTATGCCACCGATGCGGCGGTATCGAAAAAGGTCAAGGTGGTCGGCGTGTTCCCTGACACCCTGCACGACCCCATTGTCTATCCCTTCGCTCTGGTCGCCGGCAAGGAAACCCCCACCGCCAAGGCGCTGCTGGATTACCTGAAGGGCGCCCAGGCCAAGGGCGTGTTCGTCAAATACGGCTTCAAGGTCAACTGATCGCCCACGGGGTGAAGATTTCGACGCCGTCCTCGGTGACACCGACGGAATGCTCGAACTGCGCCGACAGCGAACGGTCACGGGTCACCGTGGTCCAGCCGTCGGCCAGAATCTTCACCTCGGCCTTGCCGGCGTTGAGCATGGGCTCGACGGTGAAGAACATGCCCGGTTCCAGCACCACGCCGGTGCCGGCCTGACCGTAATGCATGACCAGGGGGGCGTCGTGGAACACCCGGCCCAGGCCGTGACCGCAGAAGTCGCGCACCACTGAAAAGCGTTCGCGCCGGGCCACCGCCTCGATGGCGGCGCCCACATCGCCCAAGGTGGCACCGGGGCGGATGAGGTCGATGCCGGCCATCATCGCTTCAAACGTGGCATCCACCAGCCGTCGGGCCAAGGCCCGCACCGCGCCGACCCCATAGGTGCGGCTGCTGTCGCCGAACCAGCCGTCCAATACGGGGGTGACGTCGATATTGACGATGTCGCCGTCGGCCAGGATCTTGTCGCCGGGAATGCCGTGGGTGACCACGTGATTGACCGAAATGCACGAGGCGTGCTGATAGCCGTGATAGCCCACCGTGCCCGGTATGGCACCGGCATCGCGCATGAACTGGTCACACAGGCGATCCAACGCGGCGGTGCTGATGCCGGCTTGCACATGCGGGCCGATGAAATCCAAGGTGGCGGCGGCCAACCGCCCGGCCTTGCGCATGCCGGCGAAGCCGTCGGCACCGTAAAGCGGGATGCGGCGGCCTTCGCTGTCGGTCTGGGTCGAGAAGCTGATCATGACGCGGGTTTACCCCGCGTCATGATCATACGTCCAGCACTAATCAGCCGCGCGCGAACACCGCTTTCAGGGCGGCGCCGACGCTGCCTTCCTCCATGTATTTCAGGCCCCACACACCGCCGAACAAAATGGCGGCCAGGGCGATGACCGAGGTGGCCGACAAGGTGGAGATGCCGGTCAATCCCTGGCCGATGGTGCAACCCATGGCCATGACGCCGCCGGTGCCCATCATGGCGGCGCCGATCAGGTGGCGCCCCATGTCGGCGGCGTCGGAAAACGCTTCCACATGAAAGCTTTTGCCCAGCAGCGACGACAGGAACGAGCCGACAATGACGCCGCCGACGGCGGCGATGCCGAAATTGATGGTCGAGCCGGTATAGGTCATCAGATACATGATGGTGTCGCCGATGGGAGCGACGAAGGTGAAGCTGGACAACTGGGTCGGGTCGAACTCGTCATTGCCCAACACCCCGGTCACCCACCAGCCCGCCGGCACCATCAGGCCGATGATCAGGCCGCCGATGATGTCATGGCGGGCGGCGCGGAACTCGGCATCCTTGAAGCAGAAGACCAAAAGACCGCCGGCGATCAAAGCCACCACCACCCAGCGCGCCATGATCTCGGGCAAGCCCAGCGCCGCCAGCAAGGCGGGGATGCCCTGGTTGGCGGCCTTGCCGGCCACCGCGATATTGGTCAGGCTTTCGATCTGCACCCGGCCCAGGCCGATCAGGCCTTTCAGCGTCATATAGGCGAACAGGCCGACCACCAGGAAGGTGACCACCGATTTAAGGTTGCCGCCGCCGATGCGGACCAGGGTCTTGTTGCCGCAGCCGCCGGCCAAGGTCATGCCGAAGCCGAACAAAAGCCCGCCGATGATGGCGCCGGCCCAGGCCAGCGGCCCTTGCAGGTAGATGCTTTTGCCCAAGTCCACGAGGCCGGCATGGTGCATGGCCTGCGACCCGATCATGGCCACGGCCAAGGCCAGCATCCAGGCGCGGAAACGCCGCCAGTCGCCCATGAAGACGATATCGGAAAGCGCACCCATGGTGCAGAAATTGGTGCGTTGGGCGGTGGCCCCGAAAATCAGGCCGACCACGAAGGCGGCCCCACCGACGATGGTGGAAATTGGCAAGTCGCTCACGTTCTTCCTCCCGTCACGGGTCCCCTTTTCAATCGCTGGCGCCGAAGGTGCTTGGCGGGCGGGGGGTTCCTCGTATATATTTGTTCATGCTAAATTAGCACCGCCTTGGACCATCGCACAAGAGCCGCTTGTAACGTGCCGCGCGACCAAGGGCGAGTGAAAAACAGGTGTAGGCACCGGCTACTACCCATACGGGGGCGGCCGCGTCTTAGGGTGGTTTGCACATTATAAAATTCTAATGCAAACCACAGGGAGGAAAACATGGCCGCCAACGGCAAGTCGATGTCCATTATCGTCACCAAGGGCTCACTGGACTGGGCCTACCCACCGTTCATCCTGGCCACCACCGCGGCGGCCATGGATCTGGACGTCACCCTTTTCTTCACCTTCTACGGCCTGACGCTGTTGAAGAAGAAGCTGGACCTGAAGGTCACCACCTTGGGCAATGCCGGCATGGAAATGCCGATGATGGGCGGCCACATGGTCATGCCCAATCTGATCGGCGCGCTGCCGGGCATGGATGCCATGGCCACGGTGATGATGAAGGACCTGATCAAGAAGAAGGGCGTCGCCTCCATCGAGGATCTGCGCGAGGCGGCGGTGGATTGTGGCGTGCGCATGATCGCCTGCCAGATGACCATGGATCTGTTTGAATACGACAAAAGCGATCTGATCGACGGGGTCGAATACGCGGGCGCCGCCACCTATATCGAAACGGCCACCCAGTGCGACATCAACCTCTTCATCTAGAGCCGGCAGTCTGGCCAGCGACCGCCGACGGTCCGCTGGCCCGGCTGTTCGGCCTGTGCAATCCCGAGCAGGCGCGGTCTTTCGTGCCGGAGAAACGCTCGGTCCGTATCCATGGCCATTCCACCACCATCCGGCTTGAACAGGCGTTCTGGACGGTATTGGATGAAATGGCCAGGGAAGAGGGGGTAACCGCAAGCGCCCTCATTGCCCGCATTCACGACCACTGCCTGGTCACCAACGACAAGAACCTGGCATCGTGTCTGCGGGTGGTTTGCCTGAAATACATCAATCTCGGCCACTGAAGCGGTCCGCCGGGGGGAACATCTAGGAGAGGTCACACATGAGCACGGTTCTCGACGTCAAGGGTTTGAACTGCCCGCTGCCCATCCTGCGCACCAAGAAGGCCATGAAGGACGTCGCCGTCGATGGCGTCCTGGAAGTGCTGGCCACCGATCCCGGTTCGGTCAAGGACATGGAAGCCTTCTGCAAGCAGACCGGCAACGAATTGCTGGAAACGGCGGAAGCCGCCGGCGTTTACAGCTTCAAGATCAAGCGCAAGGCCTGATCTTGCGCTGGCTGCCATTCCTGGCGGCACTGGCGTTGGCGACGGTTCCGGCCCTGTGGGCCGGAGCCGCGCCGGCCCTTGCCGCCGAGTTGGTGATGGTGGAGGCCAAGGGCTGTCCGTGGTGCATCAAATGGCACCGCGACCTGGGCGCCATCTATCCGAAGACGGCGGAGGGCAAACGCCTGCCGCTCAGGGTGGTGCGGTTGGAAAACCTGCCCGCCGATCTGCGTTTCATCAAGAATTTGCGCTACGCCCCCACCTTCGTCGCCATCGCCTGCGGCCGCGAAGTCGGTCGCATCACCGGCTATAACGGCGACGACATGTTCTGGGGCGAATTATCCACCATCACCAAGCGGCTGACACCAGCCTGCTGAGCGGGAGGTTTCCCCATGCGCAAGACCCTGATCATCCTGGCCGCCCTGGCCATATCGACTCCGGCCCTGGCCGCCGACGGCACGTTCGACCAGACCATGCTGACGCCGGAAGCGGCGCTGAAAGCGGCGCAGGCCGCCCTTGAAACCTGCCGCAAGAACGGTTGGCAGGCGGCGGTGTCGGTGGTCGACCGTGGCGGCAACGTCCAGGTCCTGCTGCGCGACCGCTATGCCGGCCCGCATACGGTGAGCGTGGCCACCGGCAAGGCGTGGACGGCGGTCAGTTTCCGCACCAACACCACCGATCTGGTGGCCCTGACCGGTCCGGGCATGCCGCAATCGGGCCTGCGCAACGTGCCCGGTGCCACCATCCTGGGTGGCGGCCTGAAGATCGAGGCCGCCGGCGCCCTGATCGCCGGCATCGGCGTCAGCGGCGCCCCCGGCGGCGAAGCCGACGACGTCTGCGCCAAGGCCGGGATCGCCGCCATCCGCGACATTCTGGATTTCTGACCCGGGCGAAAGGTGACGACAGCCGGAGACGGAGCAACACGCTGGTCCGGATCGGCGTTTTTTGCTAGCAATGCAGGCCGTGGAGGGGGTGCCCCTCCTGACCTTTTTGCCTGCGAGCGCCCATGACCGGACCTTTTCCCATCGGTGTCGTCACCATTTCCGATCGCGCCTCGAGCGGGATCTACCAGGATCTGGGGGGGCCGGCCATGGTCGAATGGCTGGGCAAGGCCTTGGTTTCGCCCTGGCGCCCGGTGGCGCGCCTGATCGCCGACGAGCAGCCGCTGATCGAGGCCACCTTGCGTGAGTTGGCCGATCGGGAGAAATGCGCCCTCATCGTCACCACCGGCGGCACCGGTCCGGCGCCGCGCGATGTCACCCCCGAGGCGACGGAGGCGGTCTGCGACAAGATGATGCCGGGATTCGGCGAATTGATGCGCGCGGTCAGTCTGAAGGTGGTTCCCACCGCCATCCTGTCGCGGCAGACCGCCGGTATCCGCGGCCGGTCGCTGATCGTCAATTTGCCGGGCAAGCCCAGCGCCATCGCCGATTGCCTGGAAGCGGTGATGCCGGCCATTCCCTATTGCATCGACCTGATCGGCGGACCGTTCCTGGAAACCGATCCCGCTTTCTGCAAGGCCTTCCGCCCCAAGGCGAAATAGAGCGGCGCCGATGCGCCCGCCCGGCCAGGAAAAATGAGAAAGGCTTGACCGCGCTCAAAGTCCGCCGCCGGCTTTTCGGGCGACAACCATGATCGGCTTTCCTTTGGCGGGATGAACGGATCATGCGTTTGGCGATGGCGACGATTGTGATGGCGGCAGCCCTGACCGGCGCGGCGACCGCTGCGGCCTGGGGGCAAAAAGCGCCGGAGCCGCGCCAGTTGCCCAACGGCAAGACCTGGAGCCATGATGCCGATGCCGGACGCGATATCATGCGCACCTGTGCCGCCTGCCATGGTGAATTCGGCGGCGGCGGCGGCGGCGGTGTGTATCCGCGCATTTCCGGCATGCATCCCGATTACATCGCCGAGCAATTGCGGGCTTTCAAATCACGGACGCGGGAAAACATCCCGATGATCCCCTATGCCAATGAACGGGAATTGCCGGAAAAAGACGTGCTCGACGTCTCTTATTATCTGGCCGCCATCACCCCGCCCAAGCACCCGCCGTCCGACCAGGTGGCCATGGATGCCTTCGAGCGCCTGACCCTGGCCAAGCAGGCCGTGCAGATTTCCCGACAGCCCGGCGATGTTGCCGCCGGCCGGACGCTGTACAACGCCGATTGCATGGAATGCCATGCCCGCGACGGTCTGGGGCGGGTGAAAAAGCCGCCGCTGGCCCAGCAGCACATCCCTTATCTGCGCACCCAGATCACTCTGTTTCTCGGCGGCCAGCGCCAGCATGACGATGTGGATGAACTGATGCGGCCCAAATCCGCCAAGGACTGGGACAATCTGTGGGCCTATGTGTCGACCCTGGATGATTGATGCCGCAGGATCGACCGCCTCACCCCGGCAAATCAAAGCGGAACGTTGCCCCCTGATCGACGACGGAATCCACGTGGATCTCGCCGCCATGGCGTTCGACGATGCGCTTGACCACCGCCAGACCGATCCCGGTGCCGGCCACCTGGACGGCGCCGATGCGCTGGAAGATCATGAAGATGCGCTGGTGGTATTCGGGGGCGATGCCGATGCCGTTGTCGGTGACCCAATACTCCCGCCGGTCGTCGTCGCGGATCCGACCGCCGACGCTGATCCGGGCCGGGCGCTCCGGGCTGCGGAACTTCACCGCGTTGCTGATCAGGTTTTGCAGCAGCCGCACCAATTGCTCGCGGTCGCCCAGACAGGCCGGCAGGCCGGGCTGGATGGTCAGCTCCGCCGCCGCCTCGTCGATGACCAGGGACAGATTGGCCACCGCGTCGGCGGCCACCTTGTCCATGTTCACCGGGGCGAAGCTGGCGCCCCGGGTCTCGACCCGCGAGAATTCCACCAGATCGGAAATCATCCGCGACATGCGCTTGGCGCCGTCGACGGCAAAGCCGATGAAGTCGCGCCCGTCCTCATCCAACTTGTCGTCATAGCGCCGGGTGATCAGGCCCAGATAGGATGACACCATGCGCAACGGTTCTTGCAGGTCGTGCGACACCACATAGGCGAAGTCCTGCAAGTCGCGGTTCGAGCGTTCCAGTTTTTCCAGCAATTCGTGACGGCGACGCTCGTTTTCCTGGCGTTCGGAAATGTCGTGGAAGACCAGGACCGCCCCGGTCACCCGGTCACCGTCAAGAACCGGAGCGCTTTGCACCTCGACCGGCAAGGGCGGCGCGTTCTTGCGCCGCAACAATTCGCCCACGCTTTGCCGCCCCTGCCCCCGGGCCAAGGTCGGGCAGCAGGTGTTGACACCGGGGCAGGGCTGGCCCTCGACCACCGATCCGGGCTGGATCAGGTCGTGGAATTTGCGCCCCATGATCTCGTCCGCCGCCCACCCCAGGATGCGTGAGGCCGAGGGACTGAAAAAGATGATGCGGCACTGGTCGTCGATACCGACGATGCCTTCGCCGACCGAATTGAGGATCATCTGGTTCTGATGGCTCAGTTCCCGCAGACGCGTTTCGTCGATGGCTTCCTCATCCATGCGTCGCCGCGCCCGGCTGCCGCCAAAGCCGATGCCGCCCAGGCCCACCAGCCAGATCAGGCCATGGGTCAGCGCCTGGATCCGGCTGTCGCGGCTTTGAATGGCCAGATACCCCGCCAGCGGCACCGACACGCCGATACCGCCGCGCACGTCGCCGATGGCGTAACCCTGACCGCCATGGCATTTCAGGCAGCCTTGCTCGGTGACCATCACCCGCATCAGCCGCAGATGCGGCTTGCCGCCCACCTCGGTCAACTCGCTGACCTCGTCCGTCTCGCCGGCGGCGAAGCGGCGCAGCACATGGGCTTCCCATTCATCCGGGGCATTATCGGGATTCAGCGGCTTCAGACTGGTGATGCGCCCGCGCACGCCGAAATCATTGGCGTATTCAGCCATCACCTGGCGCAGCATGTAGGCCGGGTTCATCAAGGTCAGGGGCTTGCCGCCCTCGGTGGTGATGTCGCGATCGGGGAGGTGGGCCAACCACGGACTGGGCGGCGTGCGCTCGTCGATGGGAACATAGACGCCGCCATGCAAAGTCGCCCAGCGGCGGAAGGCCAGATCCTTGTTGAAATGGATGCGGGCCTCGCGCGTGGCCAATTCCAGGGTCTGGCGCTGCTCGTTGTGCAGATTCCAGCCCAGCGAGCCGCCGACCAGCACGGTCCAGCCCAGGGCGGCGGCCACCAACTGGCGGCGCAGTCTACCGAAATGCCTGGACGTTCTGTCGGCAATGGCGCCTTGCATGTGGCCCCTCGCATTCACATCAGGGGAACATCATACACCCTTTCAAACGCAAGCACCGTACAGCCTTAAGATTGTGATGTCAGGCCTTCACCCCCATCAGCATGTAATTGACGTCCAGGTTCATGGTTTCGCGCCATTCATCGGTGAGCGGCTGGAATTCCATGCCGCGAAAGGCCTTGGCGTCGATGCCCGCGTCCCGCAGCCAGCCGGCGAATTCGGACGGTCGCACGAACTTCTTCCAGTCATGGGTGCCCTTGGGCAGCCAGCGCAGCACGTATTCCGCCCCGACGATGGCCATCAGCCAGGATTTGGCGGTGCGGTTGAGCGTCGCCCCCAGGAAGACGCCGCCCGGACGCAAGGCCCCCGTCGTCAACCCGATGAAGCGGACGGGGTCGGGAACGTGCTCGATCACCTCCATGGACAGCACCACGTCGAAGCTTTCGGCCTCCACATCCTCGGGGCCGCCGACGCGATATTCCACCGCCACCCCCGACTTCTCCGAATGAATGCGGGCCACCGCGATGTTCCGCTCGCCGGCATCGATGCCGGTGACGGCGAAGCCCATGCGGGCCAGGGGTTCCGACAGCAGACCGCCGCCACAGCCCACATCCAGCAGGGTCAGCCCCGCGAACGGATTCGGGTCTTGCGGGTCGCGCCCGAAATGGGCGGCCAGTTCGCGGCGGATGAAGGCCAGCCGCACCGGGTTGAAACGGTGCAGCGGCTTGAATTTGCCGGTGGGGTCCCACCATTCTTCGGCCATGGCGGTGAACCGGGCGACCTCTTCGGGCGAGGCGGTCCGCGCACGCGGGTCGGGGGTGGAACGGGTCATCGGATACTCCTGGATGAGGCGGTTTTTTGACGGGTTGCCGGACTTGCTTCAAAAGTGGCGACAGAGTATGAAGGGGCGCCCTCCGGGCGGCAACCGGACAGACGAAGAAAAATGAACCGGCGGCATTGGCCGCGGTGCTTCAAGGATTACCTCATGGCGCGTATCGTGATGAAATTCGGCGGAACTTCCGTCGGCGACATCGATCGTATCAAGAATGTGGCCCGCCGCGTCAAGCGCGAGGTCGAGGCCGGCAATCAGGTGGCCGTGGTGGTTTCCGCCATGTCCGGCGTCACCAATCAGCTGGTTGACTGGTGCAGGCAGATGGCGCCGCTGCATGATCAGCGCGAATACGATGCCGTCGTCGCCACCGGCGAACAGGTGACCTCGGGCCTGTTGGCCATCGGCCTACAGGAACTGGGCCTGGACGCCCGGTCGTGGAGCGGCTGGCAGGTGCCCATCCGCACCGACGACGTGCACGGCAAGGCCCGTATCGACGGCATCGACACCACCGAAATGATCGCCGGCATGGAACAAGGTCAGGTCGCCGTGGTCGCCGGCTTCCAGGGCATCGCCCCGGGCAACCGCATCGCCACCTTGGGCCGCGGCGGCTCCGACACCTCCGCCGTCGCCTTGGCCGCCGCGTTGCACGCCGATCGTTGCGACATCTATACCGACGTGGACGGCGTCTACACCACCGACCCGCGGATCGTGACCAAGGCCAGAAAGCTCGATAAGATCACCTACGAGGAAATGCTGGAACTGGCGAGCGTCGGCGCCAAGGTGCTTCAGACCCGCTCGGTCGAGATGGCCATGAAGCATCATGTGCGCGTGCAGGTGCTGTCCAGCTTCGAGGACAAGCCCGGAACTCTGGTTTGCGATGAGGATGAGATCGTGGAAAAGGAACTGTTGAGCGGTATCGCCTATAGCCGCGACGAAGCCAAGATCACCTTGGTCAAGGTGGCCGACCGTCCCGGCGTCGCCGCCGCCATTTTCGGCCCGCTGGCCGACAATGCCGTCAACGTCGACATGATCGTGCAAAACGTGTCGGAAGACGGCAAGTCCACCGATCTGACCTTCACCGTCGGCAAGGCCGATCTGGAGCGGGCCAGGAAGGTGATCGAGGACAACAAGGCCACCTTGGCCTATGAGGGCCTGATCGCCGATTCCAACGTGGTCAAGGTGTCGGTCATCGGCGTCGGCATGCGCAGCCATGCCGGCATCGCCCAGAAGATGTTCCAGACCCTGGCGGCCGAGGGCATCAACATCCAGGTCATCTCGACCTCGGAAATCAAGATCAGCGTGCTGATCGAGGAAAAGTACACCGAGTTGGCGTTGCGCGCCCTGCACACCGCCTATGGCCTGGATGCGGCCTGAGTGAACGGACCGGGTGACGGCACATGACGGCGATGGGGGCTAGCCTGAACGGACGGCTGGACCGGCTGTGGCAACGGGGACGCGCGTTCCTGGGCACGGATTACGCCATCATGGGCGGCGCCATGTCGTGGGTGTCGGAGCGCCATCTGGTGGCGGCCATCTCCAATGCCGGCGGCTTCGGCGTCATCGCCTGCGGCTCCATGGAGCCCACCCGCCTGGCCGAGGAAATCCACGCCACCCAAGCGCTGACCACCAGGCCGTTCGGCGTCAACCTGATCACCATGCATCCGCGATTGGATGGGCTGATCGATGTCTGCGGTCAGGCCGGGGTCAGTCATATCGTCCTCGCCGGCGGCCTGCCCAACGCGGCGGCGATCAAGCGGGCCAAGGACACCGGGGCCAAGGTGGTGTGCTTCGCCCCCGCCTTGATCCTGGCGAAAAAGCTGGTGCGCTCCGGCGTCGACGCCCTGGTCATCGAAGGGGCCGAGGCCGGCGGTCATATCGGCCCGGTCTCCACCTCGGTGCTGGCCCAGGAAATCCTGCCGGTGATGGCCGGCGAACTGCCCATCTTCGTCGCCGGCGGCATCGGTCGCGGCGAAGCCATCGTCAGCTATCTGGAAATGGGGGCGGCGGGCGTCCAGTTGGGCACCCGCTTCGTCTGCGCCAGCGAATGCGTGGCCCACCCCAATTTCAAGCAGGCCTTCATCAAGGCCGCCGCCCGCGACGCCATTCCCACCACCCAGGTGGACCCGGCCTTTCCGGTCATTCCGGTGCGCGCCCTGGCCAATCAGGGGACCAAGCGTTTCATCGAGTTCCAGCACGAGATCATCCGCCGCTGCCGCGCCGGCGAACTCGAGCAAAAGGACGCCCAGTTGGAAATCGAGCATTACTGGGCCGGTGCGCTGCGCCGCGCGGTCATCGACGGCGACGTCGAGACCGGCTCGGTGATGGCCGGACAAAGTGTCGGGCTGGTCAGCAAGGTGCAGCCCTGCGCCGAGATTTTCACCGAATTGCTGGATCAGGCACTGGGCGCCCTGGCCACCCGTATGGGATTGTCCTGATGAGCCCGGCGGCGCCCTCGGTTTCCAGGCGCCTGCTGGCCCGCCTGCGCGATGTCATGGCCGGCGGCGGTGGGGCGGAAGAACGCCTGAACCGGGTGGTCGGCCTGATCGCCGCCGACATGGTCGCCGAAGTCTGCTCGTGCTACGTCATGCGCGCCGGCGAAGTGCTGGAACTGTTCGCCACCGAAGGCCTGAAGAAGGGCGCCATCCACAATACCCGCCTGCGGGTGGGCGAAGGTCTGGTCGGCGACATCGCCGCCCATGCCCGCCCCCTGGCCCTGGCCGACGCCCAAAGCCATCCCAATTTCGCCTATCGCCCGGAAACCGGCGAAGAGATTTTCCATTCGCTGATGGGCGTCCCCATCATCCGGGGCGGTCGCGTCGTCGGCGTGCTGGTGGTGCAGAACCGCACCATGCGCCACTACACCGACGAAGAAATCGAGACCATGGAAACCGTGGCCATGGTCCTGGCCGAACTGGTCGCCTCGGGCGAATTGGTCAGCCGCGACGAATTGGTGCCGGTGGACGGCAACGCCCTGCTGCCGCTGCGCCTGGAAGGCATCCGCCTCAACGGCGGCGTCGGCATCGGCACCGCCGTTTTGCACAATCCGCGCATCGTCATCCGCCGGCTGGTGGCGGAAGACCCCGACATCGAGCACGAGCGCCTGAAAGTGGCGCTGGCCGACATCAAGAAGGCCTTGGACGATCTGTTCTCGCGCCCCGAGATGCGTGACGGCGAGCATCGCGACGTGCTTGAAACCTATCGCATGTTCACCGAGGACAAGGGCTGGCTGGGCAAGATCGGCGAGGCGATCAAGACCGGCCTGACCGCCGAGGCCGCCGTGCAAAAGGTGCACGAGGACATGCGCGCGCGCATGAGCCAGATCAGCGACCCCTATTTGCGTGAACGCCTGCACGATTTCGAGGATCTGGCCAACCGGCTGCTGCAACACCTGTCGGGGGAAGGCGGCGCCGCCTCCAAGGGTGAGCTGCCCGCCGACGCCATCTTGTTCGCCCGTTCCATGGGGCCGATGGAATTGTTCGACTATGACCCCAAGCGTCTGCGCGGCCTGGTCATGGAAGAAGGCAGCCCGACCATGCATGTGGCCATCGTCGCCCGCGCGCTGGACATTCCGGTGGTCGGGCGCTGCAAGGAGGCGCTGGACAAGGTCGAGCCGCTGGACCCGGTGGTGGTCGACGGCGATAACGGCCAGGTCTTCCTGCGCCCCAGCGACGACATCCGCGACATCTTCTCGGACGCCCTCAGCCAGCGCCAGCGCCGCGCCGCCCATTACGCCAAGCTCAAGGATCTGCCGGCCATCACCCGCGACGGCATCGCCGTGCGGCTGATGATGAATGCCGGCCTGTTGCTGGATTTGCAGCATCTGCACGAATGCGGGGCCGACGGCATCGGCCTTTATCGCACCGAATTGCCGTTCATGGCCCGTTCATCCCTGCCCGATGTCGCCGCCCAGACCACTCTTTACAACAAGATCCTGGATCAGGCGGCGGGCAAGACGGTGGTGTTCCGCACCCTCGATGTCGGCGGCGACAAGGTACTGCCCTATTGGAATCCCTATGAGGAAGACAATCCGGCCCTGGGTTGGCGGTCCATCCGCATCACCTTGGACCGTCCGGCGGTGATGCGCCACCAATTGCGCGCCCTGATCCGGGCGGCGGCGGGGCGCGAGCTCAGCATCATGTTCCCCATGGTCGCCGAAGTGGCCGAGCTGGTGCAGGCCCGCCATTTGCTCGACATGGAAATCGCCCACGAAAAGGGCAAGGGCCATGTGCTGCCCCAGCGCATCCGCGTCGGCACCATGCTGGAAGTGCCGGCCTTGGCCTTCCAGATGGATTCGTTGCTACCCCTGGTCGATTTCATCTCCATCGGCTCCAACGACATGGCTCAGTTCCTGTTCGCCGTCGATCGCGGCAATCCGCGCATCGCCGACCGCTACGACCCGCTGTCGCCGGCCATGCTGACCTTCATACGGTATGTGGCGTCCAAATGCGATGCCGCCGGCGTGCCGCTTTCAGTGTGCGGCGAGATGGCCGGGCGACCGCTGGAAGCCATGGCGCTGCTGGCTTGCGGCGTGCGCATCCTGTCGGTGTCGTCGCCGGCCACCGGCCCGGTCAAGACCATGATCCGCTCGTTGTCGGTGGGGCCGGTGCGCGCCTATCTGGACCATTGCCTGAAACTGCCCGATCGCTCGTTGCGCGACCGGCTGCGGGCCTTTGCCCTGGATCATCAGGTCATCCTGTAACCGCATTGACGCGACGCCCGCTTTAGGCGAGCCTGTTGTCAGGCCTTTGCCCGGGGGGAACCCATGTCCAACACCGTCGCCAGCATATCCTTCAACAGCAATCACAGCCTGTCCATGGATGTGGAAAAAGTCGCCCGCATCCATATCACCGCCCCCCTGCAAGTGGACGACGGCATCTGGTTTTGCGAATTACTGGTGCGCACCGACAACGGCACCGTGGTGCTGAACCTGATGTCGGCGGATCCGGCCAGCCTCCAGGTGGTGCCGCAAGGACTGGAATAACTCCAAACCCCGTCATCCCGGAATGGCGTAGGTGGCGGTGGCGTGCGCCACCATCTCGTCACTGTCGGCGGCGATCAGTTCGATGGCCGACACCGCCAGCCGCCGCCCCATCTTCAGGATCTTGGCCTCGGCGATGATCGCCGACGAGCCCGGCATACGCAAAAAGTTCATGGTGAGACTGGTGGTCACCGCCATTTCCTGGCGCCCGATCACGGTCAGCACCACCGCCCAGGCGGCGACGTCGGCCAGGGTCATCAGCGCCGGACCGCTGACCGTGTCGACCGGGCGGGCCAATCCAGCTGAAAACGGCATCAACAGCCGGGCCTCGCCCTTGGACACCTGGGTGGCATGAATGCCGATATTGGCGGCCATGGGCACCTTGATGATGAAATCCTGGTTGAATTCCTCGACGCTGATGGCGGCCATACTGCCCCTCTTGGTTATTGAACGACTGATCGTTTCCGGGTCACACTGTGCCCCCGAATGAGCGAAGAAAACAAGGGAGCCCCGATGTCCACCCCCAGCGAAGCCATGGTCCTGCTGTCCAGCGAAGACGGTATCGCCACCCTGACCCTGAACCGTCCGCAGGCGCGCAACGCCCTGTCGGTGGCGATGATGACGGAAATCGAGGCCGCCCTGGCCCGGCTGGCCGCCGATGCCTCGGTCAAGGTGGTGGTGCTGGCCGCCAACGGCCCGGCCTTTTGCGCCGGCCATGACCTCAAGGAAATGCGCTCGCTGCAAGGGCGCGAGCCGGTGGCGGCGGTGTTCGCCCAATGCTCGCGCATGATGACGGCCATCGTCCGCTTTCCCCGCCCGGTGATCGCCCGCGTCCACGCCATGGCCACCGCCGCCGGCTGCCAGATCGTCGCCTCGTGCGATCTGGCGGTGGCCGCCGACACCGCCCAATTCGCCACCCCCGGCGTCAATATCGGCCTGTTCTGCTCGACCCCCATGGTGGCGCTGTCGCGCAATGTGGGGCGCAAGCAGGCCATGGAAATGCTGCTCACCGGCCAAGCGGTGGATGCGGCCACCGCCGCCGCCTGGGGACTGATCAACCGTGCCGTGCCGGTGGAAAAGCTGGACGAGACGGTGGACGGCTTCGCCCGCCTGATCGCGTCGAAATCGCCGCATACCCTGAAGGTCGGCAAGGAAGCCTTCTATGCCCAGGTTGAAATGGGGCTGGACGATGCCTATGACTATGCCGCCCAAGTGATGACCGAGAACATGCTGGCCCGTGACGCCGGCGAAGGGATCGACGCCTTTCTCGGCAAGCGTCACCCGGTCTGGCAGGGCTGCTGATGCCGTGATGGTTGCCTGAGGGCGCCAGTCTTTGTAAAACGGTTCCCGTCCCTGCCAAGACGGGGTCCGTGCGTCCATGGGGGGCGGCAACCGGGGTGAGTGTCGCCCCACGGCAACAGGAACGATCCATCGTGTCCACGACCATGCCAGACGAGACTTCGGAAACGCCTGCACCCTTGCCGCAAAGCGTCGGCGCCACCTTGCGTCATGCCCGCAACCAGACCGGCAAGAGTCTGGCCGAGGTAGCCACCATGCTGCGCATCCGCCAGCCTTACCTGCTGGCCCTGGAAGAGGGACGGCACAAGGACCTGCCCGGCGGCGCCTATGCCATCGGCTTTTTGCGCACCTATGCCGACTTCCTCGACCTGGACGGCGAGGAAATGCTGCGCCGGTTCCGGGCCGAGGCCTCGGGCGATCTGCATCCGCGCTCGGAACTGGTATTCCCGTCGCCGGTGTCCGAGGGCCGCATTCCCGGCGGCGCGGTACTGTTCGTCGGCCTGCTGCTGGCCGGCATCTCCTATGGCGGCTGGTACTTGCTGTCGTCGCGGGACACCTCGATGGCCGAAATGGTGCCGGCCCTGCCCGACCGCCTGACCTCTGTGCTGAACCGTCCGGCCACGGTCACCGCCGAGCCGAAGCCGGCGAAGAACACGCAAGAGCCGGTCAAGCTGGCCGAACCGGTCGGGCAGAATCCGACCAAGGAAACCGAGGTGGTGCCTCCGGTCGAGGACGAAGAGGTCAAGCCCAAAGCGGTCGAGCCCGCCCCCGCCCCGGTAAAGGGCGTGGCACCGAAACCGGTGGAACCGGTCAAGGTCGAAGCGCCGAAGCCGGTGGAACCGGTCAAGGTCGAAGCGCCGAAGCCGGTGGAACCGGCCAAGGTCGAAGCGCCGAAGCCGGTGGCGGTCAAGGTCGAAACGCCGAAGCCGGTGGAACCGGTCAAGGTCGAAGCACCGAAGCCGGAAGCCGCCAAGTCGACGGTGGATCACGGTGATTCCCGTGTGGTGCTGACCGCCGCCAGCGACGATTGTTGGATTCAGGTACGCGAGATGGACGGCCAATTGCTGATGAGCCGCTTGTTGCGCAAGGGCGACAGCTACGCCGTCCCCAACCGCCCCGGCTTGACCCTGATGGTCGGCAATGCCGGTGCCCTGGATGTGGCGGTGGATGGCAAGAAGGCTCCGACCCTGGGCACTTCCGGCCAAGTCCGCCGCGATATCCGCCTGGACCCGGACAAGCTGACCGGCAGTTGATGGACCAACAAGAAAGGCCGGGTTTCCCCAGGAAAACCGGGGTCAGCAGGGAAAACCGGGGGAAAACCGGGGTCAGAAAACCGGGGTCAGAGTCCAATTCACTCACGCTGCGACCTCCTCTTTCCGGGGGGGGGGGGATTACCGATCGGGGCGTGGCCCCCAAGGTGGTGGAGTATCTGAAAAGCCCGCCCAGCGCCGCCCACCTGGCCGCCATCCTGGCCAAGCTGGGCAAGGGGCCGAAGGACATCGTGCGCAAGAAGGAAGCCGATGCCGCCGGCATCGACGTCGGCGCCCTGTCCGATCAGGCGTTGATCGCGGCCCTTGCCGCCAACCCGGCGGCGATCGAGCGGCCCATCGTCGTCAAGGGCGACAAAGCCGCCCTGGGCCGCCCGCCGGAAAGCGTACTGTCGATTTTGTAACGCCCGCTCAGCGTGGAGCTTTGTCGTATTCGATGATGAAGCCCTGCGCCCGCCCCTCGCGGCCCTCGCCATGGGTGCCGAAGCGATGGGGGAAATCGCCCCAGGTGGACACCGGCTTATTGACCTCGCCGAAGGCCAGGACGTTCTGATTGCCGGTGGCGTCGTTGGGCTGGGTGTTGTTGCGCAGATCGTTGTCGCCGGACATGCCGTCCCTGGCCCAATTCTCATAGCTCCACGCTTCGCCGTTGACCCAGCGCCAGCCGCCCTTGGGCTCACTGGCGCCCGCCGGCTGGAACCCGCCCAGGAACGGGCCGTTCATGACGAAGTTATGGGTGTGATCCCATTCAAACCAAAACTTGCGGTCACTGATCAGGGCAAAGACGAAATCGTTTTCCGCAGTTGAATGCAGGGTGGCCAGATAGCCGCCGGCCTGTTCGGCCAGGGATTTGGCCTGCACCCAGTTGACGCCGCCTTGCGGCAGATGGACCACTTCGTACCAATGGGTCTCGCCGCCGGGCAGGGTGAAGGAAACCGGGGTCAGGCGATCGAAGGGGACGGGGATGGTGTCGAAGGTCAGGCGCGAACTGGCGGGAAAGCCGGTTTCGTTGCCCCGTTCGTCCAAAGCCGGGCGCCCGCCGCTCATGCCGCCAGCGCCGCCGCCGGGGGACCGCGACGGGATGCATTGCATCTTGTCGCCGCGAGGCTGGCAGGTGCCGGTCATGGTGGTGCCGCTGGGCGTCGGGTGGCTGCATTCCGCCCCGCTGTCCTTGCCGTCGCAAGCGGTGAAGGCCTCGGGCGGTGGGCCGCCCATGGGTTGGGCCAAGGCCGGCACTGCCGACAGAATCAACACGCCCATCACCGCAGCAAGACGCAGCATCGCCACCCCCATGAAAAAGCCGGCAGGAACCACCCCGCCGGCTTTACTCTAGACCAGTTTCAGCTAAAGCGGAAACTGGTCTAACTCTTACAAATGGCCCGTGACGGGCTCAGCCCCTGGCCCCCGACAACAATCCGCGGGCGATGACCTGGGCCTGAATTTCCGCCGCGCCCTCGAAGATGCTGAGGATGCGGGCATCGCACAGCACACGGCTGATCTGGTATTCCTCGGCATAGCCGTTGCCGCCATGGACCTGCAATGCGTTGTCGGCGTTGGACCAGGCGACGCGGGCGCCCAGCAGCTTGGCCATGCCGGCCTCGATGTCGCAGCGGTGACCGCCATCCTTTTCGCGCGCCGAGAAATAGGTGAGCTGGCGGGCGATCATGGTTTCCACCGCCATCCAGGCGATCTTGGGAACTGGTAGATGGGCTTGCCGAACTGCACCCGGTCCTTGGCGTATTGCTGGCCGATCTCCATGGCGTTCTGGGCGACGCCGATGGCCCGGGCGGCGGTCTGGATACGGGCCGATTCAAAGGTTTCCATCAGTTGCTTGAAGCCCTGGCCCTCGACCTGGCCCAGCAGATTGGCCGCCGGCACCTTGAAGCCGTCGAAGCCCAGCTCGTATTCCTTCATGCCGCGATAGCCCAACACCTTGATCTCGCCGCCGGTCATGCCGGGGGTGGGGAAAGGGTCTTCCTCGGTGCCGCGCACTTTCGGCGCCAGGAACATGGACAGGCCGCGCCAATCCTTGGTGTTGGGATCGGTGCGCACCAGCAGGGTCATGACGTCGGTGCGGCTGGCATGGGTGATCCAGGTCTTGTTGCCGGTGACGATGTAATCGTCGCCGTCCTTGACCGCGCGGGTGCGCAAAGACCCCAGATCAGAGCCGGTATTGGGCTCGGTGAACACGGCGGTGGGCAGAATCTCGCCCGAAGCGATCTTCGGCAGCCACTCTTCCTTCTGCTCCTGGGTGCCGCCCAGGCGGATCAGCTCGCCGGCGATTTCGGCGCGGGTGCCCAAGGAGCCGACGCCGATATAGCCGCGCGACAATTCCTCGGTGACCACGCACATGGCGGTCTTGCCCATGCCCAGGCCGCCGAATTCTTCCGGCAGGGTCAGGCCGAACACGCCCATTTCCGCCACCGCGTTCAAGACGTCGAGCGGGATCAATTCGTCCTTCAGGTGCCATTCATGGGCATGGGGGGCGACCGTATCCTCGACGAAGCGGCGGAACTGGTCGCGGATCAGTTCCAGGGTTTCGTCGTCGAGCGCCAGTTCGCCGTAATGGTGGCCGTCCTCGATCAACTGGGCGATGCGCACGCGCACGGCCGCCGCGTTGCCGGCCTTGCGCAAGGCACTGACCGCGTCGGAATGGTGCTTGTGACAGGCGCCCGAATCCAGGCCCAGATCGATGGGGCGGATGATCTCGCCCTGGCTCATGGGGATGCCGCCGTAAATCTGGGCGCAATATTCGCCGTAGGCCGATTGCAGCATCAGCTGTTCCAACTCGCCCAGCTTGCCGGCGGCGCCGACGCGCTTGGCCCAATCGAGCATCTGTTCCAGCGCTGCCACGTAAGTTGACAGCCAGGCATAGCCGTGGGCGGCCTGCTGGTTGGCTTCAAACAGGGCGGTATCGATCTTGCCATCCTTGCTCACCATGGCCGTCACCGCTTCCTTGGCGGCGGCGTGCAGACCACGCACGGTTTCGAGCGCGCTTTCACAGGTGGGGATCAGATCGTCGATCAGCAGCGAGGCGGTCATGGCGCTTGTCCTAAAGGGGGGAGGCTGAATAGGAAAAGCCCCCGCCGCCTATAAAGCGGCGGGGGCGGTTTTTGGGCTTTATTCGCCCTCGATGCAGTCTTCGATGGTGTAACGGCCGGGCTTCTTGGCCTGGACCATCACCGCCATGTTGCCGGGCTTGTGCTGGTTCCTCAGCATCTTCATGTGGGCGGCGGGGATATCCTCCCAGACGTAGCATTCCGACATGCACGGATCGATGCGGCGTTCGATCACCAGCTGGTTGGCCTGGCTGGCCTGCAACAGGTTGGCGAAGTGGCTGCCCTGGATACGCTTTTGCCGCATCCAGACGAAACGGGCGTCGAAGGTCAGGTTGAAGCCGGTGGTGCCGGCGCAGAACACCACCATGCCGCCGCGCTTGACCACGTTGCACGACTGTTCAAAGACGAAATCCACGTCGTTGCCCTTGCCGGTGACGTCCCAGATGGCCTTGCCGAACTCGCGCACCTTCTTCATATAGGCCGCGAACTCGGCCTGATCGCCGTCGACGTCGGGCAACTGGCCCCAGCAATCGAAATTCTTACGGTTGATCACGCCCTTGGCCCCCAGGCCGAGGACGAAATCGCGCTTGTCTTCTTCCGAGATGACGCCGATGGCGTTGGCACCCGACACCGCGATCAGCTGGATGGCCATGGAGCCCAGGCCGCCGGCGGCGCCCCAGACCAGCACATTGTGGCCCGGACGCAGCACGTGCGGACGGTGGCCGAACAGCATGCGATAGGCGGTGGCCAGGGTCAGGGTGTAGCAGGCGCTTTCTTCCCAGGTCAGGTGCTTGGGACGATGCATGACCTGCTGGGCCTGCACGCGGGTGAACTGGGCGAAGGAACCGTCGGGGGTTTCGTAACCCCAGATACGCTGGCTGGGCGAATTCATCGGATCGCCGCCGTTGCATTCCTCGTCGTCGCCGTCGGTCTGGTTGCAGTGCACGACCACTTCGTCGCCCACCTTCCAGCGCTTGACCTTGGAGCCCACCGCCCAGACGATGCCCGCGGCGTCGGAACCGGCGATGTGATAGGCCGCCTTGTGATAGTCGAAGGGCGAAATGGGCTTGCCCAGCGCCGCCCAGACGCCGTTGTAATTGACGCCGGCGGCCATCACCATGATCAGCACTTCATGCGGATCGATGTCGGGGGTTTCGACCACTTCCACCAGCATGGCGGTATCGGGGTTGCCGTGCCGTTCCTTGCGGATGGCCCAGGCGTACATCTGCTTCGGCACATGACCCAGCGGCGGGATCTCACCGATTTCGTAAAGGTCCTTCTGCACTTGGGCCTGAACTTCGCTCATCCCACTCACTCCCTGCATGGCAAGCTGGTAATCTGATGGTCCCGCTGGCCCGATGGGCATGGCGGAGCTTCGTTTTAGCGTTTTGCGGCTTTCTTCGCAATGCACAAAATGATAGTTTGTTTCGCGAAGGGCCGATACAGAGAAATTTTAGGTCGCTCGCATGCGACCCTGGTAAGGCTTTATATCTTTGATTAACGCGCCAATGCAGGAAGGTAGCGACCCATGACGGACAAGACCCCCGCCCGCGAGAAGCCCTGGCTGTTCCGCACCTATTCGGGCCACAGCTCGGCGGCGGAATCCAACAAGCTGTTCCGCGCCAATCTGGGCAAGGGCCAGACCGGCCTGTCGGTGGCCTTCGACCTGCCGACCCAGACCGGCTACGATTCAGACCACGTGCTGGCGCGCGGCGAAGTGGGCAAGGTGGGCGTGCCCATCTGCCATATTGGCGACATGATGACGCTTTTCCAGGATATCCCCTTGGAAAAGATGAACACGTCGATGACCATCAACGCCCCCGCCGCCTGGCTGTTGTCGCTTTACATCGCCACCGCCGAGAAGCAGGGCGCGGCGCGGTCATCCTTGAACGGCACCACCCAGAACGACATCATCAAGGAATATCTGTCGCGCGGCACCTATATCTTCGGGCCGCAGCATTCCTTGCGCCTGACCAGCGACGTCATCGCCTTCACCTATCGCGAGGTTCCCAAGTGGAACCCCATGAACGTCTGCTCGTACCACCTGCAAGAGGCCGGAGCGACGCCGGAACAGGAACTGGCCTTCGCCCTGGCCACCGCCATCGCCGTGCTCGATACCGTGCGCCCGGTGGTGCCGCCCGAGGATTTCCCGGTGGTGGTCAGCCGCATCTCGTTCTTCGTCAATGCCGGCATCCGCTTCGTCACCGAATTGTGCAAGATGCGCTCCTTCACCTATCTGTGGGACGAAATCTGCCGCACCCGCTATGGCATCACCGACGAGAAGGCGCGGCGCTTCCGTTACGGCGTCCAGGTCAATTCCCTGGGCCTGACCGAGCCGCAGCCGGAAAACAACGTCTATCGCATCTTGCTGGAAATGCTGGCGGTGGTGTTGTCCAAGGACGCCCGCGCCCGCGCCGTGCAGTTGCCGGCCTGGAACGAGGCCCTGGGTCTGCCGCGTGAGTGGGACCAGCAATGGTCGCTGCGCCTGCAACAGATCGTCGCCTATGAAACCGATCTGCTGGAATTCGGCGACATCTTCAACGGCTCGACCGAGATCCAGCGCAAGGTCGACGAGTTGATGGCCGGCGCCCGCGAGGAACTCAAGCGTATCGACGACATGGGCGGCGCCGTTTCGGCGGTGGAATCCAGCTACATGAAGCAGAAGCTGGTGGAAGCCAATGCGCGCCGCATCGCCGGCATCGAATCGGGCGAACAGATCGTCGTCGGCGTCAACAAGTGGACGGAAACCGAGCCCAGCCCGCTGACCGGCGGTGACGGCTCGATCCTGACCGTCGATCCGAAGGTCGAGGCCGAACAGGTCGAACGGCTGAAGGCGTTCAAGGCCAGCCGCGACCAAGGCGCGGTGGACGCTGCCCTGGCCGGCTTGCGCGCCGCCGCCCAAGACGGCCGCAACGTCATGGAGCCCAGCATCACCGCCGCCCATGCCGGCGTCACCACCGGCGAATGGGCGCAGACCCTGCGCGAAGTGTTCGGCGAATACCGGGCGCCGACCGGGGTTTCCCGCGCTTCCGCCAACACCAAGGGCGAGAAGATCGTCGACGTGCGGGCCAAGGTGGAGATCGTGTCGGCCAAGTTGGGCCGCCGGATCAAGATGCTGGTGGGCAAGCCCGGCCTGGACGGCCATTCCAACGGCGCCGAACAGATCGCCGTGCGTGCCCGCGACGCCGGCATGGAAGTGGTCTATGAAGGCATCCGCCTGACCCCGGCCCAGATCGTCAACGCCGCCTTGGAAGAAGGCGTGCACGTGGTCGGGCTGTCCATCCTGTCGGGTAGCCATATCCCGCTGGTGACCGAAGTGCTGGAACGCATGAAGGCCGCCGGCATCGGCGATATCCCGGTGGTGGCCGGCGGCATCATCCCGCCGGAAGACGAAAAGATCCTGCTGGCGGCGGGCTGCGCCCGCATCTACACGCCCAAGGATTACGACATCACCACCATCATGGGCGATATCGTCGATCTGATCGGCGCCCGCGCGGCGTGAACTTAATGCCGTCATGGCCGGGCTTGACCCACTTCTGTCCGGTTTAATTCTCCCTCGGGGTGTTGAGCCGCTGACGCCGCGCGGATTTCGCCGCCCGAGATGTTGTCAGGGACATGGAAGCGGAAGCGCTCTGTGGCTTCCCTTCCAAGAAAAGGCGACACGAATGAACACAAATGAACACGAAGTTCGGTGAGCTGATTTTATTCGTGTTTATTTGTGTTCATTCGTGTCGCCCCACTCTGTTGATCTCGATAATTCTTCCGCCATCGGTGCAGTTCGTCGCTAAACCGGACAGAAGTGGGTCAAGTCCACACATGACGGCCTATTTCTGTGTGGGTCGTGTCAAACCGTGAAGTATTTGGCCTGCGGGTGGACGCAGACGATGGCGCTGGTGCTTTGTTCCGGCTCCAACTGGAATTCGTCGGAAAGGGTGATGCCGACGCGGTCGGCACCCAAGAGCGCCAGCAATTGCTTCTGGTCCTCGACGTTGGGGCAGGCGGGATAGCCGAAGCTGTAGCGCGAGCCCTGGTAGTTCTGCTTCAACAGCTTGTCCATTTCGGCGGCATCTTGGCCAGCGAAGCCCAACTCGGCGCGGATGCGCTTGTGGACGTATTCGGCCATGGCCTCGGCCATCTCCACCGACAGGCCGTGCAGGTACAGGTAATCCTGGTACTTGTTGGCCTCGAACCATTGGCGCGCCACGTCCGACGCCTTTTGCCCCATGGTCACCACCTGCAAACCGATGACGTCGCGTATCGGGTCGCTGATGGGACGGAAGAAATCGGCGATGCACAAGCCGCCGTCGCGGGCTTGACGGGGGAAGCCGAAGCGGGCCAACTCGGTGCTGCCGTCGGTGTCGAACACCACCACCGCGTCACCATCGGCGGCGGCCTTCCAATAGCCGTAGACGCCCTGGGCGTGCAAGATGCCCTCCTGCGAGCAACGCTTGAGCAGGTTGAGGGCGATGGGCTTCAATTCCTTGGTCGCCCAGGCCTTGAATTCGTCGATGCTCTTGCCCTGCTTCCGATAGCCCCAATGGAACTGATAGAGCATGGTCTCGTTGAGGAAGCCGGCCAGATTCTGCAAGGGGACGTTCTCGATCAGCTTGGCCCCCCAGAACGGCGGCACCGGCGGCGGCACGTCCCGGTGCAGCTCGGCCCGACGCATGGTCACCTCGTCCCAATCGACGGGACGTAGCGTGCTGGCCTCGGCCGGCTGGCCGATGCGCTTGGAATTGCCCGATTTCGGCGCCTTGCTGCGCGCCTGCACATAGGTGTCGAAGGAGCCGTCGGCCACCTTGGCCATCAGGTCCAGACCATCGAAGGCATCGCGGGCATAGGCGACGCCGGAACCGCCATAGGCGCCCAGGCAATCCTCCTCGACGAATTTACGGGTCAACGCCGCGCCGCCCAACAACACCGGCACGTCGATGCCTTGCGCCCGCATCTCCTCCAGATTGTCCTTCATGATGACGGTGGACTTGACCAGAAGCCCGGACATGCCGACGGCGTCGGCCTTGTGTTCCTTGGCCGCCTTGATGATCTCGCCCACCGGCTGCTTGATGCCGATATTGACCACCTTGTAGCCGTTATTGGTCAGGATGATGTCCACCAGATTCTTGCCGATGTCGTGGACGTCGCCCTTGACGGTGGCCAGCACCATGGTCGCCTTGGCCGAACCGTCGGATTTCTCCATGTGCGGTTCCAGATAGGCCACCGCCGCCTTCATGGTTTCCGCCGATTGCAGCACGAAGGGCAGTTGCATCTTGCCCGACCCGAACAGTTCGCCCACCACCTTCATGCCGTCGAGCAACAAATCGTTGATGATGGCCAAGGGCGCCCAGCCCTCGGCCATGGCGGCGGCCAGATCGTCGTCGAGGCCGGTGCGGTCGCCGTCGACGATGCGCTGCTTGAGGCGATCCTCGATCTTGGCCGGCAGCTCCTTCTTGTTTTCCGCTGCCTTGCGGTCGCCGAACAGGGCGATGAAGGCCTGCAACGGATCAATTCCGGGGCTGCGGCGGTCGAAGATCAGATCCTCGGCGGCCTTGAGTTCGTCCGCCGGGATGGAATGCAGGGGCAGTATCTTGGAGACATGGACGATGGCCCCGGTCATGCCGCGCTTGACGGCATAATCGTTGAACACCGAGTTCAGCACCTGACGCGCCGCCGGCTTCAGGCCGAACGAGATGTTGGACAGCCCAAGCACGATGCCGCATTCCGGCAATTCGCGGGCCAGGGCCTCGATGGCATCCAGGGTTTCCAGACCGAGCTTGCGGTCGTCCTCGTTGCCGGTGCAGATGGTGAACGTCAGCGGGTCGAACAACAGATCGCCCGCCGGCAAGCCATGTTGGTTGACGGCGAAATCATAGAGGCGATGGGCGATGCGCAATTTGGCGGCGCAATCCTTGGCCATGCCCTCTTCGTCGATGGTGAGCGCCACCACCGCCGCGCCGAATTTCTTGGCCAGCCGCAGGCGGGCGGCGGCATCTTCCTCGCCGTTCTCGAAATTGATGGAGTTCAAGATGGCCTTGCCGCCATAGAGCTTGAGCGCCGCTTCGAGCACCGGCAATTCAGTGGAATCGATGACCAGGGGGGTGGTCACCGCGCCGCGCAGGCGGGTCACCACCTGGGTCATGTCCACCACTTCCTTGCGTCCGACGAAGGCGGTGCAGACGTCAAGGGTGTGGCTGCCTTCCTTGACCTGCTCGCGCGCCATGGCGACGATGCCGTCCCAATCCTCGGCATCCTGCAAATCGCGGAACTTCTTCGAGCCGTTGGCGTTGCAGCGCTCGCCGATGGCCAGGAAGGCGTTTTCCTGGCGCAACGTCACCTGGGAATACAAGGACGCCACCGCCGGCACCCAGTGGACCGACCGCTTGACCGGGTTGGGGCGATAGCCGGCGCCGATCTTCTGCAACATCTGATGGGTGGCGCCGATATGAAGGGGCGTGGTGCCGCAGCAGCCGCCCAGCAGGTTGACGCCCATGCCGACGAAACGTTCGTGCCACACCGCCAGTTCTTCCGGCAACAAAGGATAGCGGGTCTGGCCGTCGACCAGTTCGGGCAGGCCGGCATTGGGTTGCAGGGAAATCAGGCCGGGCCAGTTTTCCACCAGATACTTGACGTGCTCCAGCATCTCCTGCGGGCCGGCGGCGCAGTTGAGCCCCAGGGAGGGCACATCCAGGGAATGCACCACGGTGGCGGCGGCGGCGATATCGGCGCCGACCAGCATGGTGCCGGTGGTTTCCACCGTCACCTGGACGAAGATGGGGGTATCCTTGCCGGCAGCCGCGCGGGCGATCTTGGCGCCGTTGACGGCTGCCTTGATCTGCAACGGGTCCTGGCAGGTCTCGATCAGGATGGCGTCGGCGCCGCCGGCGATCTGACCGGCGCATTGCACCACATAGGCCGCTTCCAACTCGTCATAGCCGATATGGCCCAAGGACGGCAGCTTGGTGCCGGGACCAACCGAGCCCAGGACGAAGCGGGCACGGCCATCGCTGAATTCCTCCGCCGCCTCACGGGCGATTTCCGCCGCGCGCTTGTTGAGGTCGAAGGCCTTATGGGCGATGCCGAACTCGGCCAAGGTGATCGGGCTGGCGCCGAAGGTGTTGGTCTCGACCATGTCGGCGCCGGCGTTGAAATACTGCATGGCGATGTTGCGCACCACGTCGGGGCGCGATTCCACCAGGATATCGGTGCAGTTTTCCAGCCCCATGAAATCCTTGTCCACCGACAGGTTCATGGCCTGGACCAAGGCGCCGGTACCGCCGTCGCACAGAAGAACACGCTGGTGGAGATGGTCGAGAATGTTGGTCATGATCATTTCCTCGTCGGCACCCACATGGTGCCCAAAGCTGGATTAACCACAGAGACGCAGAGGCACAGAGAGGTTTTCCAAACGGCGCCGACAGCGTGTCATGTTGCCGCGAACACCATATCTCTGTGCCTCTGTGTCTCTGTGGTGGATTATTTTACTCGGCCTTCGGCCGAACCCCCAGGATATGCGAGATCGCATAAGCCAGATCGGCGCGGTTCAGCGTATAGAAATGGAAATCGGTGACGCCGTCGGCGGCCAGCGCCCGGCATTGTTCGGCGGCGACGGTGGCGGCGACCAGACGGCGGGTTTCCGGGTCGTTGTCCAGACCTTCAAACAATTTGGCCATCCACCCGGGCACCGAGGCGCCGCAGGCGGCGGAAAACTTCTGCACCTGGGCGAAATTGGTCACCGGCAGGATGCCGGGCAGCACGGGAACGGTGATGCCGGCGGCGCGCACCCGGTCCATGAAGCGGCGATAGACATCGACGTCGAAGAAATACTGGCTGATCGCCCGCGTCGCTCCGGCGTCGATCTTGCGCTTAAGATTGTCCAGATCGAAGGCAGGATTGGGAGCGTCGGGATGCATTTCCGGGTAGGCGGCGACCGAAATCTCGAAATCGTTGATACGCTTCAGGCCCTTGACCAGATCGACGGCATAGGCATAGCCGCCGGGGGTGGGCTGATAGGCGCCCGAGCCTTCCGGCGCGTCGCCGCGAAGCGCGACGATGTGGCGGATGCCCTCATCCCAATAACGCCGGGCGATGTCATCGACCTCGCCTTGGGAATGGCCGACGCAGGTCAGGTGGGCGGCAGGCTTCAGCGAGCTTTCACGGGCGATGCGGACCACGGTGTCGTGGGTGCGCTCGCGCGTGGTGCCGCCGGCACCATAGGTCACCGAGACGAAGCTGGGGGCCAAAGGCTCCAGGCGCTTGACGCATTCCCACAGGGTTTCCTGCATCTTTTCCGTCTTCGGCGGGAAGAATTCAAAGGAAACACTGACCGGCTTGGCCGAGGCGGCGGCGATGGGAAGGTTCACGAATGGTCTCCTGTCGGTTTCTTTTCGGCGCTCCACAGCACCACAGTCAAGGGCTTGCCCGGCAGACGCACCGGCGGGCGGGGCCGCAACCCGGCGACGGACAGCCACTGCCCGACCTCGGCATCGCTGAAGCCAAGGCGGCGGTGGGCATGCTGATCGCGCAACGCTTCTTGCTCGTGCGGGGCGAAATCGACGACCAGCAGCACGCCGCCGGGACGCAGGATGCGGGCGGCCTCGGCCACCACGGCGGCCGGATCGGCGGCATAATGCAGCACCTGATGAATGGTGACCACATCCGCCGATGCCGCCGTCAACGGCACCTGGGTAATATCGCCCTGACGCACCATGCAATGGCGCAGATCGGCGCGCTCCAGATTGGCCCGGGCCACCGCCAGCATCTCACGCGACAGATCGATGCCGATGCCGCGTTCCGCATGCGGGGCCAGCACTTCCAGCACCCGTCCGGTGCCGGTGCCCAGATCCACCAGATCACCGATCCGGCGCCCCTGAAGCGCCGTGACCAAGGCCCGTTCGACCTCGCTGTCATCCACATGCAGCGACCGCAACTGGTCCCAGCGCCCGGCATTCTCGGTGAAATAATCCTGAGCGCGGGCGGCGCGGGCGGCGCGGATGGCGTCCAGACGCGATTGATCCAGGGCGAGCATGGCGTCATCGGCGGGCAGCATGGACAGCAGACGGCGGGCCAGATCGGCCCCCGCCCCCTTGGCGGCGACCCGATAAAACACCCAAGCCCCCTCGGGAAAGCGGTCCAGCAGGCCGGATTCGCACATCAGTTTGAGGTGACGCGATACCCGGGGCTGGCTTTGCCCCAGGATATGCGTCAACTCCGACACCGTCAGGTCGCCATGGCCAAGCAGCCGCAGCAGACGCAAACGCGTCGGCTCCGCCGCTGCCCGCAATGCCGCCAGGATGTCGTCCACGTCGCCCTCCGCCAATCTCCAGAAACATATAAACATATCTTTATGCGTTATGGAAGGCGGAATCCAATCCCACCTGCGACCCGGTGTGTCATTCATGCAACATTGCGGCATGACGAAAAAATCTTCGAGTTTGTGCCCACTGGTGTTTCCCGTTCGACTGTGTTACCTCCAATGGTGCAAGGAAGCCGCACCTGCGGAGTCTTGTCGTCTGGTGATCCGGGCGTTCCGGATTAGTCTTGAGGTCTAGAAAGCAGGATGCCAGCCTTCATGCCCCGCTCCCTCGTCGCTCGCTTCGCCGCGCCCCTTCTCGCCGCCGCCCTGCTTGCCGGCTGCGCCACGCCGCCGCCCGCCGACGACAAGGAGGCGATGATCGAGTGGGATCAGAACAACGACCCGCTCGAGCCCATGAACCGGGCCATCTTCGGCTTCAACGAGGCGATCGACAAGGCGCTGCTGAAGCCGGTGGCCCAGGGTTATCGCGCCGTCATGCCGCAATACGGCAAGGACCGTGTCCGCGACTTCATCCGCAATCTGCGTGCGCCGGTGATTTTCTTTAACGACGTCCTGCAAGGCGAGCCCGACCGCGCCATGCAGACGCTGATGCGCTTCGCCTTCAACACCGGCTTCGGCATCGGCGGCCTGATCGATGTGGCCGAGCCCGGCGGCATCCCCTATCACGACGAGGATTTCGGCCAGACCTTTGCCGTTTGGGGCATCGGTGAAGGCCCGTATCTGGTTCTGCCGATCCTGGGGCCGTCCAATCCCCGCGATGGTGTCGGCATCGCCACCGAATGGCTGGTCGATCCGTTCAACCTGTATATGGATCACATCGACCGTTCCTGGCCTGTGTGGACCCGTGCCGGAATCGCTGGCCTGGAAAAGCGTGAACGCCTGCTGGACCCGCTGGATGAGATCGAGCGCTCGTCGCTGGATTACTACGCGGCCCTGCGTTCGACCTATCGCCAGAACCGCGATGCCGAAGTCAAGAACGCCCTCAATCCCACGGGACTGCGCTGATCATGCTGAACCGTCGGACCTTGTTGCTGAGCGCGGCGGCGACCGTCGCCTGCCTGCGCACCCCCGCCGCGCTTATGGCCGCCGATGTCAGCGCACGCTCCTTCATCCAAGGCTTGGCCGACACCGCCATGAACACGGTGGCGGTCAAGGATTTGTCCGATGCCGAGCGGGCGCAGCGTTTCCGCAGCCTGTTCGTCAACACCTTCGATCTGCCGGAAATCAGCAAGTTGGTGCTGGGGCGCTACTGGCGTCCGGCGACGTCTGAGCAGCGCGGCGAATTCCAGAAGCTGTTCGAGGACATCCAGGTCTATACCTGGACCCGGCGCTTCAAGGAATATTCCGGAGAAACCCTGGATATTTTCGGCGTCGAGGCCGATGCCAGCGGCGATTCGCTGGTGGTTTCGCAAATCCGCCGCCACAATCTGGCCCCGGTCAACGTGTCGTGGCGGGTGCGCAAGGACGGCGAGATTTTCCGCGTTGTCGATATTATCGTCGAGGGCGCCTCGATGATCGTCACCTATCGCTCGGATTACAGCGGCGTGTTGTCGAGTCAGGGCGGCAAGCTGGACAGCCTGCTGGCGGTGATGCGGCAAAAAGCCGATCAGCTCAAGACCACATCCTGACCATCTTGGTGTTGTCCGAACCGCGCCGCGCTTCGCGCCGTCAGTATCCGTAGGGACGATCGCCCCACAGCAGCGTGGCGACGTGGCGGCTGACCATCTTCATCAGGTCATAGGACGGACGAACGAACTGCACCGCCACCCAATTGGGGGTGATGGCACGAATGTCCGCCTTGCCCTTGGCCTTGCGCATATCGGGAAAGTGGGATGAAGCCATCTCGAATTCCAGCACCTCGCCCTTCCAGGTGCGGCGACCGGGTGGCAATGGAAACTTCATGCCGCCGATGGAAATATCGAGCACCTCGATATCGGCACCTTCGACGCGGATGACCAGTCCAGTTCCGGGGTGACGATCATCGAAACGGCGGTCATTGCTGGTCTTCTTGATCATCTGGAAATTCCAATCGTCCCCGGTATGGTAGAGGATATTAACTTGGCCGAAGGCTTCGCGCCACCACCGATGCAGGATGCTGACGCCACCCTTGACAGCCCTTCGCCCATCCCCTAATTTCCCCACCTCGTTGGGGCCGTAGCTCAGATGGGAGAGCGCCGCAATCGCACTGCGGAGGTCAGGGGTT
Source organism: Stygiobacter sp. (assembly GCA_006218045.1). Lineage (GTDB taxonomy): Bacteria > Pseudomonadota > Alphaproteobacteria > Rhodospirillales > Magnetospirillaceae > Magnetospirillum. The sequence continues at coordinate 33,039 of VBWB01000007.1, forward strand.
CGATTCCCCTCGGCTCCACCAAGCCCTTTCCGAAAGCCCGGCCAAGTGCCGGGTTTTCGTGCTTTTGGTGGAAACCCCAGGAAATCCAACGCGCCGCCCTCAGCCTTGTCTTCCTTCCCGTCATGTTCAGCTATGGGCGCGATTTTGAAGAGCGGCTGCGGCCGAAGGCAAAGCGGATCATTCCATAAGGAAGAACCTCCATCACGGCGGCGCCAAGCTCCGCCACGGCAGTATCAGCGTTCCTGCAAGGTCTTGTCGGCATAGCCCAGGAACGGGGTCAGCAGATAATCCAGCACCGAGCGTGTGCCGGTGATGATGCTGATGTCCACCTGGACGCCGGGATAAAGCTGATAACGCTGGCCGGCGCTGGCGAAGTGGTCGGCGGCGGTTTCCACCCGGACCCGGTAATAGGCGCCCTTGTCCTGGCTGACCAGGGTATCGGGGCTGATGTGGATGACGGTGCCGCCCATACTGCCGAAACGGTTAGATTCCGCCGATGACAGGCTGATCCTGGTCGGCTGGCCGACGCTCACATGGCCCACTTCGTAGACCGGCAACCGGCCCTCGACGATCAGGCGGTCGTCGGCGGGGACGATGTCCACCACCGTCTTGCCCGGCTGGATGACGCCGCCTTGGGTGACCACGTGCAGGGTCTTGACGAAGCCATCCACCGGCGAGCGCAACACCGTGCGGCTTTGGTTGTCGGATAGTCGGCGGCTGCGTTGCTGCAACTCGTCGTGTTCGCGCAAGGCGGCGGCCAGTTGTTCCTTGACCTCCTGCTCGTGGGCGTGGCGGATGCCGTTGATCTGCGAGCGCGCTTCCTCGATGGCCAATTCGCCCCGGCGCACGGCGATGGCGTCTTCGTCCATGCGTGAGCGCAGGTTGGATTGATCGCGCAGCAGGGCCAGGTGGTTGTAACGGTTGGTCAGGTTGTCGCGCAAAAGATCGTTGCTGATGCGCACCTGTTCGTCGATCAGTCCCAGGGAGTTGCGGGTGTTGCGCAGCCGGGCCGAGATTTCCGCCACCGCCTGTTCCCGCTGGCCGATGGCCTTCTGCTGGCTGGCGATGGCCGATTGGTAATTGTCGCGGCGCGAGCGGAACAGGGCCTGGGTGCGCTGGCTTTCCGCCGGATGATCGCGCAGCAGGTCGGGCGGCAAGGTCAGATCACCGGCCCCGCCGGCGGCTTCCGCCTGCAGGCGGGCGACGTCCAGGGCCAGGGCGGTCAGGCGCACGGCCAATTCGTCCACCTGGGCGTCCGAGCTGATGGATTGCAGGGCCAGCAACGGCTGGTCGGCGGCCACCCTTTGGCCTTCGCGCACCAGGATCTCGGCGACGATGCCGCCTTCCAGATGCTGTACGCTCTTGACCTGCGACGACGGGATCACCTCGCCCGTCGCATGGGCGACGATGTCGATGCGGCCCAGCGCCGACCACAGGGTCAGCCCGGCCAGCAGCAGCGTCGCCGTGTACAGGAACAGGCGTTCGCCGCCCAGGCGCAGCAGCCGCTCAAGCATGGTCCATGGCCTCCTTGGCGGCGGCGACGACCACGCGCGGCACCGGCTTGTGGCCGAGGTCCAGCAGCATGCCCGAGCCCTGGGCTAGGGCCGGGTCGTTGCCGCACAGGATCAGGGTGCGGCCCTCGGCGGCCAATTGGCGCAAGACGGTGTAAACGGCGGCGCGGCCTTCGTCGTCCAGCCCCTCGGTCGGTTCGTCGAACACGCAGACCTTGCCGCCCCCGGCCAGGGCGCGGGCCAGCCCCAGACGGCGGCGCAGACCCGGCGGCAGACGCTTGCCGCCGTCTTCCACCATGGTCTCCAGACCTTGGGCGGTGGTGTCGAGCCAGGATTTCAACCCGGCCTGAGCGATGGCCCGATAAAGCGCGGCATCGTCCAGGTCGGGATGGTTGAGGCGCAGATTGTCGGCGATGGTCGAATCGATGAAATCCGGCTCCTGCGGCAGATAGCACACCTGACGGCGCCACCATTCCAGGCTGATCTGACGCATGTCCAGCCCATCGACCAGGATGCGCCCGCGCAAGGGCTCGGCCAGCCCCAGCAGCAGGCGGGCGAAGGTGGTCTTGCCCGCTCCGGTGGGACCGGCCACCAGCATGATGCCCCCCGCCGGCAGCGACAGCGACAGATGCTCGGCCAACGGCGTCACCGCGCCGGCATAGGCGAAGGCGATGTCGGACAATTCCAGCCGGCCCTCCAGCGCCCGCAGGGCGTTGCCGCCCAGTTGCTCGCGCGGCAGGCGGGCGATTTCGGCCAATTGCCGCAAGGCCCATTGGGCGCGGGCCAAGGGCTCGATCAGCTGGGCCAGCCGGTTCAAGGGCGCCAGGGCGCGGGCGGCCAGGATGTTGGCGCCGATCAATTGCGCCGTCGACAGCGTACCTTCCACGCACAAGACGGCGCCATAGGCGATGATGGCCACGCCCTGGGCGCCGGTGAGGAACTGGGTGGCCGACGAGATCAAGCCCTGCACGGCCGCGCTGTCGCCGCGCAAGGCGGCGCTGTCGGCCTGGGCCTGGCTCCAGCGCCGGTGCAGCCAGTCGCCGGCATTGAAGGCGCGCACGGCGTCGCTGGCCCGCAGCACGGTGGCGACCAGATGTTGGCCCCGCTGCTCGGCGGCCTGGACACGGGCCATGCGGGCGCGCAACCAGCGTTCCCCGGCCAGGGTGACGGCCACCGACGACGCCATGCCGAAAACGGCGATCAGGGCCAGGGGCGGGCTGATCAGCACCAGCACCAGGACGGTGAGGGCGGAAAACGGCACGTCCAGCACCGCGGTCAGGGTGGCGGCAGTGTGGCTGCGCTCGACGCTGTCCACCGCGCGCATGATGTCGGCGCGGGCGGCGGCGGACAGGCGATCGAACACCGCCGCCCGGATGCCGGCCAGGGCGGCGAAGCCGGCATTGCCGCGCTCGAGCGCGGCGGGGGCCAGGGCTTGCGCCGCCAGTCGGCGCCGCGCCTCGCGGAAGCCGAATTCCAGCACCAAGGCCAGACTGATGCCGACGCTCAGGGTGACCAGGGTGGCGTCGATGCCGTAGGGGACATAGCGGCCCAGCACCAGCATGACGAAAGCGGTGCTGGCCAGCCCGAGGACGGTGATGAGCAGCGAAGCCGCCAGCAACTCGGCGAGAAGACGCGGGCGGCTGGTCAGGCTGCGCAGCAGGGACTGCATCAGCGGACCGCGTTCTCGTCCAACCGGCCCATGGTCGACAGCAAGGTGAAGGCGGCGATGGAGACGTCGGCCTCGGCGACGACGGCGGCGCTGTTGGCGTTGATCAGGGCGGTTTCACCGGCCAGCACATCGATCAGCGAGCGGTTGCCCAGGCTGCGTTCCTTGCGCGCCAGGGTCAGGAACTCGTTGGCGATGTTGGATTGATTGCGCAGGAAATCGGCCCGCGACGTCTGCGTCGCCAGATTTTCCCAGGCATTGCGCACCTGTTCCTCGACGATATCGTGGGCGTCGGCCAGCCGGGCATTGGCGGCATTCACCGCGCTGTCGGCGGAACGGATGGAATTGACCACGGTGAAGCCCAGATTGAGCGGATAGGTCAGCTCGACCTTGGCCACCTGTTCGGTCTGGTTGCCCATGGTGCCGCTGTAATTCTGCTTGTTGCGGGCCTCGCCGATCAGATCCAGGCGGGGGTACAAGGTGGCCTCGGTCGCCTGTGCGGTCTTGGCGGCGCTGTCGGCGGCCAGCTTGGCCAGCTTCAACTGGATGCTGCCGGTCTTGGCGATGGCGGTGGCTTCGTCCAGTTGGGCCGGCAGTACATCGGCGGGGACCGGCGGCAGGACCATGGTGGTGACTTGGGCGGGGTCGCGACCGAAGACGGCGCGGAAGCGGTTTTGCGCCGTGGCCAGGGCGCCTTCGGCGGCGACGCGGGACGCCTCGGCCCCGGCCAGTTGGGTCTTGGCTTGCAGGACGTCGGTGGACAGGCCCGAGCCGCGATCGACGCGGGCCTGTTCCAGCCCGGTCTGCTTGCGGATATTGGCTTCGGATTCGCGGGCGAAGTCCACTTGGCGCTGGGTGCGCACCAGATTGATATAGGCGGTCACCGCCTCCAGCACCAAGGCCTGACGGGCGCCGGTCCTGGTCGCCTCGGCCTGGATCTTGGCCAGTTCCGCCTTGTCGATATTGGCGTTGGCGGCGCCGAAATCCCACAGCAATTGCTTGATCTGAAGCTCGTAGCGCTTCAGATAGGCGTCGGTGTCCTCGCTGCCGCTGGGCTTGTTCTGGCTTTCATAACCGTAATCCAGGGTGGTGGTCAGGGTCGGATACCAATTGCCGCGGGCGACCTCGAGCAGATTTTCGGCGCCGGTGACATCGGCCTCGGCCGCCTTCATGCGGTTATGGCCGGGCAGCATCTGATCCAGCATCTCGCGTAAGGATTCCGCCTTGGCCGACAGGGGGGCGAAAGCGAGCAGGGCCGCCGTCACGGCGGCAAGCGGCATCAGGCGCATGGGGGCGATTTTTCCTTGGCGGTGGTGGGGCATGGGGGTCAGACCATCACGATGTCGGTATTGTCGAAATTGGCGTCGGCCTGCGAATCCAGAATGGCGATATCCACCGCTGGCGTCGCCGATGTGGCGCGGTCGGCATCCCAGGCCAGGGCGGCCTTGCTGCTGCTGTTGGCATACATGACCAGCAAACCGCCGGTGCCCAGGGTGCCGCCGGCAGTGCTGACGGCGGCCAGAGCGGTTTCGGCGTCGGCATAGGTCGCCCCGGTCAAAAGGACGAAATTGATGCCGGTCAGGTCGGCGGAGCTGTAATTGGTGCTGGCCAGCAGATGATAGGCGCTGGCATCGATGAAGGAATTGGCGGTCAGGGTGGCGGGCAAGGCAGCATAATCGGATATGTCCAGCACGATGGTATCATCGTTGTGGGAGAAGCTGGTGATGATGTCACCGTAATCGGTCGTCGCCGTGTATTTATAAATATCGGCACCGCCGCCGCCGGTCAGGGTATCGGCCCCACCACCGCCGATCAGGGTGTCGTCGCCGTTGCCGCCCACCAAGCTTTCGGCGGCGGCCGAGCCGGTGATGACATCGTTGCCGCTGCCACCGGTCACCGTCTCGACGCCGCTGACCGCGATGGTCTGGCCGCCGGCGGCCAGGGTGATGCTGTCGGTGCCGCTGCCGCCGATCACCGATTCCACCCCGTCCACCGTGGTCGACTGGTTGCCATTGGCCAGGGTGACGATGTCGAGGCCGCTGCCGCCAACCACCGATTCGATGCCGCTGACGGTGATGGAATTGACGCTGTCATCCAAGGTGACGCTGTCGGTGCCGGCGCTGCCGGTGATGATGATATTGGTGAGCGACGCCTCGGCGGTGAAATGGGTGCCGCTGCCCGAAAAGTACATATTGTCCACATTGTTCAGGCTGGCGGAATGGTTGCCGGCATCCACCAGATAAAGCGCGTTGTCTCCGCTGCCCATATTGATGTTGTCGCTGCCCATGTTGCCGGTCAGCATCCAGTCCTGGTCGCCGGTCTGCAACAACGCGGAGGCGTCGCTGAACTGGGTTTCGCTGATGGAATCTGTGTAGTTGCTGAGGGTGATGCTGGTGCTGCCGCTGCTGCCGATGGCGAAGGTGTTGGCGCCGGTGGTGTGGTGCAGGTCGATGGTTTCCACCCCGGCCACCCGCCAATTGACGTTGGGGCCGGCGGTGGCGAGGGTCAGCGAATCGCTGTCGGTCGTCAAGTTCTCGTCGAGGAAGGTGTCGCCGGTGGACATGGCGCCGCTGATGGTGACGGTGTCGGTGCTTCCGCTGCCGACGATATAGTCGGTGACCCCATCGGTGACGGTGATGGTGGCGACGCCGCCGGTCAGGATATGCTCTTCGATGGGCTGGCTCAGCGCCTCGTCCTCGATCCGGTCGATGACGTCCTGCAAGGCCTCGTCGATGATTTCACCGATTTCAAGGCCGAATTCACTGATCAGCGCCCCCAGATCGAACTCACCGGGGCCGAACTCGCCTAAGGGATCGGGGCCGAATTCCCCCAACAACGGCCCGTCCTCGCCCAGCATCTGCGCGAACAGATCGTCGATTTCGTTCATCATGTTCTGGCCGTCCTGGCCGAACAGGCCCAGATCGGTGCCCAGCGCCTGGGCCAGATCGTTCAATGACCCGAACAGATCGGTTTCGGCGCCTTCGCGCGCCGCCTCGCCTTCGGCGTTCAGCGCATTTTCGGCCTCGGCCTCGGTGGCGGCCTGCTCGGCGGCAGCCTTTTCCGCCGCCTCGGCTTGGGCTTGCTGCTGGGCTTCGGTGGCGGCGTCGGCCTGACGCTGTTGCTGTTGCTGCTGAAGCTGTTCCGGCGACGGCGGCGGCGGCAGCGCCTGCAAGGTATCGCCGTATTGCTGCTGGATCTGTTGCGGCGACAGGATCACCGGCGGCGGCGGCGCGGTGAAGGCGCTGGTGAACTGGGTGGTGGCGCCCGGCTGGCTCAGCATCTGGGTGCCGGCCTGGTTACTGACCGACATCTGGCCGACGGTACCGTCGGCATCGGGCAGCAGCGACACCGTGTTGTTCTGGCCTTCCGGCCCGGCAACGCCGGCCCCGGTGGTGCCGCGCACGCCGATATTGGCCACCGGCGTCTTCAATTGCATGGCGTCGGGCACGGATTTGGCGATGGCGCCGCTGGAAAACGAGAACGAACCGCCCTGGATCGCCAGCACTTCCTTGCCGCCGCCGCCGCCGGCATCGGGCAAGGTCATGTCGTCGACGCTCATGCGGCCATTGCCGCCCAAGGCAAAGGTCGAGCCGTCGTCGAAGGTGATGCCGACCTTGCCGCCGCCGCCGGTGCTGATGATGTCGCCGACCTTGATCGCGTCGCCGTTTTTCACCGCGTCCTGGGTGCCGTCGGCGTGACGGACCTGGACTTGGCCGACGGCGTTGCTGACGGTGCCGATGGCCGGCGCTGGCGTCGCGCCGCCGGCTTGGGCGTATTGACCCGGAGCCAGCGGACCGGCCAGACGGACGGCCCAGTCGCCGGTCACCATCATGCCGCCATCGTCCCGCAAAGCGGGCGGATCGGGCAGATCGAAATAACCGGGCACCACCATGCTGACGCCATCAGTGCCGGTCAGCAGCAGATCGCCGCCGTCGCGGCCGAGATCGGCACCCCCCAGCCAATCGGCACCGGGAACCCGGATGTGGTCGCCGGTGGCGGAAAGGACGACGGGGTGGCTGAGCGAGGCATTGGCGTGGGGGAGCATGACCTGGTCTGCCAAACAGTGATGGGTCGGCGCGCCCGAATTCAGGGTTGATACCGACGGGCACATAAAGTCTACACCAAATGGTATATGCGGGGAACCGCAAATAGATACTAACCTTTAGTTTAAAATGACACGCAATTACCGACAAAAGATGTGATGGCGTTCCCGCCCCTTGTCAGCCCTGCCGCAGCGCGGTAATGACTGGTCACGGGAAAGGGGGAAGCATCATGATCGAGCGCGCCATCGAGGGATTTCTGTTCTGGAGCCGCTGGCTGCTGGCCCCGCTTTATGTGGGCTTGACCGTCGTCCTGGTGTTTTTCGCCTTCAAGTTTTTCCAGGAGTTGATCCATCTGGTGCCGCTGCTGCCGCAGATGGCCGAGGCCGACCTGATCCTGACGGCGTTGGGTCTGATCGATCTGGCCCTGGTCGGCAACCTGCTGATCATGGTCATCCTGTCGGGCTATGAGAACTTCATCTCCCGCATCGACCAGGCGGCGCAAACCGAAAAGCTGGCGTGGCTGGGCAAGGTCGATGCCGGCACCTTGAAGATCAAGGTGGCCGCCTCCATCGTCGCCATTTCCTCGATCCATCTGCTCAAGGCCTTCGTCAACGTCCTGTCCATCCCCAACGATAAGCTGATGTGGCTGGTGATCCTGCACATGACCTTCGTCGTCTCGGCGCTGATCCTGGCCTATGTGGACAAGCTGGCCTTCTCCAGCCATCGGGATCACTGAGCCATGATGGATGCTGGCGAAATCAATTTCCTGGCCCTGCCCTTGGTGGCGCTGCTGGCTTTGGTCGGCGCGCCCTGGGCGTTTCGCCGCGCCGGCTTTTTGTGGGCCAAGGTGGTGTTCGGCTCGCTGACCGTATTCTTCGCCGCCCTGGGCGCCGCCGGCATCATCATTTCGGTCCAGCACAAGACCGGGCTGTCGGCGCTGCCGCTGGCCTGGCTGGTGCTGCCGGCGCTGGTTTTCGCCCTTTATCGCATCAGCCGGATCAAGGCTGAGTAGCCGTCGCCCGTGGAAAAGTCCCTCGGCTTCGCCTCAGTGTACTTTTCCCCGATTTGACGTGTAAAAATAGGTGCAGGGCCGTCCCAAGCCTATTTTCCTCCGCTTCAATGAACGGGGAAAAGTACACTGAGCGAAGCGAAGGACTTTTTCACGAGCAGCAGGGCAGCACGGCCAACACCGTTTCCGGGTCCAGGCGCACATCCAGCCACGATGCCCCCCAATGCAGATGCGGCCCGGTGGCCCGACCGCTGGCCCCCACCGCGCCGATGACCTGCCCCTTGGCGACGCTTTGGCCCTCGGTCACGTCGGTGCGCGACAGGTGGGCATAGACGCTTTGTAACCCCAGGCCATGGTCGATCATCACCGTCTGGCCGGTGAAGAACATGTCCGGGTGGATCAAGCTGACGATGCCGTCGCCCGCGGCGCGGACCGGCGCGCCGGTGGTGGCGGCGATGTCGGTGCCGGAATGGGGGGCGCGGGCTTCGCCGTTCAATATCCGCTGGCTGCCGAACACGCCGGAGACGATGCCATCGGCGGGGGCGGCCAAGCCGGTCAGGAACAGGGCACGCGGCGTTGAGTGCTGCCGGCGCTCGGCGATCAGACGGTTTTCCGCCTGGATGCGGGCCAGTTGCCCTGGGTCGGGGGTGACCTTGGCCGCCGGCAATCCGTCGATGCGCTGGATTGGCCAGTCGCGCTTGGCTATGGCCAAAACCCGGGTTTGCCCGCCGATGGTCAAGCTGGCGGTGGCGCCGGCATCGCGGCCAAAGCCCAGCAGGAAACGGCCCTCGCCATCACTGGGGACGGCCCGCCCGTCCAGGCTGATGGCGGTACCGGGCGGTGCTTGGCCGATGACCAGCCCGCCTTGCTCCAACGTGCCGCGCAACTCCCCGGCCCAGGCCGGCCCCACGGCCAGCAGCAGCACAAAACCCAACACACGGCGCATATCCCTATCTCCGAACCGAGACCAGCGCCCATGTTAGCAGAGCCGCCAGCACCACCGCGCCCCCTTGATGCAGCGCCGCCAGAACCAGCGGGGCGCCGTGCAGCACGGTGGCGATGCCCAGTCCGGCCTGAACCTGAACCCAGGCGCCGGCCAGCAGCAGTGGGCGCGGCCCGCGACGGCGCCAGCTCCAGAACGCCAGCAGCGACAGGCAGGCCCAGACGGTAACCGCCAGCACCCGGTGCACATATTGCACCGAGGCCGGGTCGGCGACGGCGTTGATCAGCGGCGGCGACGGCAGCCAGCCGCCTTGCATCAGCGGAAAGCTATTGTGGATGCGCCCCGCATCCAGCCCGGCGACCAGGGCGCCCCAGGTCATGGCGGCCAGGGCCAGGGCGGCGACGAAACACAAGGTGGTGAACAGCAGGCGGTGGCGCTGGCGGGAATGATCGCGCAGCGCCAGGGCACACCAGATCAGCGCCGCCAGGATGATCAGGGCCAGCAGCAGATGAGCGGCAAGGCGGAAATGACTGACTTCGGGACGCTCGGCCAGGCCGCTGGCCACCATCAGCCAGCCCATCAGCCCTTGGCCGCCGCCCAGGGCCAGCAGCCCCAACAGGCGTGGCAGCCACCCCGTCGGCACCATGCGCCGCCAGACGAACCAGAGCAGCGGCAGGGCGAAGGCCAGGCCGATCAGCCGCCCCCACAGGCGATGCACATATTCCAGCCAGAAGATGGACTGATAACCGGCCAGATCCATCCCGGCGTTGATCAGCCGGAATTCCGGGCTTTGCCGATAAAGGGCGAAGGCTTCTTCCCACTGGGCGGCGTCGAGGGGCGGCAGCAGATGATGGGGATTCCATTGGGTCATGGACAGGCCCGATCCGGTCAGCCGGGTCAGCCCGCCCAAGGTCACCATCACCGCCACCATGGCCGCCACCATCAGCAGCCACGCCGCCAGGGTGCGGCGGTGGCGATCATGCCGGCAATCCGGATCATGGGCGATGGCATCTCTCATTTTCGGCATATGGGGCGGGGTTCCCACGCTGCCAAGCCCGTGCTAGCCTTGCTGCCCGTACCCGTCCCGGAGGAAGTCATGTCCACTGCCGATACCCTGTCTTTGCTGGATGGGCTGGTGGCGCAGGCCCGCCGGGCCGGTGCCGATGCCGCCGACGCGGTGGCGGTGGACAATGTGTCGCTGTCGGTGGGCGTGCGCCTGGGGCAGTTGGAACGGATGGAACGGTCGGAAGGCGCCGATATCGGTCTGCGCGTGCTGATCGGCAAGCGTCAGGCCATGGTGTCGTCGTCGGACCGTTCGCCCGATGCCTTGGGCGAACTGGTCGACCGCGCCGTCGCCATGGCCCGCGCCGTGCCGGAAGATCCCTTCGCCGGCCTGGCCGATCCGTCGGAACTGGCGCGCGAATTTTTGGATTTGCAGGCCTGCGACCCGACCGAGCCGTCGGCGGAAGCCCTGCTGGAGATGGTCAAGGCGGCCGAGGATTCCGCCCGCGCCGTGCCCGGGGTGACCAATTCGGAAGGGGCGGAGGCCGGCTGGGGCCGCTCGGCGGTGGCTTTTGTCGGCTCCAACGGCTTTGCCTTCGGCTATGCCGCCACCTCGGGCTCGTTGTCGGCGGCGGTGCTGGCCGGTGATGCCGCGCAGGGCATGGAGCGCGATTACGATTATACCCAGGCGGTGTTCATGGCCGATCTGCGCACCCCCGAGGATGTGGGCCATCAGGCCGGACGCCGCGCCGTCCGCCGGCTGGGCGCGCGCAAGGTCAAGACCTGTCAGGTGCCGGTGGTGCTCGATCCCCGGGTCAGCCGTGGTCTGGTCGGGTCATTGGCCGGGGCCATCAACGGTGCCGGGGTGGCGCGCGGCACCTCGTTTCTCAAGGACAAGATGGGGCAGCGCCTGTTCGCCCCCGGTACCCGCATCGTCGACGACCCGCACCGCCTGCGCGGCCTGCGTTCGCGCCCCTGCGACGGCGAGGGCGTGGCCACCCGCCGCCTGAACGTGGTGGAAGACGGGGTGCTGACCACTTGGCTGATGGATTGCCGCTCGGCCCGCCAACTGGGTCTGAAAAGCACCGGCCATGCCAGCCGCGGCACCGCCAGCCCACCCAGCCCGTCGGCCAGCAATTTCTATATGGAGGCGGGGGCGGTGACGGTGGCCGAGATGATCGGCGACATTCATGACGGCTTTTACATCACCGAATTGTTCGGCCAGGGCGTCAACGGCGTCACCGGCGATTATTCACGCGGTGCCGCCGGCTTCTGGATCGAGGCCGGAGAGGTGGTCTACCCGGTGTCGGAAGTCACCGTGGCCGGAAATCTCAAGGACATGTTCCTGAACTTGACCCCGGCCAGCGACCTGGAATTCCGCTATGGCGTCGATTGCCCGACCGTGCGCATCGACGGCATGACCGTGGCGGGTCGCTGAGTCTCTTCCCAAGGTCTTAACCATTTGGTAAGACTCATGGTATCGGTTCCTCGCCAGAACGGCGAGGCCAGGGGATAAGGACGTCACGCCATGTATGCCAAGTTCGCCATCGCCGCCGTCATCGCCGTGTCCGTCGGCGCTTGCGCCGTGCAGCCCTATGACAGCGGCATGTCCGGTCATTCCCCCGCCAACTTCAATTACAAATCCGACGGCGAGAATGCCCGTGCCCTGCTGGCGGCGGCGGAAAGCGGCAAGGCCCAGGCCTGGACGGTGTCGGAGAGTTCTTATGGCGCGGTATCGGCCAGCGGCCCGGCCTATCCCGACCGGGCCCGCCGCAACTGCCAGCCGCTGAAGCACGAACGCGACGGCACCGCCCGTCAGGTCACCGCCTGCAAGGGGGTGGATGGCGTCTGGGTGGTGGCGGAGTGGTCCCCCGACAAGGGCGAGTGAATTTCCCCTCCCCGTCGTGATGGATGTCCAAGCCCGGTCGGACCGACCGGGCTTTTCTTTTGCCGCATATTAATGCTGGCCGCAGACTGCGTTCGATTAAACGCAGTCTGCTCTAGATGCGGAAAACTCTGTTTGCCACCCTCTGATCCGTCACCCCCCCGCGACGACGGGCATGACCGAAGAAAAACTCTGTTTCCCGCACTCTGTCAGCGCTTGCGCTTTTGCAGCCGTTCGGTGCGGCGCGGCTTGTCCGGCTGCCCCTCGGTGTCGCCGGCTTCCGGTGCCGGGCGGCCCAGGCGCGGGGCCTCGACGCGCAGCCGCAGCCAAACCTTGGCGAAATAGGCCGCCGAGACCGTCACCGCCGCGAAGGACAGGATGAACTGCACCAGACCGGCGGCGATTTCGGTGCCCTGGCCCGCCGGCAATTGTCCGACCAGATCGGCCCAGGCCAAGGAAATGACCAGAAAGGGCAGGTTGGCCAGCACATAGCCGAAACCGACGGATATGCCGCCGGCCAGGGTCATTTCCTGCAACGACGCCCCGCCTTTGCCTTCGCCGCGCCGGTAAAGGGCGATGTGCGGCAGGATCAGGAACATGATGCCGATCAGCAGCTGAAAGGCTTCCTGCACGGCGATGCCGATGACCTTGCCGTTTTCCATGTCGGCCAGGCTGGAGCCCAGCAGCAGGATCGGAAAGCTTTCAAAGCCCAGCAGCAACTGATAGGCCAAGGCCCACAGCAGATGGCGCGGACCGATGCGGATGGCCACCGGCCTGCCCGGTTCCTCGCCCAGGGCGACGAAGCGTTGCCAGGTGACGGCAAAGGCGCCAAAGGCCAGGCCGTTCAACCCGAAGGGGATCAATCCGCCGCCGGGCAAGCCCAGGCCGGCGGCGAAATGGGCGGCCAGCGCCAGCACGAACCAGGGCGCGATGGCGCGCAGCCAGGGACCCGGTTGTTCAAGCGGCAGAAAAAAGGATTGGGCCAGTTCGGTGGAATAACGGTTCAGGCTCATGGGGATGGGGCACCCTTGACGACGGGAGCGACACCATACCCTTATCCCTCGGTCGATACCAGCGCCGGTCCCGCCCCCGCTTGGGCAAAGGCAACGCCGCCGCGCCCGTGATGCTTGGCCCGGTACATGGCGCCATCGGCGGCGGCCAGCAGGGTTTCCGGACAGGCGCCGTCGCGCGGGAACAAGGCGATGCCGATGCTGACGCCGATGCCGATGGACTGGGCATCGATATGGAAGGGCTGGGCCAGCGAGGTGACCAGCTTGGCGGCGATGCGGGCGGCATCGTCGGCGGCGGCCAGTCCCTCCACCAGCACGACGAATTCATCGCCGCCCAGCCGCGCGACCACGTCATCGCCGCGCACAGCCGCCTCGATGCGCTTGGCCACCCGCTTCAACACCTGATCGCCGGCGGCATGGCCCAGATGGTCATTGACCGGCTTGAAGCCGTCCAGGTCCAGGTACAGCACCGCCGCCAGCGACGATGTAGCGGCGGCGATCCGCAGGGCATCGGCCAGCCGGGCCTCGAATTGGGTGCGGTTGCAAAGGCCGGTCAGCGAATCGTGTTCGGCCCGCCAGTGCACGCGTGCTTCGCGTCGTTTGCGGTCGGTGATGTCCATGAAGGTGGCCACATAGCCGTCGATGCGGCCATCGGGCTGACGCAATTGGGTGATGGACAGGGATTCCGGGTAGATGGCACCGTTTTTGGCGCGGTTCCAGATTTCGCCGTGCCATTCGCCGCTTTGCTCCAGTTCCCGCCACAAGGCCTGATAAAAGCCGGCATCGTGGCGGCCCGACGACAGGATGACGGGGGTTTTTCCCACAACCTCGTCCAGCGCGTAGCCGGTGATGCGGGTAAAGGACGGGTTGACCATGATGATGCGGTTGGCTTCGTCGGTCAGCATCACCGCTTCCGAGATATGGTCGAACACCGTCTTGGCCCGAACCAGCACCCGGTCATGGGCGCGTCGGGCTTCCTCGCGCTGGATCAGGTATTGCCGGAACACCGCCATGGCTCGGGTCAGGTCGCCGATTTCGTCGAATCGGCTGGTTTCCGGCACTTCGACGTCATGGCCCTGGGCCAACAGGCGCATGGAGCGGGTGATCTTGCCCAGGGGCTTGGTGATGGAATGTCCCAGCACCCAGGCCAGGATCATGCAGACCAGCAAGGCCAACCCGGCGGTGATGCCCCAACCGATGGCCCCCTGGCGCCAAGCCTGGTGCAGATCGTCCAGATAGAGGCCCGATCCCACCACCCAGCCCCAGGGGGCGAAGCGCTCCACATAGGATATCTTGGCGCCCATTTGGCCGGTTTTCGGGTCGGTCCAGGAATAGCGGACGAAGGCGCCGCCGCCGGCGCGGGTCCGGTCGACGAATTCGCGGAACAGATAGCGGCCCTCGGCATCGGTGACGTCGGAAACGTCGCGCCCCATCCAGCTTCCCATGGGGTGCCAGATGACCCGAGGCTGCAGATCGTTGATCCACAGATAATCGCCCTGGCGCGCCGACATGGCGGCGATGGCGTTGATGGCGCGGTCCATGGCCTCGCCCTGCGTCAGAACACCGGCGCGAACCATGCCGTCCAGGCGATCCATATAGCCCAGGGCGCCTTGGACCAGCATGCGGCTTTGACTTTGCCGCTCGATCAACAGGCGATCATGCAGCGCGTTCAAGCCGCCGACACCGATTACCCCGGCCAAGGCCAGCATGATCAAGGCAAGGGAGTAAAGGCGCAGCCGGATGGACACCCGCTCGAACATCGCTCACCTCCCCTGTGAGCTCTATACCGGAAGTTATATTGCCCAGATTGCCCGTAAAGGGAAAGTGGTTACTTGGCGGCCTCGAAATAGCCCTGAACCAGCATGATCTGCTTGATCAGGTCGTCGGCGGAGATGGGCTTGGTCAATACCTTGGAGGCGCCCATCTGCCGGGTGACTTCATGCGCCTGCTCGTTCTTGTCGCCGGTCAGGATCAGCACCGGCTTGCGGTTGTTCAGATTGCCCTTGTCGGCCCGCAATTCCTTGAGGAAGCGGCTGCCATCCATCTTTTCCATGTGCAGGTCGCACAAGATGACATCGGGGTCGACCTCGCCGGAGCGCAGCATCTCCAACGCCTGGGCGCCGTCGGTGGCTTCGGTGATCTGGGCGGGGTTGGCCTTGGACAGCAGCTTCTTGATGATGTTGCGCATGACCTCCTGGTCATCGATGATCATCACATGCATGCCGGGTGAACCGATCTGCATGGAAAGCGCTGCGCCGTCCTTGAACTTTTCCACCTGCTTGGACACGTCCTTGGGCAGCGGCACCTTGTGGTCGCGGCAATGATCGGTCAACGCCTGGCCGACATCTTCGCGCGAGAAGGCGAAGCGGGTCTCGACCCCGCCGCGTGTAGCGGCAAAGGTCACGGTCAGGGCCACATCCTGGGCCGGGTCAAAGCTGATGGCCATGGGCGGTACATCGGGCATGGCCTTGCCGTTGCGTTCGCCGAAACGACGCATGGAATCGAGAAAATCGGCACGCGGGAAGACAATGACGCGGCGTTCCAGAATCATGCAAGAATCCCCAGACACCCAAATATCAAGGCGGATGATCGGGGTGATAACGCGTCCGACGGCAAAACGCCAGACGCGTTATGTGACGTCCGACTTCAGTCGGACTTGGCGGTCAAGCAGCCGAAGCCACGCAATACGGTCAAGACCTCGGGAGAGTGCAGCGAATAGTAAATTCTGGTGGCGTCGCGCCGGGTGCGGACCAAGCCGCCGATCCGCAGCTTGGCCAGATGCTGGGACAGCGCCGACGGACGCAGCCCCACCGCCCGGCGCAATTCGCCGACGGAGCGTTCGCCCTGGGCCAGTTCCACCAGCACCAACAGCCGGTGATGATTGCCCATGGCCTGCAAGGCGGCGGCGATCCGCCGCAAATTGGCGGGGCTGGCCCCGGAACCCGACATCATCTTCGGCAGCACTCCGGCCTGGCTCAGCTCGGCCAAGGCGCTGCCGACCTCGCCCTCGCTCAAATACAATCCCTGATCCAGCGCGCGCTCACGCAATTCGCCGGGATTGAGGGTGATCAGCGGACCGGAAAACACCAGCCCCGCCACCAGCAATCTTTCCCGCGTCGGCATCAGTCCGGCCTGACGCAGGGCGGCAACGGCTGTATCCATTCCTTGGGTCGTCATGAGATCCTCCACCTGCTTTCTGGTGCAGATGATAGTCATTCGCATTTGCAGATGGCAAGAGATTTTTATCGCCCTTTGGTGAAGTTCCAAAACAACGAAGCCGAAGAGGGCATCCCTCTTCGGCTTCGGGCGGCGAAAATGTGCGGATGATCAGTGCTTATCTTTATCCTGCGGGTGCAATTGCCGCCGGGCTTCCTGCAGCAGATGGGACAGCTTTTCCCGGATTTCATGGATATCGACCTTGCCGCGCAAATCCTTGCCCAGGCGCTGGATCAACATTTCGTCGCCGTCGCCGTCATGATCCTGGGCGTGGGCATGGGCCAGATCGTGGGCGTAATCGCGGGCGGCATGGCCCAGCAGGCCCAGCAATTCCGCTGCCCACAATCCGGCCATGCGGTTGCGCCGGTCGCGGGCCGAGGGGGTGGTGTCGGGTTTGGACTGGAACAACATGATGTTCTCCCCCTTGGTCAAGCGGCGGACGAGCGCAGATGGTCGGCACCGCCGCCGTGGGCGTCGCCCCAGGCCTTCAGGGCCGTCACCACCGGGCGTAAGGTCTCGCCCAGATCGGTCAGGCAATACTCAACCCGTGGCGGCACTTCGGCATAGACCGTGCGCAGCACCAACCCGGCCTCTTCCAACTCACGCAATTGTTTGGTCAGCATGCGCTGGGTGACGTTGGGCAACTTGCGGCGCAATTCGCTGAAGCGATGCACGCCTTCCAGCAAATGATAGAGCACCACGCCCTTCCACTTGCCGCCGATCTTCTCCAAAGTCGCCTCGACCGGGCAACCGGGCGAACAATCATAAGCCTTGTGCGCCATGGGAAACCTCATTGGTACCTTTTCTGATACTATACACCAAAAATGTGCATTCTTGCGAGTTTGATCGGTAAGGCCCCATATATCCGCCAGACCTGTCAGCGGAGCCAATCCCATGCGTGCCATCGCCTATCGTCACAGCCTGCCCATCCTCGATCCCGCCGCCTTGCAGGATGTGGACCTGCCCGATCCGGTCGCCCAGGGCCGCGACCTGCTGGTGCGGATCGAAGCCATCGCCGTCAATCCGGTGGACACCAAGGTACGGCGCAACGTCGATCCCGGCGGTGCCGTCAAGGTGTTGGGCTATGACGCCGCAGGCATCGTTGCCGCCACCGGCCCCGACGTCACCTTGTTCAAGACCGGCGACCGGGTGTTCTATGCCGGAGCCATCGACCGCCCCGGTTCCAACAGCCAATTGCATCTGGTCGACGAACGCATCGCCGGCCCCATGCCGGCCAGCCTGGATTTCGCCGCCGCCGCCGCCATGCCGCTGACCTTCATCACCGCCTGGGAATTGCTGTTCGACCGCCTGGGCGTTTCCACCGGCGACACGCGTACCCTGTTGATCATCGGTGGCGCCGGCGGGGTGGGATCGGCGGCCATTCAACTGGCCCGGCGCCTGACCGGCCTGACCGTGGTCGCCACCGCCTCGCGCCCGGAAAGCCGCCAATGGTGTGTGGATCTGGGCGCTCATCATGTCATCGACCATTCCGGCGATCTGGTCGGGCCGTGGCAAGGGCTGGGGCTGGGGGGGGCTGACCTGATCCTGGCCCTGACCAACACCGACCAGCATCAGGCGGCCCTGGCCGAGATCATCGCGCCGCAAGGGGCGCTGGGGCTGATCGACGACCCCAAACACTTCGACATCGGCCTGTTCAAGCGCAAGGCGGTGTCGATTCATTGGGAATTCATGTTCACCCGCTCGCTGTTCCAGACCGGCGACATGATGGCGCAGCACGATCTGCTGAAGCGGGTGGCCGATCTGGTCGACCGGGGGGTGCTGCGTAGTACCCAGGCGCAAATCCTTGGCACCATCGATGCTGCCACCTTGCGTCGGGCCCATGCCCTGATCGAGGACGGCCATACCATGGGCAAACTGGTGCTGGCCGGATTCTGAGCGGACAAAGGGCGGGGCGGCGCGCTCCGCCCTTCCCAAAAGTCACGCAAGGCCCTATGTTCCGTCGATTCATCCGGCCTTGCATAAGAAGTCCATGACCAAGCTCGAGCACATCCGCAACTTTGCCATCATCGCCCATATCGACCACGGCAAGTCGACCCTGGCTGATCGCCTGATCCAGCAATGCGGCGCCGTCGAGGCGCGCGACATGAAGGAGCAGATGCTCGATTCCATGGATATCGAGCGCGAGCGCGGCATCACCATCAAGGCTCAGACCGTGCGCCTGGCCTATCAGGCCAAGGACGGCAAGACCTATCAGTTGAACCTGATGGACACCCCCGGCCATGTGGACTTCGCCTACGAGGTCAGCCGCTCGCTCGCCGCCTGCGAAGGCTCGATCCTGGTGGTCGATGCCAGCCAGGGGGTGGAAGCCCAGACCCTGGCCAACGTCTATCAGGCGCTGGATGCCGGCCACGAGATCGTGCCGGTCTTGAACAAGATCGACCTGCCGGCGGCGGAACCGGAGCGGGTCAAGCAGCAGATCGAGGACGTCATCGGCCTGGACGCGTCGGAAGCGGTGATGATCTCGGCCAAGTCGGGCATCGGCATCGAGGACGTCCTTGAAGCCCTGGTCACTCGCCTGCCCTGCCCGGAAGGCGACGAAAAGGCCGATTTGCAGGCGCTGCTGGTGGATTCCTGGTACGATTCCTATTTGGGCGTCATCATCCTGGTCCGGGTGAAGAACGGCGTTTTGAAGCGCGGCATGAAGATTCGCATGATGGCCAACGGTTCGGCCTATGAGGTGGATTCGGTCGGTTATTTCACGCCCAAGATGATCAAGGCCGATGCCTTGCGTCCGGGCGAAATGGGCTTCATCACCGCCGGTATCAAGGCGGTGGCCGACACCAATGTGGGCGACACCATCACCGACGACAAGAAGCCCGCCGCCACCGCCCTCGCCGGTTTCAAGCCGTCGATCCCAGTGGTGTGGTGCGGCCTGTTCCCCATCGACGCCGCCGATTACGAGGATTTGCGCGATAGCCTCGCCAAGCTGCGCCTGAACGACGCCAGCTTCCAGTACGAGCCGGAAACCTCGGCCGCCCTGGGCTTCGGCTTCCGCTGCGGCTTCCTGGGCCTGTTGCACCTGGAAATCATCCAGGAGCGGCTGGAGCGCGAGTTCAACCTGGACCTGATCACCACGGCGCCGTCGGTGGTCTATCACATCCATATGACCAACGGCTCCATGCAGGAACTGCACAACCCCGCCGACATGCCCGATCAAGGGCTGATCGACCATGTGGACGAGCCGTGGATCAAGGCCACCATCATGGTGCCGGATGAATATCTGGGCTCGATCCTGCAATTGTGCACCGAACGGCGTGGCCAACAGCTTGACCTGACCTATGCCGGCAACCGCGCCATGGCCGTCTACAAGCTGCCCTTGAACGAAGTGGTGTTCGATTTCTACGACCGCTTGAAATCCATTTCACGCGGCTATGCCAGCTTCGATTACGAGATGGATTGCTACACCGAAAGCGATCTGGTCAAGGTCTCCATCCTGGTCAACCAGGAACCGGTCGATGCCCTGGCCTTCATCGTCCATCGCGCCAATGCCGAAAGCCGGGGACGCGGCATCTGTAGCCGGCTGAAAGAGCTGATCCCGCGCCAGATGTTCCAGATCGCCATCCAGGCGGCCATCGGCGGGCGCATCGTCGCGCGTGAATCCATCAGTGCCCTTCGCAAGGACGTGCTGGCCAAGTGCTATGGCGGCGACGTCAGCCGTAAGCGCAAGCTGTTGGATAAGCAGAAGGAAGGCAAGAAGCGCATGCGCCAGTTCGGCCGGGTGGAAATCCCGCAAAGCGCCTTTCTGGCTGCGCTCAAAATGGGCGACGACTAGACACTCTGCCACAGAGCCCCCATGGACAGTCCGGTTTATCCGATCCAGATTGGTACGATGGTTCTGGCGCAGGCCGGAATCTTGGCCTTGTGTCTGCGTTTCGACCTCAGCCGTCGTCTGACTCTGATACCGTTCGCCTCATTGGCAGCCCTTGATTATCTGTTTTTCATGGGCCTGTTTCCCTTCATCGCCCATTACCGCCCGCTCAAACAGTTTCAGTCCTCGTCCATGTCCGTGGACACCATGGTTCTCATCGTTATGGCGCAGGGGCTGTTCTTCGCCGGGTATTTCATCGCCTTGACGTGGCGGAATCGTCATCGTCCCCAGCACCAGGACTTCACCGTCGGTTTGCCCGAAAGGCTGGTCGGGTGGGCCGGATTGATGGCGGCTTTCCTGTTTCATTTCTTTCCGCTGCTGTCTTCCATTCCGTCGCTGCCGCAATTGAATCGCCCGCTTTGGCTGATGGGTATCGCCATTCTGACCTTTGCCCTGGTCAACCGCCAGATGGGCCGGTGGGAACGAGTTCTTTTCCTGCTGCTGCTCCCGCTGAAACTGTTCATGGAACTGATGAGCGGCTATTCCAGCCTTTTCATCCTAGGCTGCTTCACCATCATTTTCGTCTTATTCGTCAAACGCAGCTGGTACTTGCTGGCTGGCGGCGGGATGGTGGTCTTTTTGACCTTGGCCTCATATATCCCGGTCAAAAAGGCCTATAACTGGACCATGGGATACGAGGTGTTTTCAGCCGGCGGCGTCTCCAACGAGCTGTCCAGCGTATTTGATCCCATCAAGAATCTCGATCACGTCGCCCGTCGCTCAACCCAGGGGTTGTTGCTACAGCATGTGATCGCCATGACCCCCTCCCAGATTCCTTATTGGCAAGGCTCGACCCTGCTTGGCGTCGTCACCAATTCCATTCCACGGGCGGTGTGGAAGGAAAAGCCGGAAGAACGACTGGGCAATACGTTCGGCCAGGCCTATAAAATTCTTACCCCTTACGACAATGTCACCTCATGGAACGTGCCTTGGCTGGTGGAGTTCTACATGAATTTCGGTAAAATCGGGGCGTTGGGCTGCATGATCGTGGTCGGAACCGCCATCGGTCTGCTGGTTCGCTGGATCGGTCGCCGCCCTCCGGCCCAGCAGGTGGGGCTGGCCGCCGCCGCCATCATCCCGCTGTTTCACCCCGAATCCAATGTTTCCCTGATGTTGGGCAACCACCTTTGGATTGTGCTCATCATTGTTTCGGCATTCTGGCTCAGCCATCGGGTGGTGGCCTTGGCGCGCGGGCGCATCAGCCCATGACGTCATGGCGGGAGCTGGTCCGGTTGGAATCCGGCGTTGGTCCTTCGCATGCCATGGCTTTTGCCGCCTTGGTCGTTCCCATCTTGGCCGTTCATGTGCCTCTGGGGACCGTGCCGGCCTTCATCATCACGGCCGTGCTGGTGTTTGCCTTGTCCTGGCGGCGCCAGGGGTGCTTGCCGTCATGGGGGCTGTCAGCCGGTCAGACGCTGTGTCTGCTGCTCGTTCTGGCCTGGGCTCTGGCTTCGGCCCTGTTGTGGAACGAAAATCCCCGGCAGGCCGTGGGAACTTGGGGCGGTTTGACCGCGTTGGCGCTCACCGCCTCGTTGCTGCTGGGAAGTGCCCGTCAGGCGGACGAGGGGGGGCGTGATCTGATCCGTTTGGGGCTGGCGCTTGGGGTTACCATTGCCATGCTCGTGACCTTCCTGGCCACCTTCACGCCGATGCTCGATCCGGCCTATGCCCCCGCACACGATATGTTTCGCCGTTTTCTCAGTCGAGGGGTGAACATCAACGTCTTATTGCTGGGGCCGGCCCTGATCGCCTTGATCCGTTTGCGCCGCTGGCGTTGGGCCGGGGGATTGTTCCTGTTGGGCGTGGTTGCGGTGCTGGGATCCCATCCTTTGTCGGCCAAGGTCGGCCTTGCGGTCATCACCTTGTTGTTTCTATCGGGCCTGGTCTGGCCCCGGGTCACCTCGCTGCTGACCCTTGGCGGGATCGCCGTCGTCATGCTGTCGTTTCCACTGCTGACGGCGCTGCCGGACCCGCAGGCAACGTCGGATATGTGGCCGGGATTGCCCAATTCAGCTCACCATCGGCTGACCATCTGGAAATTCACCGCCGACATGACGCGGGAACATCCCTTGCGCGGTTGGGGATTGGATGCGTCGCGCACGATCCCCGGGGCGGAGGAGCACGTTCCGGTCTGGCGTCCGGCGATACCCCCATTGGCGTCGGGCGAAGCACGCTATCTGGTCGAGGAGCAACGTCTGCCATTGCATCCGCACAGCGGCCCCGGTCAGGTGTGGCTGGAGTTGGGATTGACCGGGGTGATCCTGCTGTCCATGGTGCTGCTGGTGACGATCAGGTCTTTGCCGGCTTTGGGGCGGCGCGGTGACGGCGCCATGGCCGTGGCCGTGCTGGGCGGTGCGGTGGCTATCGCCAGCGTCAGTTTCGGCCTGTGGCAAAGCTGGTGGCAGGCGTCGCTATGGCTGGTGGCGATCTTCACCGCCGCGGTCACTGCCCCGAACGCGGCCAAGACACCGGATTGAAACAGCAATAAACCCCGCCGCGAAGCGACGGGGTTTATCATGATCACGTCGGGGCCGGGTTTTCACCCATCCCTTGTGGCGTCGCTTAGACGGCGGCGGCCTGCTTGGTGGCCAAAGCCTTGGCAACGCGCTTCTTCAAGCGGCGAGCTTCGTCGGGCAGACGGGAATCGTTGGTGCCCAGCAGGAAAGCATCCAGACCGCCATTGTGTTCAATGGTCTTCAGGCCACGAGTCGAGACCTTCAGGCGAACCATCTGGCCCAGCGCGTCGGACAGGACCGAGGTTTCCTGCAGGTTGGGCAGGAAGCGGCGACGGCTCTTGTTGTTCGCGTGGCTGACGTTGTTACCGGTCAGAACGCCCTTGCCGGTGATGGAGCAACGACGGGCCATGGTGACATCCTCTCTTTGTTCGCTTGGGGCGCGCGACATGGGCGCCACAGGTAATCCGGGTCCAGGCAAAGCCGGGAAGCCGCGTTTTTAAGGGGCCGAAGCCCTTTCGTCAAGCGGATTCAGACTCGGTTTGTTCAGCCGAACAGCTTGTCGATGTCATCTTGATTGAACATTTTGTCGACGTCGGTCTGGGTGACCCCCTGGCCGGGCAATTGCGGCCCATGCAGCAGCTTCTTGTCGGGGTCTTTCTCTTCCTTCAGTTCGACCACCACCTTGGTTAGTTCATCCCGGCCCCAGGTGATGATGATGGAATTGATGCGCTCTTCCACGAATTTCATGGAATTGACCACCTTGGTCACTCGCTGGCCGGTGATGTCCTGGAACGAGCAGGCCTCGAACACCATGTTCACCTTGTCGGTGACGGCATCGAAGATGGCGTTGAGCTTTGGGTCCTTGGTCAGGGCACGGGCGTCGTTCATCAGGGTATCGACCCCCTCGACGCTCTCCATGATGGTGTTGGTGGCGCCTTCGGTGGCGTGAATGATCTCATCCAGCTGTTCCGACATGGAGCCGAAATGATCCGGAGCCCCCGGCGGGTTCAGCGCCGCCAATTCCTTACGGATGCGCTGCAAGTGGCCGAACAGGCCGACCAGCTCCCGCTTCAGAATCAGTAGGTCTTGGGCAGAAACGGGGGGAGACGAGGGCATTGTCGGTCCTGAATTCCGGCTAGGTGCGAACGCAGCATATCTTGACTGGTACGACAACGCAAAGCGACTGACGCTTCCGTATAAAATCAGCTAGTTCCTCTGGCGGAAGGCCTTGACCAGTCGCCGCGCCGCCGCGCCGGGGGCCATGCTTCCGGCGGTGACGTCGCGCTCCAGTGCCGGTAATTGGGTGGCGACGGAATCATCGTCCTTCAACGCCTGGAGCAGGGTTTCGTTGATTTCATTCCACATCCAGGCATGGGCCTGTTCCGCCCGCCGCTGGTCGAAGCGGCCGATGGCGGTCATGGTCTGCCGATAGCTGCCGATGGCCGCCCACACCTCGGCGATGCCGCCGCGTTCCAGCGCCGAGCAGGTCAGCACCGGCACCGTCCAGGCGGCACTGGCCGGGGTCAGCAGGTGCAGGGCGTTGGTGTAGTCGCGCGCCGCCCGCCGGGCCGCTCCCGCCAGATCGCCATCGGCCTTGTTGACGATGATGGCGTCGGCCAGTTCGACGATACCTTTCTTGATGCCCTGCAACTCGTCGCCGCCGCCCGGCACCAGCAGCAGCAGGAACATATCGACCATGTCGGCCACCGCCGTCTCGCTTTGGCCGACGCCGACGGTTTCCACGACCACCACGTCGAAACCGGCGGCCTCGCACACCAACATGGCTTCACGGGTGCGCCGCGCCACGCCGCCCAGGGTGCAGCCCGACGGGCTGGGGCGGATGAAGGCGCGGATATCGCGCGACAGATCCTCCATGCGGGTCTTGTCGCCCAGGATCGAGCCGCCCGAACGCGGGCTGGACGGATCGACCGCCAGCACCGCCAGTTTGTGCCCCTGGTCGACCACATGCAGGCCGAAGGCCTCGATAAAGGTGGATTTGCCGGCCCCGGGCACGCCGGTGATGCCGATACGGACCGAGCGTCCGGCGTGGGGCAGGATTTCGTGCAGTAATCGTTCCGCTGCCTCGCGGTGATCGGCGCGGGTCGATTCGATCAAGGTGATGGCACGAGCGACCGAGCGGCGGTCTCCGGCCAACACGCCTTGGGCCAGGGCGATGGGATCGACGGACAAGCGGGCTTTCCTATTTCTTCTTGTTGCTGCCGGGGTCAGCATCTTCGCGCATCAGCGCGGTGATGGCCATGGCGACCAGTTTGGCCCGGCTTTCGTCATCCAGCTGATCGAGGATCTGACGCTTGGCCCGCTGCACCTTGAGCGCGTTCTGGATCAGCGCCTGACGTTCCGGGGTAACGAACTGGCCGACCTGGGCGTGCATGCGGGCGATATCGTCGTCGCGGCTGGATGCCGCCGGTGCCGGCTTGGCCACCCTGGCCGCCGCCCTGGGCGCCATCTGCTGGGCGCGCCGGTCGATGGCCGCCTGGGCGTCTTTGTCGAACTTGTTCTTGAAGAATCCAAACATGTTTTCCTCGCCGCGCAGATCGTGAGTTTACTCAAGCGGAAGACAAAGAAAAAGCCCCGTTCCCGCGAGCGGGGGATTTTCCGACCCGACGCGGAACAGGCCCTCCTCGACCTCGGACCGCGTCATGATCAGCGGCGGGTCCATCTGCGGCCCCTCGATGTCGGTCGAGAGAGGGCCGGCAGGTGACCTCGATGACATCCTGGCTGATGGCGGCGGCGTCCAGGGGCCGCTTCGATGCGGACCAGCTTCAGCGCCTCGCGGTGATCCTTGGGGCGAAGCGAGCAGGTCTTCTCGGCTTTGGGGGAGGCGCCCTTGATGTCAACGGGCTACGGACGGGGATGGCCGGGCATCTTCTCCATTTTCCCACCGTAACCGTCCAGTGGAGCGACGAGAAGAATTTGATGAGATTTCCCAACATCCTGCCGGAAGATCAGGGACTTGGGAGTAATTGGCGGGGCGGAGGAGGCCCCTGCCCAACCTTCTCTCGCTTTAAATCAATGCATTACAGTATGGCAAAGAACGCCGTCGGGATGCGCGCGCAGCCAAATCAGTGCACTGTCACCGTAATTCCAGGATTTCGCCGCCGATAGCCCCGACCAGAAATGGGGCGCCGACATTTCCTATATCTGGACAGCGGAAGGCTGGCTGTATCTGGCGGTCGTCGTCGACCTGTTCTCCCGGCGCCTCGTCGGTTGGGCGACCAGCGACCGCATGAAGAAGGACCTGGCCTTGACCGCCCTGAAACGGGCCTTGGCCACGCGTCAACCGCCGCCGGGGCTGATCCATCATTCCGATCGTGGCAGCCAATATTGCTCTGGCGACGACAGCAAGCTCTTGATCGACCACAAAATCGTCGCCTCCATGAGCGGAAAAGGGAACTGTTACGACAACGCCATGGTCGAAACCTTGTTCAAGACTATCAAGTCCGAGCTGATCTGGCGCACAATCTGGCAATCACGCCGACAGGCCGACAACGCCATTGGCCGTTATATCGACGGCTTCTATAATCCCGTCAGGCGATATTCCGCCCTGGGATATAAAAGCCCGTGCCGCTTCGAGGCCGAAGCCGCATAAACGGAGAAACGCTCTCCACTCTTTCCGGGCAAGTCCAATCAATATCGGTAGAGAAAAGCGGAGAACCGCCGTCCCGATCGCCCCTTCCAGAATAAGCCCTTGGCGTTGATTCGGCATGACATGGCTCGAAGCGCCGGTCACCGACGATCGGCGAGTTGCGCTAACAACAGTTCCGCACCGTTGCGGATGCCCGCCTTGGAGGCGTCAAGTGTTCCGAAGCTGGCCGCGATGTTCTCGGCCCACGGATATTGCTTGGTCACGTAGGCGCGCAATGGCCGGTTCGAGGTACTGTCATAAAGTTCCACGGCATAACTGACCGTACCGCTGAAGGGCCCCGGCTTGTCGCGCACCGTCTGCACGACGTTGATCACCAGAGTGACCGGGGTGACCTTGGTCAGCGTGGAGACCACGGGAGTGCTCGCTTCCGCCCCCGTCAGCGTCAGATGGACCCGCAAGGCCCTGGGACTCGGCGTCCCCGTCAAAGTGTATTTGGTTTTCAGCGCTTCGGCGAACTGCTCTCCCATATAGGCGGCAAGCTCCACCCGGTCTTCTTGCGGCAACTCTCCGAACTGGTGATCGGGGCTGCCATAGACCACGACCGGATCAAGCACGATTTCGGTGTATCGGTTCCAGTCTGCATCATTGGCCGCGTAGTGAAACGGGATATGCTCGTCGTCATCGTTGGAATTCGGACCGAGCTGGGGTGCCAAGTCGAGTCCTCGATAGGCAACCGGCTGGGAGTTGGCGCAGCCGGCCAGGATCATTACCAATAGCCAAATGGCCGGAGAATGCTTTAACGTCGACATGACATGAATTCCTTTCACTGTGAGGCGGCCTGTGCTTCTCTCTTGAAGGAAGTCTGGTCCGTCAGAAGCGGTAGACCACCCCCAAGGCGGTTGTGAACTGGTTCTCATTCCCCTGATTCTTGACGATGGGGCTGTCGGCAGCATCGCCCAGCAAACGTCCGGCTTCGACACGGGCGAACAGGTTGACCGAGGACGTGATGTCATAACCGGCATTCACGCCGATCTTCACATCCTTCATTCCAGCCTGCGCGTCATGGACGGAATAATGTTTGACGGATTTTCCCGCCTGTTCCGGAGTAATGCCGAAAAGCCCTTGCATGTAATTGTCATCGGCCCATGTGGTCGAGAGTTCCGCCCTGACCTTGAACGCTTGGCCTTGGTAGATCTTGTAGCCGCCCTTCATGGTAATGGTCGTTCCGTCGCGATCCCCCCCGATGTCCCGCGCCAGATTTAAGCCGGCGCTGACCGCCTTGTATTGGTATTCCACGCCCAGCTTGCCGATGGCGTTTCCCGACAGGTCGCCCAGGCCGCGCAGCGCGTCGTCATAATCCTTGTCGGCGCTTTCCTTGCGCCCAAGCCAATAGCCGACGCCGCCACTGACCGAGAACCCCTCATCGGCAAGAGGCCGAATGGTGACCTTTGCCCCTTCCGTCACGCTCAAGGAAACGGCGTTGCGCCACGAAACCTCCGCCACGGGAAGCGGGTTGACCTCGTAATGCTTTGAGCCTTCATAGGTCGGCATGACCACCATGCCCGCGCCGATCTTGTATGCCCAATCCGAGGGCGGCTTACCGCTTGCCGGTGTGACCTCCTCGGCCAGGGCAGTGGAGACCAAGGCCAAGCTGAGCACGGCCGAAAATGAAAGAACTGCGGGGGGCGATCGAAGAATCTTCATGGCTTTGTCCATTCCAGTGGGAGGAAACTCAGTTGCGGCTGCAGCACAGCGGTTCGTGTGAATAGAGCAACCGTCGACATGGGGAGGAGCTTACCGCAGGATTAAATAGAACGCAACGGTATCGTTTTGTTTTTCCAAATTGCCAGGCTATGTGCTAGAAAGACAAAGTGAGGAAGCTTGCCGGGCCAACAGGCGGAAACCGGCAGTGCCAGAGAGCGATCATGAAGCAGAGCAAGAAGATGCCACTCGAAGAAGCCAGCCCGCCGAAGCGGCCCTATGGGGGGCGGCCGTCGCTGAAGGAAGCCGAGCAACTGCATGATCGCATTCTCGACGCCGCCGCCGAACTGTTCGCCAAGCGCGGCTACGGCGAGACCAGCATCGAGGCCATTGCCGCCCATGCCGGCATCGGCAAGCTGACGCTCTACCGCCGCTTCGCCGACAAGGACGCCCTGTTTCAGGCCGTGGCGATTCGGATGTCCGAGCAGCGGCGCGCCGAGATGGCCAAGATCGGCGAGGGCGAGGGGAGCCTGTCGGACGTCCTCACCGCCGTCGGCCGCCGCCTGCTGGACATTGTCCTGTCGCCGGAATCGATCGCCTTCCATCGGATCGTGTTCGCGGACGCCGCGCGATTGCCGGAACTCTGCGCGCGCATGTACCAGGAGACACCGCCTGACGCTTCCAACCCGGTCCGCGCCATTTTTGGTCGCTTCGCCGACGATGGCTCACTCCGCGTCGGCGACGTCAACCTTCTGGACCAGCAGTTCATTCAGGCCATCATCGGCCAGCCGCTCCTGCAAACCCTGCTGGGCGGACCGGCGATGGGCGAGCGCGAACGGGAAAAACACGTCCGCAAGGCCGTCGATCTGTTTCTGAATGGCGCGGCCAAGTAAGGGCGAGGGCCTGCCTTTCGAGACTGCGTAAGCTGGAGGAGGACGGCGGCAGCAGACGAGGGCCGGCAGAACTGGGTGCGGCGGTTCAATCCACTGGCCACCACACCAATCCACCACAGGCTAATGCGGCAGCGTGGGTAGGAATGTGGGTAGAAAACAAAAACCGCCCTCAGAGGGGCGGTTTGTCTATGTAATTGGCGGAGGGAGAGGGATTCGAACCCTCGATACGCTTTTGACGTATACACACTTTCCAGGCGTGCGCCTTCGACCGCTCGGCCATCCCTCCGCATCGCCTGACCGGACGTTGCCCGGATCAGAGAGGCGGGAAAATACACGGAACCAGATGGGCCTGCAAGACCAAAGGCAAGGTCTGGTAAAAACTTGGGCGGGACGCGAAAACCGTTGAAATTTGGTCGTCTAGGGTGCAAACCTTATGATCTGAATTAAATGTCGATAAAATCCTTGCGGGGGCGTCATGCTGCTGGGCCGTATCGTCGGATGGTTCCTGATCGCGGTAACCGTGATCATGGCGTCGGGGGACGCCGTTTTGGCCCTGGGGCCGGCGGATTATGCCGGTATCCTCACCGCCGACGTTATCACCTTGCTGGTGGGCGCAGCGCCTGAACCGGCGATGGAACAAAGCCTGTTCGCCGCCCTCGAAGCGATGATCATGGAACTGCCGGCCTGGGTTGTGGTCGGCATGGCCGGCACCGCCGTTCTGGTGGCCAGCCGCAAGCGCAACAAGCGCTTCCGCTTCCGCCGCGCCGCCTGATTCTTTCGATATTTCCGACCTTATCCAAAGCCCCCCACCTCTCGGGAGAGGGGGAAGCCGTCGGCGTCACGCCGCTTCCGACGAGGCGCGCTTGGGCAGGCTGAAATGGAAGGTGGTGCCCTGGCCCGGCACCGAGTCCAGCCAGATATCACCGCCGTGACGGTGCACGATCTTGCGGCACAAAGCCAAGCCGATGCCGGTGCCGCCGAATTTCTCCCGCGTGTGCAGGCGCTGGAACACCAGGAAAATACGGTCGAAATATTGCGGCTCGATGCCGATGCCGTTATCGGCGACGGAGAAGACCCAGCGCTCGGCCTCTTCCTCGGCCCAGATACGGATTTGCGGCACCACGTTGTCGCGCCGGTATTTCAGCCCGTTACCCATCAGGTTCTGTAACAGGCTGACCATCTGCACCTCATCGGCCATCACCTTGGGCAGGGGCTCGGCGGTGATGCGGGCGCCGGATTCCTGGATGGCGCGGGTCAGGTTGCCCTGGGCGACGGCGCAGACCCGATCCATCTCGGTGGCGGCGAAGGGGCGGCCGCGGGTGCCGACGCGGGAATATTCCAGCAGATCCTGGATCATCGCTTGCAGGCGCGAGGCGGCATCGACGGCGAAGCCGATGAACTGACGGCCGTCATCGTCGAGCTTGTCGTCATAGCGGCGTTCCAGCAATTGCAGGAAGCTGGCGATGGTACGCAACGGCTCCTGCAAATCGTGCGACGCCACATAGGAAAACTGCTCCAACTCGGCGTTGGAGGTTTCCAGTTTGGCCGATTTCTCCATCAATTCGGCCTGATAACGTTCGCGGTCGGTGACGTCGTGGACGATGGCGTGCACGTATTGCCGTCCGTTCATGCGCACCGGTCCCATATGGACCTCGACCTCGCGCACCTCGCCCGACATCAGGCGATGGCGCGAGCGGAAGAATTGCTGTTCGCCACCGACACTGCGGGCCAGCACCTGCCGCAACTCCTCCTCGGCCATCAGCGAGACCTGACCGGCCCAGCGATTGCCGTCATCGGCGCCATAGCCATAATAGGCACAGGCGGCGGCATTGGCGTCGACGATCTTGCCGTTTTCCGGATCGATCAGCACCTTGACGGCGCTGGTGCGCTCGAACATCTCCCGATAGGTGCGCTCGCGCTCGGCCAACTGGCGCTGGGCGTCCTTTTGTTCGGTGATGTCGACGAAAATGCCGTTGAGAGCGACGGAGCCGTCGTCGCCGGGGCTGGGCGAGGCGGTGCATTTCCACCAGCGCGAATTGCCGTCGGCGGCGCCATAGCGCCCTTCCATCTGCCATTCGCCATCGGCGGCGGCGGCTTCCGCCATGGCCCGGGGCCAGGCCTGCAATTCCTCGGGCGCGAAGGGCAGGTGCCGCCAATCGGCGGTCAGCGTCTCGGGGGCGATGCCGAACATGGGAATTGCCTGCGGCGAGACGAAGCTGAAGCCGCCGCCGCCATCGACGCGTTGCTGCCATTGAAACACCGTGCCCGGGGCCGCGGCGGTAACCCCGGCCAAGGTGCGCTCGGTGCGGCTCAACTGGCCCATGGCCTGTGCCGCCAATTGCCGGCTCTGCTCACGCGAGACCAGCAGCAAGGCGGCGGCGGCGGTCACCGTCAGGCTGAGAGCGATGCAGATACCCAGCAAGATCAGCGGTGCGGCACCGAACCACAGGGCCGAGCCGGGCAGATGGCGGTGGGCCAGCACGGTCCAACGGCTGCCGGCGAAATCCAGCACCCGGCGGGTCTCGAACATGCCGGCTTCCAGCCGGCGCGGCTGGTCGGCGCCGTAGATGCGGTTGGATTCGGTGATGCCGCCGGAATAGACGCTGATATCCAGCAACGGATCCTTGATCGTATTGGCGATGTTGCCGACCAGGGTCTGGGCGTGCAGGCCCAGCAGCAACCAGCCGAACAAGGCATCACGGCGCTGGACGACGGTGGCGGTGGGGTAGTCGGGACGATAAATGGGATGGATCAGCAGAAAGGCCCGGTTCTCGCCGCCGCTGGTGATCAGGGATAGCGGTGTGCTTAACGTGGTCTTGCCGGTATCGCGGGCCAGTTGCGCCGCCTGCCAGCGGCCCGGATGCGAAGCGATGTCGAAGCCGATGGCCTTGGCCGCCCGCGACAACGGGGCGATATGGGTAACGACGGCGCTGTCCTGTCCCGTATTGTCGGGGTGGATGGTGAAATTGCGCCACAGCCGTTGGCGGATATCGGTGATGAAGGCCTGTTTCTGCTGTGCTTCCACCGGAACCGCCACCGCCAGACCGTCGACGCCGGGATATTCGGCATCCAGCAAGGCCCGCTGAACGAAGGTGTTCCACTCATTGACGCCCATGTCGGGGTATTCGGCCCAGGTGCCGGCGCCGGCCCGCAAGATGGCCTGAAATATCTCCAGCCGTGCCGACAGGGCGCTGAACACCTGATCGGTGTTGCGCTCGAAATCAGAGCGGACATTGGCCTCTTCACGCTGGACCTCGGCCCACCAGATGAACAAAGAGGCCGCCAAGGTCACCGACAACAGCACCGCCAGGAACAGGATCTGGCCGGCCCGCAGGCTGCGCAGCAACAGGCTGGGGTTCATGTCTGGTTTTCCCGCTGCCGCCCGGACAGGATGGTGATGATCCAGACCACCGTCACCAGCATGACCATGGGCAGGACGAAGCGGCCCAGGCTGCGCCACAGGCCGCTTTCATCCGCTTCGCTCTCGTCGCTGGCGGCCATGGCTGCCACCACCCAATTGAAGGTGGGCTCGCTTTGCGCCCAGGCGAACCAGGTCTGTTGCCGTCCGGTGTCGCTGACCGCCATGGTGAAGCTGGTACCGCCGCCGCCGGTGACGGCGATGGCATGAACGGCTCTGAGGGCGATGGCCTCCGGCCCGTCGGTCAGGTTTTCCAGCCGGGTCCCCTCAAGGTTGGGGGCATCGGGAAACAACTTGATCACCCCGTTGTGGTCCAACACGACCAGATGTCCGCCCCGGGCCAGACGCACGGCCCGCAGGCGTTCCAGGGCATCGGCCTTCAACCCGGCCTCCACCGCCGAGACGTAGTCGCCGGTGCCGATCAGCCAGCCGAACGGCTTGAACTGGCGGGCATAGGCAATCTTGTCGTCCATGCGGTCGGTAACATTGGGCGGGTACCAGCTGTAGCGCACATAGCCGGCATCACCGGGGCCGGAAACCGCGCGGATCAACTCGCGCATGATATAACGCCCGGCATCGTCGCGATTGTTCATCAGCGACGTGCCTTCCAGCCGCGGAACCGTGGGCAGCAAGATGCAATTGCCGTCCGTGTCATCGATGAAATAATAGCCGCGCCCGGAAAAGAAGCGGGGCGAACGCAAGGCTTCACGCACCAGAGCCTTGATCGCCGCCTGGGGCACGGTGCCGGCGGCCTGATCGTGGATGGCCTGGGCGATGGCCACCGCTTCGTCCACCCGCTGGCGCACCCGTTCCTTCAGCACCACCTCGGCCTGGGACTGGACAATGGCCAAGTGGCGTTGGGCGCTTTCGGTCTCGTGCCGCAGCAAGGTGGTCAGTTCGTTGCCGGGGGCCAGCGCCTGGCGCTGCAGCGAGGCGCTGCGTTCGGCGCCGAACTCGCCGATCAGCCACGTGGCCTGGACACAAGCCAGCAAAGCCAGAGCCAGCAAGGGCACGCGGATCTTCCGGGGTGGGGCTGCTGCCTCCGCCATTGTCGCCTCCCTGACCAGACGTTTGTTTTTTATGAACTTATACGAAAGAACGAAGCTTATCCATGCCCGTCCCCACATGGCTGGGTCACAATGGCAGCAACCCCTTGCGGGCGGCGGCCAGAATGGTCTGGGCCTTGGTCGCCGATCCCAGCTTGCGACCGCAATTGCCCAGGTGGAATTCCACCGTCTTCGATGAAATCCCGAGGATGGCCGATGTCTCCCACGCCGTCTTGCCCTGGGCCGCCCACAGCAAGACCTCGCGCTCGCGCGCGGTCAGGGCGGGGACCGGGTCTTGCGTGCTGCGCCCCTCGCTCACCTTGGTGAAGACCTTGACGATGCCGCCATCGGCCATGGCGGTCGAGCGGATGCGGATCAACGTGCCGTCGGGACGGCGACGGGAATAGGAATCGGTCAGACTGGCCAAGCGCTGGCTGACGATCAGGCGGCGTTCGCCGGAGCCGTGTTCGCCGCGGGCGACGTTGAATTCGACAAAGGACAGGAACGGCGTGCCCACCCGCATCAATTCGGGCGGGAAGGCCATCAAGTCCACCACCGCCCGGTTCCAGACCAACAGACACAGGTCGCCGTCGAAGCGGATCACACCGTCTTCCAGGGCGTCCAGGGTCTGCTGCAACACATGGGCGCCGGTGTCCACGGGCGGGCTCAGGCCAGCATCTTCAGGATGTCGGCGACCACCGCCCGGGCGCCGTCGTCGATTTGCGAGATGGTGGCATCGAGCATGTAGCACGGCGACGACACCAGCTTGTTGGCCCTGTCGACGACGGTCTGGCCGTGGCTGGTGATGACATGGCTGGCCCCGGTGGCCTCCACCGCCTGAGCGGTGCCGGCGTCAGAGCCGATGGTGACGGTGACAGCGCCCAACACCTTGGCGATCAAGGCGGGGGCGATGCACAGGGCGCCGATGGGCTTGCCGGCGGCATGGGCGGCCCTGATCACCCGTTCGGTCTGGGGTTCGACCGTGCAATCGGGGCCGGCGACGGCGAAGCTGCACAGATTCTTGGCGGCGCCGAAACCGCCGGGCAGGATGAGGGCGTCATGATCGGCCATGTCCAGCTCCGACAGGGGCTTGATATGGCCGCGGGCGATACGCGCCGCTTCCACCAGCACGTTGCGGCTTTCTTCGGCGGGCTGGCCGGTCAGGTGGTTGATGACATGCATCTGCGCCACGTCGGGGGCGAAGCACTGATAAGCGGCCCCGGCCCGGTCGATGGCCAGCAAGGTCAGCACCGCCTCATGGATTTCGGCACCGTCATAGACGCCGCATCCCGACAAGATCACCGCGAATTTGGCCTTGGCCATGGACGTTCCCCTGATAATGTCTTGAACCATGCCCATATTAGCGGGAAAACCGCCGCTGCCGCCAGACCGTCACAGGAGTCCGCATGTCCCGCGCATATGATCTTTTGGAAGCCCGTTTCAAGAAGGCGGCGATTTTGGGCGATGCCTTGTCGGTGTTGCACTGGGACATGGCGACGATGATGCCCGAGGGCGGGGCCGAGGCGCGGGCGGAACAGCTGGCGCTGTTGAAGACCCTGTCGCATGAGGCGCTGACCGGCGCCGACATGGCCGATCTGCTGGCGGCGGCCAAGGCCGAGGCGCTGGATGAGTGGCAGCGGGCCAACTTGCGCGAAATGCACCGCGACTGGGTCCACGCCGCCGCCCTGCCCGCCGATCTGGTCGAGGCCATGGCCAAGGCGGAATCGGCCTGCGAGATGATCTGGCGCCAGGCCCGGCCCAATGCCGATTTCGCCGCCGTGCTGCCCTCTTTGCGCGAGATCCTCAACCTCACCATCCAAGCCGGTCAGGCCAAGGCCGAGGCCCTGGGGGTGGGGGTCTATGACGCGCTGTTGGATCAGTACGAGCCCGATGGCCGCTCCGCCGACATCGACGCGGTGTTCGCCGACCTGGAAACCTTTTTGCCCGATTTCATCGGCCAAGCCCTGGATGCCCAGGCGGCACGCCCGGAGCCCCAATTGCCCGCCGGGCCGTTCCCGGTGGAAAGCCAGAAGCATTTGGGCCAACGGATCATGGCGGTGCTGGGTTTCGATTTCCACCATGGCCGCCAGGACGTCAGCGCCCATCCGTTCTGCGGTGGCTACCCCGAGGATGTGCGCATCACCACCCGCTATGACACCGACGATTTCACCCCGGCGCTGATGGGGGTGATCCACGAGACCGGTCATGCGCTTTATGATTTCGGCCTGCCCACGGGTAAATGGCGCTATCAGCCGGTGGGCCGCGCGCGCGGCATGCAGATGCATGAAAGCCAAAGCCTGCTGATGGAGATGCAGGCCTGCCGGTCGCGCGGCTTCGCCGCCTTCGCCGCCCCCCTGATGCAACAGGCCTTCGACGGCACCGGGTCAGCATGGCAGCCGGAAAACCTTTATCGCCTGGGCACCCGGGTCAAGCGCGGCTTCATCCGCGTCGATGCCGACGAATGCACCTATCCCGCCCATGTGATCATCCGTTACGGCCTGGAAAAGGCGCTGATCGAAGGCCGCCTGGATCTGGCCGACCTGCCCGCCGCCTGGAATGACGGCTATGGCCGCCTGCTGGGCATCACCCCGCCCGACGACCGCTTGGGCTGCTTGCAGGACATCCACTGGTATGGCGGCTCGTGGGGCTATTTCCCCACCTACACCTTGGGCGCCATGACCGCCGCCCAGTTGTTCGCCGCTGGCTTGGCCGCCGACCCGGCCATCGAGACCGGCATCGCCCGGGGCGATTTCGCCCCGCTGCTGGCGTGGCTGCGCACCCATGTTCACGGCCAGGGATCACGCCTGTCCACCCGCGACCTGCTGGTCGCCGCCACCGGCAAGCCGCTGGATGCCGGGGTGTTCAAGGCGCATTTGCGTAAACGCTACTTGGACTAAGCCGGAAGTGCCGCTAATGTTGCCCGTTTTTCCGTACCGGAGCCTGTGATCCGTGAAATATGTCAGCACCCGGGGCAATGCGCCCGTTTTGTCCTTCGACGATGTCCTGTTGGCCGGTCTGGCCCGCGATGGCGGCTTGTACGTGCCGCAAAGCTGGCCGCAATTCTCCGCTGACCAGATCCGGGCCATGCGCGGGCTGTCCTATCACGAGATCGCCATCGAGGTGATGGCGCCCTTCGTCGAGGGCTGCCTGACCCGGGCCGAACTGACCGAACTGGTGGTCGACACCTATGCCCGCTTCACCCATCCGGCGGTGGCGCCGCTCAAGCAATTGGGCCGCAATCAATGGGTGCTGGAACTGTTCCACGGCCCGACCATCGCCTTCAAGGATTACGCCCTGCAACTGGTCGGGCGGCTGTTCGACCATGTGCTGAAGAAGCGCGGCCAGCGCGTCACCATCGTCGGCGCCACCTCGGGCGACACCGGCTCGGCCGCCATCGAGGCCTGCCGCGACCGCGACGCCATCGACATCGTCATCCTGCACCCCCAGGGCCGCACCTCGGAGGTGCAGCGCCGGCAGATGACCTCGGTGCTGTCGGCCAATGTGCGCAATCTGGCGGTCCAAGGCACCTTCGACGACTGCCAGGACATGGTCAAGACGCTGTTCAACGACCATGACTTCCGCGACACCTATAACCTGTCGGCGGTCAATTCCATCAACTGGGCCCGGGTCATGGCCCAGATCGTCTATTACTTCGCCTCCGCCGTCGCCCTGGGCGCGCCCGACGTGGCCATGACGTTTTCGGTCCCCACCGGCAATTTCGGCAATGTCTTCGCCGGCTTCTGTGCCCGCCAGATGGGCCTGCCGGTGGAAAAATTCATCGTCGGCTCCAACAGCAACGACATCCTGACCCGTTTCTTCGAGACCGGGTCGATGACTGCCGACGGCGTCGTCCCCACCTTGTCGCCCAGCATGGACATCCAGGTGTCGTCCAATTTCGAGCGTCTGGTGTTCCATTATCTCGGCAATGACGGCATGGCGGTGGGCAGGCTGATGGACGAGTTCCGCGCCACCGGGCGCATGGACATGCCCCAGGGCGCCTATGGCGCCATGCGCGAAATGTTCGAGGGCCATCGGTACAGCGACGAGGAAACCCTGGCGGTGATGAAGGTGATGCGGGCCCAGACCGGCGAGATGCTCGACCCCCATTCGGCCATCGGCGTCGCCGCCGGCATCAAGGGCCATTCCTATAAGAGCTCGACCCTGATCGCCCTGGCCACCGCCCACCCGGCCAAGTTCCCCGATGCGGTGGAAAAGGCCACGGGTTTCCGGCCGCCCTTGCCCGAACACATGGCCGATCTGTTCGAGCGGCCCGAACGCTTCGACGTCATCGCCAATGATCTGAACAGCGTGCGCGATTACGTCGCCACCTTCGCCGAGCGGGTGCGGACATGAGCGGCCTGCGCGAAACCACCCTGCCGAGCGGCCTGCGCGTGCTCACCGACCCCATGGACACGGTGGAAAGCGTGTCTCTGGGCCTGTGGGTCGATGCCGGCACCCGGCACGAACCGGCGGAGATCAACGGCATCTCGCATCTGCTCGAACACATGGCCTTCAAGGGCACCGAACGCCGTTCGGCCCGGGCCATCGCCGAGGAAATGGATGCCGTCGGCGGCCATTTGAACGCCTATACGGCGCGCGACCACACCGCCTATTACGCCAAGGTGCTGAAGGAGGATTCGGCCCTGGCCCTGGATATCCTGGCCGACATCCTGCAAAACTCCACCGTCGATGCTGAGGAACTGGCGCGCGAGCAGGCGGTGGTGGTCCAGGAAATCAATCAGTCCTTCGACACTCCCGACGACATCATCTTCGACCATTTCCAGACCACCGCCTTCCCCGACCAGCCCCTGGGCCGCCCGGTGCTGGGCACCGAGGATTTGGTGCGCGCCATGAGCCGCGACACCGTGCTGGGCTATATGGCCACCCATTATTCCGCCCCGCGCATGGTGTTGTCGGCGGCGGGCCGCATCGACCATGACCAGTTGGTGGAGCTTGCCGGTCAGGCCTTCGCTGACCTGCCCACCGCCGCCGACGTGGTGCCGGCCCCGGCCCTGTACCAGGGAGGTGAATATCGCGAGGAACGCGATATCGAGCAGGTCAATCTGGTGCTGGGCTATGGCGGCGTCGCCTATGACGACCCTGATTATTACACCGCCTCGGTGCTGTCGACCCTGCTGGGCGGCGGCATGAGCTCGCGCCTGTTCCAGGAAATCCGCGAAAAGCGCGGCCTGGTCTATTCCATCTATTCCTTCGCCTCGTCCTATGCCGATGGCGGCCTGTTCGGCATCTATGCCGGCACCGGCGAGGACGAAGTGGAAGAACTGGTGCCGGTGCTGTGCGACGAGGTGGTCAAGATCAGCCAAGGCGTCGACGCCGATGAATTGCAACGCGCCCGTGCCCAGTTGAAGGCGTCGATCCTGATGAGCCTGGAAAGCACCAGCTCGCGCTGCGAGCAACTGGCCCGTCAGGTGCTGGTCTATGGCCGCCCCATCCCCACCCAGGAAGTGGTCGACAAGGTGGAAGCAATCGACGGCGCCCAGATCGCCCGCGTCGCGCGGCGGCTGTTCGCCACCCCGCCGACCATCGCCGCCATCGGCCCGCTGTCCAAGCTGGAAAGCCATCAATCCATGGTCGACCGGCTGAAACTGTAACCGCTTGGTCATCGGTCCGGGCTTGTCCGGCTTGACCGGCTTGGGCCAAAATGCGTTCCTTGGACATGAGTCCAAGGTTTTGCCAATGGCCCGTGCCGGGCGGTTCAGACGCCACTGTGGGCGAAGCACACGTCTACGACTCCGGGCTCGTCGCATATCCACGCTCCGCGTGAAAATGCTCTAATTGCGCCGGTGGGGGTGTCATGCGGGTTTCGGTATGGGTGGCGGTGGTTTGTCCAGGCACCAATCGGGTGTTGCTGGCCAAGCGCGGCCCAACCACCCGCAATGCCGGGCGCTGGAATTTCTTCGGCGGCGGCATTGATGATGGCGAGCACCCGGAAGAGACCGCCTTGCGCGAATTGGCGGAAGAAGCCGGCGTCAGCGCCGCCCGCGACGATCTGATCTATCTGGGCCATTGCCGGACCGGAACCAAGCGCAATCTGCTGTTCGTGGTGACCACCCAGGTGGAATTCGACCCCGCCATCAATCATGAAAGCCAGGATTGGTGCTGGATGGCGCTTTCCGACCTGTTGGCCCTGCGGCGCCTGCACGGCCCCACGGAAAAGCTGTCGCCATTGCTGCGTCAATGGCTGGAAATCTTGCCCACGGCCGCCCCCGCCCCGCCCCCTCCTCCCGCTCCCATCCCTGTCCCTGTCCCTGTCCCTCCTCCTACTCCCGCCCCCGCTCCCGTCCCCAGTCAAAGTCGATGGGAATGGCTGTTGTCCCAGGTGTCCCGCTGCTGGGGGTGAGGCGGCTATCCATGGCGCGCTGATCGCGCTATAATAAGCATGTGTTTTACACGTGAGGGTCATCATGGCCGGTATCGCTCCGATTTCCAGCGATAGCTATGCGCTTCTCAGCGGCGGTACCGTCAGCAAGGTCGCGGCGGCGGGTAGTGCTGCCTTGGCCGTCACCTCGCAAACCACCTCCGCCGCGACTGCCGCCAGCACCGCCCAATCGGCCCAGCAAAGCAGCGCTACCATCAACAAGGCATCCGAGAATGCCGGCAAGGCCTTTGAGGCGCTGAGCGCCCTGCGCAAGGAGCTGGCGACCGCATCCCAGGCCGGCTCCGCCCTGGCCCAGGATGAAATCACCCGGCTCGACCAACGCGTCACCCAAGTGCGCGAGCAGATCAATGCCCTGTCCACCGGGGCGCAGGTGGGAAGTGCCAACCTGCTGGGCGGCACCGCCGCAGCGGTGACGGTGACCTCGGCCGCCGGCGACACGGTCAGGGTGAACAGCCAAAAGCTGGACAGCAAGGCGCTGGGGCTGGATGATCTTAAAATCACCGACACCGCGTCGTTGCGCCAGGCAGCGGGACAGGTGGCCCTGGCCTCGGCCCAGGCGCAACGGGTGGATTACAATCTGCAAGTGGCCAAAAGTGTCATCACCCCGGTGCGGACCAATCCGGGTCTCGAGGCTTTCAGCCAGATCAGCGCCGCGCTCAGTAGCACGCCCAAGGCTGGCACCGCCCTGGATTCGGTGGCCAAGGCCATCAATAGCCAAAGTGCCGCCAACGAAGCCAGCGCCGCCGCCCGTGCCGCCAGCTACGGGTCGTCCACCCTGGGCTTCACCCGGTCGAGCACCCGCACCAATACGATCTTGGATCTGTTCGGTTAGAAGCGAAACCCGATCAGCCTTTTTCGGGGATGATCCAGTCCAGCCGCGACGAGGCGTCGGCCTCGCCCAAGGTTGCCGCCAGCCACGGCATCAGCCGGCCCAAGGCTTCATCCAGCTTCCACGGCGGATTGATCAGCACCAAGCCACAGCCGTTCAGGCGGTCGGGTGCATCGCCGCCCCTGATCCAGATATCCGCCGCCAGGGTCTTGGGCAACCCCAGCATGGTCAGATCGGCATGGAAGCGGTCGATGGCGGCCCGCGCCTTGATCGGGTACCACAGGGCATAAAGCCCGGTAGGCCAACGCTTCATCGCCTGGACCAGACCCTTGCGCATGCGCTCGAACTCATCACGCACCTCGAAGGGCGGATCGATCAGCACCAGGCCGCGCCGTTCCGGCGGCGGCAACAACGCCTTGACCCCGTCATAGCCGTCGCGATGATGCACGCCGACCCGATGATCGCCGGCGAAGCGGGCCCGCAGTTCGGCACAATCCTCGGGATGCAATTCGCACAGGGCCAGACGGTCGGCGGGGCGGGTCAGCAGGGCGGCGATCATGGGCGATCCGGGATAATGACGCAGGCCACCATCGGGGTTGAGCCGGCGGACCACGTCGAGGAACGGCGCCAGTTCCTCCGGTGGGTTGGCCGCCGCCATCACCTTGGCGATGCCGCCTTGCCATTCCCCGGTTTTTTCCGCCTGAACCGAGCCCAGATCATAGGCGCCGATGCCGGCATGGCTATCCATATAAGCGAAAGGAGAATCCTTGCGCTTCAGGTGTTCCAGGATCAGCGCCAGGGCGGCATGCTTATGAACGTCGGCGAAATTGCCGGCATGGTATGCGTGTCGGTAATTCATGCCCTGGCTTTTGGCTAAAAACGGACGAAACCGCAAGAAAATTAGGGCGTCGGCTTGCACACAGTAATTTTAGATAATGTCTAAAGAGATTGCTTTTGTGCGCTGCAAAATCCATGGTTGTTGACAGTATCGGATACTCCACCTGAAAGCTAAATGGCGACTGTTGGGATGAGAAGATAAGTATTTTTAATTATGGGTTAATTCCTTACCTCTATATGTTAATCCCTTGCGCAGGGCCGTCGGTTCTTCGCGGAATTCGTCATCAACGAGCCGACCCGTGGGGGGGATATGGCACGAAGCGATGTTAAGCTGACCGGAATCGAGCGCACCTTCGGCACGGACGAGATCATCGTCAGCAAAACCGATCCGAAGGGGCGGCTGATTTATGCCAACGCGGTGTTCCTGCGCTTGGCCGGCTATAGCGAGGCCGAGGTTCTGGGACAGCCCCATAGCGTCATCCGCCATCCCGCCATGCCGCGCTGCGTGTTCAAGCTGTTATGGGACACCATCGGCTCGGGCAAGGAATGCTTTGCCTATGTGGTGAACCGGGCCAAGAACGGCGACCATTATTGGGTTTTGGCCCACGTCACCCCCACCTTCAATGCTGCTGGCGAGATCGTCAGCTATCACTCCAACCGCCGGGTTCCCACCCGTCAGGCGGTGGCCAAGGCGGAAGCGCTCTATGCTGAATTGGCGGCCATCGAAGACGCGGCGCCAGACCGCAAAAAGGGAATGGAAGCGGCCTATCAGGCCTTGACCGACAAGCTACAGGCGCTGGGGGTGCCCTACGATGAATTCGTCTTCGCTCTCTAAGGCCTGGCTGGCCGCCCTGGCCGCCGCCGCCGCCGCCGGCATTCTGCTGGTGGCCGGTCTGCTGTCCGGCTCGGTTGTCAATGCCGTCCTCGCCGCCATCAGCTGTGTCGCGACCTTGGTCTGCCTGCTGATGGTGCTGCGCACCCGTTCCGCCGTGCACCGGGCGACCTCGATCCTGTCCCAGGCCGCCGCCGGCCGCCTGGATGCCCGCGTCATCGGCATTCGTGAAGCCGGGGTGCTGGGCGATCTGGACCATGCCATCAACCGCCTGCTGGATCTGACCGAGGCTTTCACCAAGGAAGCCGACGCCGCCATGGCCATGACCGCCCAAGGCCGCTATTTCCGTCACATCCTGCTGGAAGGTCTGGTCGGCGAGTTTTCCGACCATGCCCGCCTGATCAACGACGCGCTGACCAGCATGGAAAACAAATCCAAGGAATTCGTCACCGAAGCCACCGGCGTCGGCAACACCATCAAACATATGAGCCAGGCGGTGGCCTCCACCGCCACCGAGCTGGAAGCCACCGCCCAGCAGATGCGCGACATCGCCAACCAGACCAGCGACCAGTCCTCCACCGTCGCCCGCGCCGCCGGGGATGCCTCGGCCAGCGTCGAATCGGTGGCGGCGGCGGCCGAGCAGGTGTCGGCGGGCATCCGCGAAGTGGCCGCACGCATCCAGCAATCCGCCGACATGGCCCAAGACACGGTGGAAGTGGCGGCGCAAACCGACCACGCCATCCAAGGGCTGGCCGATGCCGCGCAAAAGATCGGCGACGTGGTCAAGATGATCACCGAGATCGCCAGC
Source organism: Stygiobacter sp. (assembly GCA_006218045.1). Classification (GTDB taxonomy): domain Bacteria; phylum Pseudomonadota; class Alphaproteobacteria; order Rhodospirillales; family Magnetospirillaceae; genus Magnetospirillum. The sequence continues at coordinate 76,040 of VBWB01000007.1, forward strand.
CAGACCAATCTGCTGGCCCTTAACGCCACCATCGAGGCGGCGCGTGCCGGCGAGGCCGGCAAGGGCTTCGCCGTGGTCGCCGGCGAGGTGAAGTCGCTGGCCAACCAGACCAGCCGGGCCACCGACGACATCACCAACCAGATCGAAAGCATGCGCCAGGCCACCCGTGGCGCGGTGGACGCGGTGCGCCGCATCGCCGGCATGATCCGCGACATCAACGACAATTCGTCCGGCATCGCCGCCGCCACCGAGCAGCAATCGGCGGCGGTGGCCGAGATCAGCCGCTCGATCCGCGACGTCGCCGCCGGGGTACAGACGGTCGCCAACACCATCGGCGAGGTGTCGGACGTGGCCGGCACCGCCACCGAGGCCGCCGATCAGGTGCTGATCGCCGCCGGCGACATGGCCGCGCGCACGGTGGGCATGAACGACGACATCGACGCCTTCATCATCCGCGTCTGCTCCGGCATGCGCATGCAATAGGGCCGAAGGCCGGCCCGTAGACGGGCTCGCTCGCGCCGCGCGGGCTTGGGGGCGGGCTCTGCCCGCACCCGCAAAGGGATTTGATCCCTTTGATCCCCTTGGTCTAAACGGAATAGGGTCCAGGGACCGAGTCCCTGGCGGGTCAGGGCAGAGCCCTGAAAAGACCCATTCCATATCTTGCCCTTCCTCCTGACCGACCGTACCTTGGTCGGCCAGGAGGAAACCCATGAGCAAATTCACCGGTACCGACAGTTACATCGCCACCCCTGATCTGATGGTGGCGGTCAACGCCGCCCTGACCCTGGAACGCCCCTTGCTGATCAAGGGCGAGCCCGGTACCGGCAAGACGGTTTTGGCCCAGGAAGTGGCCAAGGCCTTGGGCCGTCCCTTGATCCCCTGGCACATCAAATCCACCACCAAGGCCCAGCAGGGCCTGTACGAATATGACGCGGTGGCGCGCCTGCGCGATTCGCAACTGGGCGACCCGCGCGTGCACGACATCGCCAATTACATCGTCAAGGGCAAGCTGTGGCAGGCCTTCGAGACCGACCCCAGCCCAGTGCTGCTGATCGACGAGGTGGACAAGGCCGATATCGAGTTCCCCAACGACCTGTTGCTGGAACTCGACCGCATGGAGTTCCACGTCTACGAAACCCAGCAGGTGATCAAGGCGGCCAAGCGGCCCTTGGTCATCATCACCTCGAACAATGAAAAGGAACTGCCCGACGCCTTCCTGCGCCGCTGTTTCTTTCACTACATCCGCTTCCCCGACCGCGACACCATGCAAAGCATCGTCGAGGTGCATTATCCCGGCATCAAATCGGCGCTGCTGCATCAGGCGCTGACCGTGTTCTTCGACGTGCGCGAGGTGCCGGGGTTGAAGAAAAAGCCGTCGACGTCGGAATTGCTCGACTGGATCAAGCTGCTGGTGTCCGAGGATCTGTCGCCCGACGAATTGCGCGGCCAAGACGCCAAAAGCCTGATCCCCAAGCTGCATGGGGCGCTGTTGAAGAACGAACAGGACATCCACCTGTTCGAGCGTCTGGCCTTCCTCAACCGCCGGGGCGGGTGAGCCCATGTTCCTCACCCTTTTCCTTTCCTTACGCGCCGCCAAGGTTCCGGTTTCCTTGCGTGAATACCTGACGCTGTTGGAAGCGGTGGCCAAGGGCGCGGCGGGGTTCAGCGTCGAGGATTTCTATTATCTGTCGCGCGCCCTGTTGGTGAAGGACGAACGCAACCTCGACAAGTTCGACCGCGTCTTCGCCCAGGTGTTCGACGGCGTGGTGTCGGAAGCCGGCAGCATCGAGGAATTCTTGGCCGAAATCCCCGAGGAATGGCTGCGCGCCCTGGCGGAAAAGCTGATGACGCCCGAGGAAATGGCCGAAATCCAGGCCCTGGGCGGCTTCGACAAATTGATGGAGACCCTGCGCCAGCGTCTGGCCGAACAAAACGAGGAACATCACGGCGGCAGCAAGTGGATCGGCACCGGCGGCACCTCACCCTTTGGCGCCTATGGCTATAATCCGGCGGGCATCCGCATCGGACAAAAGACCAACCGCCACAACCGCGCCGTCAAGGTGTGGGACCGGCGCGACTTCAAGAACCTGGACGACACTCTGGAGCTGGGCACCCGCAACTTCCGCATGGCCTTGCGCCGCTTGCGCAAATTCGCCCGCGAGGGGGCGGCGACCGAGTTGGACCTGGACGCCACCATCACCGGCACGGCGCGGGCCGGCGGCATGCTCGACGTCCGCATGCGGCCCGAGCGTCACAACAAGATCAAGGTGTTGCTGCTGCTGGACGTGGGCGGCTCCATGGATTCGCACATCCAGACCTGCGAGGAACTGTTCTCGGCGGCGCGCTCCGAGTTCAAGCACCTGGAACATTACTACTTCCACAACTGCCCCTATGGCCATCTGTGGCGTGACAATGCCCGGCGCTGGGATGACCGCATCAGCACCTGGGACGTGCTGCACACCTATCCGCCCGACTGGAAGCTGGTGATCGTCGGCGACGCCGCCATGAGCCCGTGGGAAATCACCACGCCGGGGGCGGCGGTGGAGGAATGGAACGACGAAGCGGGGGAAACCTGGCTGCGCCGGCTGCTGGGACAATGGCCATCGGCGGCGTGGCTGAACCCGTCGCCGCCCCGGCATTGGCAATGGACCGAGTCCATCCCCATGCTCAACCAGACCATGGCCGGCCGCATGTACCCTCTGACCCTGGAGGGGCTTGATCAAGCCATGCGCGAATTGAACCGGGGCGCCGCCGCCTTGACCTGAACGCGTGACGGCAAAGAAAAGGCCCGCCCCTGTCGCCAGGGGCGGGCCGATCCTTAATAACCGACTACTTGTCGTCTTGGGACTGGGCCCGGCGCATGGCCGCACCCAGGATGTCGCCCAAGGACGCACCCGAATCCGACGAACCGTACTCGGCCATGGCGGCCTTTTCCTCGTCGATTTCGCGGGCCTTGACCGAAAGCGTGACCTTGCGGGCGCCCTTTTCGATCATGGTCACCTTGGCGTCGATCTTTTCGCCGACGGCGAAACGCTCGGGGCGCTGCTCCGACCGCTCACGCGACAGCTCGGACTTGCGGATGAAGCCGGTCATGCCGTCGACCTGGACTTCCAGGCCGTTTTCGGTGACCTGGGTCACGGCGCAGGTGACGATATCGCCCTTCTTGACGTTGGCGACGGCGTCCTGGAACGGATCGGCGCCCAGCTGCTTGATGCCGAGGCTGATGCGTTCCTTTTCCACGTCCACGTCCAGGACCTTGGCGTTGACCACATCACCCTTCTTGTATTCGGCGATGGCGGCGTCGCCCGACTTGTCCCACGACAGATCCGACATGTGAACCATGCCGTCGATGTCGCCGGACAGGCCGATGAACAGACCGAATTCGGTGATGTTCTTGACTTCGCCTTCGACCAAGGTGCCGACCGGGAACTTCTCGACGAAGGATTCCCACGGGTTGGACAGGCACTGCTTGAGGCCCAGCGAAATGCGGCGCTTCTGCGGATCCACGTCCAGCACCATCACTTCGACTTCCTGCGAGGTCGAGACGATCTTGCCGGGGTGGACGTTCTTCTTGGTCCAGCTCATTTCCGAGACGTGGACCAGACCTTCGACACCGGGCTCCAGCTCGACGAACGCGCCGTAATCGGTGATGTTGGTGACGCGGCCGACGAACTTGGCCTGCACCGGGTACTTGGCTTCCACGCCCTCCCACGGATCGGCATCCAACTGCTTGATGCCGAGCGAGATGCGCTGGGTTTCCGGGTTGAAGCGGATGACCTGGACCTTGACGGTCTGGCCGATATGCAGCGCTTCGGACGGATGGTTGATGCGCTTCCAGGCGATGTCGGTGACGTGCAGCAGACCGTCGACGCCGCCCAGGTCAACGAACGCACCGTAATCGGTGATGTTCTTGACGACGCCTTCCAGAATCTGACCTTCCTTGAGGTTTTCGATCAGTTCGGAACGCTGTTCGGCGCGGGTTTCTTCCAAGACGGCGCGGCGCGAGACCACGATGTTGCCGCGCGAGCGGTCCATCTTGAGGATCTGGAACGGCTGCGGGCTGCCCAACAGCGGGGTGATGTCGCGCACGGGGCGGATATCCACCTGCGAACCGGGCAGGAAGGCGACGGCGCCCGACAGATCGACGGTGAAGCCGCCCTTGACGCGACCGAAGATGACGCCGGTGACGCGCTGGTTGTCCTGGAAGGACTTTTCCAACAGGGTCCAGGCTTCTTCGCGCTTGGCCTTTTCACGCGACAGAACGACTTCGCCGTTCTTGTCCTCGTAACGCTCGACGAACACGTCGATGGCGTCGCCGGCCTTGATTTCCGGCGCACGACCGGCGGTGGCGAATTCCTTGAGCAGCACGCGGCCTTCCGACTTCAAGCCGACGTCGATGACGGCGAAATCGTTTTCAACGCGTACGATGATGCCCTTGATGACCGAACCCTCGAACGGGTTGGCGACGCCCATGGTCTCATCCAGCAGGGCGGCAAAATCTTCCATAGTCATGTAATTACTTCCTTTCTTCACATCTTACGGGCCTGCCGGTTGGCTCCGGCGGTCTTCACGCGGTTGAAACGCAAACCGCCCCCAGGCCGCGTGACCGTGGGGGAGGAAGAGTACCGATGTCCCGATGTCAAAGCTTGGATTTCACGTAATCCAGCGCCGCGGCGAAAGCCTGATCGGCGTCGATGTCCGAGGTATCCAGGACGAAAGCATCAGTGGCGGCTTTCAGCGGGGCGGCGGAACGGGTTGAATCCCGTTCGTCGCGTTCGCGCATGTCCGCCAGGACAGCCGAGTGTATAGCCCCGACGCCCCGGGACTGCAACTCTTTCAGCCTGCGTTCCGCCCGTTTTTCCACACTCGCCGTGACGAACAGCTTGGCCCCGGCCCCGGGGCAGACCACGGTGCCGATGTCGCGACCATCCAGCACCGCCCCCTTACCGCCGGGCGGTCGGGCCGCGAAAGCGCGCTGAAAGTCCAAAAGGGCCGAGCGCACGCCGGCAATGACCGCCACTTTCGACGCCGCTTGGGCGGCATCGTCGCCGCGCAGGTCGCCGGCCTGCAATTCGCCCGGATGCAGGGCCTTGGCCGCCGCCTCGGCCTGGGCCGGGTCGGTGGGGTCGAGGCCGGCGCGGGTCAGCTTCATGCCGACGGCGCGATAGATCAGGCCGGTATCCAGATAATCGAAGCCCAGTGTGGCGGCGAGGCGCCGCGCCAAGGTTCCCTTGCCCGCCGCCGCCGGGCCGTCGATGGCGATGACCGGACTCATACGATGGCATCCGTGGTGGAAATCCTGGCCCCCAACCCGTTCATCAGCGCGACGAAACCGGGGAAGCTGGTATCGATGGCCTCGGCATCATCCACCGCCACCGCTTCCGCCGCCGCCATGCCCAGCACCAGGAAGGCCATGGCGATGCGGTGATCCAGGTTTACGGCGATGGTCGCCCCGCCCATGGGCGGCTTGCCGCTGCCGTGGACGATCAGGGTGTCGCCGTCTTCCTCGACCTGGACGCCGCAGGCGAGCAGGCCGCGCAAGGTGGCGGCGAAGCGGTCGCTTTCCTTCACCCGCAATTCCGACAGTCCGAACATGCGGGTGGTGCCGGTGGCGAAGGCGGCGGCCACCGCCAGGATGGGATATTCGTCGATCATGGACGGCGCCCGCTCCGCCGGCACGTCCACCCCCATCAGGGCGGAATGACGCAGGCGCAGATCGGCCACCGGCTCGCCGCCATCCTCGCGCTGGTTCTCGAAAGCGAGGTCGGCGCCCATCTCGCGTAAGGTTTGGTACAGGCCGGTGCGCAAGGGGTTGATGCCGACGCCGGTCAGCACGATGTCGGAGCCGGGGGTGATGATGGCGGCGACGGCGGGGAACGCCGCCGAGCTGGGATCGGCGGGGACGATGACATGGCGCCCGGTCAGTTCGGGGAAGCCGGTGACGGTGATGATGCGCTGGCCTTCCTCGCCGTGCTCGACATCCACCTGGGCGCCGAAATTCCTGAGCATCAACTCGGTATGATCGCGGGTGGCCTCGCGCTCGATCACCATGGTCTGGCCCGGGGTGTTGAGGCCGGCCAGCAGAATGGCCGACTTGACCTGGGCCGAGGCCACCGGCAGTTCATAGGTGATGGGCAGCGGATTGCCGGTGCCTACCACCGCCATGGGAAGTCGCCCGCCATCACGACCGAAGAACTGCGCCCCCATCTGCGACAAGGGCAGCGACACCCGCTTCATCGGCCGCGACCGCAACGAGGCGTCGCCGGTGAAGATGGTGGTGAACGGGTGGGTGGCCACCAGCCCCATCATCAGCCGGGCGCCGGTGCCGGAATTGCCCAGGTCGAGCACGTCTTCCGGTTCCTTCAAACCGCCGACCCCGCGCCCGTACAGGCGCCAGGATCCGTCATCCAGCCGCTCGACCTCGGCGCCCAAGGCGCGCATGGCGGCGGCGGTGCGCAGCACGTCGTCGCCCTCCAGCAACCCTTCGACCCGGCTTTCACCGACGGCCAAAGCGCCGAACATCAGCGCGCGGTGCGACACCGATTTGTCGCCGGGCACCTTGGCCAAGCCGGAAAGGGCGGCGGCACGGCGGGAAATCAACGGTTTGGACATGATGGCTCCATAAATCCAGGCGGGCTTGGTCTAGCACAGATACCCATATCCCGCCTAGTGCACTGATCCATCCAGGCGGCGTCCCCACCACCTGGATGGATCAGTGCACAATTCGTTGATTATGCGGGCCGATTCATCTGGTGGAAGGTTCTGGACCCGAACCTTCCACCAGGATCGGACCACGAGACTATGCGACGAATCGCGTTTTCGTTTTGACATGGGGGGGCGAACATGGCAAATGCCGCCTCTGGACAGTTTTGCAGGAGGATTACGCCGTGGCCAAGCCGGAATGGGGCCAGAAGCGCACGTGCACCAGTTGCGGGTGCCGCTTCTATGACTTGACCCGCTCTCCCATCACCTGCCCCAAATGTGGCGCGACGGTGGAACCGGAGATGCCCTTCAAGGTGCGCCGCAGCAGCGTGCCGTCGGAAAAGGCCCGCGCCGCCGAGAAGGTCGTCGTCGTTCCCGACGTGGTCGACGAGGAAGTCCTGGACGCCGAGGAAAGTGCCGCCGAGGAAGATGAAAGCGGCCTGATGGAAGACGCCTCCGACCTGGGCGAGGACGATGACGACATGGCCGAGGTCATGGAGCACATCGACGAAGGCCTGGAAGACGAAGTCTGATCCGGGCCGGAAAAAAGTTTCAGGAGCGGTGATTTTTTACACTTGACCCCCGCCCCTGAAATCCATATGTTCCGCCTCCACCGACGGACGCCCAAGACCGACGGTAACGAGATAAAGGGGCTATAGCTCAGTTGGGAGAGCGCTTGAATGGCATTCAAGAGGTCGGCGGTTCGATTCCGCCTAGCTCCACCAAGATCAACCCTCTGGGGAAACCCAGAGGGTTTTTCTTTGGCGAAACCGCATCACTCGCCGTCAGCTTTGCCGCTCCGTCCCCATCTGCCGCCACACTTGGCGGGCCAACGGCTCCAGGTCCTCGCGCGGTAGCGGCCCCGACAGGGCGCAGCCGAACGGCCCTTGGCTCCATACCCCGGCCAGGGCACCATCGCGGCCCTGGAAGCGCAAATCGTCGCTGGAGCCACCTTCCGTCGTCCGCCGCACATACAAGGTCAGACGCTGACCGCCGGCATTCTCGTACATGTAAAGCGCCGCCGCGCCATTGGCCGCCGGCAGCAGACGCCCGCCCACCAATTGGAAGCCCGAGGCGGTGAGATCGGGAATATCCATGCGCGCGCCCAACCGCTTGGACAGCCAGATGCCCATCTGCTCGCGCTCGCTGCCCGGCACCTCGACCGGTCGGCGCTGCTCAACCACATAGACCAGATGCGCGGCCAGGGCTTCGTTGCCCACCGCCACCATCGGTCGGGTATGGCCGTGCAGCCACCAGCCGCCACAGCCCCCCACCACCAACAGCAGGCAGGCCGCCGCCGCCCGCAACGCCATCCGGCCACGCTGGCGACGCAAGCCGGCCCGCAGCACCGTCGGGTGCAGGGCCCAAGGCAAGGGTTCGTCCATCACCGGGTCGAACAGACGATGCAGGCCGTCCTTCTGCTCCTGCCAGTGGCGCAGCCTTTCGGCATCCTCGGGATGGTCGGCCAGCCAGGATTCCATGGCGGCGCGCCCCCTGTCGTCCATCTCGCCATCCAGATAGGCGTGCAAATCGTCGTCGCCCATGCGTTCCTTCATTTAACCCTCCGCAACGCCGGACCGCCGTCGTGCAGTACTTGGCTCAGGCGGTCGCGTCCGCGCTTCAGCCGCGACATCACCGTGCCCACCGGCACCCCGGTGACCTCGGCCACCTGGGCATAGCTCAATCCTTCCAATCCCACCAACAGCAGGGTTTCCCGCTGTTCCGGGGCCAGCATCGCCAAGGCCCCGGCCAGATCGCGCAGGGCCAGGCCCTGGCCCTGGGCCGGCGGGGTTGCTACCGCCAGGGTGTCGGCGTGGTCGTCCAGGCCGACCAGACCGGGCCGGGCCCCCCGGCGGCGCATTTCATCGATCCACAGATGGCGCAGGATGGCGAACAGCCAAGGACGCACATCGCCGCCCCGGCGCCACGAGGGCAGGCGCGACAAGGCCCGTTCCAGGCAGTCCTGCACCAGATCGTCGGCCTGGGCCCTATCGCCGCACAAGGCACGGGCATAGCGGCGCAGGCTGGGAATCTGGGCTTCCAGTTGACTGTCCGCCATGCCGTGGCCTCCGTTCAGGGCTTGGCGACGTGCCAAACGCCCTTGATGCCGTCGCCGGTCATGTCGCCCGGCTTGGCGTCCTTGGCCCAAAGATACAGCGGTTTGCCCTTATAGGCCCATTGCTTCGTGCCGTCGGCACGGGTGATGACACTCAGCTCACCCTTGGCGCTCTCGCCGTCCATGGGCTTGGCCGCCGGCCAGTTGGCCAGACAGGCGGCATCGCAATTGGACTTGCCCATCTCGTCCTTGTCGAAGGTGTAAAGGGTCATGCCCTTGTCATCGACCAGCATGCCGTCCTTGGTCATGGGGGCGGCCTGGGCCGAAACGATGGTCAGCGCCACGATGCAAGCGGCGGCGGAAAGAGTGCGGATCATCCTGTATCCTCCGATGATGACACGGGCCCGATGACCCGTCTGTCCTCAAGACGAAAGCGGCAGGCAGTTTATTCCATTTGAACGAAAATAATTATCAGCGGTCCCAGCGCCGGGCCGCGTCGTCGTCGGCCTCCTTGGCCGCCACCCATTGGTCACCCTGATCGGTGTGCTCGATCTTCCAGAACGGCGCCTTGGTCTTCAGCCAGTCCATCAGGAAGTGGCAGGACTGGAACGCCGCCTCGCGGTGGGACGAGGCGGTGGCCACCAGGACGATACGCTCGCCCGGCTCCAGCCGGCCATGGCGATGGATGATCAGCACCGCGTGCAGCGGCCAGCGGTCGCGGGCCTCGGCCTCGACGGCGGCCAACTGACGCTCGGTCATGCCGGGATAATGTTCCAAGGTCATGGCGTTGACCCCCGCCCCCTGGCCCGGATGGTCGCCGAGATAATCGCGCACCAGCCCCAGAAACATGCAGATGCCGCCGACCTTGCCGTTACCGGTGGAGAAGGCGGCCAGTTCGGCACCGGGGTCGAAATCCTCGGCCTGGACCCGGATCATGGCCTCAGCCCCCGGTCACGGGCGGGAAGAAGGCCACCTCGTCGGCGGGCGTGATCGGGTGATCCCAGCCGACATAATCCTGGTTGACGGCGACCCGCACCAGTTTGAGATCAGCGAAAGCCTGGGCGTGACCGTCGGACCGGGTCTTCAGCCACGCGACCAGGGCGCCGGTGGTGGTGACGCTTTCCGGCACCACCAGGATTTCCTCGCCCACACCGATCCTGGACCGCAGCCAGGCGAAATACAGCACGTTCATCGCAGCACCTCGGCGAAGGAAACGAAATCCAGGACGGCACCGGGGGTAACGTCGCCCATGTCCTCGGGCACCGCCACCAGACCCTCGGCCCAGACCATGGAGGACAGCACGCCGGAACTTTCCACCGGGAACTTCTCGGCCCACAACTGACCATCGCGGCGGACCACGCGGGCGCGCAGCCATTCGCGCCGTCCCGGCTTGCGGCGGAAGCTGAAATCGGCGCGCACCGGCACCATGAGCGGCGCGCAGTCGCCCACCCCCATCAGCCGCAGCAGCAAGGGCCGGGCCAGCAGCATGAAACAGACCATCACCGCCACCGGATTGCCGGGCAGGCCGATGAAGGTGCGGCCCTTGATCTCGCCCAAGGCCACCGGTTTGCCCGGCTTGATGGCCAGACGCCAGAAATGCAAGCTGCCCAAGCTCTCCACCGCCGCCTTGACGTGGTCTTCGTCGCCCACCGACACCCCGCCCGAGGTCAGGATGACGTCATGGTCCACCGCCGCCGTGTCGAGCGCGGCGATGATCGCCGGGCGGTCGTCGGCCAGGATGCCCAGATCGGTGACCTCGACCCCCAGCGAGCGCAAAAGGGCGGCGGCGGTGAAGCGGTTGGAATCATAGATGCCGCCCGGGGGCAACGGGCTGCCCGGCGGGTTGATCTCGTCGCCGGTGGAAAACACGGCGGCCCTGAGCGGACGATAGACACGAAGCGCCGTACGCCCCACCGCCGCCGCCAAACCGATTTCCTGCGGGCGCAAGCGGCTGCCGGCGCGTAGCACGGTGGCACCGTGGGCCACGTCCTCGCCGGCGTGGCGCCAATTGGCGCCGGGCTTCAGACCGGTCGGCACGGTGACGACATCGCCGTCGACACTGCACTCTTCCTGCATGGCGACGCAATCGGCGCCCATGGGCATCATCGCCCCGGTGAGGATGCGGATGCACTCCCCCACCCCCACCGCGCCGTCGAAGGGATGGCCGGCGGCGGAGCGTCCAACCCGGCGCAAGCGCCCATCGACGGGCAGGCCCGCCAGGGCGAAGGCATAACCGTCCATGGCCGAATTGGCGAAGGCCGGCACGTCGAGCGGCGATACCACGTCCTCGGCCAGCACCCGACCCAGGGCCTCGGGCAGGGCCACCACCTCGGTCAGGCCCAGGGGCTGGACCCGGCTTTCCAACAGGGCCAAGGCCTGTTCGACCGAAATCATCGTATCGCCGGCATCATAGGCCATGGCTAGAATCCCAGGTTCTTCAGCATGAAACGGGCGATGGCATCGGCATCGTCGAGGTCCAGCAAGGGCAGATCCAGGCCGTCGGGCCGATCGGTGGAGGCCACCGCCACCACTTGCCGGTCATCGGGGAAGAACGGCGGCTTGCCGACCGCCTGGCGCCACACCTCGATGCGCGGATGCGGCCAAGCGCGAAAACCTTCCACCAGCACCAGATCGACCGCGCTCATGCGCGCCAGCACCTGCTCCATGGTGAATTCCGGCTCGTCGCGGTATTCGTGCATCAAGGCCCAGCGCTTGGCCGAAGCCACCAGCACTTCCTTGGCCCCGGCCTGGCGGTGCAGATACGAATCCTTGCCCGGCTTGTCGGCATCGAACCCGGCATTGGCCTGCTTGATGGTCGATACCGTCAAGCCCTTGGCCATCAACAGCGGCACCAGCTTGACCATCAGCGTGGTCTTGCCGCTGCCCGAATGGCCCGAAAGGCCGAAAAGCCTCATTTCGCCGGCCCGGTCAGGTGTTTGAGGCCGGATTGCAGATAATCCCAACCGGTGATCATGGTCAGGGCGGCGGCCACCCACAGGAAGCCCTCGCCGATTTCCTGCACCGGGATCATGGCCGGACCGGCCTGGCCCACCAGCAGCACCGGCAACGCCACCATCTGGAAGCCGGTCTTCCACTTGGCCAGCCGGGTCACCGGCATACCGACGCGGATTTCCGCCAGAAACTCACGCAGGCCCGACACCAGGATCTCGCGCAGCAAGATGACCAGGGCCGGCAATTCGCTCCACTGGCTGACCCGGTCGAAGGCCACCAGCATGAACAGAACGGCGGCCACCAGCAGCTTGTCGGCGATGGGATCGAGGAAGCGGCCAAAGGCCGACACCTGATTCCACGACCGCGCCAGCCAGCCGTCGAACCAATCGGTGATGGCGGCGGCGACGAACAGGGCGCAGGCGACCCAATGGGTCCAGGCGCCCTCGATGTAGAAGGTCAGGATGACCAGGGGGATCACCACGATCCGCGACAAGGTCAGAAGGTTGGGCAGGCTGGTCAACATGGCGGGATATTAGCCCTGCGGATGGAAATGGTCATAGATTTTTTTGGCCATGCCTTTCGATATGCCCGGCACCGCCTCCAGATCGGCCAGTCCCGCCGCCGCCGCCTCGCGCGCCGAGCCGAAATGATGCAGCAGCGCCTTCTTGCGGGCGGCGCCGATGCCGTCGATCTCGTCCAAGGGCGAGCGCACCATGTCGCCGGCGCGCCGCGTGCGGTGGGCGCCGATGGCGAAGCGATGGGCCTCGTCGCGCAGCCTTTGCAGGAAATACAGCACCGGATCCTTCATGGGCAACGAGAACGGCTCCTTGCCGGGCATGAAGAAGCGCTCGCGTCCGGCATTGCGGTCCGGTCCCTTGGCGATGGAAACCAGGGCGACGTCGTCGATGCCCAGATCGGCCAGCACCTCCACCGTGGCGTTCAACTGGCCCAGACCGCCGTCGATCAGCACCAGATCGGGCCATTGGCCGCGATCGCGGTCGGGATCTTCCTTTTGCGCCCGCTGGAAGCGCCGGGTCAGCACCTCACGCATCATGGCGAAATCGTCGCCTGGGGTCAGTTCGGTCGAGCGGATGTTGAACTTGCGATAGGCCGCCTTCATCAACCCGTCGGGGCCGGCGACGATCATGCCGCCCACGGCGTTGGTGCCCTGGATATGGCTGTTGTCGTAGACCTCGATACGGTTGGGTCGGCCATCGAGGCCGAACAATTCCGCCACCCCGTCCAGCAATGTGCCCTGGGCCGAGCTTTCGGCCATGCGCCGGCCCAGGGCCTCGCGCGCATTGTCGTAGGCGTGTTCGATCAGGCGCTTGCGGTCGCCGCGCTTGGGCACGCTCACCGTCACCTTGCGCCCGGCCTTGGCCGACAAGGCGGCGGCGACGATGGCGGCCTCGGCCGGTTCCTGGCTCAGCAGGATTTCCCGCGGCGGCGGCTTGTCGGCGTAGAACTGGCCCAGGAACGCCGCCATCACCTCGGAGGCCTCGGCCTCGGCGGCATGCTGGGGGAAATAGGCGCGGTTGCCGTAATTGCAGCCGGCGCGGAAGAAGAACACCTGCACGCAGGTCTGGCCGCCGGCTTGGTGCAGCGCCACCACATCGGCCTCGGCCACCTCGGCCGGATTGATGTCCTGGTGCGCCTGGATGCGCGACAACGCCCGGATACGGTCGCGATAAACCGCCGCCTGCTCGTATTCCATGCCCTCGGCACAGGCTTCCATGCGCTTGGCCAGATCGCGCTGGATGGCCTGGGACTGGCCGGACAGGAAGGCGCGGGCCTGGGCCACCAGATCCATGTACTCGGCGTGATCGATGCGGTCGACGCAAGGGGCCGAACAGCGCTTGATCTGAAACAACAGGCAGGGCCGGGTGCGGTTGGAAAACACCGCATCGGTGCACGAGCGCAACAGGAAGGCCCGCTGCAACGCCGACAATGTCTGGTTGACCGCCCCGGCGGAGGCGAACGGGCCGAAATATTCCCCCCGCCGCGACCGGGCGCCCCGGTGCTTGAGCACCTGCGGCCAGTCATGATCGCCGGTCAGCAGGATATGGGGAAAGGTCTTGTCGTCCTTGAGCAGGATGTTGTAGCGCGGCCCCAAGGTCTTGATCAAATCGCTTTCCAGCAGCAACGCTTCCACCTCGGTATGGGTGGTGATCACCTCCATGGACGCGGTCTCGGCGATCATGCGCTGGATGCGCAAACTCTGGCGCTCGGGCTTGGTATAGGCCACCACCCGCTTCTTCAGGCTTTTGGCCTTGCCCACATACAAAACGTCGCCGCGCTGGTTGAGCATGCGGTACACGCCGGGCGTCGCCGGCAAGGTGGCGAGAAAGTGCTCGATCACCGTCACCCCCACCGCCAGCGGGCGGTCGGAAATCTCGGGTTCGGCCTTGTGCGTATGGTCGGGCGTCATAATCCGGGGGTCAGCTTTTTATGAACAACGGAAGAAACCCAGGGAATCCGGGCTTCTAGCGGGATATCCACGATTCCTGTGGATAAGTCTGTTGGCAAATTGTGGGAGGCAGCGTCCGCCCCTTGGGACTCCTAGGAGTCCTCGGCATTGCCTATTTTCTATGCAGAAATATGAAATATCATAAAATCAAACACTTAAGGTATGTCAAGGGTAAACGATGTGTAAAAAATAAGCTTTTCCTCTGGACTCTGTCGCCCGGATCAGGCAAATACCCCCTCCCTCGACGCCTGTGTAAAACTTAACGCCAGAAATGGGTTTCATCAGCCGCCACAAGCCCCTAGCCCCCAGCCTTTAGATTGTAGGTACGACGCGTCATCATTCGATGGCACCGGAAGCGCCGACAGTTGGCGCCCATTGCAGATGCTGCCCACCATCCAGGGCCACCATCTGACCGGTGTACGAACGGCTGGACAAAATAAAGCGCAAGGCCGCCGCCACTTCGTCGGGAGATGTTCCCACCGCCAGCGGCGTGCCCGCGCATTGGGCATCGAATTGCGCTTGCGTCTGCCGTGTCGACGGCAGGGCCGGTCCGGGGCCGATGCCGGCAACCCGGATGCGCGGGGCCAGGGCCAGGGCCAGGGTCTGGGTCAGAGTCCATAAGCCCGCCTTGGACAGGGTGTAGGTGGTGAAATGCGGTGTCAGGTTCCACACCCGCTGATCGATCAGATTGACGATCACCCCGTGCGCGTCCGCAGGCAGCGCCGCCGCCAGCGCCTGGGACAGGACGAAGGGGGCGCGCAGATTGACTTCCATATGAAAGTCCCAACTGGCCCGGCTGGCGCTGTCCACCTCGTCGCGTTCAAAGGTCGAGGCATTGTTGACCAGCACGCCGATGGAGCCCAGCGCCGCCACCGCCTGCGGCATCAGTGCCTGCATGTCGGTCTCGACCGCCAGATCGCCGGCCACCAGGGCGGCGCGCCCGCCATGGCCGGCGATCTCGGCGGCCAGGCTTTCCGCCTGATCGCGTGAACGGGAATAATGGATGGCGACGGCGAAGCCGGCTTGGGCCAGTTCAAGCGCCATGGCCCGGCCCAGTCGCCGGGCGGCGCCGGTGACCAGGGCGGTGCGGGGAATCAGGGAATCGATCTCGGTCATGGCCCCAGCATGGCGAAGGCCCGCCGGAGGCGCAAATGTTATTGCGCTCCCGCCGCCTTGGCCTCGACCTTGGCCGCTGCGGGCACCCTGCGCATCGGGATCACCTGCACCTTGGGCTTGACCACCACCTCGGCCGGAACCTGCCCCAGCCCCTGCAGGAACGCTCCGGCATGGGCCGGGCGCCCGGCCGGATCGGGGTCGGTGGCCTCACGCACCAGCTTGACCAGGATGCCGGCATATTTGTCCGGCAGTTCCACCGCGCCCGCCGACAAATCGGGCAAGGCCCCGGTCAGCAGCCGATAGGTCAACACCCCCAGCGAATAGACATCGGCGCGGGCATCGACGGTGGTGGCGTTCTCCCGCTGTTCGGGAGCGCAATAATCGGTGTCGCCCAGCCAATGGTCGGGCAACGGCGGGTTGCGCTCCGGCAATTTGACCATGCTGAAATCGGCCAGCTTGATCTGGCCGTTCTCGCGCGCGGTCAACAAAAGATTGCCCGGCTTGATCGCCCGATGGACCATGCCGCGCCGATGCAGGCTCATCAGTCCGGACGAAGTCTGCTTCAGCAATGACAGGGTGCGGGCCAGGGGCAGCCGGCGCGATTTGTCCTCGCCGTCGGCCACATTGTCCTTGCCGATCTCGAACCGCAGATTGGCGGCCATATAGGGCATGACGAAGAACGGGCGGCCATCGGCCCCGGTCTCCATGGTCTTGACGGCAATGATGTGCGGATGGTCGAAAGCGGCCAGGGCGCGAGCCTCGGCCAGAAACCGGGCCTGCCATTGCGGAACGCTGAGCGGATCACCGTCGCGGGCCTTGGCCGCGAACACCTTCAAAGCCACCGGAATTTGCAGATCGGGATCATGACAAAAGATGATCCGGGCATAGCCGGTCGCCTGCACACTTTTGTGGACGACGTATTTGCCGATGCGTTCCATATTCCCCCGCTTCCCCTGTACCACAGCCTAATGGGCGGCACCTTGACTTTAAGTCTTTAACACACCCTGCACCAGCCTGGCGGCCATCCGAATAGCCGGTGGCCGCAAGACCGGATCGGGGGCCATGGCATCGGCCACCCAATGATCCAACGCGACATCCACTCCCTCGACCAAAGTGGAAACCGGAGCGAACGCCCCCACCGGCAACCGTCCGGTCAACAAACGATAGGCCAGCACCCCGACCGCATAGATATCGGCGCGGTCGGTGGCGGCGGCGGCATTTTCACGCTGTTCCGGCGCCAGATAGTCCAAGGTGCCGATCCACACCCCGGCCCGTGACCGGCTCATGTCGGCGCCTTGCTTGGCCATCCCCAGATCGCACAGACGGATCATGCCGTCATGGCGTTCGGTCAGCAGCAGATTGCTGGGTTTGACGTCGCGGTGGACGATACCACGGCGGTGCAGCGCCGCCAGCCCCAGACAGGTCTGGCGCAGAATCTCGACCGCCCGTTCCGGCGCCACCGCCCGCGGCAATTGCCCCGGCGGCAGGTTCCGTTGGCGCTCGGGATCAAAAACATCGCGACCGATTTCGCGGCGCAGATTGGCCACGTGCCAAGGCATGACCATGTAAGGGGTGCCGTCGGGCAGATACCCCAGGGCATCGACCCTGACCACATGCGGATGATCCAGGGCCGCCAGGATACGGGCCTCGGCGACGAAGCGCCGCTGCCATTCCCGCCGGTCATAGGGCAGGCTGGCCTCCTTTTCCGGGCTGAGGTCGAACACCTTGACGGCGACCCACCGATCCAGCGCCGGATCACGGGCCCGATACAGCCGGGAAAACGAGCTGCTGACCACCAATTCGCGGATTTCGTAAATGCCGAGCCGGGCCGGAGCGGACAGAACCGGGCCTGCCTTGGTAAACCAAGGCAGGCCCGTATCCATGGGCTGAAGGCCCGCTATATCAGTTACCACTTGATCTGTTCGATGTTGTCGAAATCGACCACCGTCTCGCCATTGGCGGTGTTGAGATGGACTTCGCCGCTGACGTTGTCGCCCATATCCAAGGTGCCGTGGTTTTCGCCGTCCACCTGGATGGTCCAGCTTTCGCCGCTCTCCGTGGTGACGACGAAGGTCTGGCCCACCGCATCCGAGAAGTCCAGGGTATCGGTCCAGCTGCTGCCACCGCCATCGACGATGTCGTGGCCGGAACCGAAATCGAACAGGAAGGTGTCGTTACCGGCTTCACCATACATCTGGTCGTCGCCGGCGCCACCAATCAAGGTGTCGTCGCCGTTGCCGGTCCAGATTGTGTCGTTGCCGGCGCCGCCGTCGACGGTGTCGGACTTGACCACCGACGCCACCTCGGTGTTGTCGAAGGTGTCGTTGCCGGCGCCCAGATCGACAACGCTGCCGTTGGCCGAGCCATAGACGTAGTCGTTATGGGCCGAGCCGACCACGTTTTCGATGCCGGAATAGGTGTCGCCCTGGGCATCGCCGCTGTTGCCGACACCGCCGGCACCGCTGTAGCCGTTGCCGTCGCCGGCGCCCAGATAGACGTTCACGCCGGTGGCGCTGCCCGAATAATCCACCGTGTCGGTCCCCGCACCGCCGTGCATGGCATCGCTGCCCGAACCGCCGATGAAAGTGTCGTTGCCGGCATTGCCCGACAGGTAGTTGGTACCGGAACCACCGATCAGCACGTCGTTGCCGTCATTGGTGAAGACGGCGTCGTTGCCCGAACCACCATCGACGGTCAGGTCGCCATAGGTGGTGCCGTCCGAGTAGTTCATATCGACGACGTCGTTGCCGGCCCCGGCCTGGATGACCTCCACGCCCTGGACATTACCGATCCAGATGGCGTCGTTGCCGTCGCTCATGGTCAGGGTGTCGTGGCCCGACCCGCCGATATAGGTGTCCAGCGTGTCGTTGAGACCGTTCGAGTCCACGGT
This sequence comes from Stygiobacter sp., assembly GCA_006218045.1. Lineage (GTDB taxonomy): Bacteria > Pseudomonadota > Alphaproteobacteria > Rhodospirillales > Magnetospirillaceae > Magnetospirillum. The sequence goes on from VBWB01000007.1 coordinate 94,223, forward strand.
GTGATCGGTGCCGTCGCGGGCGGCGCCGCCCTGATCCTGATAATCGGCATCGTTGCGATCGCTGACCTGATCGGCGTTGTAAACCAGCACGTCGTCACCGCCGCCGCCGAACAAGGTGTCGGTGCCCGAACCACCCGACAAGGTGTCGTTGCCGTCACCGCTGCCCAAACCGGCGAAGTCGCCGACATCCATGCTGACGGTGTCGCTGGCCACCTGCCGGCCGCTGGCATCCAACAGGCCGACGGTGAAATCGATATCGGTCAACGAACCGTTGTCGGGGATCTTCAGTTCCAGACCATCGACACCGGACAGCGTATAGACACCGTTGCCGTCGGCGGTCAGGACGACGCCGTCCTGAACCAGTTGCACCCCGGTTTCCAGACCGGCGATGGTGTAGGTGACCGACGAACCGTCGGAAGCCCCGCCCGAGATATCCAGATCGGCGTAGAGATAGCCGCCCGAACCCTCGGTCACGCCGTCGCCGTACAGCTTGTCGTTGCCGCCGCCGCCCGAGATGACGTCGTCGCCGGAACCGCCGAACATGGTGTCGTTGCTGCCGGTATTGGCGCTGGAGCCGCCCGACGAACCGTCGGAACCGCAGTGGCCGCCCGACGAGCCGCCGGAACCGCCATGCGAGCCATAGCCATGACCGCCGCCGGAACCACCCGACGAACCGCCGGCCACCGCTTCGGTGCCGTCGCTCAGATGGTCGTTGCCGGAACCGCCGTACAGGGTATCGGTCCCACTGCCGCCGATCACCGAATCGTTGCCCGAACCGCCATAAAGCTTGTCGTTGCCGGCCCCACCGTCGACGGTGTCGTTCCCGGCACCGCCATATTTGCTGTCATTGCCGGAGGTCCCGGTCACCGTAGCACTGGTGGCCGAACCGCTGGCGTCGTAATCGGTGCTGGTATCGGTCGAGCCGGTAACGTCGCCGATATCGGCATCGATGGTGTAGGTGACGTTTTCGTTGATGCCGTCACTGTCCACCGTCAGGTTGACGGTGGCGGTGGAGGTCCCGCCCTGGCCGTCGCTGACCGTATAGGTGAAGCTGGTCTGGCCGTGATAATTGGCGTCGGGGGTAAAGCTGATGGTGCCATTGGGGTTCAGCGTCACCGTACCGTTCTCGGCATCGCCAACACTGACGATGGTCAGGGTATCGCCATCGGCATCGCTGTCATTGGCCAGCAGATCGCTGCCATTGATGACGATGGAGCCGTCCTCGGCCACATGGAGGCCTTCCTCCGCCGCTTCGCCGGCATTGCTGCCCTCACCCACCAAGGTGGTGACGGCGGTATCGCCGCCATTGGCCTCGGTCGAGGTCACCGAAGCGGTGACGCCCGACAGATCCAGCGGGCCGTCGCTGACCACATTCAGGGTGACGGTGCTGCCCGAGGTGACGTTGACGCTGTAGCTGCCGTCATTGTTGGCGGTCAACACCTGATCGCCCAGCATGACGGTGGCGCCGGCGGGGATGTTGGTCAAAGTCACCGCCGACAGGCTTTCGCTGCCATCGGTGTCGGTCAGGGTGGCGGTCACCTCGATGGGATATTCGTAGGTGTCGCTTTCGCCGCCGCCATTGCCTTCAAAGGCCGAGGCGTCGCCGATGACCCGACCATCCGAGAACTTGATGTTCTCGAAATCCTTGACGTAGCCCTGGATGTTATTGGTGTTGGCATCCCACTGCGCCTTGGTCACGCCGGTCAGTTCGATGGAATCGGTGCCCGAACCGCCGGTCACCGTCGACCACAAATTCTGGCCGGTGATGGTCAGATGGTCGTTGCCCGAACCCATATCGACCTTGCCCGAGATGTCGCCGCCGATGGACACGGTATCGTCGCCGCTGCCGGCGTCGATGGTGGCCCACACGTCGTCGGTCACTTGCAGAATGTCGTCGCCGGCCCCCAAGGTAATGCTGGAGCTGACGTCGTTGCCGACGGTGACGATGTCGTTGCCTTCACCGGCATTGATGGTGGCATAGGCGCTGCCGTCGATATCCAAGGTGTCGTCGCCGCTGCCCAAAGTGGCTTGGCTGTTCAGATTGCCGCCGACCTTGACCTCATCCTCACCCGAGCCGGTGGTGATGGAAGCATTGGCAGAACCGCCGATCTCCAGACGGTTGTCGCCGCCGCCCAGATCGATCTTGCCGTTCAACTCGTCGCCGATGCGCACGGTGTCGTTGCCGGAACCGGCGGTGACCGTGGCATTGACATCGTCGCCCACGTCCAGGGCATTGGTGCCGCTGCCCAAATCGACATTGGAATTGATGTCGCGGCCGACGGTCAACTGGTCGTCGCCGCCGCCGACATTGATGCTGGCGTTGACGTCGCGACCGACGCTGACCAGATCGTCCACGTTGCTACTGCCGGTCAGCGACGAATTCAGGTCGCTGCCGTAATTGGTGGTGGTGGCCCGAGTGGTCGGATCTTCCATGTCGGCAAGGCCGGCCGTGGGGTCTTCGCCCTCGGTCACGGTGGCATCGCCGATGTTCAACGTCAGGGCCGGACCCTGGGCCGACATATCGATATTGTCGCCGTCGTCACTGGCGACCGGTCCGGTATTGTCGGACACATCGGCCAGATCCAAGGTGGCGGTGCCGGTGGTGGACCCGCCGTGACCGTCGCTGACGGTGTAGGTGAAAGTCACCTCGCCATGATAATCCGCCGCCGGGGTGAAGGTGACGGTGCCGTCGCCGTTATCGACGATGGTGCCGTGATCGGCGCTGATATTGGCCGCCGACAAGGCGTCGCCATCCACGTCGGACGCGTTGGCCAGCAGGTCTTCCTTGCTGAGGATCACCGCCTGGTCTTCCAGGCCGTCACCCAGGTCGACGGCACCGGACACCACCGGGCCGTCGTTGATCGCGGTCACATCCAAGGTAGCGGTGCCCGAGGCGGTGCCGCCCTGGCCGTCGCTGACCGTGTAGCTGAAGGTCACGTCGCCATTGTAATTGGCATCGGGGACAAAGGTGATGGTGCCGTTGCCGTTATCGATGATGGTGCCGTGATCGGCGCTGATATTGGCCGCCGCCAGCGCGTCACCATCCACGTCGGACGCGTTTTCGACAAGATCGGACTTGTTGATGACGATCCGCTGATCCTCGGTGCCGGTGCCCAGATCGACGCCCATGGTGACCACCGGGGCATCGTTGGTGGGATCGACGGTGATGGTCAGGTTTTGGCTATAGACGTTGCCTTCGCCGTCGGTCAACTGCACCTGGAAGGTATCGGTGCCGTTCCAGTTGGCGTCTTGGGCGGTGAAGCTGAAGCTGCCGTCGGGGTTGATGCTCAGGCTGCCATGGTGATCGCCGCCGGCGACCACCGCGAACGAGACGATGCCGCCATCGGCGTCGCTGGCCTCGATCTGGCCGGTGACCACGGTGGCCGCGTTGGTGGTGCTTTCGTCACCCTCGCCGCCGGTGACACTGATCTCGGCGGCATTGTCCACGTCGGCGACCGAGACGGTGAACGGCTCGGTGGTGGCGGTGGCGCCGCTTTCATCGGTGGCGGTCACCTGGATTTGGAAGGCGCCCACGTCGGAATTATCCGGGGTCCCGGACAATTGACCGGTGGCGGCGTCGAATTCCACCCAATCGGGGGTGGGAATGACGTTGCCGTCGGCATCCAGGAAGGTCAGGCCATAGGTCAGGCTGTCACCCAGGGCGATGTCGGCGTCGGTGAAGAAGTCCGACACGTCCAGGGCAAAGGCCTGGTCCTCGGTGGCGGTCTGGTCGACCACCGCCGCCTCGACCACGTCGGGCGGGCTGTTCAGGTTGATGGGGGTGCCGTTGACCTCGACCGACAGGCCTTCCATGTTGGTGACTTGCAGGCCGCCCAGGCTGTCGAAGGTGAAGCTTTGGCCGGCATTGGCCGGGTCGGAAGCGAAAGCGTTGAATTCCAGCAATTCGTCGCGCACCGCTTCGGTGTACTGGCCCGAGGTCAGCTCCACCCGCAAGGTATCGGTGCCCGAACCGCCGTCGACCACGTCGCCCGCCGATTCGTCCTTGTCGACGATGATGGTGTCGTTGCCGTCGCCACCTTGCAGCACGTCGTCGCCGGCGCCCGCGTTCAGGGTGTCGTTACCGGCGCCGCCGATCAGGGTGTCATCCCCCGCCGACGACCACAGCACGTCGTTGCCGGAACCGCCGTCGATGGTGACGTTGCCGTAATCAAAGCGGTTGCTGGTCAGGTCGACCACGTCGTTGCCGGCCCCGGCGTCGATCACTTCGATGCCGTCCAGACGGGCGCCGCCGCTGGCCGCATCCAGGAAGATGGCGTCATTGCCGGACGAAGCCGTCAGGGTGTCCACACCCTCGCCGCCGATGACGGTGTCATCGAGCTGGTTCATGGTGTTGATGCTGACCATGTCGCCGGTGCCGCTGGTGGACGTGTCGCCCACATCCTTGGCGCTCCAGCCACTGCCCCAGGTGCCGTCCTCGCCGGCGGCCATGGTGAAGACGTCGTTACCGGTGCCGCCATCCAGCACGTCGGTGCCTTCACCGCCGCTGATGGTGTCGTTGCCGCCGCCGCCGAACACCGTGTCGTCGCCGGCGCCGCCGGACAGCACGTCATTGCCGTCGACGGCATTGCCGGTGAAGGACACATGCAGGCTGTCGCTGGACAGTTCCACATCGGTACCGTCGGCGGTGCTCACCGACACGCCCAGATCGAAGCCGTCGGCATCCACCTGCGTCACCGTCAGTTGCAGACCGTCCAGGTCTTCCACCGACAAGGTCCAGGTGCCGTCGCCGTTATCGGTACCCGCCGACAGGCTGGCCCCCGCCGGCACGCCAGAGATGGTGACCGCCGACAGGGATTCCGAGGAATCCAAGGCGGTGACGTCAATGTCGAGAGCGGTGGTGTAGCTGCCGGCGCTGGTGCCGACGCTGTCGCCGTAGATCACGTCATTGCCGGCACCACCATTGACCACGTCGTCGCCGGAACCGCCGATCAGGCTGTCGGCACCACTGGTGCCGGTAATAGTGTCGTTGGTGCCGGCGCCCAGATCGATGCTGGCATCCTGGGCGTCGATGGCGGCGCCGTCGGCCTGGGCCGCCACGCTCACCGTCACCTGCTGTTCGGTGACGCCGCCATTGGCGTCGGTGGTGCGCACGGTGAAGGTGTCGCTGCCGCTCCAATCGTTGTCGGCGGCGGTGAAGGTATAGGTACCGTCGGCGTTGAGCACGACCGAGCCATGCTCACCCTGGCCGACCACTTCCATGCTGACCGCGCCGTCCACGTCGGTGGCGGTGATGGTGCCGGTCACCACGCTGGCCGCATCGGAGGTGCTTTCCAGACCGGTGCCGCCGCTGGCGGTGATCACCGCCTCATCTTCGACGGCATTCACGTCGATGCTGGCGGTCGCCGGGGTGGCGATGCCGGTATCGGTGACCACGTCATAGGTGAC
>VBWB01000008.1 GCA_006218045.1 Stygiobacter sp.
TGGACCTGGGGGCGCCGTGAAAAATCCCGGACAGCAGTGCGCCTGCGCGGGAATGACGATTGAGACGTGGGATGCATCGCATTTAAGGCTCGATGATCTATTCCTGGAACTTCTTGACGATCAGCTCGTTCAGCATGCCGGGATTGGCCTTGCCTTGCGTCGCCTTCATCACTTGGCCGACGAACCAGCCGATCAGCTTATCCTTGCCGGCCTTGACCTCGGCCACCTTGTCGGGGTTGGCTTCCATCACCTCGGCGATGGCTTTTTCGATGGCCCCGGTGTCGGTGACCTGCTTCAGGCCCTTTTCCTCGACGATGATCACGGGGTCTTTGCCCGATTCGACCATGAAGATGAACACGTCCTTGGCCAGACGGGTGGAAATGGTGCCGTCCTTGATCAGGTCGATCATCTTGCCCAGGTTAACAGCCGAAACCGGCGGCTTTTCCCACGAATACTCGCCGGAATTCATGGCGGCGAAGAAATCGCCCATGATCCAGTTGGCGGCCATCTTGGCATCACGTCCGGCGGCGACGGCTTCAAAAAAATCGGCGGAGGCGCGTTCCGCCACCAACACCCCGGCATCATAGGCGTTCAGGCCGAAATCGGCCATGAAACGGGCCTTCTTCGCGTCGGGCAGTTCCGGCAAGGTGGCTTGGATGGCGTCGACGAAATCCTGTGCCACCACCAAGGGCAGCAGATCGGGATCGGGGAAATAGCGGTAATCATGCGCATGTTCCTTGCTGCGCATGGACCGGGTCTCGCCCTTGGCCGAATCGAACAGGCGGGTTTCCTGCTTGATCTCGCCGCCGTTCTCGTAGACGTCGATGTGGCGCCGGGCCTCGTATTCGATGGCCTGCTGGACGAAACGGATGGAATTGACGTTCTTGATCTCGCAGCGCGTACGCAATTCGGTGCTGCCCACCGGGCGGACCGAGACGTTGGCGTCGCAACGCATAGAGCCTTCCTGCATGTTGCCGTCGCAGGTTTCCAGGTAGCGCAGGATGGTGCGCAGCTTGGTCAGATAGGCGCCGGCCTCTTCCGGGGAACGCATATCGGGCTTGGAGACGATTTCCATCAACGCCACGCCCGACCGGTTCAAGTCGATATACGATTTGGTCGGGTGCATGTCGTGGATGGACTTGCCGGCATCCTGTTCCAAATGCAGGCGCTCGATGCCGATGGCGCGGGACGTGCCGTCGGCCAGATCGATCAAAAGCGTGCCTTCACCGACGATGGGCAGGTCGTACTGGCTGATCTGATAGCCCTGCGGCAGGTCAGCGTAGAAATAGTTCTTGCGGGCGAAGACCGAGGTCAGGTTGATCTTGGCCTTCAGGCCCAGACCGGTGCGCACCGCCTGTTCCACGCATTTTTCATTGATCACCGGCAGCATGCCGGGGAAGCCGGCATCGACGAAGCTGACCTGATCGTTGGGCTCGGCACCGAAATCGGTGGCGGCGCCGGAAAATAGCTTGGACTTGGAAATGACCTGGGCGTGCACTTCCAGACCGATGACGATTTCCCAATCGCCGGTGTCACCCTGAATGATCATCACACGCCCTCCGGCAGGTGGGTGAACTGGGCGGCGGCTTCCATCACGCCGGCCACCTTGAACACGGTTTCCTCGTCGAACGGACGACCGATCAGTTGCAGGCCCAAGGGCAGGCCGCTGGCATTCAAGCCGGCGGGCAACGACAGGCCGGGCAGGCCGGCAAGGCTGGTGGGGATGGTGAAGATGTCGTTCAGCCACATGGTCACCGGATCGTCGGTGTTCTCGTCCATGCCGAAGGCCGCCGACGGTGCGGTGGGCGTCAGGATGACATCGACCTGCCGGAACGCCTGGGTGAAATCCTCGGCGATCAGGCGGCGCACCTTCTGCGCCTTGGAATAATAGGCGTCGTAATAGCCGGCGGAGAGCACATAGGTGCCGATCATGATGCGGCGCCGAACCTCCGAGCCGAAACCGGCGGCGCGGGTCTTCTTGTACATGTCGTCCAGCGTCTTGCCCTCGACCCGAAGGCCGAAGCGCAGGCCGTCATAGCGGGCCAGATTGCTGGACGCTTCCGCCGGGGCGACGATGTAATAGGTGGGCAAAGCGTATTTGGTGTGGGGCAGGCTGATCTCCACCGGGGTGGCGCCGGCCTCCTTCAGCCAGGCGATGCCCTGTTCCCACACCGCCTGGATTTCATCCGACAGGCCATCGGGGCGGTATTCCCTGGGGATGCCGACCTTGAGGCCACGGATGTCGCCGGTCAGTGCCGCCTCGAAATCGGGCACGGGCATGGGAGCGGAGGTGGAATCCTTGGGATCATGTCCGGCCATGGTGCCCAGCATGATGGCGCAATCACGCACGGTTCGCGCCATGGGACCGGCCTGATCGAGCGAACTGGCGAAGGCGACGATGCCCCAGCGCGAGCAGCGGCCATAGGTCGGCTTGATGCCGGTGATGCCACAGAAGGCGGCGGGCTGGCGGATCGAGCCGCCGGTATCGGTGCCGGTGGCGCCCATGGCGATGCGGGCGGCGACCGCCGCCGCCGATCCGCCGGAGGAGCCGCCGGGGACCAGTTGCTTGGCCGGTTCCGAGGTGGATTTCCACGGGTTGGTGACCTTGCCGTAATAGCTGGTCATGTTGGACGAGCCCATGGCGAACTCGTCCAGGTTGAGCTTGCCCAAGGTGACGGCGCCGGCATCGAGCAGCTTGCCCGACACGGTGCTTTCATAAGGCGGCGTGAAGCCTTGCAGGATGTGGCTGGCGGCGGTGGTCTGGACGCCCTTGGTGCAGAACAGATCCTTGATGCCCAGCGGAATGCCTTCCAGGGCACCAGCCTTGCCGGCCTGTCGGCGCAGGTCCGAGGCCTTGGCCTGCTCGCGCGCCAGATCGGCGGTTTCGGTGATATAGGCGTTCAGGTCGCGCTTGGCTTCCATGGCCCGGAGATGGGCCTCGGTCAGTTCGGTCGCGGTGAAGGCGCCCTTGGCCATCTCGTCGCGGGCCTGGGCGATGGTCAGCTTGGTGAGCTCGGTCATTATTCCACCACCTTGGGAACGGTGAAGAAGCCGTCATCGGCAGCGGGGGCATTGGCCAATACGGCGGCCACTTGGCCGCCATCGGTGACCTCGTCCTTGCGCATGGGCAGGGTCAGGTCGGCCACCGACGACATGGGGGCGACGCCATTGGTATCGACCTCGGCCAATTGCTCGACGAAGTGCAGGATGCCGGAAAGTTCGCCGGCCAGATGATCGAGTTCCTCGTCCGCCACTTCGATGCGGGCCAACTCGGCGATGGCGCGGACGGCTGCTTTGTCCAGGGACATGCGGTGATGTTCTCCGTAAGCCAGAGCAAGATATCTTGCATTTGGATGAAGTTGGCCGGACGTTAACACCCGCACCCGTCAATCGCAACCCCGCCAAGGGCTCATACCAAGTCTCGATGAGCCATGCTCATCAAGACTTGGTTAGGCCCAAGGGGCCGCGCGGCGCATGCCGCGGGAGGCAAGGGGGGCGGAGCAACCCGCCCGCCGCTTGAGGGCGCCGCTGATCGGGCACGATCAGCGGGATATGATATAAGGCCTCCGTCATGAGCAGCTTCGAATACCGTTTGCAGCGCGTCCCGCAAGGCGTGGTCATCCTGGATCGGGACCGCTGTGTGGTGTCGGCCAACCGGCTGGCCCGGCGCATGCTGGAAGCCCAGGGCGGCACCCACGGCGTGGCGGTGATCGGCACCCCCATTCTGGATTTGCATCCGGCCATGGTCCGGCCCAAGGTGCAATGGCTGCTGGATCTGGCCCTGGCCCAACCGGACGAGCCGGCCTCCATGGCCATGACCCTGCCCCTGGGCACCCTGGTCGCCCGGGTGTCGCTGGTGGAAGGCGCCCACGGCCCCGGCTATTGCCTAGTGTTCCATCTGGTCGAGGCGCTGCCCCAGGCCCCGGTCGAGCCGCTGTTGAAGCTGCCGCTCGACGCCCGCCACGGCGTTCGCCTGCTGGATGTGGCGCTGGCCGCCGCGTTCCGCGCCGAACGCCATTATTCCCGCATCATCGCCACCGACGGCAGCCAGCATCCCTGCACCATGGGCTTCGCCGAGTTGAGCGGGCGGCTCGACCCGGTCACTTTTTTGCAGGTGCACCGGTCGTGGATCGTCAATCTGCGCCGGGCCAGGGCGGTTGAGCGGGTGGACGGCCAATGGCGCATCGTCCTTGATGTGCCCGGCGCCGAGCCGGTGCCGGTCAGCCGCGGCAAGGTCGAGGTGTTGCGGCAGCGTTTGGCGCTGTGACGCATTTGGGGCGGCTCCGGTGCATTTGGGGAAAACCCCGGTGCCGTTGGCGGGGTCATGGTTGAGCCCTGGTCCGGGCCCGGTCATGGTGGCGGTGCTGCCGCCCCACAGCCAAGGTTGAACGTCATGACCACCATCACTCCGCCCGACCGCTATGTCAGCTTTGGCGGCATCGACTGCGAAGGCCACGCCAAGACGGTGATCGAGCACGTCCTGGTCCTCATCGCCGATCCGGCCAAGTCCAACGCGCTTTGGGACCGTTTCGTCATCCGGCTGGCCGAGGCCGGCAAGGTCGGTTTCCGCAAGGCCGACGAGCTGTGTCTGGCGTGCAGTCACACCTATTACATCGAAGAACTGTTCGAGGAACACGGCGACGAGATCGGCCTGAACGCCCTGCGCATGCTGGAGGACGAGTGCTGCTAGAGCAGTTTCCGTTCACACGGAAACTGCTCTAGCATCTGCCTCTGGCGCCCGTGGCCGGGCTCGCTCAGCGCCGCGCGGGCCGGTCGCCTTTTCCGCCATGACTTCATCAGAGCGGAAAAGGCTCTAGGCGTTCTCCGCCGTCGGCAGCCAGACATGCACGGTGGTGCCCTGCCCCGGGATCGAGTCCAGCCACAACCGACCGCCATGGGCCTTGGCGATCTTGTCGCATGACGCCAGCCCCATGCCGGCACCGGGATACTGGGAGCGGGGGTGGAGACGGGCGAAGGGTCTGGTCACCTTGTCCAGATACTCGGCCTCGATGCCGATGCCGTTATCGGCCACGTCGATGCGCCAGCCGCTGCCGTCACGTTCGGCGCTGACCGCGATTTTCGCCGCCACGGCGGGGCGGGCGAACTTGATGGCGTTGGCGAACAGGTTGTGAAACAGCATGACCAGCAAGACCGGGTCGCCACTGACCACCGGCAGGGGGGACCAGTGCACCCCCAGGATATCGGGGGCGCCCAGGGTGTTCTTGCATTCGCTCCATGCCGCCTCGGCGGCCTTGGCGCAATCGACCGGGACGAAGGCGGCCATGGGCCGGCCCGAGCGGCTGTAGGCGGACAGGCCCGACACCAGAAGGCTGATCTGGCGCGCCCCATCGGCGATGGTGCGCATGGTGTCGCGGGTCGCCGCCCCCAGTTCCGCCGGGATTTCCCGTTCCAGCTTCTGGCAAAAGATCTGGATGGTGCGCAACGGCTCTTGCAGGTCGTGCGAGGTGGCGAACAGCATGCGCTCGATGTCGGCATTGGCGTCGAGCAGCAGGTCGGCGTTGCGCTTTTGCTGGGTGATGTCTTCCTTCAAGGCGATGTAATGGGTGATGCGCCCGGCATGGTCGCGCACCGGCGAAATCACCGTGCTTTCCCAGAACAATTCGCCGCTTTTCTTGCGGTTGACCAGATCACCGCGCCAAGTCAGCCCCGAGGACAGGGTTTTCCACATCTCGCGATAGGTGGCGGCATCCACCTCGCCCGATTTCAGCAGGCGCGGGTTTTCACCGATCACCTCGGCCTGGGCATAGCCGGTCAGCGCCAGAAAGGCCGGGTTGACGTATTCGATGGCGGCGTCGGCATCGGTGATCACCACCGCCACCGGGCTTTGCTCGACCGCCGCCGTCAACTTACGTAACTCGGTTTCGGTGCGTTTGTCGTCGGTCAGGTCGGTGAACAGGCAAACCAGCCCGCCGGACGAGGTATGGCGGCTGCGAAACAGGTACCAGCGCCCGGTCTGGCGGTCGCGCAACAGCAATTCCTGGGCGTGATCGGTGTCGGTGGGGATGACCGGGCGGTTGACCGCCTCCAGCCGCGTCCCCATGGTCCGCATCAATTCGTCGAAGGCGCCGATGGGGGCGGGGGTGTCGAGCAGACGGTCATAGCCTTGGTTGGACAGCACCAGATGGCGCTTCCTGTCGAACAGGGCGAAGGCCTCGGACAGCGAGGTCACCGCGTCGACCAGTTGGGCGCGGGCCACCAAGGTGGCGTCGTGGGCCTTGGCCTGACGGTGGATGGCCCAGCCCAGGGCCACGAACAGCAAAACGGTGGAGATTTGCAGCAGGCGGCTAAGGGTCGTGGTGCGATCCTGGCGGATGGCGAAAGCGGCCATGTAATCGTGGCGCGCCGCTTCCATGATCGTCTGGCTGGGGATGGCGAAATAGGTGTCGATGGCTTGGCGCAACAGGTCTTGCTGCTCTGACAAGGTGCGCATGTGCAAGGCGATGGAGCGCAATTCCTGGTCTGGACTGGCGGCGAAGCGGTCGATCTCCTGCGTCAGGCCGGTGGATTGGCTGGTGTCGCCCCTATTTTCGGTGTCAAGGGCGATCAGCGCCGCCTGTACCCGCCGGGCGGTGCCGTGGTCGGCGCCGGCGGCGAAGCCGGTGACGGCGAAGGGCAGATAGCTGATCTCGCGCCGGACGAAGGCGCTGACCGCCTTGATCTGCTCGGCCGCCTGCATCTTGTCGGCCACATGCCGGCGATACCGCGCCAATTGGTCGGCGGGGATATCGCCGTGAAGATTGAGCCCGTCCAGCCCGTCCAGTCCGTCGCGCAATTGGCGCTCATAGGCCAGCATGGTGTCGTAATGGGGCAACAGGCCGGCTACCACCTGCAACAGGTCGCGGTCGAAGCTGGCCTCGACCCGCGATTGGGTGTCGAACGTGGTGACCACCTGGGCGTGACGTTCGCTGTCGACGGTGTTGCGGGCGGCGAAGAAGATCATCACCCCGGCCATGGTGGCGGCGGCGGCGAAGGCCAGTACCGCCGGGCGCAGCAAAGTTCTCATGATCCACCGGGCAGCGTGTCGGGCGGCAGGGTGCCCAGGAACTTGACGATCAGGGCGATGTCGGCATCGGGGATGTCGCGGCCCAATTGGTAGCGGCCCATGATGCGGATGGCCTCGTCCAGGCTGGCCACCGAGCCGTCATGGAAATAAGGCGGGGTCAGCACCGCCAGACGCAGGCTGGGAACCTTGAACACGTGTCGGTCCGCCTCGCGTCCGGTGACGTTGAAGCGCCCCAGGTCGGCATTGGTCACCGGCCCACCGCGATCCTTGAACCAATTGCCGAAGAAGCCCAGCTTCTGGAACAGGTTGCCGCCCACATTGGCGCCCTGGTGGCACGAGGCGCAGCCATAGGATTTGAACAGGGCATAGCCTTTCTTCTCGTCGGCGGTCAGTGCCGCCGCCTCGCCCCCGAGCCAGCGGTCGAAGCGCGATCCGGTGGCCACCAGCGAGCGCTCGAAAACGGCCAGGGCGCGGCGTACCAACTCGGGGCTGGGATCGGCGCCATAGATGGCGCGAAAGCGCGGGGCATGGTCGCTGCGGCGCAGGCGGGCGATGGTCTCGGGCCAACTTGATCCCATCTCCACCGGGTTTTGCAAGGGGCCATCCACTTGCTGCTCCAAGGTGATGCTGCGCCCGTCCCAGAATTGGGCGATGTTGTAGGCGGCGTTGAACACGGTGGGCGTGTTGACGCTGCCCTTGGCGCCGCCGATCCCCGCCGAGACCGCCACGTTGTCGCTGCCGCCGCGGTCCAGAGGGTGGCAGGTGGCGCACGACACCGAGCCGTCGCGCGACAGCAGGGCATCGTGGAACAAGGCGCGGCCCAGCATGATCTCGGCGGGGTCGAGACGCGCCATGGCCGCCAGTGGGCGGATCGGCTCTTGTTGCGCCTGGGCCGGATTTGCCGCGGCCGCCACGGCCAGGACCACGGCAGCGCCCAGACGTCGCAGGCGGTGTGTCCCCCGAATTTGTCGGTATCCCCGGTTTTGTCGATATCCCATGTGTCTCCCCACACCTTTGGGATTTCATCCTGCGCACAGGATGCGCTTGTGATGCGAAAGTATGCACAAGTTTTTTGTCATGGCGGTGTCGCGTTTGTTGCGCGATGACGCCGGGCGTGGTGGATTAGCGCATGCCCGTCTTACCGCTCACCGAACTGAAGGCCGTCCTGCCGCGCCATGCGCGGCTGATGGGTCTGGATCTGGGGACCAAGACCATCGGTCTGGCCCTGTCGGACGTGCGCCTGTCCATCGCCAGCCCGTTCGACACCATCCGCCGCACCAAGTTCACCAAGGACGCCGAAGCCCTGTTCGCCGCCCTCGACAAGCACGAAGTCGCCGGCATCGTTCTTGGCCTGCCGGTGGAAATGGACGGCAGCGAAGGGGCGCGCTGTCAATCCACCCGCGCCTTCGCCCGCAATCTGCTGGGCTTGCGCGACCTGCCCATCGTCTTCTGGGACGAGCGGCTGTCGACGGCGGCGGTCACCCGCACCCTGCTGGAGGCGGATTCCAGCCGGGCACGACGGGCGGAAGTGGTCGACAAGATGGCCGCCGCCTATATCCTGCAAGGCGCCTTGGATTTTCTCGGTCGGGATTTCCCCGCCGATCAGACCGGTCGGCTTCCGAACGGACTCGCGCCAGCGAGCCCGAGCGGCGATTGAGCCTTACCGTCTCGGCATGAACTGACCCAAAGGGTCAGTTCATTCCCCCATTGCCGCCACAGCATGGCGCTGGCGGTTTCCACCGCCGCCGCCACCAAGGGCGTCAGCCCGGCGGAAAACGGCACCTGCAAGGCCGCCACCGCCCCCAGGATTTCGGTTTCCGGCGGCCTTTGCATAAGCCGGCGCATGGCGGCGACGATACTGGCCGGGCCGGCCCCCAGCGGGCCCTGCGGATCGGCGGGAATTTCGGCTTCGGTCAGCCGCAACACCTGTCCCGGCGGCCCCAATCGGCTGGAGAGGGCGGTGATCAGCACCGCTTGGCGGCACTGACGCAGGATGTCCAGCACCCCGCCTTCGCTGCCATCATGCAGGCAGACATGCCGGGGCCATGGGCGCGCGGCGAGGCGCCGGTGCACGGCGGTGCCGAAACCATCGTCGGCATGCAAGGAATTGCCAAGGCAGATCAGGCCGATCACGGCGGCTCCGTCGGTGTTTGCGTCAGTCTAGACATTAATGACGCGGCTGGCGAGTAATAATACTAAGGGTATAGGCTTTGGGATAAGGCGAGGCGTGTTTCTACAACATTAGTGTAAGATGTGTGCGTATTGACTTGATTCCAGTCCGCGTCTCGGTCTAGGGTTTCCCATCAAGACCGTCCACCACTTTGGGGTGTGGCGGCTTTTTTTTTGCCGGCTACGTCCGGCGGATGCGGCCGTGGCAACGGGGGGTGGGACATGCTGGCCTGGGAACAGGGCTACAAGATCGGGCAATGGGAGATGGATGCCGAGCATCTGATCCTGTTTTCTCTGCTCAATCAGTTGGACATCAACATCAACGCCGATCTGGCGGAGGAATGCGTCCACGATGTGCTGGCGGCGCTTGACGCCTATATCGACTATCATTTCGCCCATGAAGAGGCGTTGATGAAGGCCTGGGGCTATCCCGGCCTGGAACAGCATTCCGGCTTGCATCATCAGTTCATGAACGAGGTCGGTCGTCTGCGCGAAGCGGTTAAGATCGACGACACCGTCAAGGCGGCGCTGAAGGTCCGCGGTTTCGTGCTGGAATGGTTGCTCAACCACATCATGGAAACCGACGCCGAGTATGCCCGCTTCATCGCTGAAAAGTCGAAGAAGTCCAGCGCCTAGGTCTGGTCGGGTTTGCACAAGCATCAGCAAGGGGTCTGTTGCCATGCGCGTGACGGAAATGGAACGTGCCTTCCTGCACGAATTGCATGCCATCAAGAAGGATCCGCTGGGCAAGCGGGTCATTCACTTCTGTGTTTCAGCCGGGACGGCGCAAGCCGATCAGACCCGGCGCATCGAAAGCGCCAAGCATTTCATCGGCAAAAGCTTTGCCCGTTCACCCTATTGCAAGGTATTCGTCGCCCATAACGGCGATCTGTTCGTCGCCTATTCCCACGTCACCGTATCGGAAGTACTGGGGGTGTGCGCCAAGGTGGAAAAGCTGTTCCTGGACGAAGAAACATTCAGCCGACGCAACGCTTACGGTGAATATTCGTTCTATAAGATCGCCGATGCCACCAAGGATCTGGACGTGGTGTTCCACGCCTTCAAGACGATCATCGCCGATCAGCCCGAGGCGGCGCGGGCGTTGAAAAAGCCCATGAACGCGGAAAACCTGCACCAATTGTCGGAAAAAATCCGCAATCTCGACCTGCGGCACTGCATCTTCAACCAGCCGGTCTATTTCATCGGCGAACAGGTGCCGTCCATCGAGTTCCTGGAATTCTTCGTTTCCACCAAGCAGATCGAGGAAAACTTTCTGCCCGAGGTCAGCCTGACCGGCTCGCCCTGGCTGTTCCATGCGCTGAAGGAAGACCTGGACCGCGCCACCCTTCGCATCATGGCCAAGGAGATTCCCGAATACCGGCACAAGGCATTCAGCGTCAATCTCACCCTGGCCACGGCCAGCTCGAAGGAATTCGAGCAGTTCAACAATGCGTTGCCGGGCCGCTTGGCCGGGCGCATCGTCATCGAGGTGCACAAGACCGACGTGGTCCAACACATGGACCTGTACCGCGACCTGCGCAAATCCACTGCCAAGATGGGGTTGAAACTGTGTATCGACGGTCTGGAATGGCAGGATTTCGACATGCTCTCGCTGACCCGGCTACACCCTGATTTCGTCAAGATCGGCTGGAGCGAAACCATGCTGGCGCCGTCGGCGGAAGCGTTGCAAGCCCTGGTTGGCGGCCTCAAGGGGTTGAACGGCCATGGTCAGGCGGTGCTGTCGCGCTGCGACAACCCCAAGGCATTCCCCTTTGCCCGCGGTCTGGGGATCCGCTACGTCCAGGGCCGACTGGCCGATCAGTTTTTCAAGACCGGGATGAAACTGCAATAATTCGGTGCCCGTGGAAAAGTCCTTCGCTTCAGTGTACTTTTCCCCGTTGAGTGAAGCGGAAAAAAATAGGCTTGGGGCGGCCTTGCGCCTATTTTTCGCTTTTGCGTTTTACCGCCTTTGCGGGGTAAAGGCGGGAGAAAGACTGAAACTCGCGCGGAAAGCACGCTTGAGCACGGGTTTTCATCGCAGGAATCGGGAAAAAGTACACCGAGGCGAAGCCGAGGGACTTTTTCACGGTCGACTAATTCCCCCATGCCGGAAGGTTGCCCCCGGACGCGCCACCGCGTAATGTGCGCCAAGGGTGTGAAGGGGACTAGATGCGTCACGCTTGGACTTTTCTGATCGGGTTGTTCTTTGCCGGCTTCGTCATGATGTGGTCGGCGCCCATCGGCATTGCGGTGGTGGTGCTGGCCGGATTGGGCGGTCAGATCAACCTGTTTCATGCCTTTTCCGGCGAATCGGTGTTCGGTGTGCGCGATGTTGACGGTCGGCTGCAAGGCCGCATGGTCAATGTCAGCTTCCGCCCGACCATGGTGCCGGTGATCGGCGAGCCGCGCCCGCGCCGCCTGCTGCTGCGTCTGGAAGTGATCGATATCGACGTCTTCGATGGTTCCAACGGCCTGGGCCGGGTCCGTCTGGATGCCTGGCCGCTGGATGGTGCCGTCGATGTGTTGCAGCCGCCGCTTTACACGGTGGTGGCGCCCGGGCGCAAGGCGATCATCGATGACGAAAACGTGCTCAGCGTGGAAAACGGCAATCGCCGCAGCGCCTATTCCCTGGCCACCGGCGAGTGGTTGTACGATGCCGACGGCGCTGTCGTCACCTATACCACCGAAGGCGATCGACGTCGATTGTTGGCGGCGGCGGCGGCTGATGACGAAATGCCGCCGGGTTCGGTGGCGGTGGTGACCCTGGCCAGTCCGCAAGGGGTGTTGAAGCGCCTGCTGATCGCCGCCTCCGATCCCACCCGTGCCCGCCTGTTGCGCACCTCGGTGTCATTGATCCGCGCCGGCATCCGCACCGAACCCGCCGGGCTGCGTTGGGTCGATCTGGCCATGCCGGCCGGCACCATCCGGGTCCCCCTGAGCGGCGACGTTCTCGACCTCGGTCGAGCGGAGGTGCCGGTGGGGCTGAAGATCACTGAATTCAAGGCGTGGCCGCAGCGGTAAACGCGGCGGGGGCGGCGGCTTCTATCCGACGATCAGGGCGGCGGCGGCGGCGCGGGCGTGATCGGTGACGTTCTCGCCCGATAGCATGCGGGCGATTTCCTCGGTCCGTGCGCTTGCCGACAAGGCGTCGACGCTGGTCAGCACCCGGCCCGGCTCGACCTCGGTCTTGGCGACGCGGTAATGCGAGGCGCCGCGCGCCGCCACCTGGGGCGAGTGGGTGACCACCAGAACCTGCACATCCCTGCCCAAGCGGCCCAGACGTTCGCCGACAGCCGCCGCGACGGCGCCGCCGATGCCGGAATCCACCTCGTCGAACACCATGGTCGGCGTACTCGAGCTTTGCGCCAACACCACTTTCAAGGCCAGCATGAAGCGGGACAATTCGCCGCCCGATGCCACCTTGCCGAGGGAAGCGGGCGGGGCGCCGGGATTGGTGGCGACCAGGAAGGCCACCTTGTCCAGGCCGTCCGGCCCCCAGTCGTTTTCATCGCCCGGCTGCACCTGGGTGATGAAGCGGGCCTTGTCCAGCTTCAACGGTGGCAATTCCGCCGCCACCGCCCCATCCAGGCGGGCGGCGGCTTCGCCGCGGGCTTTTGACAGGGCGCGGGCGGCTTCCACATAGGTGGCGCGGGCGGCCTGCT
Organism: Stygiobacter sp.; assembly: GCA_006218045.1. GTDB lineage: Bacteria > Pseudomonadota > Alphaproteobacteria > Rhodospirillales > Magnetospirillaceae > Magnetospirillum. The sequence continues at coordinate 12,856 of VBWB01000008.1, forward strand.
CGGCCTTGGCCAGCTTGGTCAGATCGTTGCCGCCGCCATCCAGCGCCGCCAGTTGCGCCCCCAGACGGTCGCGCAAGCCGGCCAGGCTGTCGACGTCGACGCCGTGCTTGCGGGCGGCGGCGCGCAGGGCGAACAGCCGTTCCTCGGCTTTTTCCAGGGCGCGTGGGTCCAGATCGATCTCCGCCGATACCCGTTCCAACTGGCCGATGGCCTCGGCGGCTTCGTCGGCGGCGCGGTCGAGGGCGGCGATCACCGGGGCCAGCTTGCCTTCGGCCTTGTCGGCGACCCGTTCCAAGGTGCGCTGGGCCGAGCGCAACGATGCCTCGACGTCGCCCTTTTGCGTCAAAGCGGTCTGGGCGGCGTTCATCGCCTCGATCAGCTTTTCGCTGTGCTGCATGACCGCGCGCTTGGCCGCCAACTCGCTTTCCTCGCCCGGCTTGGGCGCCAGGGCATGCAATTCGTCATGGGCATGGCGCAGGGAGTCTTCTTCGGCCCGGGCCTGCTTCAGCGCCGCTTCGGCCTCGGACCGGGCCTTGGCCGCCGCGCGCCAGGCGTTCCAGGCGGCGCGCACCGCGCCCCGGCTTTGCCCCAATCCAGCGAAGGCATCCAGCACCGGCAGATGGGTGGTTTCGTCCAGCAGGCCATGGCTTTCAAACTGGCCGTGGATTTCCACCAATTCGTCCCCGACCTTGCGCAGCAAGCCGACGCTGACCGCCTGATCGTTGACATAGGCGCGCGAGCGCCCATCGGCGGTGACCACCCGGCGCAGCACCAAGGGGCCGTCCTGGGTCTCCATGTCCTGGGCGGCCAGCAGCACGCGGGCCGGATGAAAGGGCGGCGGGTCGAATTCGGCGATGACGGTCAATTGCGGGGCGCCGTGGCGCACCAGCCCGGAATCGGCCCTGGCCCCCAGGGTCAGGGATAGGGAATCCAGCAAGATGGATTTGCCGGCGCCGGTTTCGCCGGTGAACACCGACAGGCCGCCGGCGAAGCTCAGGTCCAGCTTTTCGATCAGGACGACGTCGCGGATCGACAGCGAAGCCAGCATGGCGCGCCTACCACATCCAGCCGAACCAGCCGGAATCCTTCTTCTCCGCCTGGGTGGCGGATTGGCCGGTATTGACCATGGAGAAGGTATCCTCGTACCAGTCGCTGCCGGGGAAGTTGTGACCGATGACCGCCGCCGTCTTCTTGGCCTCGTCGGTCAGGCCCAGGGTCAGGTAGATTTCCACCATGCGGTGCAGCGCCTCGGGGACGTGGCTGGTGGTCTGGTACTGCTCGACCACGATCTTGTAGCGGTTCAGCGCCGCCAGCCACTGGTCGCGATTTTGGTAATAGCGGGCGATGTTCATTTCCTTGCCGGCCAGGTGGTCGCGGGTCAGGTCCACCTTCAGCTTGGCGTCGCGGGCATAGGAACTGGCGGGATAACGGTCCACCACCTCTTGCAGCGATTTCAGCGCCATTTCGGTCATCTTCTGGTCGCGGGCGACGTCGGTGATCTGTTCGTAATAGCACAGCCCCTTGAGGTAATAGGCGTAGGGCGCGTCCTTATTGCCGGGATGCAACTGGATGAAGCGATCCAAGGCCACCAGGGCGTCGGGGTATTTGTTGCGCTCGTACAGCACATAGGCGTTCATCAATTGCGCCTTGGTCGCCCATACCGAATAAGGATGCTGGCGGTCGACTTCGTCGAAAGCCTGGGCGGCTTTGTAATATTCGCCCTGTTCGACCAGATCCATGGCCTCGTTGTACAATTCCTCGACCGGACGCTCGACGTATTCATCCTTTTTGTCCGCGCAGGCGGACAGCAGGAGAGCGGTGGCGATCAGGGTGGCACCGGCAAGGCGGCGGGAAAGGGCGAGGCGAATCATGGAATCCCTTGGGCCTTAAACTGTTGTGCCGGACTATAGCACGCCGCCGCCCCAGGGGAAGAGGGCAGGGAAGTGCCGTGGCATGAAAAAACCCCCGCAGGGCCTTGCGGGCTGCGGGGGCGGAAGGTGTTCGTCCTACGGAAAGCCAGGAGGGAGGGTCAGCCGTTGACCACCAGCTTGTCCGGACCGGCCAGGGCCAAGCCCTGGGCTGCGGCGGAGCCGGCGGCGATGGTGGTGTAAGCCCAGGCGGTCTGGTCGGCGAACAGGGCGCGCAGCAATTGGTTGTTGAGCGCATGGCCGGAACGGATGCCGTCATAGACGCCCAGGAGCGGTGCGCCGGCCAGGAACAGATCACCCACCGCGTCCAAAATCTTGTGACGGACGAATTCGTCGCCGTAGCGCAGGCCATCGTCATTGAGCACGCGGGTGCCGGTGCTGTCGATGACCACGGCATTGTCGAGCGAGCCGCCACGGGCCAAGCCGTTGGCGCGCAGGTAAGCGACCTCGTGCTCGAAGCCGAAGGTGCGGGCGCGGCTGATCTCGGCCTTGAAGGTGCCGCGATTGAGCGCCACCGAAAAGCTTTGCTGGCCGATGGCGGCAGAGGCGAAATCGATGTGGAAATTGAGGCGGAAGCCACCGGCGGCCGGGCTCAAGCTGGCGGTCTTGTCGCCGTCGGTGACCGAAACCCGCTTCAGCACGCGGATAGCGCGGCGCGCTACGGCCTGCTCGACGGTGCCGGCGCATTCGATCAGGAACAGGAAGGGAGCGGCGGAGCCGTCCATCACCGGCACTTCCGGGCCGTTGATCTCGATGATGCAATTGTCGATGCCCGAGCCGGCCAGGGCCGACAGCAGATGCTCGACGGTGCCGACATGGATGCCGTCCTGGTTGGTCAGGCAGGTGTTCATGCGGGTGTCGCCGACATTCGACCACAGGGCCGGAACATGGGCGCCACGCCCGGCGATGTCGCTGCGGCGGAAGACGATGCCGGTATCGGCGGCGGCGGGGTGCAGCACCATGGTGACCTTGGCGCCGGAATGCAGGCCAACGCCCGAGCAGCCGATGGCCGTCTTCAAGGTACGCTGGCGGAGAACGTTGGTTTCAACCGAGGTTTCAACCGAGGCCTTGGATTCGGCAGAAGATTTGAAGGTGGCAACCACGTCGGTCTTGTTGATCTTCACGACTAAACCCCTTCCTCGTCGGACGCCCCTTGGTGAAAGGTTCACCAATCTTCCCGGCATCCGGCCCAATTCGATGGTTATCTTCTACTCCCTGGCTCTCAACCCCTCAAATCAATCATTATTTCGGTTTGTTACATCCGCTTCGGCGGTGCGGTAACTACCGGCGGGCGGGAAAAAGAAAGGGGTCCGATCCGGTGGGACCGGACCCCGAGGGTATAATCAGCGCGGTAACGAGCCCCGACTTAATTGGCCTGACGGCGCAAGAAGGCGGGGATGTCCAGATCCTCACCGGCACGGGCCACGCTGGGCTCGCTGCGGGTGGCCATGTTGCCCATGCGGGCCGGTTCCTGGCGCGGTTGCTGCGCCATGGGGGCCGGTTCGTGGCGCTGCGGCTGCGGCACGGTCTGGGCCGTGGCGGGACGACGCAGCAGGCCGAACAGACCGCCGGCGCGGCGGGCTTCCGGCTCGGGTTGGCGTTGCGGCTGCGGCGCCTGCTGGCGCTGGATTTCCGGCTGGCGTTGCGGCTGCGGTGCCATCTGGGCGGTTTCGGCGATGTGCGACACCGCCTGGCTGAGATGGCCCATGTCGGGATCGGCGCGGAAATCCGCTTGCAGCGAGGTGGTGGCGGGAACCGGACGTTCCAGCACCGGGTCCAGACGCAGTTGCGGATCGGGGCGGAAGGTCTCGGCCATGGGCTGCGGGGCCGGACGTGCCGCCGGTTGCACCCGCATCTGAGTGCTGATGACGGGGGCGGTGACGACGGCGGGCTGGTGCGCCGGCTGGGCCAGGGTGCGCGCTTCCATCTGCGGCTGCGCCTGGGAGACGGCGACAGCGGCGGCGGGGGCCGCCTGGGCGGTGACCACGGCGGGACGGAAACCGGCATTGTTTCCGCCGCCGGCGGCGACACGGGGTTGCGGCTGGGCCGGCGGGGTGTTGAGCGACACCACGGTCGGCTTGGGCTGGGCGGCGGCTTCGCTGGCGATGCCGGTGGCGACCACCGAGACGCGCATCTTGCCGTTCAGCTTTTCGTCGAAGGTCGAGCCGAAGATGATGTTGGCTTCGGGGTCGACTTCGTCGCGGATGCGGTTGGCGGCCTCGTCGACCTCGAACAAGGTCATGTCCATGCCGCCGGTGATGTTGATGAGCACGCCCTTGGCGCCCTTCATCGAGGTGTCGTCCAACAGCGGGTTGGAGATGGCGGCCTCGGCGGCCTCGATGGCGCGCTTGTCGCCCTCGGCCTCGCCGGTGCCCATCATCGCCTTGCCCATTTCGCTCATCACCGTGCGGATGTCGGCGAAATCCAGATTGATCAGGCCGGGCATGATCATCAGGTCGGTGACGCCGCGCACGCCCGAATACAGCACGTCGTCGGCCATCTTGAAGGCGTCGGCGAAGGTGGTGCGTTCGGTGGCGACGCGGAACAGGTTCTGGTTGGGGATGATGATCAAGGTGTCGACGTATTGCGACAGGTCCTCGATGGCGCCTTCGGCGGTGCGCATGCGGTGCGCGCCTTCAAAGTGGAACGGCTTGGTCACCACGCCCACGGTCAGGATACCGTGGTCGCGGGCGGCCCGCGCGATGACCGGCGCGGCGCCGGAACCGGTGCCGCCGCCCATGCCGGCGGTGATGAACACCATGTTGGCGCCGGCGATCTGGCCGATCACCTCTTCCAGGCTTTCCTCGGCGGCGGCGCGGCCGATCTCGGGACGCGAACCGGCACCCAACCCCTGGGCGACGGTGGTGCCCAACTGGACGCGGCGTTCGGTGCGCGACTGGTTGATGGCCTGGGCATCGGTGTTGGCGACGATGAATTCAACGCCCTCAAGACGCGACGCGATCATGTTGTTGACCGCGTTGCCGCCGGCTCCACCGACCCCGATGACGGTGATTTTCGGCTTTAGATCCTGGGGGTTCCCCGGAAGAAAGTTAAGCATCTGGTACCTCCGCGCTGTATGGCCGTTTTCGGCCTATTGAACCTAGAAATTCCGCTTCAACCACGATCCGATACGGCCCCAACCGCCCGGACTTTCTTGCTCTTGGATCGCTTTGCGACCGCTTTTGGCCATGGGCTGATGGGCCATGGCATATCGGATCAGGCCGGCGCAGGTGGAAAACGCCGGACCATTGGTGGATTCGGGCAGGCCGTGCAGGCCGACCGGACGGCCCAGGCGGACCTGTTTGTCCAGCACCAGCCCGGCCAGATCGCGCACGCCCTGCATCTGGCTGGCGCCGCCGGTCAGCACCACCCGGCGCCCGGCCATCTTGTCGAAGCCGCTTTTCTCCAGGTGCGAGCGCACCAGTTCCAAGGTCTCTTCCAGCCTGGGCTGGATGATCTGGATCAGCATGGAGCGCGGCACCTGATTGGAGGCGCCGTCCTCGTCCTCGCCCACCAGCGGCACCTTCAGCATCTCGCGGTCGTCGGACGGCGACGGGATGGCGCTGCCGTACAGGGTCTTCATGCGCTCGGCATAGGACAGCGGCGTCGACAGGCCGCGGGCGATATCGTTGGTGACATGGTGACCGCCCACCGGGATGACGTCGGTGTGCACCAACTGGCCGGCGACGAACACGGCGATCGAGGTGGTGCCGCCGCCCATGTCGATGCAGGTGACGCCCAGTTCCTTTTCGTCGTCGACCAGACAGGCCAGACCGGCGGCGAAGGGGCTGACCACCCGGGCCTCGATGTCCAGATGGCAGCGATGGACCACGGTCATCAGGTTGCGCACCGGCCCGGTAGCGGCGGAAATGACGTGGATGGCCACCCCCAGGCGCTCGCCGTACATGCCGCGCGGATCGCGGATGCCTTCGTTGCCGTCGATGGTGTAATCCACCGGAATGGCGTGGATCAGGTCGCGTTCGGCGTTTTCATGATGGGCGCGGCCATGGTCGAGCATGCGGCGGATATCGGCTTCGTTGACCGCGTGGCCGTTCATGGACACCTCCACCTTGACATTGGTGGAGCCCGGGTTGCCGCCCGACAGATTGACCACCACGGCGCGCACCCGTTCATTGGCCATGTCCTCGGCGGCATCGACGGCGGCGCGGATGGAATGTTCCAGTTCCTCAAGGTCGACCACGGCGCCGGCGCGCATGCCGCGCGCCACCTGATGGCCGATGCCGACGATGCGGGGCATGCCGTCGTCCTGGACGCGCGCCAGGAAGCAGCACACCTTGGTGCTTCCCACATCCAGCGCGGCGATCAGTCCGTTACGCATGCTCATCAGGCTCCGTTATCCTTGCGGTGGCTGGCGTCGGGCGGCGTCGCCGCCCGCTCGGTCTTCAGGATCATGCGGTCGGGGACGCGCAGATCGACCATGCGCACTTGGCGACTGCTCAGGCTCTGGCTGGTCTCCAACTCGGCCAGTCGTTTCCAGGCGGCTTGCGCCTCGTCTTCCGGCAGGCGCACCTCCAGACCGTTCTGGGCATCGTCCAGCATCAGGTTCCAGCGGCGGTTGCCGACGCGGATGGCGGCCTTGACCCGGGGCGCCAGCTTGGGCTCGGTGGCCAGCATGGCCAGCAATTCGCTGGCCCGGCTGCCGGCGCCGTCGCCCACCACCATGGGCAGCCGTTCAAGGCCGGCGACGGAGCCGGGAATGACGTGGCCGTCCTTGTCCACCAGCATGTGGGTGCCGTTGTTCTGCCAGATGGCGATGGGCTGGCGTTCGATGATGGCGATGTGCAGCGAGGCGGGCAGGCGGCGTTCCACCGCCGCCCCTTGGCCTGTTCCAGGTCGAGCGACAGGATCGGGCTGCCGTGACCGGCGCCCAGGGCGGCGGACAATTGGTCCATGGTGGTGCGGCCGCGCCCGGCCACGGTGATTTCATCGACGCGGAAGCCGGCGCGGGCGGTGGCCTGCATCACCTGGGTGATGGCCGTCTGGGTGGTGCGCTGGATGATGCCGGAAGACCAGACCACCGCGCCGCCCACCACCAAGGTGGTGACGGCGATGCCCGCCGCCGACAGCTTTTGCAGCGGCGTGAAGTTGAGACGCGGAAACGGGATGCGGCGGCGCAGCTTGCCCTTGGGCTTGGTCTCGGGCCGGCCTTCGCCGCGCACTTCGCGCTTTTCCGTGGCCGCCGTGCGGCGCGGGCGTGACAGGCGCGGCATGGGCACGGTGTCGGCGGTGGTCGACGGCCTGATGCGGTCTTCGGGGCTGATGATGATGTCGCTGTCGCTCATCCGTCACACTCCGCTTGTTCGACCATCCAGCGCACCAGTTCGGGGAAGCTGATGCCGCAATAAGACGCGATGTCGGGGACCAGAGAGGTGGCGGTCATCCCCGGCTGGGTGTTGACTTCCAACACGATCAGACGCGGCTTTTCACCGGGTTTGGTGTCGTCATAGCGCAGATCGGCGCGCGACACGCCGCGGCAGCCCAGCACGCGATGGGCCTCCACCGCCAGCCGGCAGGCCTCGGCGTAATCGGCAGGGGGAATGGGGGCGGGCATGATGTGCTTGGAGCCGCCCGGCGCATACTTGGCGTCGTAATCGTAGAAGCCGCGTTCCGAGGTGATTTCCAGGCAGCCCAGGGCGCGATCCCCCATCACCGCCACGGTCAGCTCGCGCCCCGGCACGAATTCCTCCACCAGCACGCGGTCGGACTCGAACGGCCAGTCGACCAGGGGGGCGCGGTTGTCGCCCGGCTTCATCACATGGACGCCGACGGACGAACCTTCGTTGATGGGCTTGACCACGAACGGACGCGCCATGGGATCGGCGCCGCCATCGGTCTTTCTCACCACCACGCCATGGGCCACCGGGATACCGGCCTGCTGGAACACTTGGCGCGAAAACGCCTTGTCCATGGCCGCCGCCGAGGCCAGCACACCGGAATGGGTGTAGGGAATGGCCAAAAGGTTGAGCAGGCCCTGGACGCAGCCATCCTCGCCGAAGCGGCCATGGAGCGCGTTGAACACCACGTCGGGGCGGCTGTCGGTGATGGCCAGGGCCAGGGCAGCGACGTCGCGCCCGGCATCGATGGTGGCGACGGTGAAGCCGGCTTGCTCAAGGGCTGCCGCCGCGGCGGCGCCCGAGCGCAACGACACTTCGCGTTCGGCGGAGGCCCCGCCCATCAGCACGGTGACGCGGCGGCTCATGGCTCGTCTCCTTGTATGCCGACGCGGCGGATTTCCCATTCCAGCTCGATTCCGCTGGTTTCCAACACCCGGCGCCGCACTTCGTCGCCGAGATTTTCGATGTCGGCGGCGCTGGCTTCGCCCAGGTTGAGCAGGAAATTGCAGTGCTTTTCCGACACCTGGGCGCCGCCCATGACCAGACCGCGGCAGCCGGCCCGGTCGATCAGCTCCCACGCCTTTTGTCCCGGTGGATTGGCGAAGGTGGAGCCGCCGGTGCGCACCCGGGTCGGCTGGCTGTCCTCGCGCGCGGTCTTGATCTCGGCCATCTTGCCAGCGATGGCCGCCGGCTGGCCGTGCTTGCCTTGCAGCGTCGCCGACAGGAAGATGTATTCCTCCGGGCAGCCGCAATGGCGATAGCCCATGTCCAGGTCGGGCAGGGTCAGCAATTGGGTGGTGCCGGCACGGTCGATGGCGGTGGCCGACAGGGTGATGTCCTTCATCTCGCCGCCGAAGGCGCCGGCATTCATGCGCAGCGCCCCGCCGATGGTGCCGGGCACGCCGGACAGGAATTCCATGCCGGTCAGGCCGGCTTCCGCCGCATTCAGGGCCACGGTCAGGTCCAGGGCGGCGGCCCCGGCGGTGATGATGTCGCCCATGACGTCGATATGGCCGAACGATCCGGCCAGACGCACGACGACGCCGGGCACGCCGCCGTCACGCACCAGCAGGTTGGAGCCGACGCCGATGACGGTGACCGGGATGTCCAGCGGCAATTGCATCAGGAATTCGGCCAGATCGTCCACGTCGGCGGGACGGAACAAAACCTCGGCATTGCCGCCGACGCGGAACCAGGTCAGCCCGCCCAGGGGCGCGTCCACGGTCAGGCGACCGCGCGTCTTCGGCAGCGACGTGATCCAGGCTTTCCGCGCGCCAGGGTTCATCATTCGGCCCCCTTGTCGGCGGGCAGGGCTTCCAACTGGCCGGGCAGCGCGTGCGCCCATTGGGTGATGTTTCCGGCCCCCAGGCACACCACCATGTCGCCGGAATTGGCCAGGCCGCCGACGATGCCGGCCAGGGCGGAGGAATCGGGCAAGGCGATGACGTGACGGTGGCCGTGTTCCTGCAAGCCCATCACCAGATGGTCGCGGTCGGCGCCCTCGATCGGCTGTTCGCCGGCGGCATAGACGTCGGCGACGATCACCGTGTCGGCGTCGTTGAAGCAGGTGCAGAACTCTGGGAACAGGCTGGACAGGCGGCTATAGCGATGGGGCTGGACCACGGCGATGACGTTGCCGGTGGTGGCGCTGCGTGCCGCCTTCAACACGGCGGCGATCTCCACCGGATGGTGGCCGTAATCGTCGATGATTGTGACGCCCTTGGCCTCGCCGGTCTTGGTGAAGCGGCGTTTGACGCCGGAGAAGCCGCCCAGCGCCTTCCTGACCACGTCGTTGGTCAGGCCCAGTTCATTGGCGCAGGCGATGGCGGCCAGCGAGTTCAAGACGTTGTGTTCGCCGTACATGGGCAGGCGGACATCGTCGATGATGCGGGTGGCGCCGGTGACGCGGTCGGTGATGACCACGTCGTAACGGGCGCCGCCGGGGCCGATTTTCACGTTGGTGGCGCGGATCAGCGCTTGCGGCGAGAAGCCGTAGGTGACGATCTTGCGGTCGGGCACGCGGGCGATCAGCGCCTGGACTTCCGGGTGGTCGATGCAGCAGGCGGCGAAGCCGTAGAACGGGATGTTCTCGACGAAGGTGCGGAAGGCGTCGCGCAATTTGTCGAACGAGCCGTAATGGTCCATGTGCTCGGGGTCGATATTGGTGACGACGACGCAGGTGGCCGGCAGCTTGGTGAAGGTGCCGTCGGATTCGTCGGCTTCCACCACCATCCAGTCATTGGCGCCCAGGCGCGCATTGGTGCCATAGGCGTTGATGATGCCGCCATTGATGATGGTCGGGTCCATGCCCGCCGCGTCCAGCATGGCCGCGACCAGCGAGGTGGTGGTGGTCTTGCCGTGGGTGCCGCCGATGGCGATGGCCGATTTCAGCCGCATCAGCTCGGCCAGCATCTCGGCCCGGCGGACGACGGGGACCATCTTCGAGCGCGCCGCCACCACTTCCGGGTTATCGGACTTGACCGCCGACGACACCACGACGACGCGGGCCTGATCCAGATTTTCCGCCTTGTGGCCGATATGGACGGTGACGCCCAGCTTGCGCAGGCGCTCGACGTTGTAATTGTCGGCGATGTCCGAGCCCTGGACGGTATAGCCGAGATTGACCAGAATCTCGGCGATGCCCGACATGCCGATGCCGCCGATGCCGACGAAATGGATGGCGCCGATGGAAAGCGGCATGGTTCTCATGAGCGGGACTCCTGCAAATTCGCGGTTTCGGCCACCAGATCGGCCAGCCTTGCCGCGGCGTCGGGACGGCCGGCGGCCATCGCGCATTCCGCCGCGCGGGCCAAGGTGCCGGGTTGGGCAAGCAGCGCGCCCAGACGGGCCGCCAGGGTTTCGGCGTTGAAGCCGGTCTGCGGCATCAGCCAGCCGCCGCCGGCTTCGTCGAGCGCGCGGGCATTGGCGGTCTGGTGGTCGTCGGTGGCATGGGGATAGGGCACCAGGATGGCCGGACGGCCCAGATAGGTCAGCTCGGCCATGGTCGAGGCGCCCGAGCGGGCGATGACCAGATGGGCGGCGGCCATGCGTTCGGGGATATCGCTGAAGAAGCTGTCCAGGCTGGCCTTGATCGGGCTTTCGGCATAAAGGCCGCGCACCATTTCCAGATCTTCGGGGCGGCATTGCTGCGCAATCTCCAGGCGCGCCTGCAACGCTGTCGGCAGGGCCAGCAGAGCAGCGGGAATCACCTCCGACAGCACCCGCGCGCCCTGGCTGCCGCCCAGCACCAGCAGACGGATGGGGCTGGCATCGTCGAGTGCCGGATAGGGCGTGCCGCGCAAGGCGGCGATGGCCGGGCGCACCGGCATGCCGGTGTGGCGCAGCTTGGCTTTCCATTCCTCCGCCACATGGGTCACCTGGGCATAGGACACGGCGATGGCGCGGGCGCGGGCGGCCAACAGGCGGTTGGCCCGGCCCAGCACGCCGTTTTGTTCATGCATCATCGTGGGGATGCCCAACAGGCTGCCGGCGACCATGGCCGGCACGCTGGCATAGCCGCCGAAGCCGACGATGATTGCGGGGCGTTCCCGTTTGAGGATGGCGCGGGCCTGGATGATGCCCAGGGCCAGTTCGGCCATGGCGCCCATGCGGGCAGCCAGACCGCGCCCGGCGATGCCGCCGGCACGGATGCGGAAGGTTTGCAGCGAACCCAGGGTGCCGCCATAGGTCTGGCCGCGCCGGTCGGTGACCAGACCCAGGCGCCAGCCGCGCCCGATCAGTTCGGCGGCCAGGGCCTCGGCCGGGAAGACGTGGCCGCCGGTACCGCCGGCGGCAAGCAGGGCGAAGGGGCGGGTCATGGCAGCCTCCGGCGGCACAAAACGCAATCAAAAGCGCCGCCGGCGGCCAGCAGGGCGAAGGGCTTGCTCATTGTTCAAGCTCCTCGTCGCCATAGCGCTTGCGGGTCAGCGCCAGCACCATGCCCATGCCCAGCGCCAGGGCCAGCATGGACGAACCGCCATAAGAGATGAACGGCAGGGTCATGCCCTTGGTCGGCATCAGTCGCAAGGTCGAGGCCATGTTGATGATGGCCTGCAAGCCGAACTGCACCAACAGGCCGGCACTGGCCAGCACCACGAACAGATTTTCATCCTTCATCAGCCGGGCGAAGCCTCTGAGGACGATGAAGGCGAACAGCAGCAGCACGAACAGGCAGAGCGCAACGCCGAATTCCTCGCCGCCGACGGCCAGGATGAAATCGGTATGGGCGTCGGGCAACACCAGCTTGATCCGGCCTTCGCCGGGACCGCGGCCCAGCAGGCCGCCCGACTTGAAGGCGTTCAGCGCCGTGGTCACCTGATAGGCGCCGTCGCCGGACGGGTCGAGGAAACGGTCGACGCGGGTCTGCACGTGGCCGAAGACGAAATAGGCGCCGATGCCACCCAGCACCGCCAATACCCCGCCCACCACCACCAGCAGCATGGGTAGCCCGGCCAGGAAGAATTGGACGGCGAAAATGGCGGTGATCACCAGGGTCTGACCGACATCGGGTTGCTTCAACAGCAGGCCGGCGACGATGGCGTAAAGGAAGCTGGCGATGGCCCGACCGGGAAAGCCGGGATTCAGCCGGCCTTCGGCGAACATCCAGGCGGCGATGATGGCAAAGGTCGGCTTGGCGAATTCGCTGGGCTGGATGGTGATGCCGGCCATGCTCAGCCAACGGGTCGAGCCCTTGATCTCGGGGGCGAACAACAAGACGGCCACCAGCAGCAGCACCGAGCCGCAATAGCCCAGCACGCCCAGGCGGCGCACCTGCTTGGGGTTCAGCAGTGACACCCCCAGCATGACCAGCACCGCCGGGACCAGAAAGACGAACTGGCGGCGGATGAAATGGAAGGAATCGGTGCCGATGCGGTCAGCCACCGCCGGGCTGGCGGCCATGGTCAGCAGCACGCCGATAGCGATCAGGGCGAAGATGGCGGCGATGGTCCAGCGGTCGACGGTCCACCACCAGCGGCCAATGGTCGAGGTATCGGTGCGGCCCAGGCTCATTGGGGCCTCCCCGCCGTCTGTGACGGCGCCGCGTCTTCGACACGAGGCAGCGCCTCCACCAACTGGCGGAAGGTTTCGCCGCGATGCTCGAAGCTGGTGAACTGATCCCACGAGGCGCAGGCCGGCGACAGCAGCACCACTTCGCCCGCTTGGGCGTTGACGGCGGCTTCGGCGACGGCGCGGGCCAAGGTGCCGCATTGGCTGAAGGCGACCTTGCCCGCCAGCGTCTCGGCAAAAGCCGGGGCGGCATCGCCGATCAGATAGGCGTGTTTGATGCGGTGGAAGTGACGCTCCAGGCTGGCGATGCCGCCTTCCTTGGCCTGGCCGCCGATGATCCAGTGAATCGCGTCATAGCAGACCAGGGCCACTTCCGCCGCCTCGGCGTTGGTGGCCTTGGAATCGTTGATGAAGCGTACGCCGTTCCGGGTGCCGACCTCTTGCTGGCGATGGGCCAGACCGGGATAGCTGGCGATGCCGGCGGCGATGGCGGTGGACGGGATGCCCAGGGCACTGACCAGGGCGAAGGCGGCGCAGGCGTTTTGCCAATTGTGGCGACCGGGCAGGGTGGGAATTGCGGTCAGGTCGAAGATTTCGACGCCGTCCTGGCGCAACACCCCGTCCGGGGCGCTGATGCCGTGATCCAGCACTTGCTTGACCGAAATGGCGGTGTGCTTGTGGCCGGCGCCCAGCAGCCAGTCGGCGATGCCGCGCGTCGGCGCGTCGTCGAGACCGATGACCGAAACGCCGTCGGCAGCGATGAAGTCGTAAAGCCGGCGCTTGGCGGCGATATAGCCATCCATGCCGCCATGGCGCCCCAGATGATCGGGGGTGATGTTGAGCAGCACGCCGGCCCGCGCCCGCAAGCTTCGGGTCAGTTCCAACTGATAGGACGACAGTTCCAGCACATAGATGCCGTCGGCGTCCAGATCGGGCAGGTCCAGGGCCGGGGTGCCCAGATTGCCGCCGGCGGCATTGGCGATGCCGGCACTACTCAGGATATGGGCGACCAAGGTGGTGGTGGTCGACTTGCCGTTGGTGCCGGTGATCAGCACGAATTTGGCCTCGGGCTTGGCGATGGCCAGCAATTCCACATCGCAGACCAGCGGGATATCGGCGGCCCGCGCCGCCTCGGCCAACGGATGGGGCTGCGGGAAGGTGTGGGGGATACCCGGGCTCCACACGATCATGTCGACCTCTGACGGATCAAGCGCCAGCGGATCGGCCAGGGGGATGCCCATGGCTTGGGCGGCGTCGCGGGCGGCCTGGTTGTCGTCCCAGCCGGTGACCCGCGCGCCGCTTTCGACCAAGGCGCGCAAGGTGGCGCCGCCGGACTTGCCCAGGCCCAGCACCACCACACGCTTATCGGTCAGGAAGGGGACGCGGATCATGGTCTCTACCTCAGCTTCAGGGTCGACAGGCCGACCAGGGCCAGGATGCCGGCGATGATCCAGAAGCGGATGACCACGGTCGGTTCGGCCCAGCCCTTCTTCTCGAAGTGATGGTGCAGGGGCGCCATGCGGAACACCCGTTTGCCGGTCAGCTTGAAGCTGGCCACCTGGACGATGACCGACACGGTTTCCAGCACGAACAGGCCGCCGACGATGGCCAGCACCAGTTCATGCTTGGTCACCACCGAGATGGCGCCCAAGGCCCCGCCCAGGGACAGCGAGCCGGTATCGCCCATGAACACCATGGCCGGCGGCGCGTTGAACCACAGGAAGCCCAAGCCGGCACCGACCAGGGCGCCGCAGAACACCGCCAACTCGCCCGAGCCGGGGACGTAATGGATTTGCAGGTAATTGGCGAAGACGGCATGGCCGACCAGATAGGAGATCAGGGCGAAGACACCGGCGGCGATCATCACCGGCACGATGGCCAACCCGTCCAGGCCGTCGGTCAGGTTGACGGCGTTGGAGGCGCCGATGATGACGAAGACGGCGAAGGGGACGAAGAACCAGCCCAATTGGATCAGCAGGCTTTTCAGGAACGGCACCGCCAAGGTGCCGGCCAGGGGTTCGCGCTGGATGGCATAGACCCACAGCGCCGCGACCAGGGCGATGGCGATCTGGCCGGCCAGCTTCAGCTTGCCGGGCAGGCCCTTGGGGTTCTTCTTCGACACTTTCAGGAAATCATCGAGGAAGCCCAGCAGGCCGTAGCCCAAGGTGACCATCAGGACGATCCAGACGTAATGGCTGCGCAGATCGGCCCACAGAAGCGTGGCGACGGCGAGCGCGATCAGGATCAGGAAGCCGCCCATGGTGGGCGTGCCCTTCTTGGTCAGCAGATGGCTTTCCGGGCCGTCGGCGCGGATGGGTTGGCCCTGCTTTTGCCATTGACGCAGCCAGCGGATTAGGCCGGGGCCGATGACGAAGGCGACGACCAGCGCCGTCAGCACCGCGCCGCCGGTGCGGAAGGTCAGGTATTTGAAGAGGTTGAACAAGGCAACCTCGTCGGCAAGGGGATAGAGTAGGTTGTAGAGCATGTTTCCCCCGTCACCCTTCCAGCAAGATTTTGACCACCTGGGCCATGCGCGACCCGGCTGATCCTTTGATCACCACCACGTCGCCGGGCCTGATCACGGTTTTGATGAGACCCGCCAATTCCGTCGAATCGGCGGCATGGATGCCGCGTCGCCCAGCCGGCAGCGCCTGATGCAGATGGGCCATCAAGGGGCCTGCGGTGCACACCAGATCGGTGTTCCACAACGCCGCCGCCTCGGCCAGATGGGCGTGCAGCGCCGGGGCCGCATCGCCCAGCTCCAGCATGTCGCCCAACACCGCGATACGGCGCCCGTCCGTGCCCGGACGGGCGGCGGCCAAGGTGGCGATGGCCGCTTTCATGGACACCGGGCTGGCGTTGTAGCTTTCGTCGATGACTTCGATACTGCCGCCTTTCCAGGCGACCACATGGCGCTCGCCCCGGCCTTTCGGCGGGCGCATGGCGGCCAGGGATTGGGCGGCCTTGTCGGCGTCGCCGCCCAAGGATTCCACCGCCAGCAGCACGGCCAGGGCATTCATGCCCCAATGCAGGCCGGGGACGCCGACGCGGAAGGCCAGGGCGTGGTCGTGCAGCAGGGCGAAGACAGCGGTGTCGTCGGGATCGACGGCGCAATCGAGCATGCGGGCATCGGCGTCGATATGGCTGCCGAAGCTGTGGCGGTGGCCGATGCCGGCGGCCTTGGCGGCGGCGTTCAGGCGACGGAAATGGCGGTTGTCGCGCGGCAGGATGACACTGCCGCCGGCTTCGACGCCCAGGAAGATTTCCGCCTTGGCGTCGGCGATGTCCTCGGTGGTGGCGAAAAAGGCCGAATGCACCGCCTCGATGGTCGTGATCACCGCCACATGGGGGCGGACCATCCGGGTCAACGGGATCAACTCGCCCGCATGGTTCATGCCCAGCTCGAACACGGCGAAGGCGCAATCGGCGGGCATGCGGGCCAGGGACAGCGGCACGCCCCAATGATTGTTGAAGCTGCCCACCGAATAGTGGGTCTTGCCCTGGCGCGACAGGGCCAAAGCCAGCATTTCCTTGGTCCCGGTCTTGCCGACCGAGCCGGTGACGGCGACGATACGGGCCTGGGTACGGGCGCGGGCGGCGCCGGCCAGATCCTGCAAGCCGATCATGGTGTCGGCGACCAGCAACAGCGGCAGGCCGTCGCAGCCTTCCGGCAGCTTGTGCACCAGGGCCGCCGCCGCGCCGGCCCCAAGGGCGGCCTTGACGTGGTCGTGGCCGTCATGGTTGGGACCGGAAAGCGCGATGAACAGATCGCCGGCAGCGATGGAGCGCGAATCGATGGACACGCCGTGGGCGGTCCAGTCACTGGCCCCCATCAGGGTGCCGTGGGTGGCGGCCTGCGCCTCGGCGGCATTCCACAAGCTCATACCGGGCCTCCCGCCGCCTGACGGCATTCCTCGGCATCGTCGAAGGGCAGGGTGTGGGCGCCGACGATCTGGCCGCTTTCATGGCCCTTGCCGGCGACCACCAGAACGTCACCCTGGCGCAACAGCGAGACGGCGTGGCGGATGGCTTGGCGGCGGTCGGCGATTTCCACCGCGCCCTTGGTGGCGGCGATGATGGCGGCGCGGATCAGGCCAGCGTCTTCCGAACGCGGGTTGTCGTCGGTGACCAAAACGATATCGGCCAGACGGGTGGCGATTTCCCCCATTTGCGGGCGCTTGCCGGGATCGCGGTCGCCGCCGCAGCCGAACACCACGACCAGACGATTGCGGGCATGGGGGCGCAACGCCGTCAGCACGGTTTCCAGGGCGTCGGGGGTGTGGGCGTAATCGACGAAGATGGGGGCATTGTCCTTGTCCGCCACCTTTTGCAGGCGACCGGGGATTTCCGTCAGGGTTTCCAGGGCATGGATGGCGGCGTGGGCATTGCCGCCGCAACCGATGACCAGACCGAGGGCGGCCAGGGCGTTGGCGGCCTGGAAGGTGCCGGCCAAGGGCAGGCGGATGCTGGCGCCGTGGCCCAGCACGTCCAAATCCAGCACCTGGCCATGGGCGTCGGGGCGAATGTCCTTCAAGGCCAGTTCGGCGCCCGAACGACCGAAGCGCAGCACGCGGCGGGCACCGGCGGCCTGGGCCACCTGCGCCGCCACCGGGCAATCGGCGTTGATGACGGCGACGCCGTCCTCGGGCAACAATTCGCTGAACAGACGCAGCTTGGCGGCCAGATAGGCCTGCATGTCGCCGTGATAATCCAGGTGGTCGCGGGTCAGGTTGGTGAAGCCGGCGGCGTGCAGCTTGACCCCGTCCAGGCGGAACTGATCCAGGCCGTGGCTGGACGCCTCCATGGCCGCATGGGTGATGCCGGCCTGGGCCAGTTCGGCCAGGGCGGCGTGCAGGTCGGCGGGATCGGGGGTGGTCAGGCTGGGACGGCTGGGCCAACCATCGGCGATGATGCCCAAGGTGCCGAGCGCGGCGGCGCGGTGGCCCAGCGCGGCCCAGATCTGGCGGGTGAAGTTGACGCACGAGGTCTTGCCGTTGGTGCCGGTGACGGCGGCCATCACCTCGGGCTGGCGGGCGTGGAAGCGGGCAGCGGCCAGGGCGTAGGCGCGGCGCGGGTTGTCCACCGTGACCAGCAGGGCGGCGCCGGTTTCGGCCGCGGTTCCGGTTTCGGCGACGATGACGACAGCGCCCTGGGCCACGGCCTGGGGGATGAAGGCGCGGCCATCGGCCGTGCTGCCCGCCAGGGCGAAGAACATGGTGCCGGGGCCGGCTTGGCGCGAATCGCAGGTGATCGCGGTGATCAGCGGATTGCCAGGGTGGGTGCCGGCGATCAGGTCAGCGAGATTGGGCAAGGTCGCCTCCCTTGCTGGGCAGCGGCTTGGCGGCGGCGCTGGCCTCGGGCAGGGTTTTCGGCGCCACGCCCAGCATGGGGGCGATCTGGGCGATGATGCGCCCGGCCGCCGGCGCGGCGGTCCAGCCGGCGGTGATGTAGCCGTAGGTTTCCTTGGTCCCCTGCGGTTCGTCGATCATGGCGATGACCACATAGCGCGGGTTGTCCATGGGGAAGGCGGCGACGAACGACGACAGCACCGCTTTTTTGCGATAGCCGCCATGGGCGGCCTTTTCCGCCGTGCCGGTCTTGCCGCCGACCTCGTAACCGGGCACGTCGGCCTTTTTGCCGGTGCCTTCGGTCACCACCATGCGCATCAGGTTGCGCATATGGGCCGAGGTCTTCTGCTTCAACACGATCTCGCCGGGAACCGGGGTGTCGTCGGGGCGGTGGACCAGGGTGAGCGGATGGAAAACCCCGCCATTGACCAAGGCGACGGTGCCGGCCATCAACTGGGCCGGGGTCACCGACAGGCCATGACCGAAGGAGATGGTGATGGTGTTGATCTCGCGCCACGGGTTGGGCACCTGAGGGGCGCCCACTTCCGGCAGTTCCAGGGTGGGAGAATCCAGCATGCCCAGGCGGTCCATGAAGCGGCGCTGGAAATCGCCGCCGGCTTCCAGGGCCATGCGGGCCGAGCCGATATTGGACGAGTGGATCAGGATCTCGGGGACGCTCATCCAGCGGTTCTGGGCGTGGTCGTCGTGGATGGTATGGCTGCCGAACTTCAGCGGCTTGGTGGCGTCGAAGCTGGAATTGATGTTCACCCGCCCGCTTTCCAGCGCCATGGCGGTGTTGAACAGCTTGAAGGTCGAGCCCATTTCGTAGGCGCCCTTGGTGGCGCGGTTGAACAAGGCCTCGTTGGTGCCGGCGGGCGGATCGTTGGGGTCGAAATCGGGCAGGCTGACCATGGCCAGCATCTCGCCGGTGTGGACGTCGGCGACCATGCCGGTGGCGCCCAGGGCGTTGAATTGCTGCACCGTCTTTTGCAACTCGGCGCGCACCACGTTTTGCACGCCCACATCCAGGGACAGGGCCAGGGGGGCGGAATTCTCGGTCAGCCGCCCATCGAAAAAGCGCTCGATGCCGGCGATGCCCTTGTTGTCGATATCGGTCATGCCGACCACATGGGCGACCAGATTGCCATGGGGATAGACCCGGCGTTCGCCTTTTTCAAAATAAAGGCCGGGAATACCCAGGGCGTTGACGTCGTATTGCTGGCGCGGCGTCAGGTTGCGGCGCAGATAGACGAAGGTCTTGCCGCCTTGGATACGGGCGCGCACATCCTCGGCCTCCAGGTCGGGCAGGGCGGCGGCCAGCTTCCTCGCCGCCTCGGCCACGTCGACGCGGGCCTCGATCATGTCTTGCGGGCGGGCGTACAGCGACACGGTGGGCAGGCTGGTGGCGAGAACGGCGCCACCGCGGTCGGTGATGTCGGCGCGACCCATTTCCAGCCCCTGCATGCGCGCCTGCGGCAGGGCGCGCGGCTTGGCCGGATTGGCGTCAAGCACGGCGACATCGATCATGCGGGCGCCGATGATGCCGAAGATGGACAGGAAAACCAGGGCGGTGACCAGCAGGCGGGTACGGCTGGTCTCGATGGCGCGTGAGCGCACGCCGTCCAGGCGCAGGGCGCCGGGATTGTTTTGCAGATCTTCGCCCGGATGGATGCCGGGGTGATAGGGGGTGCGGGAAAACAGGCTCATCGCATGTCCCCCACGTTCGGCCTGGTTTCGGCCAGGGCCGGGGCGGGGCGGGCGGCGGGCGGTTTGGGGGCGGCGGCGACCGAGGCATGGGGCGGCGGCGCGTCGTGACGCAGGGCCTGCATGGTGGTGACCTGGGTCGGCGCCATCACCTTCATGTCCAGGTACTTTTCCGACAATTGCTTCAGGCGCGCCGGGTCATTCAAGAAGCTCCATTCCGCCTTCAAGACGTGGATGGCTTCCTGGTTGGCGCGGATTTCCTGGTTCAACTCGGCCAAGCGGACTTCCTGCTCCTTGACCTCGTGCTTGACGAAGAACAGGCCGATGCCGACGACGCCGGCGGCCAAGGCTGACAGGATCGTGCCGACGAGGCCCGGGATCATGCTGGCCTCCCCGCCGTCCAGGCGACGGCATCGGTGCGCAAGGCGGCGCGCAGCTTGGCCGAGCGGGCGCGCGGATTGGCCCGGCATTCGGCGTCGGAAGGCGCGATGGCCTTACGCGACAGCAGCGTGAAGGTGGGGGCCGGGCCGGCGGCCTGGGCCGGCAGATGGCGCGACGGCGCCGGCATGTCGCCGGAACGCTTTTTCAGGAAGGTCTTCACCACCCGGTCTTCCAGCGAATGGAAGGTGACCACGGCCAGCCGACCGCCGGGGGCCAGCAGCCGCTCGGCCGCTTCCAGTCCGCGCTCGAGCTCGCCCAATTCGTCGTTCACATGGATGCGCAGGGCCTGGAAGGTGCGGGTGGACGGGTCGATGCCGTCGCCCGATTTGCGCACGGCGCCGCGGATGACGTTGGCCAGTTGCAAGGTGCGGGTGAAGGGGGTGTCGAGGCGGGCGGCGACGATGGCGCGGGCGACGCGGCGGGCGTACTTTTCCTCGCCCAGATGATAGATGATGTCGGCCAGTTCGGCTTCCGACGCGGTGTTGACCACATCCGCCGCCGACGGGCCGCTTTGTTCCATGCGCATGTCCAAGGGGCCGTCCTTGGCGAAGGAAAAGCCGCGCTCGGCCTGATCGATCTGCATGGACGACACGCCGATATCCAAGGCGATGCCGTCGACCCGGGCGATGCCGGCCTGGGGCAGCAACAGATCCATGTCGCCATAACGGCCCTCGATCACGCTCAGGCGGCCATCGGCGGCTTGCGGCAGGCGCAGGCCGGCGGCGATGGCCGACGGGTCGCGGTCGATGCCGAAGACGCGGATGCGGGCACGCTCCAGCAAGGCCAGGGAATAGCCGCCGGCGCCGAAAGTGCCGTCGACCATGATGTCGCCGTCTTTGGGGGCCAGGGCCTGGACCACCTCGGCCAGCAGGACCGGGATATGGGGGCGGGATTCCGAGTCCGTGATTGGGGCGGGGCTGGTCATTTGCCGTCTCCGCCGGTGGGTTTGACGGCGGCTTTCAACGGCAGGGTCGGCCGGTTCTTCAGGGCGCGGGCGCGGATTTCGGCTTCCATCGCCTTATAGGCTTCGGGCTGCCAGATCTGGAAGGTCTGGCCCTTGCCGACGAAAGCGGCGGTCTCGTTCAGGGCAGCATGTTCGATCAGGTCTTCGGGCAACAGGATGCGGCCTTCGGGGTCCCAGGCCAGTTGGCGGGCATCGGCGAAGATCAGGGCGGAGATGTCTTCCTGTTCGGGCGAGAAGGCGTCGAAAGTCTGGGCGCTGTCGGACAGGCGCTCCATGAAGTCCATGCCGCAGCCCTCGACGCAGGAGGCGGTGAACGACCGATAGGCGATGATGCCTTGGAAAAGCTGCTGGGACAAAGTCGTGCGGAAGCTTGCCGGAACGGAAACCCGCCCCTTGCGATCAACCTTATTCACGATCGTGGAAAGGAAAAGTCCCATCCCCCGTGTCCGCCTTGCCGAAATGTGCCCGTTATCCCCAGAACCCCCCTACCGCGACGCACACTTCGCCCTAAGGCGTCTCTCGGTGGGTATTTATGGGATAACATGGGTAAACATGGGCGTCAATGGTATTGACTAGTAAAACCATGGTCAGAAATGGTTACCGTCAAATCAATTGACATTCTCGCAAAGTAGACGAACAAAGTCGCACAACACCTTGATTCATTTGAATGAATCGGTGTCGAAAGGTAAACAGAAGGTAAATTTGTTCGAGAATTGTTCCGCCCGGCGGGTGGTCGCCGCCGGAAGATTCCCATGGGATGGCATGGGATGGGAGGTGGGAAAATTTGCGCCAGACGGCCTGTAAGCCGGGTTCTGTCCCATGGTTTCCCATGGCGACGGCCATTCATCTGGGACGCCCGTTACCGGACGCCTCACGCGACCGACCCGGGCGACTACGCGAAAGCGCGTTTGGTTCCGGCCTAAAGGCCGGAAACTGTCGCCCCTATTTGGTCTTGCTCCCGGTGGGGTTTGCCGTGCCGTTCCCGTTGCCGGGTCCGCGGTGCGCTCTTACCGCACCCTTTCACCCTTACCGCTGCGGACAGCGGCGGTTTGCTTTCTGTGGCACTTTCCCTAGGGTCGCCCCCGCCGGACGTTATCCGGCACCGTGCTTCCGTGGAGCCCGGACTTTCCTCCCCGCACGTTGCCGTGCAGGGCGGCCGTCCAGCCGTCTGGCGCCGGCGCATGGTGGCGATTGCGACCGATGGCGTCAAGGCTGGCGTTATCACAGTAAGTAAAGAAAATTTTATGCAAAATTCCTTGGCATTTACTGTGCCGGCCATCAGGTGATGGCGTGGCAACTTATGAATGCCTGGAGCTGATGCTGTTTATTGACAAAGCCTTAATAAGAAAAAGTCGGTACTGCCAAGGGCGCACCCACCTCACCAGCGCATGGTGCCGCCGATGGGCTTTTTCTTGCCGACTTCAAAGCCGCGCTTGGTCACCAGCACCCATTCGTTCACCTGCATGAATCGGGGCGCCAGGAACTGGTAGAGATCGCGGATGCGGTTGGTGTTCTCGTCCGAGCGCACGGCGTAAAGCGACTTCCAGATGGGGACGAAATCCTCCCACGGCAATTGCCGGCGGTGCACCTCGTCGCGGACCGAGCGGATATAATCGATCTGGTTGTCGATGTTCTTCAGCATGGACAGGATTTCGCCGGTCTGGGCATCCACCTGCTCGAAATAATCGCGGAACACCTTCAAGGCCCGTTGCGACAGCCGCGCCACCTGGTCGGTGGTGTCGATCATGGAGCGGTCGGCGGAATAGATGCGCCGCAGGGTCTGCACCTTTTCATCGATCTTGCAGATTTCGGCGAAGAAATCCCGCTCGGACTCGATATAGGCCAATTCCTTGGCCAGGGTCTCGATGTATTGCACCACCTCTTCGCGGCGCTCGCGCCCCAGCCCCAGCTCCTCCGCCGCCTCGGCGAAGGCCAGGTTGATGTTCTTCTTCACCTGCGGATCTTCGGCCACCTGCATCAGTTCTTCCGACGAGGTGAAGATATGTTCGTTGCCGGTCAGCCAGGTGACCAACTGCATGGTCAGGCGCTGGCGGGCGACGCGGCGATGGCGTTCGGTCGGATCCCACGACGCCTCACGCGTGGTCACTTCCTTGGGCAGGGGCTCGCCCGGACGCAGGCCGCGGACGTACTGCAGTCCCTCCGCCACCTTATCCAGCATCTTGGCATCAGCGGAATCGGGCTTCAGCATGAATTCGCGTTTGATGCCCTCGAAGCCGAGGATGGCTTCGTTGGTGGCCAGTTTCAGCACCGCCACCGCCTCGCCGGTATCGGTCAGGCGAAAGTACAGATCATCGAACGAGCCGAAAAATTTGTGCTCGAAACGGATGATGCCGTCATCGCTGTCATTCGTCTTGGCGCTGCTGCTGACTGCCTCGGCCATTTCCCCTGTCCCCATAACCAACCTGGCCGGCACAAGCCCCCTTGCACCGACGTTCACCCCGAGATTGGATTATGCCCAGGGTTGAAGGCGCGAACAAGAGGCGCCGTCAGACATCCGCCTGGATATAAGCATGGCCTTCGCGGCCATGAAAATAGCCATTGGCGAATTCCGCCCGCGGACACAGATCGGCCAGCCGCTGGCCAGCCTCCTCGGTATCGATCAGGCCATCGGCGGCGGCACGGAACAAGGCGGCCACCGCCACCATGTCCACATCGTGCGGCCACAGGCGGAAGCGGTTGACGCCCAGGCGCCGCAACGCGCTCAGTTCGGCCAGTAGTCCGAGGTAATGATAAGACATGGTCTGGGTGCCGTTGACCGCCAGGAACGGATCGTCGTCCAGGGTATCCACATCCATGCCGTCGGCATCCTCGGCGCAGACATATTGGCAACCGTCCTTGGCCAGATTGCGCGAGCGGGCGTGATAACACCGGGCCGAAATGGCCAGGGGCAGGCGACCGAAGCTCTGCACCTCGATTTCGGGGCCAGACCCAGCGGCAAGGGGGCCGGCAGCCAGGGCGGCGATGACGCTTTCGGGCAGTTCCGCCGGCAGACAGGCGCGGCTGGCGCCCATGCGGTGCAGATAGGCCAGCGTGCCTTCATTGTAGATGTTGAGCAGCGGCCCGGCCACGAACGGACGGCCCGCCATCATCGCCACCACCGACACGTCATTGGCTTCCACCAGCATGCCGTCGGTCATGGTCAGTTCACGCGCCTGTTCGGCCTCGCGCGCGGTCATGATCAGGGCCAGCGACGACAGGATCACCTCCTTGCCCGCCGCCTGCAACCGCTCGATCACCTCGGGCAGATAGGGAGTGAAGAACGGCGTGCGCTTGGAACACACCACCTCGCCCACACAGACGCTGTCGACACAGGATTCGTCGGCCAGACGGAAATAGAAATCCCGCAGTTTTTCCGGCTTCCAGTTGAACAGAACCGGCCCCAGGGTGAGGCGGACCGGGGACAGGGAATCGCGCTTGTTCATCGCCATGCCTTTTCATAGGCGCCGGTGGTCTGGCGCCCGCCTTCGGTGATGCTGTCCAGATCCGTCGCCGGCAGCGGACGGCCGTCCATCACCGCGTCGATCCCGGCGCGGAAGGCCTGGACCACCGCCGCCACATAGGCGCGACCGCGCTGGCGGCCCTCGATCTTGAAGGCGGTGACCCCGGCCTTGATCAGATCGGGCAGCATGGTGAGCGTGTTGAGCGAGGTCGGCTCCTCGAACAGATAGCTGGTCTTGCCGTTGGCGTTGAAGCGGCCCTTGCACAGCGTGGGATAGCCCGCCGGTTCGTTGAGGCCGAACTGGTTGATGGTGAAGCCGGCCAGTTGCGAGGTCACGCCGCGCCCGCTTTCCACATAGCGCACATGGCTGGCGGGCGAGCAGACGCCGTTCATGTTGGGCGACTGGCCGGTGGCATAGGACGACAGGGCGCAGCGGCCCTCGGCCATGACGCACAATCCGCCGAAGACGAAGACCTCGGTTTCCACCGGGGCCACGGCACCGTTGATGGCGGCGATTTCCGGCACCGTCAGCACCCGCGGCAGCACCACCCGGCGGACGCCGAAATTACCGGCGTAAAAACCGATGGATTGCGGGTTGGACGCCGCCGCCTGCACCGACAGATGCAGGCGCAGCTCAGGATGGGTGCGGGCGGCATAGTCGATCAGGCCGATATCGGCCAGGATCACCGCGTCGGCGCCGAGCCGGGCCGAATCGTCCACCGCCCGGTGCCACAAGTCCGGGTAACCGGCACGGGGAAAGGTGTTGATGGCCACCAGCACCTTGGCGCCCCTGGCATGGGCATAGGCGATGCCTTCTTCCAGCTCCTTGCGGCTGAAATTGAGGCCGGGGAAGTTCCGCGCGTTGGTTTCGTCACGAAAGCCCACATAGACGCAATCGGCCCCGGCATCGACGGCGCTTTTCAAGGCGGCGGGGGTGCCGGCGGGGCAAACCAGTTCGGGGCGGATCATCGGCTGGTCCCCCGACGGGCGGCCTTGCGCAGCGCCTTGACCTCGTCTTCCAACTCGGCCAGACGGGCGTCGCGGGCGGCGGCGTTGTGCATGGCCGGGGCGATCAGCGCCTGACGGACGGTCTCGACGCTGCCGCGCAACGACGACAGCAGGTCCAGCACGCCGGTGGCGGCGCGCTGGGCCGGATTGGCCAACGGCCCCAGGGTCGAGGCCAGATCGGCCACCAGATCGATGCCGGCGCCATCGATGGCGTTTCTGAGCGCCACCACCACTTCGGTGTCACCTTCCACCACCAATTGGCGGGAGAAGAACAGGGCGTCGCCGTCCACCTTGCCCTCGGCCAGGGCGATCAGGGTTTCCAGCGGACCGCGAATGGTGGCGTGCACCTCGCAGGCATCGACGTAACGGCGCACGGTCAGGCGCGGCTGTTCGGGATCGGGTTCCAGCAGCAGGGCGAAGGGCAGGTCGACCGGGTCGATGCACACTATCCGGTCGCCATAGGCCTCTAGGCGTTCCAGGATATCGGGGTGACGGCTCCGCACCAGCCGCAGCATGGCGTCGAACACGGGTTGCAAAAGCACCGGGCGGACCGGGCGTAGGGCCAGCCCCAGCAGCAGAACCGGAGAAAACGGCGGCGTCATGGGTTTCGTCCCCGGCCGGAATTGCCCTTCCATCATATGATACCATCCTTTGAAGGAGGGGTCGGATATTCGCCAGAGGTCATAGACCCGCGCGTTGATCACCGTCAAGCGGCCTGCGGACGGACCAGACGCCGCTTGGAACGAAACTTGTTTATCGCTAGAAAGAGGCATCTTACTCATAGGTCGCCAACCGGGCGCGAGGATACACGAACCATGATCGTCGACATCGACCTCAGCACCATCACCGTGCTGATCATCGATGACAGCCGTTATGCCAGATCGTTCATCAAATCGGCGCTGCAATCCTTCGGCGCCCGACAGGTGGTCGAGGCCGGCGACGGCCCCGAAGGGGTGGAAGTCCTGCGCGACCGCAAGATCGATCTGGTGCTGGTGGATTACGACATGCAGCCCCTGGACGGCATCGCCTTCACCAGGCTGATCCGCGCCGGCGAAGTGCCGCCGTGCACCGATCTTCCCATCATCATGGTCTCGGGTGCCGCCGACATGGACACGGTGGTCCTGGCCCGCAATGCCGGCATCACCGAGTTCCTGGCCAAGCCGGTTTCGGCGGAATCCCTGTTCCGCCGCGTGCGCAGCGTGTTGTTGAACCCGCGCCCCTTCGTCCGGGCCGACGCATTCGTCGGCCCCTGCCGGCGCACCATGGACCGCCCGCCGCCCGAGGGCGTCAACCGCCGCCGCGCCGCCCCCTTGCTCAAGCCCCGGCCCTTGATCGAAATCCCGCCGGGCATCGCCCAACCCATGGTGCGTCTGGCCATGGACCAGAGCACCCAGGCGGCCCGAACCGGCGGCGAGCGGTCGTCACGGCGCCGTTTCAAGGCGGGGGAGACGATCTTCGCCGAGGGCGATGCGGGCGACGAGGCCTATGTCATCGAAAGCGGCCGGGTTTCCATCTTTAAAGTCGTCGGCGACCAGAAAGTGGTGTTGGGTGAGTTGATCGACAACGGCGTCTTCGGTGAAATGGCCCTGATCGATGACGAACCGCGCATGGCCTCGGCCGAGGCCTTGGCCGATACCGTCTGCCTGGTGCTGCCCAAGGCGGCGCTGAAATCCCAGCTCAACCGCACCCCCGATCTGGTCATCCTGGTGCTGGAAACCCTGCTGCACGACATCCGCAAGATGGGGCGCGAACTGGC
This sequence comes from Stygiobacter sp., assembly GCA_006218045.1. GTDB lineage: Bacteria > Pseudomonadota > Alphaproteobacteria > Rhodospirillales > Magnetospirillaceae > Magnetospirillum. The sequence continues at coordinate 40,327 of VBWB01000008.1, forward strand.
CGAGGCCCGCGCCCGCGTCCGTGCCCGCCGGGGTTAGAGCATTTTCACGCAAAGCGTGGATATGCGATAAGCCTGAGCGGCGCCTGAGCGGCCCGTCACGGGCCATTTGTAAGAGTTAGAAGACCAGTTTCCGCTTTAGCTGAAACTGGTCTAACTCCCCCCCGCCCGCTTGATCGCCGCCAGCACCTCCTCCGCGCTCAACAATTCGGGCAAAGCGATGCCGCCGGGGGCCTTGGGGCCGTAGACGGCGTTGAACGGAATGCCATAGCGCCCGAACGACGCCAGATAGCCGGCGATGCCGTCATCGGGATTGGTCCAGTCGGCGCGCAACGGCAACACCGATCCATCGCCCAGCCGCGCCGCCACCGGGTCGCGGTCGAGCACGGCGGCCTTGTTGACCTTGCAGGTGATGCACCAATCGGCGGTGACGTCGACCAACACCACCTTGCCCGCAATCACCGCCTGATCGACCAAGGCTCGATCGAACTTGCCCCAGGCCACGGCGCTGGCCGCCTTGGACGTATCGGCCACCCACAAGCCGGTCTGGGTGGCCAGGATCGCGCCCAGCCACAGGGCGGTGCCGGCCAGGGCCACGCCCATGGCCTGACGCACCCGCACCATCCACCGTCCCGGTTTGGGCAAGGCCCGCGCCGCCTGCGGATAGAGCGCCACCAGCATATAAGGCAGGGCCATGCCCAGGCCGAGGGCGGCGAAGATGGCCACGATCTCCACCGGGCCGCGGGCCAGGGCGAAGCCGATGGCGGTGCCCAGGAACGGGGCCGAACACGGCGTCGCCAGCAAGGTGGCGAAGGCGCCCGAGAGGAAATGGCCCAAAAGCGTGTGATGGGCGCCGCCGGCCCCCACATTCATCAATACCGACGGCAGCCGGATCTCGAACAATCCCCACAGATTGAGGGCGAAGCCCAGCAGCAGGGCGATCATCACCGCCAGGAACCACGGCTGCTGGAACTGGATGCCCCAGCCCACCGCGGCGCCCGCCGCCTTGACGGCGATGGCGACGGCGGCCAGAACCAGGAACGAGACGACGATGCCCAGGGCCGAGGCGACGAAGGCGGCGCGGATATGGCCGAGATGACCGCCGCCATGGCTGAGCGCCCCCAGCACCTTGATGGACAGCACCGGCAGCACGCAGGGCATCAGATTGAGGATCAGCCCGCCGAGGACGGCGATGGCCAGCATGGACCACAGGGCCGGCGCCTCGGGCGCGGTGCTTGCCGCCCCGGCCTGGGCGGGGACCGGGGTGAGGGTGGTTTCCAGCGACCGGGCGCCGTCCACCAGGGTGATGGTCAGCGGCCCGTCGGTCAGGGCGCCGGTCAGGGTGCCGGGGACCACCCGTGCTTCCAAAGTGGCGTGGCGGCCATCGGCGGAGAGTTGCACGGAGGGCGCCTCGAAGCCGGCGCGGTCGGGCGGTTCGATGAACATGTCGGGATGGTCGAAAGCATCGTCGGCGCGGACCGTCAGCCGCAGCACCGAGGCATCGCCCGCCCCCGTCGCCTCGACGGCGGTCACCGTCAGACCGTGGCGGTCACCCGTCCCCGGCACCTGGGCGGCATAACGGCTGATCAGATGGGCGAAGGCGGATGGCTGCGCTGTCCCGGCGGGCAGATCCAAGGCCAGCGCCGCCTGCATGGGCACGCAAATCTGGGCGCAGGCCAGATAGTCCAGGTTAAGCCGCAACGCCACCGGTTGACCCGGTCGGGCCACCGGCAGGTCCACGGGCAGCACCACTTCGCCCGTATAACCGTGGTTCTGCAAACCGGCCAGGACGAAACGCTTGGGTGCCGGCCATAAAATGGCCGCCTCGCCCACATTGGCCGATCCGGCCCAGTCGAGCTTGGGCGGATAGCCGGCATCGCCGGGGGTGCGCCAATAAATCTTCCAGCCCGGCGCCAGTTGGAAATGCAGGCCTAGGCGCACGGAAGCCGCCGTGCCGACGGCATCGGCGGCGGCCAGCAGGCGGACCTTGCCGGCTTCGTTGCCCACCCAATCCGACGCCGCACTCTCCGCCGCCCGCCCCTCGTGGCCAAGCAAAGCCATCAATCCCAACACCGCCACCCACAACCGACGCATCATCCGTTCCTTTGGTAAAACCGCATGGGCAGCACAGCAAACCCCTCCCCCCTCTGTCAACTTAACTGCCGGTCATGCGGAGCGGTTTTGTGGGGTTGCACCCAAACGCGTTCCGGCCTATCTGTGGATCATGAGCATGCAAAAGACCCTTGGCTATCTGGCCGGACAATTTCTGATCGCCATGCCGCAGCAGCAGGATCCCCGCTTCGCGCGCACGGTGGTCTATCTGTGCGCCCATTCGGCCGAAGGCGCCATGGGCCTAGTGATCAACCGTCTGTTCGACGGCCTGACCTTCGCCGAGTTGCTGGAACAATTGGGCATCGAAACCGGCCCCGATTGCGCGTCCATCCGCGTCCATCTGGGCGGGCCGGTGGAGGGCGGGCGTGGTTTCGTCCTGCATTCCGACGATTACCGGCACGATTCGACCATGCTGGTGCAAGACGGCATCGCGCTGACCGCCACCGTCGATGTGCTGCGCGCCATCGCCCAGGGCGCCGGCCCCGACCAAAGCATCCTGGCCCTGGGCTATGCCGGCTGGAGCGCCGGCCAACTGGATGCCGAGATCAAGGAAAATGCTTGGCTCAACGTCCCCGCCGATCCGCAATTGCTGTTCGGTACCGATCTGGACGGCAAGTGGGAAGCGGCCATCCACAAACTGGGCATCGATCCCCGCCTGTTGTCGGTGGAAGCCGGGCACGCCTGACGCACCCGGCCCCGCCCTTTACCGCCCCCGCGCCCTTTACCGCCCCCGCGCCCTTTACCGCAACGCGTCGCGGATGCGGGCATCCAGCAGCCGATCCATGAACTGACGGAACGCGGCCTTCGCCCCCTCCAGCTTGGTGGACGGCAAATTCATCGATTCGTTGTCGTTGACCTGCTTGTCGGTCACCGCGTTCCTGGCCAGGACCGCGCCGGATTGGTCGCGCACCTCCGCCTCGGCGTTGAAATGGGCCGAGGTGGTGAACATGGAATCGCTTTTCCAATCCTTGACCGTCACCAGCAAGGTCCGGTCCGTGGCCATGCGGGCCGTGGCCGGCACCGCCTCGACGCCGCCTTGCTTCAGACTGTCGATGATGGACGTGGTCAAATCGGCGGAAAGCGGCGCGCCGGAAACCGTGTGCACGCCGAACGGATTGCCGAAGCCGCCGCGCACCATGCCCACCCATTGCGGCGTATTGTCGCCGGCCAGCACATAGGGGCGCTGATCCACCGCCTCGACCGCCACGCTCTTGCCTCCCGACACCCCCAAGGGCGGCACCACGTCACGATAATCCACCGTGTTGCCGACGGCGCAGGCGGCCAGCGCCAGGGTTAAACCGAAAGCGACGCACAAGGATTTGACCGACATCACACGACACTCGCAATAATTTCATGTGCAAAAATATATCGCACATTGCGTGTCGTCATAACAGCGCCAACTGATCCCCGGCCTTGGGCGGCGGTCGGAATTGCGTGCTATCCAGCCGCCACCCCCGTTCATGCCCCAGGCCCAGCTTGCGGCAGGCCAGGTTGAAGCGCTGCGACAGCATGGCGCCATGGGGGCCGCTGGCGGTCATGCGCTGGCCGAAGCGGGCGTTGTTCAGTCGGCCATCACGGTTCTGGCGCAGCAGCGACAGCACGTGGCCAGCGCGGTCGGGATAATGCTGGGCCAGCCATTGGCCGAACAGATCACCGACCTCGTGCGGCAGGCGCAGCAGAATGTGCATGGCTGAACCGGCCCCGGCCCCGGCCGCCGCTTCCAGGATGGCCTCGATTTCGTGGTCGTTCAGCCCCGGGATCACCGGGGCGACCATGGCGGTCACCGGTACCCCGGCCCCGGTCAGCTTGCGCATGGCCGCCAGCCGGGCGGCGGGGACGGCGGCGCGCGGCTCCAGCAAGCGGCACAGATCGCGGTCCAAACTGGTCAGCGACAGCCCCACATGCAGCAACCCCTTGGCCGCCATGGGCGCCAGAATGTCGAGATCGCGCACGATCAGATGGCCCTTGGTGACGATGGTCAGCGGGTGGTTGAAATCGCGCAACACCTCCAGGCATTGCCGCATCACCCGCCATTTATTCTCGATCGGTTGGTAGGGGTCGGTGTTGGTGCCGAAGGCGATGGGGGCGGGCACATAGGATTTCTTGCGCAATTCCCGCTCCAGCAACTTGGCGGCGTCGGGCTTGGCGAACAGCCGGGTCTCGAAATCCAGCCCCGGCGACAAGCCCAGATAGGAATGTCCCGGACGGGCGAAACAATAGACGCAGCCATGCTCGCAGCCGCGATAGGGATTGATGGAGCGGTCGAAGGGAATATCGGGCGACTGGTTGCGGGTGAGGATGGAGCGGCTGGCATCCACCTGCACCGTCGTGGCCAGGGGCGGCAGCGGTTCGTCGGCCAAATCCCAGCCATCGTCGACGGCCTGACGCCGATGGGTCTCGAAGCGGCCATCGGGATTGCCCGAAACGCCGCGATGGGGGATGCTGTGCGACATGGGGACAGCATAATCTATGTTCGCTTTTTGTTCCAGATAGATTCGACTTGTTTTCCTACGACTATATTAGCGTATCATGCTGATAAGAATTCCAGCCAGGAGGCCCGTCCCGTGAGCCATTCAGCCCCGTCGCCGCAAGAACATCCCTTTGCCCAATACGTGCGCATCCTGGGCAAGGGGCCGAATCTGTCGCGGCCGCTCAGTCTGGACGAGGCCCGCGCCGCCATGGGCATGATCATGCAAGGCCAGGTGGAGCAGGCGCAATTGGGCGCCTTTCTCTGCCTGCTCCGGGTCAAGACCGAATTGCCGGAAGAAGCCGCCGGCCTGGCGCTCGGCATCAAGGATCACCTGAACCTGCCCGCCGACCTGCCCGCCGTTGACGTGGATTGGGCCTCTTATGCCGGCAAGTCGCGGCAATTGCCTTATTACATCCTGGCGGCGCTGTGTCTGGCCCAGCATGGTATCAGCGTCTTCATGCACGGGGCCGAGGGCCATACCGCCGGGCGGGTCTATACGTCGGAAGTACTGGCGGCCCTGGGGGTGCCGGTGGCGGAAAGCTTCGCCCAGGCGGCGGAACACCTGAACGGCCACAAATTCGCCTATATGACGCTGGAGCATCTGTCGCCGCCCCTGCATCAGGTCATGGGGTTGCGCCAGTTGCTGGGGCTGCGTTCGCCCATCCACACGGTGGCGCGCATGGTCAACCCGCTGAATGCCGCCTTCTCCATCAACGGCGTCACCCATCCGCCCTATATGCCGGTGCACCAGCAAGGCTCGCGCCTGATGGGCGAGCGGGCCATGGCGGTGTTCAAGGGTGATGGCGGCGAGGTCGAGCGCCGCCCGGAAAAGCCCTGCGAAGTGATGTTCCTGCAAGACGGGGAAGCCGGGACGGAAGGCTGGCCGGCCCTGGTCTCGGGCGTGCGGGAAAAAGAGGAAAGCTTGGATCTGGCCCGCCTGAGCGCGTTGTGGAGCGGCGAGGTGGCCGACGAGATGGCCGCCGCCGCCATTGCCGGCACCATGGCCATCGTGCTGCGCTATTCCGGTCGGGCCAAATCGGTGGCCGAGGCCGAGGGCGCCGCCCAGGTCCTGTGGCGCGACCGCATCAAGACGGCGTTGCCGGGCCGCGCATGAGTTATCGCCCCGCCCCCCGGTTGCTGATCTCGGCTGCGCATAAATCATCGGGCAAGACCACGGTGAGCGTCGGCCTGACCGCCGCCCTGACAGCGCGGGGATTGCGGGTGCAGCCGTTCAAGAAAGGCCCCGATTACATCGACCCGCTGTGGCTGGGCGCCGCCAGTGGGCGGCAATGCCGCAACCTGGATTTCCACACCCAGCCGCCCAAGGAAATCCGTGCCCTGTTCGACAGCGCCAGCCTGGACGCGGATATCAGCCTGATCGAGGGCAACAAGGGCCTGTTCGACGGCGTCGACCTGGAAGGCGCCAATTCCACCGCCAGTCTGGCCCATTGGCTGGACGCGCCGGTGGTGCTGGTGGTCGACACCTCGGGGATGACCCGTGGCATCGCCCCCCTGCTGCTGGGCTATCGCAATTTCGACACCGGTTTGCGCATCGCCGGGGTGATCCTCAACAAGGTCGGCGGCCCCCGGCACGAAAAGAAACTGCGCGAGGTGGTCGCCCATTACACCGGCATTCCGGTCTTGGGCGCGGTGCAGCGGTCAGGGGCCATGCGCATCATGGAACGCCATCTCGGTCTGGTTCCCGCCAACGAGGCGGAGCAGGCGGAAAGGGCCGTCGCCGCCTTGCGCGATTGCGTCGCCGCTCAGGTGGATCTCGATGCGGTGATCGCCCTGGCCGGCGACACCATCCCCATCGAAACATCGCCCCATCACGCTCCTGCCTTGCCCGCGCCCGACATGACCATCGGCGTCATCCGTGATGCGGCCTTCGGCTTTTACTACGCCGACGATCTGTTGGCCTTGCAGCGGGCCGGGGCGCGGCTTTTGTTCATCGACGCCCTCAAGGATGCCAAGCTGCCGGAAAACCTGGACGGGCTGTTCATCGGCGGCGGCTTCCCCGAAACCCAGGCCCGGGCCTTAGAGGCCAATGCCGCCTTTCGCGCCGATCTGGCGGCCAAGGCCGCCGGCGGCCTGCCGGTCTATGCCGAATGCGGCGGGCTGATGTATCTGTCGCGCGCCATCGTCTGGAACGGCGAGCGCCGCCAAATGGTCGGAATCATCCCCGGCGACGCGGTGATGCATGCAAGGCCCCAGGGGCGCGGCTATGTGCGCCTGCGCGAAACCGCCGATTTCCCCTGGCCGCGGCTGGAACCCGGCCCCGGCATCACGCCGGCGCACGAATTCCATCATTCCCGCCTGGAGAATCTGGAGGGCGAGCCGCGCTTCGCCTACGAAGTGGTGCGCGGGGCCGGCATCGGCCAGCACCGCGACGGGCTGGTCATCGGCAATGTCTTGGCCAATTACGCCCATATGCGCAGCGTCGGCGCCAGCCCGTGGGCGCCGCGCTTCGTCCAGTTCTGTCGCGGACTCAAAAGCGGCCGGGGGGTTTCCGGTTAAGGCTGAGGTCTCGTTTCGCGGCAATAACGCTCGACCTCGTCGAGCAGTTTGCGCACGGAAATGGGTTTGGTGATGACTTGATTGAAGCCTTCCGACAGGAAGCCGTTGACCGATTCCGGATCGGCGAAGGCGGTCACCGCCAGCACCGGAATGGCGCGGGTGCGCGGGTCGTCGCGCAGTTCCTTCAGCAGATCGACGCCCGAGCGTTTGGGCAATTGGATGTCCATCAACACCACCTGGGCGCCGTCGGCGGTCAGTTCCACCAGGTTTTCCCCATCCGAGGATTTAAGCGTGCGATAGCCGGCGATGGTCAGCGCCTGATCCAGCAGCTTCATGTTCATGGCGTTGTCTTCGACGATGACCACGGTGCCGCTCATGCTTTTCCCCCCTTAGCCCAGGACGATCCGTCATAGCCGGCGGCAAAGACGGCGAAATCCGCCACCGGCATGGGGCGACCGATCAGATAGCCCTGGATTTCATCACAGCCGTGATGCAGCAGCAACGAAGCCTGGGCTTCGGTTTCCACACCTTCGGCGATGGTTTTCAAATTCAGCGAATGGGCCAAGGACACGATGGCCTTGGCGATGGTGCGGCCATCCTCGTCGTGATCGAGGTCGCGGACGAAGGCGCGGTCGATCTTGACGGTATGAACCGGGAAACGCTTGAGATAGGCCAGGCTGGAATAGCCGGTGCCGAAATCGTCGATGGACAGGGTGATGCCCAGATCGGCCAGTCGGCGTAGGACTCGCAACGTGCTTTCGCCATCGGCCATCAGCATGCTTTCGGTCAGTTCCAGGTCGAGCAGGCGGGCATCGATGCCGCTGCCGCGAATGACCTCGGCCACGGTTTCGGCCAGATCGGCCTCGCGGAACTGGCGGCCCGAGATGTTGACGCCCATGCGCAGTTGGCCCAGCTCCTGATCCTGCCACAGCCTCAACTGCCGGCAGGCCTGTTCCAGTACCCAGCGGCCCAGGGGCACGATCAGGCCGGTTTCCTCGGCGACGGGGATGAACTTGTCGGGCGCGATGGTGCCCAGTTCGGGGTGGCGCCAGCGGATCAGCGCCTCGGCCCCGATCAGGGCATAATCCGACAGCCGCACCTGCGGCTGGTAGAACAGCTCGAACTGGCCGGCCTTCAACGCTTCTTTCAGCGACCGTTCCAGGGTCAGGCGTTCCGATACCGCATAGGACATGGCGGTGTCGAAGAAGCCCAGGCGCTGATCCTCGCGCTTTTTCACCTGATGCAGCGCCATCTCGGCGTTGCGCAGCAGGTCCAACGGCTCGTCGCCGTCACGCGGGAACACCGAGACGCCGATATCCACCGGCAAGGCCAGATCGCTGCCGCCGACGCTCATGGGCCGGTTCAGCATTTCCAGCACCTGCTCGGTGCCGGCGCTGACTCCGGCCAGATCGCGCAAGCCGGGCAGGATGACGGCGAATTCGTCGCCGGCCAGTCGGGCGGCGGTGCCGTTATGCAGGCCCACCCATTGCGCCAGTCGCCGCGCCGTCTCGCGCAGCACGCCGTTGCCGACGTCATGGCCAAGGGAATCGTTGATCATGGTGAAGCCGGCCAGATCGATGGTCATCACCGCCACGTGCAGGCCGGTGCCGCGCGCCGCCGCCAGCGCCTGGCCCAGGCGGTCGCACAACAATGTGCGGTTGGGCAGGTCGGTGAGCGAATCGTGATTGGCCAGATAGGCGACCCTTTGGGCCAATTGCTTGTTTTCGGTCAGGTCGCGGATGGTGCCGGTGAACAGGCGGCGCTTGTCGAGCCGCAGTTCCGACACCGACAGATGCACCGGGAACAGCGATCCGTCCTTGCGCCGGGCCATCACCTCGCGGCCCGAGCCGATCAGTCCGCCGCCCTGGCCTTGCAGGTAGTTCTTGATATAGCTGTCGTGGCGCCCGGCATCGGGTTCGGGCATCAAGGTCGACACATTGGCGCCGATCAGTTCCGACAGCGGATAGCCGAAGATGCGTTCCACCGATAGATTGGCCGAGACGATCAGGCCGTCCTCGTCGATGGTGACGATGCCGTCCAAGACGGTATCCATGATGGCGCGGATACGATGTTCACGCGCCGCCACCGCCCGCATGGCCGCCGTCACCTCGGTGGTGTCGCGCCCGACCAGCAGGGCGGCGGTATGGCCGTCGCGGCGCAGGGGCACGGCGTTGATTTCCACGTCGCGCACGCGCCCGGCGAAGGTCACCACCTTGACCGGGACCGGGTGATCCTCTTCGTACAGGGCCTCGATGCCCATGTCGAACAGGCCGCGATAATCGGGATGGATGAAATCGACGAAGGGCTTGCCCTCGCAGGCGCTGGCCGCGGGCGCGCGCAGCAGACCCAGGCCGGCGGCGTTGATGCGCTCGATGGCGCCATCGACGCAGACGCAGATCAGATCGGGCGACAGTTCCACCAGATCGCGATAGGACGACTGGTCCTTCAACAGCGCCGATTCCAGCATGGAGACGTCGGTGATGCGGTCCAGCATCTTCAGGATCTGCGTGCCCGAGGCCAGGATGGTCTCGCCGTATTCGCGATAGCCGGCGGGGGTCAGCGGTCCCAGCATCTCGGTGGCGATCATCTCGGCGAAGCCGATGACGTCGTTCAAGGGGGTGCGGATATCGCGGCTCATGCGGCCCATGAACTCGGTCTTCGACCGGTTGGCCAACTCGGCCTCTTCCTTGGCGGCCTCGAGGTTGGCCGCCGCCGCCCGTTCGCCCGAGATGTCGCGCGAGAAAATGGCGCAACGGCGCGCAGCCCCCTCGGCCCCCACCGCCAGGAAGCGATGGGTGAACCAGCGCGGACCGTCATTGTCCTCGGACTGGATGGTACGGCCCGATGCCAACGCCTTGGCGAAAAAGGCGCGGCGGCGGTCGGCCAGATCGGGCGGCATCAAGGTGAAAACGTCCACGCCTTCCAGTTCTTCCGAACGGTGGCCAAAGGCCTCGGCGGCCTGGACGTTCAAGGTGATGATGTGGCCGTCCTCGTCCAGCAGCAGGGCCATGTCGTGGCTGGCGTCCAGCAGCGCCTGCGCCGTCTGGTGCGACAGTTCCAGCGCCGTGCGCGATTGCTGGCGTTCGATGGCGTGGCGGATGACCCGGGGCAGCATGTCGAGGCCGGCCAGCGACTTGACCACGTAATCCTGGGCGCCGGCGCGGATGGCGTCTTGCGCCACCCGTTCGTCATCCAATCCGGTCAGCACCACCAGCGCCTTGTCGGGAGCGGCCTCCTTCAGCCGCAGCACCGAGGTCAGGCCGGCGGCGTCGGGCAGGCCCAGATCGGCCAGGATGCAGGCGTAATCGTTGGCCTCGGCCAGGGCGACGCCATCGGCCAAGGTGGCGCGGCAATCGGCCTTCCAGCCCGACATGGCCTCAGCGAGTTTGATCTCGATGAGACGCTGGTCGCCAGGATTGTCCTCGATGACGAGGAGCCGTTTGAGTTGTACGCTGCCATTCATGGTTCGATGAAGATGACGCATCGACGCCGGCTTGTAAACGTACTGAAAACAAATGTGTCAGCCGGAAAACCGGTCATAGCAGAATACCGACCACGGCGCCGGTCAGGCATGACGCCAAGGTGCCGGAGATGATGCTGCGTCCGCCCAAGGCGACGATGTCGTCGCGGCGCTCGGGGGCCATGGCGGCGAGACCGGCGATCATGATGCCGAGCGAGCCGAAATTGGCGAAGCCGCACAGCCCATAGGTCATGATGACGCGTGAACGTTCCGACAGCGCCCCTGCCGGCAGATGGGCCAGATCCACATAGGCCAGCAATTCGTTCAGCACCGTCTTGGTCCCCATCAAGGCGCCGGCGGTCATCATTTCTTGTGCCGGAATGCCCATCAGCCAGACGATGGGGGCCATGACCAGCCCCATCAGCCGTTGCAAGGTGACCGGCGCCCCGGCCACGTCGGGCAGCAGCGCCAACAGCCCGTTGGCCAGGGCGACCAGGGCCACCAGCACGATCAGCATGGCGATGATGTTGATCAGCAGGCCGACACCGTCGGCGGTGCCCCGGACCACCGCGTCCATGCTGGAGGCATAGACCATGGGCTGGTCGTCGTGGCCGCCGGTGCGGGTATCGTCGGGGATCATGATCTTGGCCACCATGATGGCGGCGGGGACGCTGATCAGCGACGCGGTCAGCAGATGGCCGATGGGATCGGGGATCACCCCGGCGAGGAAGGTGGCGTACAGCACCATCATGGTGCCGGCGATGGTGGCCATGCCGCCGGTCATCACCACGAATAACTCACCGCGCGATAGCTTGGCCAGATAGGGGCGGATCAGCAAGGGCGCCTCGACCATGCCGACGAAGGCGTTGGCCGCCGACGACACCCCCACCGCGCCGCCCAGGCCCAGGCTGCGTTCCAGCAGCCGCGAAAACGCCTTCACCACCAAAGGCAGGATGCGCCAGTGATAAAACAGCGCCGACAGCGCGCTCATCAGCAGCACCAGGGGCAGGGCCTGGAAGGCGAGGACGAAACCGGCGCCCGGATCGGTGACGGCGAAGGGCGAGCGCCCGCCGCCCACATAGCCGAACACGAACGAGGTGCCGGCGATGGTCGCCGCCTGCACGGCGTCGACCAGCCGGGTCAGGCCGAGGAACAGGGCTTGCGACGGCGGAAACTTCAGCAGCAGCAGCGCCAGCAGGAACTGGACGATCAGGCCGGCGGCGATGATCCGCCACGACACCCGACGGCGCTGTTCCGACAGCGCCCAGGCGATGGCCACCAATCCGGCGATGCCGACGGCGCTTTGAGCGACCATCAGGCGCGCGGCTGCCGGGCCAGCCATTCCATGACGGTGGGAACCATGGCCTTGCAGGTCAGGGCGAAGGACGTCATCAGCTTGTCCTTTTCCTGGCTCATGTGCAAAAGGTTGTCGACCACCTTGCGCAGGATGTCCTTGCCCAGATTGGGATGCCCCAGCACGATCGGCGCCTTGTTGCCGAAGGCGGCGGTCAGCGAACTGACCAGCACCTCGGCCTTGTCGATGTTGAGGCGCTGGATTTCCTCCAGGTTCTCGGCGGCGATATAGCACAAGACGTCGCCGTAGACCTTGGCGTTGGCCTTGTCGAGGGCGGCGACGACGTTGAAGAAGCTCTTGTCGCGGGCGAAGAAGTCCCAGGCGTGATCGCCCAGGAGCTTGCGGTAGAACTCGTACATGTCGCGGTTCCACACGGCGACACCGGCGATGGCCTGGGGCCGGTTCAGCAGGATGTCGACGAAATCGGGGCCGGCGGCGGCCTTCACCTTGGTCAGGATTTCCGGGGTGAACTTGCCCACCGTGGCGATGGCATCGGCGCTGCGCAGGGCGAGGACGTCTTCCTCGATGGCCATGACCTGCTGGTAATGCAGGTGCTGGCGATAGGCTTCCAGCAGCGGCAATTGCCAGCCATAGGCGATATAGCGCATCAGCTCGCGCACCTTGCGTTCCTCGATGGGATCGGCGGCGACGCGGGTGACTTCCACCTGCTCGGTCTTCTTGATCAGGCCGAACAAAGCCTTCTTGGTCACCGTCTCGGTGACCGTCTGTTCGGTCTTTTCCGCCTCGAACACCTTCTTGGCGCAGGTGCGCACCAGCAATTGCTGGATCTGGTTCAACGAGACGTTGCAAACCAGCATCTTGTCGTCGTCGCGGACCGGCTTGCCGTCCTTGGCGACGACGATGTCGTCGCACTGGTCGCGGTGGGCGATGAAGACGGTGATGAAGTGTTCCAGCGGCTGCGGGTTGGCGATCAGATCCTGATAGCTCAGGTTCGGATCGATCAGTCCGGCTTGCTGCATCCGGGCCAGCACCCTTTTCAGGCCGTCGATGATGGCCTTCTTGGTGTTGCCGTCGATGTCCACCGGCGGCGGAAGAGTGATGGCGGTCATGCGCTTAAAAACCCTGGATTAGTGCGGTCCCCGAAATGGTGTACCGCGTCGGGGCCGGCGAGGCAACATTGCCTTCAGTTTTCCTTCTTACGAAGGACCCAGGTCAGTTCATGCTTATTGTGCGACAGGTGCAGCAGCCTTGACCCGGGGATGGCGGCGAAAGCGGCGGCGGTGGCGTGGTCGGTGTCGCCCTGGAACTTGATGGTGCACAGGAAGTTATCCACCTGGCCCTTGTCGCGCCAGGCCTGCACCAGCCGGTACAGGCGCTCGGGGTAGCAGATGATGTCGGAGAACAGCCAATCCACCGGCCCCAGGCTGGCGGGGTCCAGGCCGAAGGCGCTTTCCTGGCGGATCGACACCCCAGGCATGGCCGCCACCTTGGGGTCCAGCGGCGCCTTGTCGACGGCGATGACCTTGGCCCCCAGGGAGGCCAGCACCCAGGTCCAGCCACCGGGGCAGGCGCCCAGATCCAGGCAGGTCTCGCCCGGCTTGGGGCCGAAACCCAGCACGGTGAAGGCGTCCCACAATTTCAGGTAGGCGCGACTGGGCGGATTGACCCGGTCCTCGATCAACACGCATTCGCCGTTGGGAAAGGGCGAGGAACAATGGGGCGCGGCCAAAAGCGTGTATTCGTCCAACAGGGTGAACGACCCCAACGGCGCGGTCGGCGCCGGTTGGCCAAAGCTCAGCGGCTTGGCCGACACCTTGGGCAGCTTTTCCACCATCAGCGCCGTGCGCCGATGCAGGTCGGGGGTATAGGGCCACCAATTGCGTTGCAGCGATTTCAGCACCCGCGCGCCTTCGCCGATGGAGGCGATGGGGATGCGGAGCACGTCGTGCCAGATGTTCTGCGCCCAGGCGGCGGGCTTGGCCGGGCCGGGGGACAGCAGCAGCCGGCCATGTTCTTGGACGATGTCGCCCAGTTCATGGCGCAATTCGGCCTCGAAGCCTTCGGGCGCCAGATAGCCGGTGAGGCCGGTGGGCTGGGGGACGGGCAGGGGGGATGGCTCGCTCATGCGCCGCTCTATAGCATAGGCGGGGCGCCGATGCCTCACCTGTCCGGCGTGGTCAGGTCGCTTTCCAGCAGGGATTGATAATGGGCGATGATGCGGTCGTATCCGCCATTTTCCCGCAACGTCTTGAGCCCGCGGTTGAAATCGGCGCACAGGCCTGGGTCGCGGAAGGCGACGTAATGGTCGGTGGGCGGAAACAACGGATGCAAGCGCAGCTTCTGCGTTACGTCCACTTTGCTTCGTACATCGGGCTGGGCGGCGTACCAGCGCAGGATGTTGGCGTCGGCGACCACCGCCTGTATCCGACCGCTGTAAAGCAGCATGGCCTGGACCACCTGATTAGCCTCTTCCCGATAGCCGGGGTTGGTTTGTACCGCCTTGTGGTAGGCGTCGCCCAGATAAAGATGGGCATTTTGGAACGCCACCACCGATTTGTCGGCGAGATCGGCGATGGTATCGATGTGGATATCGCGGCTCTCCAGGGAGATGGCGTAGTTGCGATAGGCGATATGCGTGTCGGAGTAGCAGGCGTCGGTGCCGGTCTCGGGCCGCATGGTCATGGCGGCATCGATGGTTCCGGTTTGCATTTCCTTGGGGATGCGAGCCAGCACGGTCAGCATGGGGGTCATGGTGTGGCCGGCATTGGCCAGAGCCTGTTTGACGATGTCGTATTCGATACCGGTCAGGCTTTTCGGGATGACATAAGGCGGCCCCCAGCGGGGCACCGCTATTTTCAGGTCCGTGGCATTGGCGGCCATGGGGACGGCCAAGGTCAGCGCGGCCATGATCAGTCGGCAGTTGAACATGCTAATTCACCTCTTCCGTTTTGCGTCGATGCTGTGTCATGCCGACCTCGTCCAGGAAGATCTGTTCCTTGCGGTCGGCTTCCTCCTGTTCGCGCTTCTCGCGGTTGGCCTGGGTGACCTCATAGGTTTTCTGGGTGCGGAAGGCCTCGGCCAATTCGTCGCGGGCCAGTTCGATCTGGTGGCGCAAGGTGCCCAGGCGGGCGAACAGATTTTGCCGCTCGGCCATCCAGGCGCGGTGATAGGCGCCATACATGAAGCCGATGCCGACGGCGTCGCTGGCCGCCAGTTCCTGTTCCTTGCGCAACCGCACTTCCGATTGCAGGATGTCGTGCAGGGTTCTTTCTTCTTCGGCCTGCAAGGCGGTCAGCACCCGGCGCTTTTCGTCCACCTCGAACTTGGCCAGCCGGATCAGGGTTTTGAGCCCCTTGGCTTGCTTGGCCATGGCTTAGCGCTTGCCCATGCCGTCGCCGTCGAACGGCATGCCCAGCACCTGGGCCAGTTGGGCATAGCAATCGCGCAACGAGGTGGCGTCCTTCTTGCCCTGGGTCAGCAGCTTCTCGATCATCGGATAATAATGGATGGCCTCGTCCACCGCCGGATCGGTGCCCTTGCGATAGGCGCCCAGGCGGATCAGCTCGGCCATGTCCTCGTAGGTGGCCAAGAGCTTGCGGGCGCGGCTGACCAGGGCGTTTTCCTGCTCGTTGTTGCAGCCGGGCATGGTGCGCGAGACGCTGCGCAGGATGTTGACCGCCGGATAGCGACCGCGGTCGGCGATGGCGCGATCGAGCACGATATGGCCGTCGAGGATGCCGCGCACGGCATCCGAGATGGGTTCGTTGTGGTCGTCGCCGTCCACCAGCACGGTGAACAGGCCGGTGATCGAGCCCTTGCCGATGCCGGGGCCGGCGCGTTCCAGCAGGCGCGGCAATTCGGCGAAGACGGTGGGGGTATAGCCCTTCGACGCCGGCGGTTCGCCCGCCGACAGCGAGATTTCGCGCTGGGCCATGGCGAAGCGGGTGACCGAATCCATCATGCACAGCACGTCCTTGCCCTGATCGCGGAAATATTCCGCCACCGACAGGGTCAGATAGGCGGCCTGGCGGCGCATCAGCGGGCTTTCATCCGAGGTGGAGACCACCACCACCGAGCGTTTCATGCCCTCTTCGCCCAGATCGTCCTCGATGAACTCGCGCGCCTCGCGCCCGCGTTCGCCGATCAGGCCGATGATGGAGACGTCGCACGAGGTGTTCTTGGCCATCATCGACAAAATGGACGATTTGCCGACGCCGGAACCGGCGAAGATGCCCATGCGCTGGCCCCGGCACATGGTCAGGAAGGAGTTGACGGCGCGCACCCCCAAATCGACCTTGCCGGCGACACGGCTTCGCGCATGGGCGGAAGGCGGGGTGGCGCGGATGGGATAGGCATTGTCGCCCAAGGGCAGCGGCCCCAGCCCGTCGACCGGCTGGGCGAAGGCGTTGATGACCCGGCCCAGCCAGGCATCACTGGGGTGGACCACCGGTTCCGATTCGTGCACTTCGGTGCGGCAGCCCAGGCCGATGCCGTCGATGGCGGTGAACGGCATCAGCAGCGCCCGGCCATTCCTGAACCCCACCGCCTCGCACGGCACCCGGCGGCCATCGCGGGCGATCACGTGGCAGCGGTCACCGACGGAAATCTGTCTTTGCACGCCGCCGGCCTCGATCAGCATGCCCTGGACGCCGGCCACCCGGCCGTAAACCTGGATGCCGGCCAGACGTTCGATATCGGTGGTGACGTTGCGGACGTGAAATTTCAAGGCGATATCCCGACTGGGCGCGTGCTTGGCGACTTGCAGTCGCCAGCTTACCCCCGTATGGTTACTGAATCCTCAAGACGTGGGTGCGGGGACAACAGGTATGCGTGTGCTGGTGGTCGAGGACGACCGGATGATGGCTCAGGTCATCGAGACCATGCTGAAGGCCGAGGGGATGGTGGTCGACACCACGGCCTTGGGCGAGGATGGGCTCGAGATCGGCAAGCTTTATGATTACGATATCATATTGCTGGACCTGATGCTGCCCGACATGGACGGCTATGAAGTGCTGCGGCGGCTGCGCGCCTCGCGCATCGAGACGCCGGTACTGATTTTGTCCGGCCTGACCGAGCCGGACAAGAAGATCAAGGGCCTGGGCTTCGGCGCCGATGATTACCTGACCAAGCCGTTCGACAAGGGCGAGCTGGTGGCGCGCATCCAGGCCATCGTCCGGCGCTCCAAGGGCCATGCCCAATCGGTGATCAAGACCGGCAAGCTGGCGGTCAACCTGGACCAGCGCACCGTCGACGTCGGTGGCGAGCCGCTGCACCTGACCGCCAAGGAATACGGCATCCTGGAATTGCTGAGCTTGCGCAAGGGCCAGACCCTGACCAAGGAACAGTTCCTCAATCACCTTTACGGCGGTATCGACGAGCCGGAACTGAAGATCATCGACGTCTTCATCTGCAAGCTCAGGAAAAAGCTGTCCACCGCCACCGGCGGCGATAATTACATCGAAACCGTGTGGGGTCGCGGCTATGTGCTGCGCGATCCCGATGGACTGGGGCAGGCGCACGCGGTTTAGGCGACCGCGGGAAAACACCTATTTTTCTTTCGTCATTCCCGCGTAGGCGGGAATCCATGCTTCAGCACACGTGGATCGATCGCGATATTGCCCCCAGCATGGACCCCCGCCTGCGCGGGGGTGACGGCTCAGAGAGTGGCAAATAGAGTTTTTACGCCCTAGGCGGCAAAGACCCGGGCGGCGGTCAGCACGCTTTCCACCCAGTCGATGAACGCGGTCACCCTGGGTGAGCGGTGGCGGCGGTGCGGATAAAGCACCGTCATCGGCAGGGGCGGTGGGCGGTAACCGGCGAGAACCTCGACCAATCGACCGTCCGTCACCTGCGGGCGAATGCCATAGACCGGCACCTGGATCAGCCCCAAACCGGCCATGGCGGCGGCCACCTGGGCCTCGGCGTTGTCCACCGCCAGACGGGCCGGGACGACGATCTGGCGAGGGCGCCCCGCCTCCATGTACTCCCAACTGAAATCGGCGCCCTGGGGGCCGACATAGCCGATCAAGCAATGGCCGGGCAAATCGGCGGGATCGGTCGGGGTGCCGTGTGCCGACAGATAAGCCGGGCTGGCGAAGCTGCCTTGGGCCATGGTGCCCAGGCGGCGCCCGATCAGGCGTGAATCCCTCAATTCTCCGGCGCGGATGACGCAATCGACGCCCTCGCCGACCAAGTCGACGAAGCGGTCGGTGACCGCCAGTTCCACCTGCACGCCAGGGTATCGGGCGAGGAAGGCGGGCAAGGCCGGGATCAGCGTGTGGTTGGCCAGACGTTCGGGCAGACTGACCTTCAACCGCCCCTTGACCTGGTCCGGCCCCTGGCGGAACAGCGCGTCCATGTCGTCCACATCGTCGAGCAATCGGCGGCAGCGCTCCAGATAGGCGGCACCGTCCGGGGTCAGCGCCACCCGTCGGGTGGTGCGGCTGAGGAGCCGGGTGCCCACCCGCGTCTCCACCGCCTGGACGGCGGTGGTCACACTGGCCCGCGGCAGGTTCAGGGCTTCGGCGGCGCGGCTGAAGCTGCCGGACTCGGCGACGCGGATAAAGACGCGCAATGCGGCAAGGTGGTCCATGATTATTCCAAAAACTGAAATAGTGTTGCGGATTCTGTCGTATTTATCGACCAAGGCAAGACAATCATGATTTCGCCATGGCATCCCGCCATCCAGCGAAAGGAACCATCATGATTTTGACCGGAAAAGTCGCCCTGGTCCTGGGCGCCTCGCGCAGCATGGGCCGCCTGTTCGCCCTGGATCTGGCCGCCCAAGGCGCCGCCGTGGCGGTGCATTACAACAGCTCGTCATCGCGGACCGATGCCCAGGCGGTGGTCGCCGAAATCGGTGCCAGTGGTGGCAAGGCGGCGTTGTTTCAGGCGGACATGACCCGGCTGGACCAGTTGAGCGGCTTGTTCGACGGGGTGGAAGAGGAATTCGGCGGCATCGACATCGTCGTCAACACCGCCGGCAAGATCATCAAGAAGCCGGTGACCGAGGTGACCGAGGCGGAATTCGACGATCTGCACGCGGTCAACAACAAGGCCGCGTTCTTCACCTTGGGCGAAGCGGCGCGGCGCCTGCGCGACCAGGGACGTATCGTTTCGGTCAGCACCTCGCTGACGGCGGCGACCACCGGACTTTACAGCGCCTATGCCGGCGGCAAGGCGGCGCTGGAGGCCTATACCCGAGCCTTGGCCAAGGAAATCGGCGGGCGCGGCATTACCGTCAACGTCCTTTGCCCCGGCCCCTTGGACACCCCGTTCTTTCACGCCAATTCCAGCCCGGAAGCGGTGGCCTGGGCCAAGGCCATGAGCGTCACCGGCCAATTGGGCGACATCCGTGATCTGGTCGGGCTGGTCCGCCTGCTGGTCTCGCCCGAGGGCCGCTGGATCACCGGCCAAGCCATTCTGATCAATGGCGGAATGGTGGCGCGCTGATTTTTTGCCGGGCGGGGGCGTGCGCAAGCGCGATCCCGCCCCATATCATGGGGAAATGCGGGCTTGACGCTGCAAACGTGAAAGCGTTTGCTGAGCGCCGGTTCGTCCTTGAACATCCCCAGCGCCAAAGGCCCTTCATGTCAGCACCCGCCAAACCCAGCCTCGAGCCCATCACCTCGCGGGCGCAACTGGCCGACTGGCTGGCATCGGGCAGCAAGCCCAAAGAAAACTGGCGCATCGGCACCGAGCACGAGAAATTCGCCTTCACCACCGACGATCTGCGTCCGCTGCCCTATGACGGTCCGCGCGGCATCAAGGCGCTGCTCGATGGATTGCTGCGCTTCGGCTGGCACCCGGTGGCCGAAAACGGCAATGTCATCGCCCTGGTCGACGATAGCGGCGCCTCGGTGACGCTGGAGCCGGGCGGCCAGGTGGAATTGTCGGGGGCGCCGCTCGCCGACCTTCATCAGACCAATTGCGAAACCTATACCCACCTGAAGCAGGTGAAAGAGGTGGCCCACGATCTGGGCATCGGCTTCCTCGGCATGGGCTTCCAGCCCAAATGGTCGCGTGCCGATATCCCGTGGATGCCCAAGGGCCGCTACAAGATCATGCGCGACTACATGCCCAAGCGCGGCTCGAAGGGCCTGGACATGATGCTGCGCACCTGCACGGTGCAGGTGAACCTGGATTTCGCCTCGGAAGCCGACATGGTCAGGAAGTTCCGGGTGTCGCTGGCCTTGCAGCCCCTGGCCACGGCGCTGTTCGCCTCCAGCCCGTTCATCGACGGCAAGCCGTCGGGGCTGTTGTCGTCGCGCTCCGACGTGTGGACCGACACCGATCCCGACCGCTGCGGCATGCTGCCCTTCGTTTTTGAAGACGGCTTCGGTTTCGAGCGCTATGTCGATTACATGCTCGACGTGCCCATGTATTTCGTCTATCGCGACGGCCAGTACATCGACGCCTCGGGCCAGTCGTTCCGCGCCTTCCTCGACGGTCGGCTGCCGGCCTTGCCCGGACAGGCCCCCAATATCGGCGATTGGGCCGATCACATGACCACCGCCTTCCCCGAGGTGCGGCTGAAGAAATTCCTGGAAATGCGGGGGGCCGATGGCGGGCCGTGGCGGCGGCTGTCGGCGCTGCCGGCCTTCTGGGTCGGCCTGCTCTATGATGCGGACGTACTTGATGCCGCCTGGGACGTGGTCAAGGACTGGTCCATGGCCGAGCGCGAGCAATTGCGCGCCGATGCGCCGCGCCTGGGCTTGCGGGCGCAGGTGGGCGGACGGTCGTTGCGCGACATCGGCGTCGAGGTGCTGGATCTGGCGGCCCAGGGCTTGCGCAACCGCCAGCGCTTCAACGATTCGGGCCGCGACGAAAGCATCTATCTGGACACGCTTCAGGCCATCGCCGCCGCGGGACGGACCCCGGCGGAAGACATGCTGGAGGCCTATGAGGGCCGCTGGGGCGGCAGCGTCGACCCGATCTTTTCCGAATACGCGTATTAAAGGGAGTGGGAGCATGGTGGTGAAGTGCGGGAATCTGGGCGAGGTGCGGGACAATATCGACCGCCTGGATCGCCAGATCGTGCCGCTGCTGGCGGAACGGGCGGGCTATGTGCGTCAGGCCGCCGGCTTCAAGCAAACCAAGGCGGCGGTGGTCGATCAGGCCCGCATCGAGGCCATCGTCCTCAAGGTCCGCCACATGGCCATGGAAGAAAGCTGCGACCCCGACGTCATCGAGCGCATCTATCGATCCATGATCGACGCTTTCATCATCTTTGAAAGCAAGGAGTGGATGCATATCCACGACGCCAAAGAGTAACTTAAGAGTCCGTTAACCTTCACTTTTGCAGTGCAGCATTCACGCATAAGGTGGCCCCCGATCAGGAATGATAGGGGGGCGTCATGCGGATCAATTCCTTGTCCATCAGTCAGCGCATGCTGGGTGGATTTTCCACGGTTCTGCTGATTTTGGCGGTTGTGGCCGGTTTCGCCTTTGACGGCATGAGCCGGGTTGACGGACAACTGGATCGCTTGCGTCATACCCAGCAGGTGACCTTGGCGGCCAAGCAGGTGGAACGCGAGTTCCTGGTGCTGCGCCGGGCCCTGCGGGAATATTCGTTGACCGCCAACGCCGACAACCGGGCCGGCGTCGATGCCGCCGATCAGGCGCTGAACGGGGCCATCGCCGCCCTGGTGCGGATGGATGAGCAAGATTCCCGGCTGGCCGAGCTGAACACGGTGTTCACCGCCTATCACGCCGGGATGGCCGGGCTGGTGGCGGAAATCGAAGCCACCGGCGGTATCACCGCTGAAACCAATAAATCCATGTTGGCCCTGGGCACCCGCACCACCGATTTGGTGGGGCGCATCGCCGCCGATTATCTGGGGCAAAGCACCCGGGCCGGCGAGGTCGCCGAGGCCATTTCCCATCACGCCCGTGATCGGGTTCTGGTTGGTGCGGCGCTGGCCCTGGTCGTCGGGTTGGTGCTGTCGGCGTTGCTGACCCGGTCCATCGCCGGGCCGCTCAAGCAGATGACCAACGCCATGAACGCCTTGGCCCAAGGCAATCTGTTCGTCGACATTCCTTCGTGGCGCCGCTCGGATGAGGTCGGCGCCATGGCTCGGGCCATGGAGGTGTTCAAGACCAATTCCCTGGGCCTGGAGAAAATGCGGCAGGAGCAGGAAGCGGCCAAACGGCGCGCCGATGCCGAGCGCACCCAGGCCATCCACGACATGGCCCGGGTGTTCGAGGAACGGGTGGCCGGGGTGGTCACCCAGGTGTTCGTCTCCGCCAATACCCTGCGCCATGCCGCCGACAGCATGAACAACGGCGCCAGCCATGCCGGCCATCATGCCGCCAGCGTGGCGCAATCGTCGGAACAGGCGTCGGCGGGGGTGCAAAACGTCGCCACCGCCACCGAAGAGCTGGCCGCTTCGATCCGCGAGATCGCCCGTCAGGTGACCATGTCCGCCGATACCAGCCGGGTGGCGGTGGGCGAGGTCGACAAGGCCATGGCCAGTGCCGACCAGTTGGCCGAGGTGGCCAAGCATATCGGTCAGGTGGTGACCTTGATCAACGAGATCGCCGGGCAGACCAATTTGCTGGCCCTTAACGCCACCATCGAGGCGGCCCGCGCCGGGGAAGCCGGCAAGGGTTTCGCCGTGGTCGCGGGTGAAGTGAAATCCCTGGCCAACCAGACCACCCGGGCCACCGCCGATATCGCCGCCCAGATCGACCAGATCCGTGCCGCCGCCACCGAAGTGGTCGGCGCGATCGGCGGGGTCGGTCAGACCATCCGCGCCCTGGACGGCATTTCCCAGGGTATCGCGGCGGCGGTGGAGGAACAGGAGGCGGCGACGGCGGAAATCGCCACCTCGCTGGAGCGGGTGGCCGGCAGCGCCCAGGCGGTCAGCGACAGCATCGTCGAGGTCAGCCAGGCCAGCGATACCAACGCCCAGGCGGCGGAAACCGTTCTGGTCGCCGCCAACGACCTGAACGGCCATTCCCAGATCCTGGGCGAGGCGGTCGAGGGCTTTCTGTCCACCGTCCGCGCCGCCTGATACCAAATCCCGGTGAGTCTAACTCACCGGGATTTGGTTAGGCCCAAGGGGCCGCGCGGCTTATGCCGCGGGAGGCAAGGGTTGCGGAGCAACCCGCCCGCCGCTTGGGTTACGATCAGCGGGATATGGTATGAGGTGGTACCCGTGGAAAAGTCCCTCGGCTACGCCTCGGTGTACTTTTTCACGATCCCGCCAGCGCCGGATAATCCACATAGCCCTTGGCTCCGCCGCCATACAGGCTGGCGCGGTCAAGGGCGTTGAGGGGCGCGCCCCGGCGCAGGCGTTCGACCAGATCGGGATTGGCGATGAAGTCGCGCCCGAACGACACCAGATCGGCTCTTTTGTCGTCGATGGCCGCCTGGGCGCTGGCCAGGTTCAGGCAATTATTGGCCATGTAGACGCCGCTGAAACGGCGGCGCAACGCCTGGAAATCCACCACCGGATCGGTGTCGCGGCTGGCGCCGGTGATGCCCTCGATCATATGGATATAGACCGGACCGATGGCGTCGAGCTTGTCCACCGCCAGCTCGAACAGGGCTTGCGGGGCGCTGTCGGCGCAATCGTTGATGGGGCCGGCGGGCGACAGCCGCACGCCGACGCGGTCGCGCCCGATCTCGGCGCAGACGGCGGCGGTGACCTCGGCCAGCAGGCGGGTGCGGTTGTCGCTGGAACCGCCATAGGCATCGTCGCGCCGGTTGGCGCCATCCTTCATGAATTGATCGATCAGATAGCCGTTGGCGCCATGAATCTCGACACCGTCGAAGCCGGCCAGGGCCGCATTGGCGGCACCGCGGCGGAAATCGTCGACGATGCCGGGGATTTCCGCCAGATCAAGGGCACGCGGCGCCGAGACCGGGACGAAGCCTTCGCCCAGATAGGTCTTGGTGTCGGCGGTGATGGCCGACGGCGCCAACGGTGCCGCCTGGCCGGGCAGCAGCGACACGTGCGACACCCGGCCCACATGCCACAATTGCAGGAAGATGCGACCGCCGGCAGCGTGCACCGCATCGGTGACCCGGCGCCAGCCGGCCACCTGTTCGGGACTGTGGATACCCGGCGTCGCCAGATAGCCCTGGCCCATGGGGCTGACCTGCGAGCCTTCGGCGACGATCAGCCCGGCACCGGCGCGTTGCGCGTAGTAATCGGCGGTGATCGCCGCCGCCACGTTGCCGTGCTCGGCCCGGTTGCGGGTCAGGGGCGCCATGACGACGCGGTTGGCCAGGGTGATGGGGCCCAAGGGCATGGGCTGAAACAGCGGATGGAGAGCGGATGCGGTCAAGGGGGGACTCCTGTCGTGATACAGTTTGTCGTGTTGACTGGCGATAAAGTGTATTATAATCTTACCTAATCACATCGTATAGCGTGGATTAGCTGCCATGGGCGCCCTGCAAATCATCAAGTCTGAGCACCGGAATTTGTACCGTGTCCTCCACGTTCTGCGCACGGTCGGTTATGCCATGCGCGACGGTCAACGCTTTGACAGCGCGTTGCTGGCCGCCATCATCGACTATATCGACGCCTTTCCCGAACGCTTCCACCATCCCAAGGAAAACGAATACCTGTTCAAGGCGCTGCGCCGGGTTTCCGCGGTGGCCGAGTCCACCTTGGCCGAACTGGAAAAGGAACACCATGACGGGCCGGAGGAAATCGTCCGCCTGCGTGCCGCCCTGGCCGAGGTGGATGGTGGCGTCGAGGGGGCCAATGCCCGTTTCGCCGACATGCTGGTGAGCTACGCGGAAATGGGCATGAGCCACATGCACAAGGAAGAAAGCATTATCCTGCCTTTGGCGGCCAAGGAACTGAGCGCCGAGGATTGGGCGGCCATGGACAATGCCTTCGCCGACAACCGCGATCCGTTGTTTTCGGAAGACGCGCGCGAGGAAATGCGCGGGCTCTACAGCCGCATCGTCGCCCTGGCGCCGGCTCCTTGGGGCGTTGGAGACTAGGGAAAGTCCTTTCCTGCCGGCGCCGTTCACTTGAATACGTCGCCGGCTCCTTGGGGCTAAACCTCGTCCGGGGTCTTGGTCACCAATTGCAGGGCGTGGACCGGACCGGCCAGTTCCTCGGCCAGCAGCGTATTGACCATGCGGTGACGTTCCACCCTTGATTTGCCGGCGAAAGCCGCCGACACCACCGCCACCTTGAAATGGGTTTCCCCCGCCGCCCCGGCATGGCCCGGCTCGGTCATGCGATGGGCGTGGCCGGCATGGCGATGGGAATCGTCGACGATCTCCAGGCTTTGCGGGGCCAGGCCTTGGGTCAATTTGCTTTCGATGGCGGTGCGGACCGACATGACGGTTCCTCATGTGAAGCGGAAAGACAGGACTTGGGCCGCAAAGGCAGCGGCGTCAAGTCCTGTCCCGTCATAAATCGCACTCAGGCGGCGCGCACCGAATGCAGGAAGTTCTGCACTTCGCTCCGCAGTTTCTCGCTTTGACTGCCCAGCAATTCGGCGGCGGACAGCAGGCCTTCCGCCGCTTGCGCGGTTTCGCCGGCGGCTTCGCGCACGGTGCCGATATTGCGGGACACGCTGTTGGTGCCCTCGGACGCCAATTGCACGTTGCGGCTGATTTCCTGGGTGGCGGCGTTCTGTTCCTCGACGGCGGCGGCGATGGCCGAGGCGATCTGGTTGATATTGGTGATGGTGCCGCCCATGCCTTCGATGGACGCCACCGTCGCCCGTGTTTCCGCCTGGATGCCGTTGATCTGCGCGCCGATTTCCTCGGTTGCCTTGGCGGTCTGATTGGCCAGCGCCTTGACCTCGTTGGCGACGACGGCGAAACCTTTGCCGGCATCGCCGGCGCGCGCCGCCTCGATGGTGGCGTTCAGGGCCAACAGATTGGTCTGGCTGGCGATGTCGTTGATCAGCTTGACCACCTCGCCGATGCGCGCCGCCGCCTGGGCCAGGCCTTGCACCATCTCGTTGGCGCGTCCGGCCTCGGTCACCGCCGCCTCGCTGATATCGGCGGAGCGGGTGACCTGCTGGCCGATCTCGCTGATCGCCGCCGACAATTCCTCGCTGGCGGCGGCCACCGTCTGCACGTTGGCCGAGGCCTCTTCCGCCGCGCTGACCACATGGGCGGCGCTTTCGCTGCCGGTGGAGGCGGTTTCGCGCATGGTCTGGGCGATGGTGCGCAGATGGCCGGCGGCAGTGACCACGGCACCGACGATCTCGCCCACATTGGCCTCGAAGTCGTCGGCGACGCGGGCCATGGCGGCGGTCCGCTCGGCTTCCGCCCGTTTCGCCGCCGCTTCCTGTTCGGCCTCCAGCCGGACCTTGTCGCGGGCATTGTCGCGGAAGACCAGCAGGGCCTTGGCCATGGCGCCGATTTCGTCGCCGCGGTCATCGCCGACCACCGCGCCGTCGACGTCGCCCGCCGCCAGACCGTTCATGCGTGCGGTCATACCGCGCAGCGGCGACACCACCGAGCGAATGGCCAGCCAAGCCATGCCCAGGGTGAGGATGATCACCACCAGGGCGACCAGCCCCAATTCCAGGACCAAGCCCCGGGTCATGGCGTCGATGTCGTCCACATAGACGCCCGAACCGACCATGAAGTTCCAGCCCGGGACCATTTCGGCGTAGGAGATCTTGGGCACCGGCTTGTCCGTTCCGGTACGGGGCCAGACGTAATGGACATAACCGCCGCCGGCCTTGGCCTGGGTGATCAGGTCGCGCACGATGTAGACGCCGTTGGCATCCTTTAATTCGGTCAGACTTTTCCCGACCAGATCGGCTTTCGGATGGACATAGGTGGTCGCCTTGTCGTCGAAGGCGAAAATATATTCGCTGCCGTCATAGCGCATGCCATCCAGGGCCATGAAGGCTTGCTTGCGCGCGTCCTCCTCGCTCAGGCGTCCGGCATCCACTTCCTTGCGGTAGCGCTTCATGACGCCGATTGCGGTCTCGACGATGCTTTTGACCTTGGCGTGATGTTCTTCCATCACCGATGCGGACAGCAATTTCAGGCTGTACCCGGTCAGCATGACAAGGGCGACAATCAAAAGAAGTACAGGCGCCCATACGCGTGTGCTGATGGGAGTGCTTCGTATATTCATGGCAGTCTCGTCTCATGGCCGGAAAGATAAAGGATGTGCGTTATTACTGATGGCTATGATTAACGCTGCGATAAATTAACCATAAAGTTATATATCGGAAAAGATATATTTTTGAGTAAGCTTGTTTACTGCAATTAATGGCATTTATGCGCAAAACCAAACACGCAATAGGCTGTTAGGTGTGGATTTGACATGCCGGTTTTATCCTCGCCTTGCCTCGTCCGCCGCCGGCCATCATATTGTCGTGATGAAAGCGAATTCGTCGAAACGGTCCTGGTCCACCTGGCATCCCGATCCGGCCCCCAAGCCGGCGGCGCGGGCTTGCGACCATCCCGGCTGTAACGGGGTGGGGGAGTTCCGCGCGCCGCGCTCGCGCGATCAACTGAACGAATATTATTGGTTCTGCCTCGACCACGTGCGCGCCTACAACGCGTCGTGGGATTTCTACAAGGGCATGAGTCAGGACCAGATCGAGGACGAAATCCGCCGCTCCACCACCTGGCAGCGCCAGACCTGGCCGTTGGGGGCCAAGACCGGCAACAAGCACTTCACCTTTTCCATGCACGATCCCTTGGGCGTGTTCGAGGACGAGGCGGAGGAGATGAAAAAGGCCCGCACCCGCCCGCCCTCACCGGAAGAAGCGGCCCTGCGCGTGCTGGGGTTGACGGAAATGCCATCGGTCGCCACCCTGAAAGCGTGCTACAAGAAACTGGTCAAACAGCATCATCCCGATGCCAATGGCGGCGACAAGGACGCAGAGGAAACCTTTAAAGTGATCTCTCAGGCCTACAAGACCTTGCTTGACAGCCTGACAGCAGAAGATTGACCGCCGGACCGCCGGCCAAGAGGGAAAACCACATCATCATGACCGCGAACATTGCCAGCCCGCTTGCTTCGGATCACCCGCTCGCCATGCCCGACATCACGCTGGACGTCCGCGACGTCTTCGGCCTCGACGTGGATCTGAGCGTCCCCGCCTTCAGCGTCGGCTCGGAACATGTTCCGGACATCGATCCCAGCTATCGCTTCGACCGCGACACCACGCTCGCCATCCTGGCCGGCTTCGCCTTCAACCGCCGTGTCATGGTCCAGGGCTATCACGGCACCGGCAAGTCCACTCATATCGAGCAGGTGGCGGCGCGCCTCAACTGGCCGTGCATCCGCGTCAACCTGGACAGCCATGTCAGCCGCATCGATCTGATCGGCAAGGACGCCATCGTGCTGAAGGACGGCAAGCAGATCACCGAATTCCGCGAAGGCATCCTGCCGTGGGCGTTGCAGCACCCCTGTGCCCTGGTGTTCGACGAATACGATGCCGGTCGTCCCGACGTCATGTTCGTCATCCAGCGCGTGCTCGAGGTGGAAGGCAAGCTGACGCTTCTGGACCAGAACCGGGTGATCCGTCCGCACAAGGCCTTCCGCCTGTTCTCCACCGCCAACACCGTGGGCCTGGGTGACACCACCGGTCTGTATCACGGCACCCAGCAGATCAACCAGGGCCAGATGGACCGCTGGAACATCGTCGCCACCCTCAATTACCTCGAGCACGATGCCGAATGCGCCATCATCGCCGCCAAGTTGCCGGGCTATGACACCGACGACGGTCGGGCGGTGATCGGTCGCATGGTGTCGCTGGCCGATCTGTCGCGCCAGGGCTTCATGAACGGCGATATCTCGACGGTGATGAGCCCGCGCACGGTGATCACCTGGGCCGAGAACGCCACCATTTTCGGCGACGTCGCCTTCGCCTTCCGCCTCACTTTCCTCAACAAGTGCGACGAGGTCGAGCGCCCGATCATCGCTGAATATTATCAGCGCTGCTTCGGCGTCGAACTGCCCGAAACCCCGGCGCGGGTCGCCCTGTAAAGGAGTCCGGCCGGTGCCAGAGCGCAATTCGGCGCATCCGTCGTCGTCGCCGCCGCCGCGCGACGAAAGCCCCACCGACACCATGAAGCGGGCCACCGCCATGGCCCTGCGCGCCATCGCCGGGCGGGCTGATCTGGATGTGGGCTTCGTCACCGGTGCCGCCACCGTGCGCGGGGTGGAAATCAAGCTGCCCAGCCCGCAAAAGAACCTGACGGCGGGCGATCTGGTGCGTCTGCGCGGCACCGCCGACGCGGTGGCGCTCCGGTTCCGCTATCACAACGACGCGGTGCACGCCAAGCGCATGCCGCCCGACCCGCAGGCCCGCAAGGTCTACGAGGCGGTGGAGCAGGCCCGCATCGAGGCCCTGGGCGCCCGGCGCATGGCCGGGGTGGCCGACAACATCGCCGGCGTGCTGGAACAGCGCTGCCGGGCCGAGGGCATCGACCGCATCACCAAGCGCGACGACATGCCGCTGTCGGAAGCCATGCGCTTCCTCGCCCGCGAACACTTCACCGGGTTTGAACCGCCGGCGGCGGCGGAACGCGCCGTCAATCTGTGGCGGCCCTATATCGAGGAAAAGATCGGACACAGCCTGGACGGGCTGCGCGACCTGATCGCCGACGAAGAGGCTTTCGCCGGTAGTCTCAAGGATCTGCTGGTCCAGTTGGACATTTTCGACGAATCCGAACTGGAATCGGAAGAAAAGCAGTCGGACGAGGAAGGTCAAGAGGCGCGCGAAGGCCAGTCGGAAGGGCAGAAGGACAAGGACGGCGACAGCCAGAGCCAGGGCCAGCAGGGCGAAGGCGAACCCAAGGCGGCGCCCAGCGCCGCCGAGGGCTCGGGCGAGCAGGACGGCTTGGAAAGCGCCTCGGAAGAGGTGCTGATGACCGGCGCCGGCACCGAGGAAGCGGGCGGGCCGTCACGTCAGCGCCAGACCTTCACCCCCCAGGCCGGGGCCAATGGTGAAAAGCCCTATCACCCCTATACCACCAAGTACGATCAGGTGATCACGGCGGAAGAATTGTGCGAGCCCGAGGAAATGTCCCGGCTGCGCAATCAGCTCGACCAGCAGATGAGTCATCTGCAAGGCGTCGTCTCCAAGCTGGCCAACCGCCTGCAACGCAAGCTGATGGCGCAGCAGACGCGGTCATGGATCTTCGACCTGGAGGAAGGCATCCTCGATACCGGGCGTCTGGCCCGCATCGTCGCCAATCCCACCCATTCGCTGTCGTTCAAGCACGAGAAGGAAACCGATTTCCGCGACACCGTGGTGACGCTGTTGATCGACAATTCCGGCTCCATGCGCGGGCGGCCCATTACCGTTGCCGCCCTGTCCGCCGAGATTCTGGCCCGCACGCTGGAACGCTGCGCCGTCAAGGTCGAGGTTCTGGGCTTCACCACCAAGGCGTGGAAGGGCGGCCAAGCGCGCGAGCAATGGCAAGCCGACGGCAAGCCGCAACAGCCGGGCCGCCTCAATGATCTGCGCCACATCGTCTACAAGGCCGCCGATGCGCCGTGGCGCCGTGCCCGCAAGAATCTGGGGCTGATGCTGCGCGAAGGCGTGTTGAAGGAAAATATCGACGGCGAGGCGCTGTTATGGGCGCATGACCGTCTGATCGGGCGGAATGAGCAACGCCGCATCCTGATGGTGATTTCCGATGGTGCCCCGGTGGATGATTCGACCCTGTCGGTCAATTCCGGCAATTATCTGGAGCGGCATCTGCGCGACGTCATCGACTATATCGAGACCAAGTCGCCGGTGGAACTGATCGCCATCGGCATCGGCCACGACGTCACCCGCTATTACCGCCGCGCCGTCACCATCATGGATGCCGAGGAACTGGGCGGCGCCGTCATGCGCCAACTCACCGCGCTTTTCGATGAAGAGGGTGTGACGGGCGCAATCAGGCCTGGACTCAGGTAAGCGCAGAATGTACATGCTTTGCTAAACAATCAGTATGACCAAAAAAACTCCAGCCCTGCCTTATCCTTAGGCGGGGCTTTCTGTTATTCGGTCGGCGCCAGCGAGGGAATGCGGACGATGTCGGCCTCATAAACCTCCTGGCTGCGT
Source organism: Stygiobacter sp. (assembly GCA_006218045.1). GTDB lineage: Bacteria > Pseudomonadota > Alphaproteobacteria > Rhodospirillales > Magnetospirillaceae > Magnetospirillum. The sequence continues at coordinate 71,209 of VBWB01000008.1, forward strand.
GAATTACGCCCCCAGGTCAGAAAGGTGGTGTCCTTGAGGAACACCATGGTGTGGTCGAGCATCGGTCCGGTAAAGAACATTTCGCCCGTGCTGAAGACCGTGCGGCGCGGCGCCTCGGCGCTGCCGGTGGGGCGTTCGTAATAGGCGATCTCGCCGTCAAGCACATAACAATAGTGCCAGTCGCTACGGTGATAATGGTTGGCCCGCTGGGTGCCCTGTTGGGAATGAATCAGCACGCAACTGTCGCTGCGCAGGTCGAGCAATGGCTGGATCGCGCCGCGCTCGTCGGTGAAGGCCGGCGGTAGAGTTACCGTCGGCTCCGTGGGCCAGGCGGCCCGCTCGCTGTCGTCGATGGGGCGGATGGCGGGGTGGGGGGCTTGCATGGTGGGGCGGACTTTGTTCGGTTCAATCACGTCCGAGCAAATAGCGTAAGGCGTGCTCGGACGCAACAAGATTATGCGACTTTGTGTAATGATAGAAATGTCAGGCCCATGGTTTGGCGTGGCCGAAACGTGTAAAATGGACGTGTTGGGATGAGGAGGCAGTCATGCCCGTCTCCGCCGTCGTCGCGGCTGAAACCGTCTATCCGGTGATGGTCAACGGCTATTTGTGCTACAGCGCCGCCGAAGTGGCAGCGGTGCGGCGGGGGCAGTCGCCCGAATCGGTCAAGCCCGGTGCCGGTAACAGCAGCAGCCAAACCGAGGACGCCGCCACCATCCAGGCCCAAGCCCAGGCGCAAGCCAAGGCTTTGGCCGAGGCGCAGGCGCGCATCGCCCAACTGACCCAGTCGGCGGATGCCTTGGCGCAAAGTCTGGAAAAAGGCGGGCGCGGGACCGTCGTTGACATCTACACCTGAAAAAAAGCCCGCCGGAAGGTCATTCCGGCGGGTCCAGTGGCAGGAGACTCCGGGGCGGGGTCAGGCGACCCGGCGCCCGCTCATGGCCTGGATATGGGCCAGGGTGGCGGCAGCGGTATCGGGATGGGCCAGGGCCTGATCGATGATGGCCTGGACATAGCCAGCCTTGGTGCCGCAATCGTAGCGGGTGCCGACGAAACGGAAGCCGGACAGGCCGACCTGGGCGATGGAGGCGGCGATGGCGTCGGTCAGCTGGATTTCACCGCCCTGGCCCTTTTGCTTGCGATCCAGGTAGTCGAACACCGCCGGTTCCAGGATGTAGCGCCCGATCACCGACAAGGTGGACGGGGCGTCTTCCGGCTTGGGCTTTTCCACCATGCCCCGCGCTCGGGCGACCTGACCGTTTTCCTCGATCACATCCAGGATGCCGTAACGGTTCACATGGTCCAGCGGCACGTTTTCCACCGCCACCAGATGACCGCGGGTCATTTCCCATTGCTTGACCATCTGGGCCAGGGCGCCGGGTTTACCCAAGATCAGGTCGTCGGGCAGCAACACGGCGAAGGGATCGTTGCCGATCACCGGCTTGGCGCACCACACCGCATGGCCCAGGCCCAAAGGCGCCGGCTGACGGATGGCGGTGATGGTCACCCCCTTGGGGCAGGTGGAGCGGGCGATATCCAGCAATTCCAGCTTGCCGCGTTCTTCCAGCTGACGCTCCAACTCGGGCGAGCGGTCGAAGTGGTCGACCAGCAATTCCTTGCCCTTGGCGGTGATCAGGACGATGTCGGTGATGCCGGCCTCGGCGGCTTCCTCCACCGCGTACTGGATCAGGGGCTTGTCCACCACCGGCAGCAGCTCCTTGGGCAGCACCTTGGTGGCGGGCAGAACACGGGTGCCCATACCGGCGACGGGAAGAACGGCCTTGCGGATCATGATCAACTCACTTGGTTGAGTTATGCGATGACCGGAACAATGCCCGGACATGATGTCGCGACCATGACGCGATTGTGGCGAAGCGGGGGCGTGTGCCTAAGCCGGAAACCAAGAGGTCAGACGCGAAATGATCGATTCGAAAGTGGGGCATGCCTTCAGGGCCTTGACGCTGGCCTTCTTGCCGATTTCCTCGAAATCTCTCGGAGAAATTGAACGGCGTAACTTGTTGAGCATGACGTACTCAAATAATTCCTTGGGTTGGGATGATTTCAATTCAGAAACGGTAATCTTGAGTTTGGTCGCACGTTCTTCGATCCATTGATCCAACTGATTTGGATCAATGCCGCAATAGGCCGCCAGGGCATTTTCGCAATGCCAGAGCCATTGCTCCAATTCTGGAACCAATATGGCGACGGTGTGGTTGCCACTCCAGGTGACGCGGTCCAATCTGTCTGAAATGTTGATGGCCACTTCTTCGGGAGATTGCCGTATTTCCCTGCCCGAACCATGGTGATCCCACATCATCAGTATCTTGTGGTGACGCCCCTTTTTCATGCCAGCCAGTTCGGGACCGTTTTGGACCATCCCCGAGTCACGGGAATGGTGGCGGTCGATGTCAAAGGTGATATCTCTAATGCCGATAGCCTGGGGCCGATTGAGAATGGCACGCATGAATGCCTGCGCATCGGCGTCGGCGGTGTAGACAAGCAAATCCTTCATTCTAAAATTCCGGCGGCGAATACGGCCCCGAGATCGGGCAGGCCATTCCACGTCTGGAGCATGGCATGGCTTGAGCCTGCCGTGACATGCACTCCGTCGTTTTCTCGGCTGAAACACAAAAGAGGCTTGATGCCGCATTGCTGAACTACCAGAGGCGAATGCGTCGCCAAAAGCATCTGCGCTCCCGGAATGGAAGAGAGCGAGCGCAAGATGATCTCTAAGGCCTTAGGGTGAACGCCGTTCTCGGGCTCTTCCACCATGTACAATGCCCCGTCAGGAGGGAGGAATGCCGGGATGGTCAATGCCATCATTCGCAGGGTGCCATCGCTGAGCACCCAACTGGGAGCTTCCAAGCCATTGTCGTACCGCAGCAAAAGGTATTCCGCGTTGTCTGCTTGCCGTCGCGCCCAGCCGACATTGATCAGATCGGGCAGCGCGTAGCGCAGATGTTCCGCCCAGCGTGCAACGGGGCTTTCCGGTTCTGCCCAATACGGTCCCTGACCTCCGTTTACGGCTAACAGTCTGCCGACGACGCGGGCGAGATTCGTGCCGTCCAAATCCAAGTCGGCTGGTCTGGTTGCCGGGCAAGGAAGACGCATGGCAGGGCTGTTGAGTTGAATATAACGAATGCCACGCATCAGGAACCGTCTGACCGCATTGGCCGTCGGGTAGCGACGTTCGTCCGGGGGGGTGAGGCCTAAAGTCAGCTTGTCCAGGCCGAAATTGAACGAATCCTGATAGCGACCGTCCTCTCTTTGATAAAAATCGGTGAAGTTAGCCGTTTTGCCGAGCAGGCGCTTTGGCTTGACGTTTGGGCTGAACGATAGCTGGTTTCCGGATTTCAGCCACGACTTTGAGTACAGTTTCAGTGATTCGTCGCTAACGCAAACCCCAGCCTGAACATCTTGTTTGACTGCCAACCGGTAGAGCAGCAGGCTTTCCGACAGTTCTTGCCGCTGGTCCGACAAATCCAGCCACAGTTCAATTTCGATGATCCCGCCTTGGCGCATCCAGGTCAGATCGTTGAAATCGGCGATGTGGCGAGACTCGACGGCGTCAGCGGGCCCCTGGGTTAGGCAGTCACGGACAAAATCGATCGCATCGAGAAATGTCGTCTTGCCGATACCGTTGGGGCCAACCAGGACATGGAACGGTCCCAAGGGGAGGTTGCAAATCTCTTTGATGGCCTTGAAATTCCGAATAGTCAGGCCGACGATCATCGGGTGCCTCCGCTGCTGCCCGGGCAAAATACAGGAAATGGCGGAGCAAATAAATGGGCGGTGGAAATTGAGCCATCAGCCCTTGGAATTCTTGATCGCCGCGATATTGGCGGCGTAATCCTTGGTCTTGAACACGGCGGACCCGGCGACCAGACAGGTGGCGCCGGCTTCGATCACCTTCCAGGCATTGTCGGCGGTCACACCGCCGTCGACCTGGATGTCGATGGGCCGGTCACCGATCATGCGCTTGATGCGGGCGATCTTGTCCAACTGGCTGGTGATGAAGCTTTGACCGCCGAAGCCGGGATTGACGCTCATCACCAGCACCATGTCGATGCTGTCGAGCACGTATTCGATGACGTTTTCCGGTGTATGCGGGTTAAGCGAGACGCCGGCTTTCTTGCCTAAGGCGCGGATCGCCTGGACCGAGCGGTGCAGATGCTTGTCGGCCTCGGCGTGGACGGTGATCAAATCGGCGCCGGCCTTGGCGTAATCTTCCAAAGAGGGCTGGGCCGGGTCGATCATCAGATGGACGTCGAAGACCTTCTTGGTCCATGGGCGGATGGCCTTGATCACCGGCGGGCCGAAGGTCAGGTTGGGGACGAAATGTCCGTCCATGACGTCGATGTGAATCCAGTCGCAGCCGGCTTCGTCGATGGCTTTGACCTCGGCACCCAATTGGGCGAAATCGGCGGACAGGATGGACGGCGCGATCAGAACGGACATGGTTTTCCTCCCGTTGTTCAAGGCAAACTCCACCGTCATGCCCGCGCAGGCGGGCATCCAGGAGTCACCGGACAGGCCGGTGGTGCACCCCCCTGGATCCCCGCTTTCGCGGGGATGACGGGGTTTGCGGTGATTTAGTTGATCTTGGGGTCCAGATCGCCCTTGGCGTAACGGTTGGCCATATTTTCCAGCGAGATCGGCTTGATCTTGGAGGCATTGCCGGCGGTGCCGAAGGCTTCGTAACGGGCCGTGCAGATGGCCTTCATGCCGGCCATGGCCGGCTTGAGGAAATCGCGCGGGTCGAACTTCTTGGGGTTCTCGGCCAGATACTTGCGGACCGAGCCGGTGGCGGCCATGCGCAGATCGGTGTCGATATTGACCTTGCGCACGCCGTGCTTGATGCCCTCGACGATTTCTTCCACCGGCACGCCATAGGTCTCACCCAGATCGCCGCCGTGATCGTTGATGATCTTCAGCCAGTCCTGCGGCACCGAGGAGGAACCATGCATCACCAGATGGGTGTTGGGGATGCGGGCGTGGATTTCCTTGATCCGCGAAATGGCCAGCACGTCGCCGGTGGGCGGACGGGTGAACTTGTAGGCGCCGTGACTGGTGCCGATGGCGATGGCCAGGGCGTCGACCTTGGTCAATTTGACGAATTCGGCGGCTTCGTCGGGGTCGGTCAGCAGCTTGGAATGATCCAGCTTGCCCTCGGCGCCGATGCCGTCTTCCTCGCCGGCCATGCCGGTTTCCAAGGAACCCAGGCAGCCCAGCTCGCCCTCGACCGAGACGCCGCAGGCATGGGCGAGGTCGACCACCTTCCTGGTGACGGCGACGTTATACTCCCAATCCGACGGGGTCTTGCCGTCTTCCAGCAAACTGCCGTCCATCATCACCGACGAGAACGCCGACTGGATGGCGCGGATGTTCACCCCTGGGCTGGTGCCGTGATCCTGGTGCATGCACACCGGGATGAAGGGATAAGCCTCGGCGGCCGCCAGGATCAGGTGCCGCAGGAAGGGCTCGCCGGCATATTTGCGCGCGCCGGCCGAGGCCTGCAGGATGACCGGGCTGTCGGTTTCGGCAGCGGCCTCCATGATGGCCTTGACCTGCTCCATGTTGTTGACGTTGAACGCCGGGACGCCATAGCCGAACTCGGCGGCGTGATCCAGGAGCTGGCGCATGGAAACGAGAGGCATTTCTTATTCTCCCTTATGAATTCTTTTACAGACGGGCCAGGGCCGCGTCCGCCACCGCATCCGCGGTAATGCCGAAATGAGCGTACAGCTTGTCGGCCGGAGCGGAGGCACCGTACCCGGTCATGCCGATGACCGCGCCGTCCAGGCCGACATAGCGTTCCCAGCCGAAGGTGGAGAGCGCCTCGACGGCGACCCGCACGCATCCTTCACCCAGGACCTCAGCACGATACTCCTTTGACTGCCGGTCGAACAGCTCCCAGCACGGCATCGACACCACGGCGGCCTGAACCCCCTTGGCCGCCAGCAGCTTGCGGGCGTCGAGCGCCAGCGACACTTCCGAACCGGTGGCCAGCAAGGTGACCTGACGCTTGCCTTCCGCTTCCACCAGGACATAGGCGCCCTTGGCGGTCAGATTGTCGGCGGTGTGGGTGGTGCGCAAGGTCGGCAGGTTCTGGCGCGACAGGGCGAAGCAGCTCGGTCCCTTGTGGTTCAGCAGGGCGACTTCATAGGCTTCCATGGTCTCCACCGCGTCCGCCGGGCGGAACACCAGGGTGTTGGGGGTGGCGCGGAGCGCCGCGATGGTTTCGATCGGCTGATGGGTGGGGCCGTCTTCGCCCAGACCGATGGAATCGTGGGTCAGCACATAAAGAACCCGCTGTTCCATCAACGCCGACATGCGCAGCGCCGGCCACAGATAATTGGCGAAAATCAGGAAGGTGCCGCCATAGGGGATGAAGCCGCCATGCAGCGCCAGACCGTTCATCACCGCCGCCATGCCGTGCTCGCGGATGCCGTAATGGATGTAACGACCGGCAAAGGCGCCGGCGGCGATGGACGGCGCGCAGGCCTTGGTGTTGGTCAGGTTGGAATGGGTCAAATCGGCCGAGCCGCCGATCATTTCCGGGATGGCGGCGGTGAGGACTTCCAGCGCGTCCTGGCTGGCCTTGCGGGTGGCCAGCTTCGGCTGCTCGGCGGAAATCTTGGCCTTGAACGCCTGGACGGCGGCCTGCCAGCCATCGGGCAGACGGCCTTCCTGGGTGCGGCTGAACTCGGCCTTGACCGGGGCGGTCAGGGCACCCAGGCGGCCTTCCCAGGCTTGGCGCTCGGCATTACCCCGGCTGCCGGCGGTGCGCCAGGCGGACAGAACGTGATTGGGGATGACGAAGGGCTCATAGGGCCAGTTGGCGGCATCGCGGGCGGCCTTGATCTCGTCGGTGCCCAGGGGGGCGCCGTGGACCTTTTCCGAACCGCATTTGTTGGGGGCACCCTTGCCGATGATGGTGCGGCACGCGATCAGGGTCGGCTTGTCCGACCGGCGCGCCGCCTCGATGGCGCTGGCGATCTGTTCCGGGTCATGGCCGTCGATGCGGGCGGTGGCCCAGCCGGCGGCGGCGAAGCGGGCGCATTGGTCGTCCGAGGTGGACAGCGCGGTGTCGCCGTCGATGCAGATATGGTTGTCGTCCCACAGCACGATCATTTTGGCAAGCTTCAGGTGGCCGGCCAGGGTGATGGCTTCCTGGCTGATGCCTTCCATCAGGCAGCCGTCACCGACGATGACATAGGTGTAGTGATTGGCGATATCGGTACCATAACGGGCGGCCTGCATGGCCTCGGCCAGGGCGAAGCCGACGGCGTTGGTGATGCCTTGGCCCAGCGGGCCGGTGGTGGTGTCGGCGTTGCTGACATGGCCGAATTCCGGGTGGCCGGCGGTGCGGTAGCCAAGCTGGCGGAAATTCTTGATCTGCTCGATGTCCAAATCATCGTAACCGGTCAGATAGCCCAGCGCATACAGCAGCATGGAGCCATGGCCGGCGGACAGGACGAAGCGGTCGCGGTCGGCCCATTTGGGCGATTTGGCATCGAACTTCAAGAAGCGGGTGAACAAGACGGTGGCGACGTCGGCCATGCCCATGGGCATGCCGGGATGGCCGGACTTGGCCTTTTCGATGGCGTCCATGGACAGGAAACGGATGGCGTTGGCCATTTCGGCGTGGGTGGCGGTGTTGGGCGGAGATGCGGTCATCGTTTCGTCCTTGGGATGGGTTAACAGGTGGCGGTCAGGCCCTGGGCGGCCTTGACCAGATGATAGGTGATCAACAATTGCGACAGGGCCAGGGTGTGGCTGCTGGCCGTCTGGCCGGCCCGGTCGGTGAAACGGCCCAAAGGCGCGCGCAAATGGCTGGCCTCGGGGATCAGGCTCCACAACAGATCTTCCACCGCCTTGGCCCGGCGGCCATCGATGCTGCCGGAAATCTCCAGGACATCCACCGGCTTGCCGTCGCTGTCCCGGGCCAGGGCCAGATGGAAGCCGCCCTTGCCGCCGGCATCGAGCACCGGCCCGAGATCGGGATGGGCCAGGGTCGGGCGCAGCAGATGGCGGGCGTTCAACGGGGCGTCGATTTCACCGACGGAACCGGCGGGCGGGGCGAAGCGGACGACGATGTCGGCGAAGCTGCGTTGCGGCTGCACATGGGCGAGGGCATCGGCCTCGCGCCGATCCAGCGACACTTGCACGTCCTCGGGCGAATAGCCGCGCTCGGCGCAGTCGCGCGCCTGTTTCCAGCGGGTGCGCAAAACCTCGTCCGGCTCGACGAACACCTTGACGTCGTAGCAATCGCGCAAAGCCCGGCTGTGATAGGCCAGCACACCCTCGACGATGACGAAGGGTCGGGGCTCCAGCCGCGCCGGCGGGCACAGGCTGCCGTCCTTGTGGTTATAGACCGGCTTCAGGATGGGCTGGCCCCGGCGCAGCAGACACAGATGCTGCTCCAGGATATCCACGTGGTTGCCCTCGGGCGACAGGGCGGTGATGCCGATGCGGCGGCGCTCGGCGCGGGAATGGCGGTGATAATCGTCGGCTTGCAGCACCGCCACCCGGTCATGGCCCAAGATGGCGGCGATGCCCCCGGCCAGGGTGCTTTTGCCGGCAGCCGAATCGCCGACCACGCCAAGGATGATGGGCTGATTGTCGGGGCGCAGGAACGGCATCGGCCTCACCCCTCCATCCGATGCCAAGCGGTCAGCATCTGCCTTGGCTCGGCGCCGCCGCCCACCAGCAGGCTGTGGGTGCGTTCCAACCCGTCGCGGCGCTCGATTCCATCCAACAACAGGCCCGAGGCGATGCCGGTGGCACAGAACACCACATTGTCGCTGCGCACCAACTGGTCCAAATCCATCCAGGCACGGGTATCGAGCCCGGATTCATCGACGGCGCGGCGTTCGGTGGTCAGTTGCGGATCGAGCCGGGCCAGGAAGGTGCCGCCCATCACCTTGGCGGCGCAGGCGGCCAACAGGCCCTCGGCGGCACCGCCGGTGCCCATCAGCGCGTCGATGCCGGAACCGGGCATGGTCGCCAGGATGGCCCCGGCCACGTCGCCGGCGGGGTAAAGGGCGACACGGGCGCCGGCGGCCTGGATGGCCTCGACCAAGGCGCGGTGGCGGGGCTTTTCCAGCACATAGATGGTGAGTTGGCTGACCTTCTTGTCCAGGCCGCGGGCCAGGGCGGTCAGGCGCTCGGCCACCGGGGCGGTGGGGTCGAGGCAGAAGGCGGCCTGGGGCGGGGCCACCAGCTTTTCCATGTAAAAGGCCGGGCCGGGATCGAACAGACTGCCGATGGGGGCCAGGGCCAGGCAGGCCATGGCGTTGGTCAGGCCCTGGGTCAGGCAGGCGGCGCCCTCGGTCGGGTCCATCACCACATCCCATTGATCCAGGCGGGTGGGGTCGCCCAGGCGGGCGGCAGGGCCGGCGACGATCCGGGCCTGGATGCCCTGATGGATCAGTTCGGCTTCCATGGCCAGTCGGGCGGAATCGTCGCTGGGGCCGCGTTCGGGCCGGGTCAGGCGGAGGAATGCCGCGCGCGCAGCCGCCTCGCTCGCCTTGCGCAGTTCATAGGCGCAAAGCGACAGGCCTTGGCGGACGTCGCGCAATTGGGTCATCCCTTCAGCTCCCTCCCAAGAAGATGTTCTTTTTTCCTTATCCTGGCGGGCCGGGGCCGATGACGGAACACCCGCCGGGATATGGCGAAAATATCTTGTGGAGGGGCGGAACCCTGCCCGAGCGGGGAGGGAGAGTCAATGTTGCAATGCGAGGAAAATATGCCGGGTGGTTACTTCCCACCCGGTAGCATGCGGGCCAGCACATCGTCCTTGACGACGAAGTGATGACGCAGCGCCGCCAGCACATGGCCGACCAGTATCGCCGCCAGCGCCCAGGCCAGCAGGCCGTGTCCGTCCTCGAACACTTCGTGCCAGAAATCGTTTTTGCCCATCAGGGTGGGGGCGACCCAGCCGAACACCGAAACTTCCCGACCGCCGGTCTGGCTCATCAGGATACCGTCCAGGGGCAAGGCGATCATCAACAGGTACAAGGCAGCATGGCCGGCCTTGGCGGCCAGCCGTTCCAGGCCCGGCATGCCGTCGGGCAGGGGCGGGGCGGAATGGGTCAGGCGCCAGGTGAGGCGGGTTGCCGCCAGGATCAGGACGATGGTGCCGAAGGCCTTGTGCAGGCCGAACATCTGACCGCGCAGGTCGCCCTTGGGCAAATCCTCCAGCACCAGGCCCAGGCACCACAGGCCGATGATCAGCAAGGCCATGATCCAATGCAGGGACATGGCAAGGGCATCATAGCGGCTGGGAATATTCATGGCCTTCTCCGGCGTTGCGAAAGGAAACGGCGGGCATTGTCGCCCGCCGTGCCTGAATGCAGCCTGAACGGAGATCAGCGGCCCTCGCGTCCTTTCAGGTAGAAGGCCACCGCCTGGGCGCGGTTGCCCACGCCCAGTTTGTCGTAGAGATTCTTCAGGTGAAACTTCACCGTGTTGAGTGAAATGTCCAGCTGGGTGGCCATCTGCTGATTGGTCAGGCCGCCGGCCAGGGCTGCCAGCAATTCCCGCTCGCGCGGGGTCAGACCGGCCAGTGGGTCGGAGGCTAGGCTGGAGACGTCGATGAACGGAAACACCATGCGCCCGGCGGCCACCGCCAGGATGGTATCGAGCAATTGTTCCGGCGTTTCCCGCTTCGAGCAGAAGCCGGCGGCCCCCAGGGTCATGGCCTGACGCGGCACGTCGGGGTTGGGGCTGCCGGTATAAACGATCAACCGGGGCGCGTCGGCGCGATTGCGCAGTGCCTGCAAGACGCCGCGGCCATCCAGATAGGGCATTTCCCAGCCGATGATGCCGACATCGAAGGGGATACGTTCCACCGCCTCCATGAAGCGTTCGCCGTCATCGGTGACGGCGGTCAGGTTGAAGCGGTCATCGCCGGCGAAAATCTTCACCAGGCTGCTTTGCAGCAGCGGGTTCTTTTCGGCGATGACGATGTCGATCGGGCGGCTTTGCTGGACGGCCATATTTTGGTTCCTTGCCCGGATCGACCCCCAATGGCCATAACGGGATAGGGGCATTATAAGCGGACATGGCCATGATGCAAGAAAAAGAGTAGGTTTTGTCCTACCCGATATTCTTGACAATTCGCAACCCACCCGGAAGGATTGGTTGCGGTTACAAGGATGCCGGGAGAGCCAGCAAAACCGCCACTTCCGCCGCCGGCACCGGCGGGGCCAGGACATAGCCCTGGATTTCGTCGCAGCCCAGGCGGCGCAGGATTTCCACCTGCTCGGCGGTTTCCACCCCTTCGGCGATGATGCGTCGGCCCAAGGCGTGGCCCATGGAAATGATGGCGCGGACGATTTCCAGCGATCCCTGGTCGCTGGCGATGTCGGCGATGAAGGATTGGTCGATCTTGACCGAATTGACCGGAAAGCGGCGGATCACCGACAGCGACGACGTGCCGGTGCCGAAATCGTCCATGGACAGGGTGATGCCCATGTGGACCAGTTCGCGCAAGATGGCGACGGCGTTGTCGCTGTCGCGCATGACCATGCCTTCGGTGATCTCGAATTCCAGGGCGGAGGCCGGCAAGTCAGCGCGATCGAGCGCGGCTTGCACCAAGGCGACGAAGCCGGGCGCCCGCAACTGCCGCACCGACAGGTTGATGGCGATGCGCGGGGTCACCTTGCCCTGGTCCAGCCAGTCGCGGTACTGGCGGCAGGCGGCGTCGATGGCCCATTCGCCGACACGGCCCATCAGTCCCGATTCCTCCATCACCGGAATGAACTTGGCCGGCGACACCCGGCCCAATCCGGCGGCGTTCCAGCGCAACAGGGCCTCGACCCCGGTGAAGGTGCCCAAGGCCAGATCCAGCTTGGGCTGGAAGGCCAAGGTCATTTCACCGCGTTCCAGCGCCTGCGACAGGCCGGTCTTGATGGCCAGACGCTCTTCCACCGCCGCGTTCATGTCCGAGGTGAAGAACTGGAAATTGGCCTTGCCGTGTTCCTTGGCCCGGTACATGGCGGCATCGGCGTTTTTCAGCATGGTCATGGCATCTACAGCGTCATCGGGAAAGACGGTAATGCCGATGGAACCGGAGACGAAGGCCTCGCGCCCGGCCAGATCGAAAGGTTTTTTCAGGATGTCGAGGATGCGTCCGGCGACGGCGGGCGCATTCTGATAGGTGCCCAGATTGGGCATCAGCACGGTGAATTCGTCGCCGCCCAGCCGCGCCACCGTGTCGCCCGAGCGGATGCAGGCGGAAAGCCGCCGCCCGGTTTCCTCCAGCAACAGATCGCCCATGTCGTGGCCGAGGGTGTCATTGACCAGCTTGAAGCCGTCGAGGTCGATGAACATCAGGCCGACCATCTGGCCGTTGCGTTCGGCCTGATGCACCGCCTGACCCAGGCGGTCCATGAACAACGTCCGGTTGGGCAGGCCGGTGAGGGCGTCGAAACTGGCCTGGCGGCTGAGATCGCGGGCGCGTTCCTCCAGCCGGGTGACGGCGCGGACCAAGGTGTCCCAGGCCGGCATGCGCCCGGTCAGGTCGCGCAGCATCACCCCGTAAAGACCGTCGCCCAGCGGCAGCACCCGCATCAGCACCGCCATGGTGCCGCCATCGGGGCGGGACAGGATCATCGGCAGGCCGGCGGGGTCGTCACTCAATCCCTCGGGGCCGTTGCCCAGATGGTGGCGGTGATCGGGGTGCAGCAATTGGCTGAAAGCGGTGCCGGTCAGGGCGTGGCCGCTGCTGCCCAGTTGTTCGGCCCCGGATTCATTGATCCAGACGATGGTATCGCCCTGGCACAGACACAAAACATCATCGACCAGTTCCAGCAGCGGAATCGGAGATGGCGGCTCGGTGGTCGGGGATGGAGGATGGCTGACCATGACGTCCAAGATGCATCGCTGAGTCCACAATCCTAGACTAAAGGATCAGGTCATTAAAGCGCCTTGGTTGAGACTAGGCCCACATCCCAACAAATGAGTGGCCTGCTTAGCCCAGGATTTCGCTGCGCGAATTTCCGGGGCGGGACCTAGTTGAACAGGAAAGCGGAGGCGGCGCCGCGCGGACCGAACGACGCCTTGGCGACGGCGATGGCGGTGCCCAGATTGTCGTTGACCTCGATGGAGGCCGGGACCGACACAACCGGAGCGGCGGCGACGGTGACGGCGACCGGTTCGGCCTTGGCCGGGGCCGGATCAACTGCGGCGATAGCCACCGGCTCGACCGTGGTCGGGACGGGGGCGGTCGGGGTGGTGGTGGCCTTGGCGCTTTCCAGCTTCTCCGGCTGGGCCTTGGTGACCGCAGCCGGGGCGACCGGTTCGGCGGCTTCATTGACCACGCTGCCCTCGAACAGGGCGGTTTCCAGCGCGATATCCTTGCCCATGGCGGCGGTGGCCAGAGTCTCGCGCTTCAGCGCGATCTTCTGCACGCCACCCTTGACCTGATTGGCCCGACGGTTGGGATTGTAGACGAAACCATCGGTACGATAGACCTTGCTGCCGAAGCTGCTGCTGGGTTCGTACCAGACGCGCACCTTGGACCAGTCGTTCTTGTCCGAGACGTCAAGCACCGGCACCAGCCTGGTGATGGCGCCACGCCCGGCGCTGCGCATCGGCGCCCAATTGGCGTGATCGACCAGGATCATCCGGCTGTTGACGACCTTGCTGACCACCGAGACATGGCCGTAGCGCATGGAGCCCTGGCGACCGAACACCATGACGGCATCCATTTGCGGGGTGCGGCCACGGTCATAACGACCGGCGGCGGCGCTCCACCACTTCCAGGCGTCGCCTTGGAGATCGATGCCGGAAATCTGGCGGGCATAGGGAACGCATTGCAGGGCTTGGGCGGGAACGGCGAGGGTGGACAGCACGACGGCGGTCACAAGCGCGAGCAGGCCTTTCCGCATTCTTCCCTCTCCCCGATCCGAAGCCGTTACCTGTTACCGTCCCGCAAGGATTGCGGTTTCGACATGTCAGTCATGTGTCTGACCTTATGGATCGAGCCGATTGTGTCTATTTGAAAAGCCGATGGCAACACTTTTAAGTCTATTTTTATTGAAATTCCGTTCCTTCGGTGGTGCACAAGAGGGTGGCGGGGCGATGCGCACAGGGCTCTGGCGGGTTGGGGCTTCCGGTCCGGCGCCGGTTGCGGCTATGATCCGGGCCCGCGCCCGCGACGGGTGAGGGAATGTGCGCCCAAGGGGGTGGCAGACGAGGAAGGGGCGGTTCAGTGGGTCGATTGCTCGCGGCATGCATTCTGGCGGTAAGTACGGTCGCCTCATTTTCCGTCCAAGCCCAAGCGCCGGCTCCGTTGCCGATCCCGCTGCCGCCTGCGGTCCAAACGCCGCTTTCACGCCCGCTGCTGATCGGGTCGGGCGAGGTCACCGGCTTTTATTATCCCGCCGCCGGGGCATTGTGCCGGGTGTTGAACAAGGAAGCCGGCGGTGCGCCGGCCTGCGCGGTCTTGCCGTCTTCCGGCTCCGCCGCCAACTTGAAGGCCCTGCGGAGCGGGGCCGTGGACATGGCTTTGGTCCAGGCCCAAGCGGCGCAGGCGGCGCAGGCCGGCTCGGGACCGTTCAAGGAAGCCGGCGCTTTTTCCGAATTGCGCGCGGTGATGAGCCTGCATGGCGAATCGGTGCTGGTGCTGGCCCGCCAGGGCGCGGGGATCGAAAACATATCCGATCTCAAGGGCAAGCGTGTCAATCTGGGGCGGCCCGGTTCGTTCCAGCGGGCCATGGCCGAGGCGGTGCTGGAGGCGGTCGGCCTGTCCGAGGGCGATCTGGCGCCGGCGGTGGAACTGGAGTTGTCGGAACAATCGCCGGAACTGTGCGAGGGCAACGTGGATGCCGCCTTCTATGCCGGCGTCCATCCCATGCCCGAGGCGGAAATGGCCGTCAACGAATGCGATGCCCAGCCGGTGGCGATCAAGGCCAAGACCCTGGACGCCTATGTGAAGGCGCATCACTGGATCACCCGTTCCAGCATCCGCAAGGCGGCTTATGACGGCCTGAAGGACGATGTCGCCAGTTTGCAGGTGCGCGCCCTGCTGGTCACCACCACCCGCACCGATGCCGAGACGGTGTATCGCTGGCTCAAGGCGTTTCACGGCAATTTCAGCGCGCTGACCCATCTGCACCCGGTGCTGCGCGGCCTGGGCAAGGGCGAAACCGCCAAGGATGGCATTTCCATCCCCTTGCATGACGGCGCCGACAAGTTTTATGGCGAGACGGGGTTGAAGTGACCGGGGCGCTGGCCGTCCTCGCGGACAGTCTGCGCCGTGACGGATTATCGCCGCGGGATCTGCTGGGCGATGGGGCGGGGGCGGTGCCCTTCGTCCACTATCCCGCTGGCGATCTATATGACCGGAAAACGCGGTCGCAAGCTTATTTCCACGTTCATGCCGTCGGCATGGCCGGCCATTTCCATCTGTTCCTGCGTCCCGGCGGCATGCCGCCGGGACTGGTCGCCCTGGCCGGGCCGACCGACGGCCCGGCCCATCTGGGGGCGATCGAGTTGAATGATCAAGGCTGGCCGGTGGCGGTGTTCGCCACCAATCGCTGGGTCACCGGCGAGGCTTGGTATGGCGCCGCCGATCTCATCCGCATGCTGCCGTGCTTCCACCTGGATCTGCCGGCCCCCTACACCCGCCTGGGGCAATGGCTGACCGCTTTCGTCGCCGCCCATGGCGAGGCCTTGGGCCGGCTGGCGGTGTTGCGTGAGCAGGAACTGGGCGAAGGCGGCCTGGATGATGAAAGCCTGGAGGTATTGGCCCGTCTGCCCCTGGGGGAAGGCCAGCCATGAAAAACGCCGCCGCCCGGTGGGGCGGCGGCGCAGGCTTTTCAAAGCGATCCGCGAGAGTGCGGATTACTTCTTCAGACCCTTGACGTAAGCCACGACGGCCTTCAGGTCGTCGGGGTTCTTGATGCCGGCGAACACCATCTTGTTGCCCGGGACGGTGCCCTTGGGGTCGGCCAGGTACTTGGACAAGGTGGCTTCGTCCCAGGTCAGGCCCGAGGCCTTGTGCGGCTCGGAATACTTGAATTCCGGATAGTTGGTGCCGGCCTTGGTGCCGAACACGCCGGCCAGGGAGGGGCCGACGCCATGCTTGCCGGCTTCCACCTTGTGGCAGGCCTTGCAAGCGTTGAAGCCCTTGGGGACTTCCTGGGCGTTGGCGGCGACGGGGGCCAACAGCAAAGCGGCGACGGCCAGACCGAGCATCTTCTTCATCATCATCTCCCAATTGCTTATTCAGCGAGTTATGAACCTGACGCCATATCCTAAGGCAGAGGCCTGTTCCGGCCTGAAGGCCGATCCAGTGTTCAGGGTAGAAAAACTTCTTGGCGGAAATTAGGCATTTCGCGTCGGCTGAAATGGCGCGCGGCCTTGGCGAATATCTGGTTCCCCCCTGAGACCCGTCCTTGGGTGCGTCGGGCGCGCATTATCATTCACATTGATGCGAACTTCAACCGCTTGCGGTTCCTTCTTGGGGAGGAAAAGGCTAATAAATTCGCATGATCACCCTGCCCATCGATTCCGTCCTGCCCGAAATCACCCGCGCCCTGGCCAGCGCCCCCGGTCTGGTGCTGCAAGCGCCGCCCGGCGCCGGCAAGACCACCCGGGTGCCGTTGGCGCTTTTGTCCCAGCCCTGGCTGGCCGGGCAGCGCATCATTATGCTCGAGCCGCGCCGGCTGGCGGCGCGGGCTGCCGCCGCCCGCATGGCCGAATCCCTGGGCCAGCAAGTGGGCGAGACGGTGGGCTATCGCATCCGCCTGGACAGCAAGGTCAGCAATGCCACCCGCATCGAGGTGGTGACCGAAGGTATCCTGACCCGCATGCTGCAAGATGATCCGTCGCTGCCCGGGGTGGGGCTGGTGATCTTCGACGAATTCCATGAACGCTCGCTCAATGCCGATCTCGGCCTCGCCCTGTGCCTGGAAAGCCAAGCCGCCTTGCGCGACGATCTCAAGCTGTTGGTGATGTCGGCCACCCTGGACGGCGCCCCGGTGGCGGCGCTGATGGGCAATGTGCCGCTGGTCACCAGCGAAGGTCGCGCCCACCCGGTGGAAACCCGCTTCCTCAGCCGGCCCGAGCCGCGCCGCTTCGTCGAGGCCATGGACAGCGCCATCCGTCGGGCCTTGGCCGAATCCAAAGGCGACGTGCTGGCCTTCCTGCCCGGCTCGGGCGAAATCCGTCGGGTGCTGGCGGCACTGGACGGCTGCGCCGCCCAGGTGTTGCCGCTTTACGGCGATCTGTCCCAGGCCGACCAGGATCGCGCCCTCCGCCCGCTGGCCGGCGGAGAGCGCAAGGTGGTGCTGGCCACCTCGATTGCCGAAACTTCGCTGACCATCGACGGCGTGCGGGTGGTGGTGGATGGCGGCCAGATGCGGCTGCCGCGTTTCGACCCCAGTTCGGGCATGACCCGGCTGGTCACCGTGGCGGTCAGCCGCGCTTCCGCCGATCAGCGTCGGGGCCGCGCCGGGCGCCAGGCGCCGGGCACCTGCTGGCGGCTGTGGTCGGAAGCCGAGGACCGGGCGCTGGCCGGCTTTTCACCGCCGGAAATCCAGGACGCCGACTTGGCCCCGCTGGCGTTGGATCTGGCGCAATGGGGCATCCGCGACGCCAACCAACTGGCTTGGCTGGACCCGCCGCCCGCCGCCGCCCTGGCCCAGGCGCGGGAATTGCTGACCGAGTTGGGGGCGATGGACCGGACCGGCGGTCTGACCGCCCATGGCCGGGCCATGAACCGGCTGTCCATGCATCCGCGTCTGGCCCATATGGTGCTGCGGGCCAGGGACATGGGCGCCGCCGGTCTGGCCTGCGACATCGCCGCCCTGTTGTCGGAACGCGACGTGCTGCGGGCCGAGCGCGGCGGCCGCGACGGCGACATCCGCTTGCGCCTGGATGCTCTGCGCGGCGGCGACCGGCTGGATCCGCGCCATGGTTTGGGCGTCGATCGCGGCGCCTTGGCCCGCGCCCGTCAATCGGCCAAGGACTGGCGCCGCCGTCTGGGATTGAAGGCGGGCGAGCAGGATGGTGATGCCCGGGATTGCGGTGTGCTGCTGGCCTTCGCCTATCCCGACCGCATCGCCAGGCGCCGTCCGGGCGGCGAGCCGCGCTATGCATTGTCGGGCGGACGCGGCGCCTTTTTTCAGGATCACGAGCCGTTGGCGGCACAGGATTGGCTGGTGGCGGCGGAACTGGACGGCGACAAGCGCGAAGCCCGCATTTTCCTGGCCGCCGCCCTGACCCGTGGCGATCTCGACGCGTATTTCGCCGGGTCCATCCGTACCGAGGACAAGGTGGGCTGGGATCGCCGCGACGAGGTGGTCACCGCCGCCCGCCGCACCTGCCTGTTTTCGTTGGTGTTGGAGGAACGCCGGCTGGACAAGGTGGCCCCCGATGCTTTGGCCGCGGCCATGGCCGAAGGCGTGCGGCAAATGGGCTTGGCCTGTCTGCCGTGGACCGACGAGTTGCAGAAATTCCGTCGCCGGGTGGCTCTGCTGCGCCGTCACGATGGCGAGGGCGGCTGGCCCGATCTGTCCGACCAGGCATTGCTCGACAGTCTGGAGGATTGGCTGCTGCCCTATCTGACCGGCATCACCCGCCGCGCCCATCTACAGAAACTTGATTTGAACGCGGCCTTGCGCGGCTTGCTTGACTGGCAGGCGGGCAAGCGCCTGGACGAGATGGCCCCCACCCATGTTTCGGTGCCGTCGGGGTCGCGGGTGCCCATCGATTACGATGGCGACGAGCCGGTGCTGGCGGTGCGCTTGCAGGAAATGTTCGGCTGCGCCGAGACGCCCTGCATCGCCGGCGACCGGGTGCCATTGTTGATGCATCTGCTGAGCCCGGCCCGGCGTCCGGTCCAGGTGACCCGTGATCTGGCCAGCTTCTGGGCCAACGCCTATCACGCGGTCAAGGCCGATCTGAAGGGGCAGTACCCCAAGCATTGGTGGCCCGACGATCCCATGCAGGCGGAACCCACCGCCAGGGCCAAGCCGCGCAAATAGGTGCTATACCGCCGGTACGGTGAAGTGGAAGGTCGAGCCTCGACCGGGCACCGACTGCACCCAGATCCGACCGCCCCAGCGATGGACGATACGGCGGCAGAGGGCCAAACCGATGCCGGTGCCGGGATAGGCCTCGACGTTGTGCAGACGCTGGAAGATGGCGAAAATCTTTTCCCAGTGTTCCTCGTCGATGCCGATACCGTTGTCGGTCACGGTGAAGTGCCATAGACCGGGCTGGTCGGCGATTGCGGCAATGGCGATTTCCGGGGGGCGATCGGGAGCACGATATTTGATGGCGTTTTCGATCAGGTTCATCAGCAGACTGGCCAATTGATGTTCGCTGACGGTGAGCGTGGGCAGCGGCGCGATGCTGATTTTCGCCTCACTCTCGCCGACCGGCTTGGCAAGGTCGGCCAGTACCCGGTCGAGGACGTCAGCCACCGACACCGGTTGCGGTGCCTGTTCGGGTCTGGATACCCGGGCATAGGCTAGAAGATCCTGGATCAGCCCCGACATGCGGGTGGCGTTGGTGACGATGAAGTCGATGAACTCGCTGCCTTCACTGCCCAGTTGCGGCTTGTACCGCCGTTCCAGCAATTGTGAAAAACTGGCGATGTTACGCAACGGCGTCTGCAGATCGTGCGAGGCGATATAAGCGAATTCCTCGAGTTCGGCGTTGGAGCGTTGCAGGTTCAGATTGCTGGTGCGCAGCTTTTCCGCCATCGCCACCGTTTCGCCATAGGCGCGGTTGAGGCGGTGATAGGCCAGGATCTGGATGGTGCCGAGCAATAGGGCGATGATCGCGGTCAGGCCGGCTTGGAGACGCCAAGCCTTCAGGTAGTGGTCGCGGCTGACCGCCACCACCACGGTCAGTGGATAGTTTTCCAATCGACGAAAGGCGTAAAGCCTGGTCAGGGAGTCGATGGCGGAGACGAACTCGCCTTCGGCGCGGGGTATGGTGGAGGTGTGCAGCGTGTACAAGCCGGTGTTGGATTCATTCAATTGCGCGGTGACCTGGGGGCGCCGCAGCAACAGCCGGGCGGCGTCGCGGTGACGCAAGGTCACCAATCCGTCCGTGCCGATGTCCAGTCTGTCGATCAGTCCCTGGAACCAGTCCAGGTCGATATAGGCATTGACGGCACCGACGAAGCGCCCATCGGCATCGCGCACCGGGCGGGCGAAGACGATGCCCGGGGCGCCGCTGGCCCGGCTTATCAATACGTCCGACAGCACGGTGTCGCGGTCGGGGGTGTTGCGCAATTGTTGAAACCATGCGCGATCGGCGACGTTGACCTTGACCTGCGGATTGCCCCGCCCCGCCCCCAGAACGGAATCGCCGTTGGGGCCGAAAGCCCGGTAGTTCATCACGGCGCTGAAGCCGCGCAGGGACTGCGCCATGTTGGTCTCGACCAGTGCCCGCTTGTCGGGGCTGGGCGTGCCCGCCAAATCCTCGGCGTCGAGCATGGCTGCGATCACGTCCAGGTCAGCCCGAATCCGTTCCAGCGAGCAGTCGATGGAATAGGTGAGCACATCGGCGAGATTGGCGACGGTGATCTGTGCTTCGCGCCGCGCCGCCTGATAGCCGCTCAGGCTTTGATAGGCCAACAGGCCAAGAATCAGCAGCAACGGTCCCAGGAACAGCAACCCCCTGGCGCGGATGCGAAAGCTGGTCGAGGCGTCGTCTGGTTGGGAAAGCGGCATCGCCGTTTCCTTGAAGCTGTCGATGTCCCCAGCATATGACGTTCGGAGAGGGCGCGGTATTGTCTTTTAGGCGGGGATTTTGCCCCGCTTGGCGGCGCCGATGACCCGCCTCGCGGTCAGGACGATAAACACGACGATGGCGATGGCATTGAGCAGGCCGCCCCATTGCCGCGACAACGGCAGGTCCAGCAGATCGCCGGCCAGACGCAGGGCCAACGACAGGTGCAGCACGGCCAAAGGCGCATAGAACATCGGATGGTACGGCAGGCGTAATCCCAGCACCGCCGGCAGGATGACCGGGGCATGGCCGAAGACCATGGAAAAGACGAAGCCGACGAACAAGGCATGCAGGGCCGCGTCATAGGCGGGGCCGGCCGGACCGCCATCCAGGGCCGGCATCAGCAGACCGGCTACCGCCAGCCAGACATAGCCCGACAGCAGGCAAACGGCGACATAGCGGGTCAGGCCGGACTGACGGATGGTGCGCCGCGCGACATCGTGCCACAGGCTCCAGGCCACCAGCAGCAGCAAGCCCATGCCCAACACCGTCCAGGCCGGGCCGACGGCAATGACGCTTTGTGCCGCGCCGATGCCGATCAACAACAGCGGCACGGCCAGAGCGGGTTGGCGCCATTTGCTGGGGGGGAGAAAGCGCGACAGTTCCAGCCGCTCGCCGGCGATGGTCAGCACCAGGAAGGCGGCCCACGGCGCCACCACCTGGGCGACCGAGGCGCCGGTCAGCCATAAAGCATTGCCCAAAGCCCAGCACAGGGCGCCCAGGGCCATCAGCCGGGTGAAGGGCTCGGGTTGACGGCGCGCCACCTGCACGGCCATGGCCAGGAAGATCAGGCTGCCCATGGTCAACAATGCTGCGCCTTGCAAGGTCCAGCCGGCCAGCAGGGCGATGCCGCCGCCGGCGGTGGCGGCGGGGGCGGCGAAGCCCCACGAGCGGTTGAGGGCGACGGCGCGTTCCAGGCCGATGACGGTGCCGAAAAAGCCGCACACCATCAGCGGCCCATGGATGTCGGCCCAGGCCAGAGACGGCAGATCCCAGCCCAGCCGCGCCAGTCCGGCGGCCAGTCCGGCCAGCAGCGATACCGCGCCCAGCATCAGGAAGGGCAGGCGCGGCATGGTCACGACCATCCCAGTTGCTCCTTGGCCGCCGGGCTCATGCGCGCCGGTTCCCACAGCGGACTTTCCAGGATATGCACATGGGCGCCGGGGATCAGGCGCTTCGCCTCGTCGCGCAGATAGCCCGATTGCGGGCAGGCCGGGGTGGTCATGATCAGCGCGATGCTGACCGTGCCGCCGTCGTCGCGTACCGATTCCACCAGGCCCAGATCGACGATGTTGATGCCGACGTCGGGGTCGATGATCTGTTTCAGGGTTTCAAGGATCGGGGGCATGGCGTGCGAACCGAAATCGTTCCAGGGATGTGTCAGACTATCCCCGTGGCCATGCCCCGCCCTTGAGGGTGGTCAAGCGGTTACTTGAGAAAGGCGGTGATCGCCTTGTTGACCCGGGCCGGCTGGGTCAATTGCGGAAAGTGGTCGACGTCGCTCCACACCACCAGCTTGGCCTTGGGGTAATTGGCGGCCAGCCATTCCTTCACCCCCATCTGCGACACGGCGGCATAGAGCCCCAGCACCGGGATGTCGTATGTGGCCGGCGCCCAGACGGGAGCATCGGCGAAATGCTCGAAGGTGCTGACGGCGACGTGCTGGTCGACGGCGCGCGACGTATCCAGCAATTCCTTTTTCTGCTTGGGCGTCACCTTGCCGGAAATACCCTGGAAGAACTGTTCCAGCACCAATTGGTAGCCGGGGCTTTTCAGGCCATCGATCATGGCCTTCATCCACGCCGTCTGGGCCGCCTGGGCTGCCGGATCATTGGAATGGGCCAAGATGGCGCCGTCGACGAACACCGCCTTGTCCACCTTCAACCGACCGTGCCGCATCACCGTGTGGATGACCGGCAGGCCCATGGAATGGCCGACCAGGGCCGCATGGTCGAGACCGGCATCCTTGGCCACCGCCTCGACGGCGCTGGCGTAGAAATCCATGGTGTAGCCAGTGTCGCGCGGCTTGCCGGACTGGCCGTGGCCGGGCAAATCCAGGGCGATGACCCGATGGGTCTTGGCCAATTCCGGCACCTGATGGCGCCAGAAGCTCTGGTTCAGGGTGAAGCCGTGGATCAGGATGACCGGGCTGCCCTTGCCCCAGCTTTTGTAATGGATCAACACGCCGTCGGCGCCGGCGAAGCGGGATTCGCCGTCCTTGGCGGCGAAAGCCGTCGCCGGGGCCAGCAGGACAAGGATCAGCAGCAGGCGAAGAAAAGTGCGCATGATCAACCTTTCACCATTTCCAGGTGGATGCCGCAGGCTTCCGACGGCGGGATGCGGATGGTGCCTTCGCGGTCGCGGGAGAATTCCACCTCGTTATGCTTCAGCCACTGGGCGGCGCGGTCGGTGTCGACCACCAGCACCGCCAGGGCGACCAGGGCCGGGGCCGGCGGCAAGTCGTCCAACTCGGCCTCGGGGTGCAATTGGGTCAGGTCGTCGGGCCGCGACAGGAAGATCATGCCGCGCCCGGTATGGATGGTGACGGTGTCGTCGGTGATCACCGACCGGTGCGGACCCAAAACCTGATCCCAGGCGGCGGCCAGTTCCACCGGTTCGGCGACGATGGCGGTGACCGAGGCGATACCGATGGCGGTGTTGGGATGGGCCAGCCATTCGGGGAAGCGTTCGCGCTCGGCGGTGATGTGCTGGGTGACGCGGGTGTGGATGCCCGGTGTCGCCGCCGCCGGCAGCAGGGTTTCGGAGAACATCAAGGTGGCGGTGCCGTCCGGTGTTTCGATGCGCCGGCTCAGCGAGCGCGGCAACGGTACGTCGAAACCGGCGGCTTGCAGGCGTTCGACCACCGCCGCGCCGTTGTCGGTGCCCAGCGAAATCCCCTGCAAGCCTTCGCGCACCTCGGTGAAGGCGCGGACCTCGTCGGCCACCTCGCCGGCACCGACGGCGCCTTGCAGGGCGATGTAATCCTGGCGGAACATGATGCAGTGATTGGCGGTGCCCCATTCCGGGTGCTCGCCCCGCGGCGTCAGGGTGAAGCCCAGACGATGGAACACTTGGTCGGCGATGGCCAGGTCACGCACGGCGACGACGGCATGATCCAGCCCGTTGATGTTGTTCGCCATCATTTCCTCCCGCTGTTGCACACGCGAAGGGTCGCACGGATCGGGGGGGCGGAGTCAACCCATGGCTTTCTTGCAAGAAATGGCGACACGAATGAACGCGAATGAACACGAAGTGCAGTGATCTGATTTTATTCGTGTTTATTTGTGTTCATTCGTGTCGCCCTTCCTGACTGATCCAGATCGGCCCGGCGCCTGAGGGGCAAATCCTACGCCTGTTTGGCGTCGATGATGGCGCGGCGGATGGCGCGGGTTTCGCGGAAATGGGTTTCCAGGGTTTCCGCCTCGCCCCAACGGATGGCCCGTTGCAGGGCGGTCAGATCCTCGGTGAAGCGTTGGATGATTTCCAGCACCGCTTCCTTGTTGTTGAGGAAGATGTCGCGCCACATGATCGGGTCCGAGGCGGCGATGCGGGTGAAATCGCGGAAGCCCGAGGCCGAGAACTTGATCACTTCCTGTTGCAGGTCGCCTTCCAGATCGCTGGCGGTGCCGACGATGGTATAGGCGATCAGATGCGGCAGGTGCGAGGTGATGGCCAGCTGGCCGCCCACAATTGGGTGACCTTGTCGATGGCGTCCTGGTCGGTGCCGGGCAAGGGCGTCAGGATGCACCAGCGGCCCTGGAACAACTCGGCGAAACCGGCTTCGGGGCCGGAATGCTCGGTACCGGCGATGGGATGGCCGGGGACGAAATGCACACCCTCGGGCAGATGCGGCAGCAGGTCGCGCACCACCGCCATCTTGACCGAACCGACATCGGAGACGATGGCGCCGGCCTTCAGATGCGGGCCGATGGCCTGGCCCACCGCGGCCATGGCGCCCACCGGGGTGCCGACGACGATCAGGTCGGCCTCGGCCAGCAGACCGGCCGGATCGGTGCCGGCGGCATCGACGATGCCTAGGGTGAGTGCGGTTTCACAAGCCTGTTCGGACGAGTCCAAGGCGACGATGCGCGCCGCCAATCCATGCAGGCGGACGGCGCGGGCGATGGACGAATTGATCAGGCCGATGCCGACCAGACAGATGGTGCCGAACAGGGGCGTGCTCATGTCAGTTCCAGCTTGCCTGGAAGGCGGCGATGGCGGCGATCACCATTTGGTTTTCCTCGCCGGTGCCGATGGTGATGCGCAGCCAGTCGGGCAGGCCGTAGCCGCCCATGGCCCGGGTGATGATGCCCTGGGCGCGCAAACAGGCATCCGCCGCCTGGGCGGTGCGGCCCTCGTCCTTGGGAAACTGCACCAGGACGAAATTGCATACCGACGGGGTGGTGGGCAGGCCCAGCTTGGCCAGTTCGTCCCGCATCCACGGCAGCCAATAATCGTTGTGGCTTTTGGTCAGATCGGCGAAGGCCGTGTCTTCCAGGGCGGCGACACCGGCGGCCAGCGATGGGGCGGCGACGTTGAAGGGGTTGCGCACCCGGTTGAGCACGTCGGCGATGGTCGGCGGACAATAGGCCCAGCCCAGGCGCAGGCCGCCCAGGGCGAAAATCTTGGAGAACGTCCGGCACATGACGGTGTTGTCGCCGGCATCCACCAGCTCGATGCCCGGGGTGTAGTCGTTTTTCGACACGAATTCAGCGTAGGCCGCGTCGATCACCAGCAAGATGTCGGGGCGCAGACCGGCGCGCAGGCGCGCCACCTCGTCCGCCGACAGATAGGTGCCGGTGGGGTTGTTGGGATTGGCCAGGAACAGGATCTTGGTCCTGGGCGTCACCGCCGCCAGCAGATTGTCGACGCTGGCGGTCAGATCCACTTCCGGCGCCGTCACCGGGGTGGCGCCGCAGGATTTGGCGGCGATGGCGTACATCAGGAAGCCGTGGGCCGAGTACAACACCTCGTCGCCGGGGCCGGCATAGGCACGGCACAGCATGCCCAGCAATTCGTCCGAACCGGCGCCGCAGACGATACGCTCGGCATCGACGCCCCAGCGGGTGGCCAGGGCCGCGCGCAGGCGGGTGGCGCCGCCATCGGGATAGCGGTGCATGTCGGCGGCCTGGGCGCGAAACGCCTCCATCGCCTTGGGGCTGGGGCCCAACGCGCCTTCGTTGGACGACAGCTTGATCACCCGGCTCACGCCTTCAAGGGCGGATTCGCCGCCCACATAGGGGCGGATGTCCATGATGCCGGGACGGGGCGTGGGGGCGGTCATCGCGGTCAAAACTCCTGATAACGGGCGGAAGACGGAAATCAGAGGGAAAGCGGCAGCGGATAGCCGCCGATGATGCGGACATGGCGGATCACGTCCTTACCGCCGGCCAAGGCGGTCAGACGCGGATCGGCGGCACCGACGAAGCCGTCGAGCTCGCACAGATACAGGCTGAGGTCGTCGGCGCGGTGGGTGGCGATGACCGAAACATTGTCCAGGCCGGCGGTGGCGAACAAGGCGCGCAGGCGGTCGCGGCTGAGGTCGGGGCTGGTTTCCACCGCGATCAGCGTGCGGTCGGTCCCGGTGTCGTCATGGGGGCGGCAGGCGATGACGAAGGCCTCGACCGGCTCGGCCCGCCCGGGAATATCGGACATGGTCAACACCGGCAGGCGGGTCACCACCTGCGGCAGGTTGCCCGAACCGGCGGTCAGCGACAGCCACCACGGTTCCAGGTCGTTCTCGTGCGGCAATTGCACCACGCCGACGGCGGCCTGGCCGTCGGCGACGGCGCGGACCACTTGGCCGGGTGACGAGAACACGCTTTTGGGCCAGACCACGCCGAAATGGTCGCGGGCCAGTTCCACATAGCCGTCACCGCGTTCGGGCTGGCAGACGGCGATGGCAAACGGCTTTTGCAGGCCGACCAGGGCGCCCATGATCTCGCGCCAGATGCGGGCCAGGGCCGGCAATGGGAAGCGGCCCTGGTGGCGACCGGCCAGCCGGCGCATGATCTCGGCCTCGCGTCCCGGACGCAGAGCCACGGAATCGTCGGTGGCCTTGGTTTGCGCGACCTTTTCCACCAAGGCGGTGCGTTCCATCAACAGATCGTGGATACGATCGTCGATGCGGTCGATGTCGCGGCGGATGCGGTCAATGTCGGCGGATTCTGTGATCATGGGCATGACTTAAATTTCTGCTGCAAAGCCGCATAGGTTTAGTGCCTGATCGTGGCGAAATCAAAGAAAACGTTGACAGGGGGGGTGCGCATCCATAGCTAATCGTCACCTTGCTTCCCAGGATCGCCGTTTCCGCCATGTCCGCCCCCGCTTCCGCCGCCTTTGGTTCCGACCACAATCCGCTTGGCCTCAGCGTCGAGTTGGGGCTGGATCGCCCCATCCGTCTGGATTGCGGGGTCGAGATGCCGTCGGTGATCGTGGCCTACCAGACCTATGGTCGGCTGAACCCGGAAAAATCCAACGCCATCCTGATCTGCCACGCCCTGACCGGCGATCATTACGTCGCCGATCCCCACCCGTTGACCGGCAAGCCCGGCTGGTGGATCGATCTGGTCGGCCCCGGCAAGCTGTTGGATACCGACCGCTATTTCCTGATCTGTTCCAATGTGCTGGGCGGCTGCATGGGCACCACCGGCCCCAAGGACATCAACCCGGCCACGGGTAAGCCGTGGGGCCAGGGCTTCCCGGTCATCACCGTCGGCGACATGGTGCAGGTGCAGGCGCGGCTGCTGGATCATCTGGGCATCGACCAATTGTTCTGCGCCATCGGCGGCTCCATGGGCGGCATGCAGGTGTTGGAATGGTGCGCCAGCTATCCGGATCGGGTGTTCTCGGCCGTGCCCATCGCCACCGCCGCCCGCCACTCGGCCCAGAACATCGCCTTCCACGAGGTGGGGCGCCAAGCGATCATCGCCGATCCCGATTGGAGGAACGGCGAATACCAGTTGCACGACACCCGCCCGCAGCGCGGTCTGGCGGTGGCGCGCATGGCCGCTCACATCACCTATCTGTCCGAGACGGCCCTGCACCGCAAGTTCGGGCGCAACCTGCAAGGCGACCGCGACGCCTTTTCCTACGGCTTCGGCGCCGATTTCCAGGTGGAAAGCTATCTGCGCCACCAGGGTTCGACCTTCGTCGACCGCTTCGACGCCAATTCGTACCTGTACATCACCCGGGCCATGGATTATTTCGACCTCGCCGCCGAACATGACGGCGTGCTGGCCAATGCCTTCAGGGGCACCAAGACCCGCTTCTGCGTCGCCTCGTTCTCGTCCGACTGGCTGTTCCCCACCCCGGAAAGCCGCGCCGTGGTCCACGCCTTGAACGCGGTGGCGGCCAATGTCAGCTTCGTCGAGATCCAGTCCGACAAGGGCCATGACGCCTTCTTGCTGGACGAGCCGGAATTCCATGCCACCTTGGGCGGCTTCATCGAAGGGGCGGCGCGGCATCGCGGTCTGCCGGCGCGGGGGGGCTGATGATGATGATGACCCTGAACAACGGCGCGTTGCGCGTCGACCTCAAGCTGATCGCCGACATGGTCGAGCCGGGATCGCGGGTGCTCGATGTGGGGTGCGGCGAGGGCACCTTGCTGTCATGGCTGGGCAAGCACAAGAATGTGGACGGGCGCGGCATCGAGCTGTCCATGGCCG
This sequence comes from Stygiobacter sp., assembly GCA_006218045.1. Lineage (GTDB taxonomy): Bacteria > Pseudomonadota > Alphaproteobacteria > Rhodospirillales > Magnetospirillaceae > Magnetospirillum. Next base: position 99,636 of record VBWB01000008.1, read on the forward strand.
GGGTGTCGGCGGCGGTGGCGCAAGGATTGTCGGTGATCCAGGGCGATGCCGACACCGACCTCAAGGATTATCCCGCCGGCGCTTTCGATACGGTGATTTTAAGCCAGACCCTGCAAGCCACCCGCGCGCCCATGGATGTGCTCGGCAACATGCTGCGCATCGGTCGGCGGGCCATCATCTCGTTCCCCAATTTCGGCCATTGGCGGGTGCGCGCCGGCTTGGCCGTCGGCGGGCGCATGCCGGTGACCGATACCCTGACCTATGAGTGGTACGACACCCCCAATATCCACTTCTGCACCATCCGCGATTTCCTCGAATTGTGCCGGGTGCTGAACATCCGCATCGATACCGGCATCGCGCTCGATCGCGACGGCGGCGTGCTGCCCATGGCCGGAACCGGCTGGCTGGCCAATATCTTCGCCGCCCAAGGGCTGTTCGTGCTCAGCCGTAACGGATAATCCTGCTGCATCGCAACCAAAGATATATTTGCCGATCGCTCGCGCTCTGTCATGCTCTCAAAGATAGTATTTTATCTTTTCGTCATAACCGAGGGGTAGCGATGACCCAGTCGATCAACCAGATCTATCAGTCGTTGTTGTCGCAATTGGGCATTGGCTGGCCGACCACCGCCGACGTGACGTTGTCGGGGGCCGACCCGGTCATCAATTCGGTGTTCCGCATCGGCGAATGCACCGGTGCGGTGCTGGCGGCCCAGGCCGCCGGGGTGGCGGAAATCTGGCGGCGGCGCTCGGGCCAGCGCCAGCAGATTTCCATCAATGCCCTGGCCGGGGCACTGGCCGCCTATAGCGTCGGCTATCAGTCGCAGCACGGCTACGCCATCCCGCAGCCGGAACCCAGCTATCCGCTGGTTGCCCTGTACCCTGCCCGCGATAGTCGCTGGATCATGCTGCATGGCGCTTTTCCGCTGTTGCGCAACGGTTTGCAGAATTTACTGGGCTGCACCATGAACCCCACCGACATCGCCAACAAGGTGGCCACCTGGGATGCGTTCGCGCTGGAACAGGCCATCGCCGACCAGGGTCTGTGCGGCGCCGTGGCGCGGTCCTACCCCGAATGGCTGGCGACTGAACAAGGCCGCGCCATCGCCGCCACCCCGATCATCGAAATCGTCAAGATCGCCGATTCCGCCCCCGAACCCTTTGCCCCGGCTCTGCCGGGCGACCGCCCGTTAAGCGGCACCAAGGTGCTGGACCTCACCCATGTGATCGCCGGCCCGACCATCGGCAAGACCCTGGCCGAGCAAGGGGCCGAAATCATGCGCATCACCAGCCCGACCCAGCCGGCGCTGCCGCCTTTCGACGTGGATACCGGCCATGGCAAGCTGGAGGCGCTGCTGACCCTGACCAATACCAGTGATGCCGCCACCTTGCAGGGCCTGATCGGGCGAAGCGACGTCTTCGTCGAATCCTATCGCCCCGGGGCCATGACCAAGCTGGGCTTTTCGCCCGAAAGCGCGGCGCGATTGCGCCCCGGGCTGATCTATGTTTCGGTCAATTGCTATGGCTGGGCCGGCCCCTGGCAGTATCGCCCCGGCTGGGAGCAATTGGCCCAGGTGGCCACCGGCATGACGGTGGCCCAGGGCACGGCGGACAATCCGCAACTGCAATCGGTTTATCCCAACGATTACGTCACCGGTTTTCTGGGCGCTTTGGGCACGTTGATGGCGCTGTTGCGCCGCGCCGACGAGGGCGGGTCGTATCATGTGCGGGTGGCGTTGTGCCGAACCGCCATGTGGATGCAGGACCAAGGTCAGGTGGATCGCAGTCAATTGCCGCCGCCGGCCATATCCCAGGCCGAGATCACGCCTTATCTGCTGACCCGCGACAATCCGGCCTTCGGTCCCCTGACCTTCCTGGGGCCGGTGCTGAACTATGCGGCCACGCCGTCGGCCTGGGATCGTCCGACCCTGCCCTTGGGCGCCAATCTGCCGCTTTGGCCGCTTGAGGCCGGCGGGCTGGGCGGGTCGTTGCCGCATAGTCGGGCCCGCTATCCGCATCTGGCGGCGACGCCGTGTTAGTTGCCCGGGAAAAAGTCCCTCGGCTTTGCCTCGGTGTACTTTTTCCCGATTTTCATATGGTGTAAACCCGTGCTCAAGCGAGCTTTCCGCGCGGGTTTCAGTCTTTCTCCCGCCTTTGCCCGGCAAAGGCGGTAAAACGTAAAAGCGAAAAATAGGCGCGCCTATTTTTCTCCTTTTAAATCAATGGGAAAAAGTACACTGAGCGAAGCGAGGGACTTTTTCACGGGTAACTCAGAACCCCTGCGGCGCGATGACATAGCCGCGCCGCTTCGATGCCCGCGACGGCGTGGCGGCGTAGATCTGCTTGGTCGCCTCGACCATGTGGATGCCGGCGATGGTGTGGAACCAGCAGCGGCCCAATTCCTCGATGGCCGGGGCCGAGCGCAGCAGCACCCGTGAATTGGTCGGCGGCAGGAACAAGGCGCCCGACAGCGATACCGGGGTGAACATGTTGTCGCGCAGCAATCGGGTCAATTGCCCGCCGGTATAGGGCCGACCATTGCCGAACGGCGTGCGCTCCAACCGCGCCCAGATGCCGCGCCGGTTGGGGACGATGATCACCAGCCGCCCGCCATCGGCCAGCACCCGCCATACCTCGCGCATCATGGCGCGCACCTGTTCGGTGGATTCGAGCGCATGCATCAGCACGATGCGGTCCATGGACGAATCGGGTAGCGGCAGATCGCTTTCATCGGCCAGCACGGTCAGGCCCGGCCCTTCCGGCGGCCAGTGCAGCACGCCCTGATTGGCCGGCATCACCGCGATCACCCGTTCCGCCTCGGCGATATACGGGCGCAGCAAGGGGGTGGCGAAGCCCAGGCCAAGGATGCGCAAGCCATGGGTATCGGGCCACAACTGGCGCAGATGGCGGCGCAGCAGCCGTCTGGTGGTCTGGCCCAGGCCGCTATCATAGAAATCACGCAGATCGATCACGTCCGACCAGGTGCCGGGATAGGATGGCAGGCTTTGCAAGGGTCATTCCCCCACGTTCAGCAACAGCCCGCGGCGGCGGGCGATGTGGTGGACGCGCAAAAAGGTCAGCGCGGCGGCGGCCACGAAAAACAGATTTAAGCCCACCGCGCCGGCAAGCAAACCCCAATCGAAGCCGTGGCCTTGCATTACCGACCGCATGCCCTCGAACACATAGGCCGGCGGCAGCGCCCAGGCCACCCATTGCAGCCACTGGGGCAGGATGGAAATGGGATAATAGATGCCGGCCACCGGGGCGAGGGCGAAGATCATCACCCAGGCCATGCTTTCCGCCCCTAGGCCGAAGCGCAGCACCAGGGCCGACACCCCCAGGCCGATGGCCCAGCCCGAGACCAGCAGGTTGATCCAGAACGCCAACAGCGGCAGCCCCATGTCGAACAGCGAATAGTGATAAAGCGGAATGGCCAGAAGCGCCGCCGGCAGCACGCCGATGGTGGTGCGCACCAGGCTCATGCCCAGCATGCCGGCCAGCAATTCATGCGGGCGCAGCGGGCTGACCGACAGATGGCCGAGATTGCGCGACCACATTTCCTCCATGAACGACAGCGCCACCCCCAGATTGCCGCGAAACATCACGTCCCACAGGATGACGGCGCCGATCAGGATGCCGCCGGTCTGTGCCACCCACGACGAATGGGTGGTGAAGAACTGGCTGGTGAAGCCCCACAGCGCCATGTTGATGGCCGGCCAATAGGCCATTTCCAGCACCCGCGGCCACGACCCGCGCATGAGGTAGAGGTGCCGCAGCATGACGGCGCCGATGCGGCGGGGGGCGCTGCCGCTCATGACGTCGCCTGGGGCTGGCGGCGGTCGCGGGCGATGTCCAGGAACACCTGTTCCAGGTCGTCGCGGTCGTAACGTTGCAACAGATCGGCGGGCGAGCCGGTATCGACGATGCGGCCTTGCTTCATCATCAGCACCTGATCGCACAGACGTTCCACCTCGGCCATGTTGTGGCTGGCCAGCAAGATGGTGGCGCCGGTCCGGCGCTGATAGGCGCGGAAATAGCCGCGCACCCAATCGGCGGTATCGGGGTCGAGGGACGCGGTCGGCTCGTCGAGAAACAGCAATTCCGGCTGGTTCAGCATGGACTTGGCCAGGGCGACGCGGGTTTTCTGCCCCGCCGACAGCTTGCCCGCCGGGCGCTTCAGGATATCGGTCAGGTCCAGTTCTTCCGCCAATTGGGCAATGCGGTGCTTAAGTTCGGGGATACCGTAGAGATGGCCGTAAACGGTCAGGTTTTCGGCCACACTCAGCCGGTGCGGCAATTCCACATAGGGGCTGGAGAAATTGACCCGGGGCAGCACCCGGTAGCGATGGCGCACCATGTCCTCGCCCAGCACGCGGATGGCGCCGGAATCGGGCAGCAGCAGGCCCAGCAGCATGGAGATGGTGGTGGTCTTGCCTGCGCCGTTGCCGCCCAGCAGTGCGGTGGTCGAGCCGGTGGCGACGGTAAAAGAGATGCCGTCCACCGCCATCTGGCCGGCAAAAGCCTTGCGAAGGTTTTCGACGTGAAGGGCCGCTGCGCTCATGCGAGGACTATGGGGGCGAAGGGCGGCTTGATCAAGCTCAACGCCGAGAGGGCGGATTCGCCGTTTCTGGTCGCCTCAACCGAGACGAGGCCATCCATGACCGCCACTTTCGCCCAATTGCTGACCAACGCCGCCACGCTTCACGCCAACGAAATCCAGGTGCGCTCGGGCGACGAAGGCCCCGATCAGGTGGTCGCCATGGTGCGCGGCGATTCCGTGCTGGTGGCGGAACTTGCTGAAGGGGCCGCCGCCGATTTTCTCGCCCAGGCGTTTTCGGCCTGCGACGGTGCTGACGGCTATCAGCCGGGTCTGTCGCGGATGATGCGCCTGACCGGCGAGCGGCTGGCCCTGCCCCGGGGGATCGCCCAGGTGCTGATGCAGTTCCTGCCCCCAGGTGGCGCCCGCCAGTTGGTGGCCCGCATCTCTTATGACGGCGACGTCTGCTGCGGGTCGTGCGGCAGCTAAAGCAGGGGGCGTTTAATCGAACGCAGCCTGCGACCAGCGCCCATTGCGGGCGCGGCCAAGCAATCCGGAGGATTGCGCCCGGCGAGGGGCTTATGATCTAAAGCAGGGCGACCAGCCGGTCGCAAACATGGTCGATCTGGGCTGGGCTCAGTTCGGGATAGATGGGCAGGCTGAGACTCTCGTCCTGGTAGGCCGAGGCACAGGGGAAGTCTTCCCGGCGATGGCCGAGATGGGCATAGGCGGGTAAATTCGGCAGGGCGGTCGGATAATGGATGCCGCATTCGATGCCGGCCTCGGCCAGGTCAGCGATGATTCGTTCCCGGTTGGGGACGCGGATCACGTAAAGATGATAGGCGTGCTCGCCCCAGGGCGGATCACCGGGCAGGTCGAGGCCCGTGCCGGACAAACGCTCATGGTAGTGCCGGGCCGCTTGCCGGCGGGCCGTCACCCATGACGGCAGATAAGGCAGCTTCACCGACAAGGCGGCCGCCTGCAAGCCGTCGAGGCGGCTGTTCACGCCCTCGACCTCATGGCGGTATTTGCTGGCGCTGCCATGGTTGGCCAACAGGCGCGCCCGTTCGATCAAGCCAACATCGTCGCTGACGATGGCGCCGCCATCGCCGCAGGCCCCCAGGATCTTGCCCGGATAGAAGCTGTAGCAGATGGCGTCGCCCAGGCCGCCGAGCGGTCGGTCGCCATGGGTCGCCCCGTGCGCCTGCGCCGCGTCGGCGATGACCTTGAGGCCGTGGCGGCGGGCCAGTTCGAGCAGGGCGGTCATGTCGGCGGGAGCGCCGTAAAGATGCACCGGCACGATGGCGCGGGTGGCGGGACCGATGGCCCGGGCCACCGCCTCGACGTCGATCAGATGAGTGTCGGTGCAATCGACGAAGACCGGGCGGGCACCGGCCATGGTGATGGCCTCGGCGGTGGCGATGAAGGTATTGGCGGCGGTGATCACCTCATCGCCTTTGCCGATGCCGGCGGCGCGCAGGGCGATGGCCAGGGCGTCGGTGCCGTTGCCGACGCCAAGGCAATGGCGGGCGCCGATTGCGGCGGCGAAGGCCGCCTCGAAATCGCGGACCCAGCGCCCGCCGACGAAGGCGCATTCGGCCATCACCGCCGCCATGGCTTGGCGCAGAGGGTCGGCCAGGGCGGCATGTTGGGCCTTGAGGTCAAGGAAGGGAACTCTCATGACGTTTCCTGTCAGGGCTTGCGGAAGCGGCGGGCGTCGGGGGCGTCGAACCGGCCGAAGGGCAGGACGTAATGCCAGGGATAGGCTTGGCCCAGTCCCTCTTTCCCCAGGGCGAGGAAGGGATCGAGCGGGCCGAGAGCTTTGGTGAGGAACCAGTAGGGACGCTCGGTCGCCCGCCACTTGGCCTTGAACTGGTAGACGCCATTGCCGCGCGCCGCCGAGGATTGCCAGTTGAAGGTCTCGACCCCGCGCCGGGCACATTCCAGCAGCGCCTCGGCGGTCAACAGGTAGTTGGGATGCAGGCGCGCATGGTCGCGGTCCATGGCGGTGATGAACACGTCGCACACCCGCTGATGCAGCACGTAGAGGCCGCTGGCGATCAAGCCGCCATCGGGGGTTTCCACCCCGAGGACGAAGGCCTTGCCGGCGGGCTCCAATTGGCGGACCAGCCCGCTCAGCAGCGCCTCGGGCAAGGGCGGCGCTCCCAGTTCGGCGTGACGTCGGCGGTGCAGGGCGTACCAGCGGGGGAATTCGTCCCCGGCAAGGCGGCGGACGGTCAGGCCATGGCGGCCACCGTGGCGGATCCGGGTGGCGGTGGGGCCGCTCAAGCTCAGGGCGCCGTCGGCGACGATATCGGCGACGCCAACCGTTTGGGTGAAGTTCTCGAACTCGAAATCGGGGGCAAGATGCCGACGGTATCGGTCCGCGTCGTCGTCAAGCGGGTTGGTGATGATGGTGAGGATGGTCGCGCCCAGGTCGGTGGCGGCGGTCAGGGCGGCGGCGCAGAGCCCGGCGTACAAGCTCTCGCGTTCATCCGGTTTGGCGTCGGGATGGACGAAGATGCCCCCCAGGGGGCCGGCTTGCGGCACCGATGTCACCACCTTTCCCGCCACGCCGTCGCAACAATAAAGCGGCAATCCGGCCAAGGGGCGTCCGTCGATGGCGGCGACCAGGAAAAAGGCGTCGTCGGGGCCCAGGGGGGCGACGATTTCGGCCCAGGCCGGCGATTGCTGGATGAAGGCGTCGGGGCAGGCGGCGAACAACGCGCCGACGCTGTCCCATCCGGCGCCCTTGGTCATGGCGACGCGCTGGACCGCCGCGACCGTCATAGCAGTTTCTTGCCCAGCATCTTTTCCATGGCGACGAAATAATCGAAGTCCCAGCGCATGCCCTGCCACTCGGTGCAATCGGCGCAGAACGGGTTCTCGCTCTGCCGGCCCTCCAGGTGCAGGCGGCGATAATGGTCATAGGCGGGGCTTTGCCAGACCTCGGCCATGGTCTGGTCGCGCAGGTGCCCGACCTTGCTTTCATTGTACCAGTCGTCGACGCAATAGCGGATGGTGCCATCCTCGGCGATGTTCAGGCGGCGCCAGAATTGCTGACACGGCCAGCGTTCCTCGGGCGGGAAGGGTTTCTGCTTGCCGGTGATGTCGGGGCCGGGTTTGCCGGTGACGTGGGTGGCGTCGTAATAGGTCCGGATCAGCACGTTATCGACCAGTGGGGTCCAGTATTGGCGGAAGTCCTCGACTTCGCCGTTGGCTTCGGGCTGGTCGATCATGTTGACCTGAATCTTCACCTCGTCACGTCCCAATCGGCGGCGGGTTTCGATCAGCTCCAGCAGATTGGCCTGGACCTTGGCGAAGTGGTTGGTGCCGCGAATGGCCTTGTATGTCGGCTCGGTGAAGGCGTCCAGGCTGACATTGACCACGTCCACCAGGCGCTCTTCCAGGATGATCCGGCCCTTCTCCGGCGTCAGCAACACCGCGTTGGTGGTCAGGTTGATGGGGCCGACCCGCTTGGTCCGGGCATAGCGCAGCATGTCCAGGAATCGGCGATGGGTCATGGGTTCGCCGTCGGTGCCCAGGTTCAGGATGGAGTGCGGATGCTGGCTCATCTCGTCGACGATCTTGGTCCAGATGTCGAAGGGCATTTCCAGGGCGTGATACGTCTCGGCGGCGGCAAAGGCCGGCCAATGGCAGTGGACGCAACGCTGGTTGCAGATATTGGTGATGCTGACCACCACCATGGGCGGGAAAAGCTTGGCTTTGTCGGAATCGAAACCGTACCGCGTCATGGTCGTCTCCTCGGAGGTGGACCATTATTCGGCCATGTCGGTTAGTTCCGGGTTAAGACCGGGCGGTGTCGGAACGGCGGGCGACGATGATGAAATTCAGCCCCGTGCCGGTCCGCGCCAGCAGATGGTCTTCCAGCCGATAGACGTCCAGCCAGTAATGGCGCAGCAGGCGCCGTGCCAGACGGCGGCGTCCGGCCTCGGCTCCCAGCCAGCCGCCCAGGATGGCCCAGGCCCGGGTCTTCATGGCGAAGCCATAGGTGGCCTTCCACACCAGACTGGCGGGAAAGGGCTGGCAATACCGTGCCCATTCCATTTCCAGGCCATGGGCTCGGCACAGTTGCGCATAGCGGTCCAGGGGCCAGTTGTTCCACACGCAGCCGGCGGCGCAGGCTTGTTCCAGCCACCAGCCGGAAAAGTCGTGGCTGAGGCCCGAGAAGATCAGCCGCCCGCCCGGTTGCAGCATGGCGGCCAGGGCGGCCATGGCCGCATCAAGATCGGGGATGTGGTCGACCACGTGGATCAGGTGGATCTCGGCTAGGCTGGCGGCGGGGAATGGCATGTCCTCGATGAAGCCCAGCCGCATGTCGCCATAGGGTTTGGCATTGGCCGCCAGGGGGCAGGGCGTGGTGTTGAGGCCATGATCCAGTCGGTCGATGGCGGCCAGATGCAGGGCCGAGATGGAGCCGTCGTCGGGACCGATCTCGCAATTGGGATGATGGCCGCCGAAGCGGGACACGGCTTCGCGGAAGGCCCGGCCCTCGGCCAGCTTGAACATGAAATATCCCGGTTCGGCCAGCACCGGGAGGGGGCCGGTGCCGGCCTCGGGCACCAGCACCTCCAGATGTTCATGCAGATGGGTGGCGAAGGCTTGCGCCAGTTCCGTCGGTTGCGCCGCCAATTGGGCGCGGTGACGCCATGCCGTCCACCGCAGCATGGCCCAACCGACGAGCAAGACCAACAGGTAGGCGGTGACGGTGGCCACGTTCACCAGCGGTGTCAGGGCATGGTCCAGCGGTACCCGCACCGGCAACAGCAGCAAAGCCAGGCGCGACCGGAACAGGGCCGCCGGCATGGCGTCATCGGCGGTGTCCGCCTGGTCCTGGTCGTAATATCCCCGGCTGCCGCGCCAGCTGACCAGCGGGCGGCTCGGCTCGGGGCACAGGCGGTTCAGACGGCGGAACTCGGGCACCGTCAATTCCAGACGCGGGTGCGGCGCCGCCAGGGCGGCGACCAGACGCCGCCACAGCGGCTGCCGACTTTCCATCACCGGCGGGCCGCGGCGGATGCGGTAAAACGGCAGCGGCAGCACGGCATGAACGTAGACAGCCACCAGCAGGATTGACAGGATGGCGGTCAGCATCATCGGCGAACGACGAATGGGGGGAAAAGGTGGGGATCGTACATCCGGGGGTTCCGCAACCTCTTGCCAAGTTTCTTCAGGCGGCCCTGGGCCTTGACGTCTTCATCGAGACCGGGACCCAATATGGCTATACGGCGCGCTGGGCCGCCAGTCATTTTTCCCAGGCCCATTCCATCGAGTTGTCCCCCACCTTGTGGGCGCGGGCGGTCGAGGCCTTGGGCGATGTGGGCAATCTGACCTTGCACCAGGGGGCGTCGCCGGCGGTGCTGGCGCATTTGCTGCCGACGCTGCCGGGTTCAGCGCTGCTGTGGCTGGATGCCCATTGGTCCTTGGGCGAAACCGCCGGCGAGGACGATCCCTGTCCGCTGCTGGCCGAGCTCGAGGCGGTTCTGAGCCAGCCGGTCCAGCACACCATTTTGATCGACGACGCCCGGCTGTTCTGCGCGCCGCCGGCCTTGCCCCATCCGGCGGCGGCGTGGCCGTCGCTGGCCCGGCTGACCCATGCGTTGCGGGCGCTGGGGCGCGAGGAGTTCTTTTTGTTCGAGGACGTCATCATCGTCCCCGCCGTCGGTGATGTGGAATTGCTGCGGAAATACCTGCAAATGCGCGACACCCTGACTTCGCAATCGCCGCTGCGCCAGCCGCTGCCGCTGCCCGAGGATCTGGTGGCCAGGATCGCCGCCGCCCAAGGCCCCGCGCTTTTGGCGCTGTGGAGCGAAGCCGCCCGCCTTGTCCCGGCCCAGGTCAGTCACCATGTGCAGGTGGCGCGGCTGGCCTTTGCCCAGGGCGACCGCGCAGCCGCCCGCGAGGCGGCGGAATGGGCCATGGCGGTGGATGTGGAGGCCGCCCTGGCCGGGGACGTCGTCGCCTTGCGCGACACCTGTGGCGGAGGGATTGGATGAGGGTTTTTCTGGCGTCGCCATCGGCCCATCGCGTCTATCGCAACATCAAACGGTCATCCAAGCGCCAGCCCATGCTGGGGCCGGCCTATGTGGCGGCGGCCCTGCGCCACGCCGGGCACGATGTCGGCTATGTGGATTGCGACGCCCTGGACCTGTTCGGAGCCGATGCCGCCCGGGCGATCCTGGCCGCCGACCCGGAACTGGTCGGCTTGTCCTTCACCACCCCCTTGTTCAGCGAGGTGGCCGACATCGCCCGTCACCTGCGCGCCGCCGGCTGGGGCGGGCACCTGACCCTGGGCGGCGTGCACGTCACCGCCCTGCCCGAGGAAACCCTGACCCTGTTGCCCGAGGCCGATTCGGTGATCCTGGGCGAGGGCGAGCGCAGCATGGTGCTGCTGGCCGAGGCCCTGGCCGCCGGCACGGGGCCGGGTCAGGTGCCGGGTCTGGTCCATCGCGACGGCGACGGCGGTTTGCGGGCGGTGGCCGCCCAGCCCTGGCAGGCGCCGCACCTGGACCCGCTGCCGTTGCCGGCCCTGGATCTGTACCCGATGGAGCGTTTCACCAGCGATTTCTGGGGGGGACACGACCGCCGCATGGGGGTGCAGATCACCACCAGGGGCTGCCCCTATCACTGCGAGTTCTGCGCCAGCGGCGGCGAGAGCTGGGGCAAGCTGCGCTATCATTCCATCGACCGGGTGATCGAGGAGAGCTGGCGCCTGAAGAACCAGTTCGGTGCCGACTATCTGGTGTTCAACGACGATACCTTCACCGTCAAGCCCAGCCGCTGCCTGGACATTGCCCAAAGATTGCGGGCCGAGGGGCTGGACCTGCCGTTCATGGTCACCGCCCGCGTCGATGCCATCAGCGAAAACCTGCTGGCCGAACTGGCCGCCGCCGGCTGCTTCATGATCACCTATGGGGTGGAATCGGGCTCGAACGAGGTGCTGCGGCACATCGGCAAGAACACCACTACCGATCTGGCCCGCAAGGCGGTCAAGGATGCCCAGAAGCACGGCATCAAGGTGGTGGGCAATTTCATGTTCGGCCATTATCCCGACGACGAGGACAGTTGTCAGTCGACCCTTGATCTGGCCCAGGAACTGGCCTGCGACGTGTCGCAGTTTTCCATCACCGTGCCCTATCCGGGGACGCAGCTTTACCGCCAGGCCCTGGCCGAGGGCCGGCTGGAGGTGGCGCCGTTCTACGACAATTTCGGCTATTACGGCAACGTGCCGTGGCGCCATCCGCGCCTGGACGGGCAATGGCTTTTGGATATGCAGCAACGCGCCTATCAGGTCATGTCAGGGCGCGGGTGATCATGTCGGCATAGATGCGCCGGGGCGACAGCCGTTCGGCGATGATGGCGCGCAGATGGGCGGCCAGTTCGCGGCGCTCCCGCGGGTGGGTCAGGAAGTGCTCGATGCGTTCGTTCAGGCCATCGGCATCGGCGAACATCACCTGTTCGCCCTCGGCCCCCGCCACCTCCAGGAAATCCGGGCGGTGGTCGAACAGGCAGAAGCCGCCGGCGGCGAAGCAACTGTACACCTTGCAGGTGACGCCCTGGTCGAAGATGCGGTTGACCACGTCCACGGTGATGGCGGTGTCGGCGTTCAGCCCCGGCAGCCGGGTTTCCATGTCCACGTCGCCGCGATACTGAATATGCGGCCAGGGGGTGGGCTGGCCCGGCACGGTGCCGTCCAGGCGGCCATAAAAATCCACCGGGCGCGTGATGGCCTTCAGCACCCGCACGCGGTCGGCGGTGGTGGCTTGGTGCGACACCATGTCCAAGGCCATGGACCAGAAGAAGCCGTGGTCGGGAACTAGGCGATTGGCTTGGCGTTCGGCCTCGGGCAGGGCGGCGATGGCGGTCATCAAGGCCGGCCATACCGGCTGGGTCAGCGGGCGTTCGTCGATCACCGGCCGGCGCAGCGTGGCATGGATGGCGGTGGTCGACACCGGCGATTGCGATTGCTGCACCCACAACGAGCCGGTAAAGGCCAGATCGTGGCCGGGCGCCGCCGGTGCCGGGTTGGCCAGACCGTGATCGATGAAGGCTTGATAGGCGAAGGCCGGGCTGTGGATGGCTCGACCCGGATCGATCACGCCCAGGCTTTCCATGACCTTGATCTGCGCGCGGTCATAGGCGGCGTGGCGCATCAGCGGATGGTTCAACAGGCCGCGCAAGGCGGCGATCATGCCGGGGGCGGACTCCTCGGGGCGGGCGGGCAGGGTGCCCTTGGTCAGTTGGTGGGCGAATTGCACCACGCTGTCCCAGGTGGCCAGGACCGGCAGTTCAAGGATGTCCAGGAACAGGTTGCGGCTTTCCCCGCCCTGGTTGATCCAGGCCACCGTGGCATAGCCGGCATTGGGGGTGGCGATGGCGAAGTCGGGGGCGAAGGCGCGGATATCGGCGATGTGGTCGGCGATGGCTTGGGGGCTGCCGTTGAACAGCAGCAGGATATCCAGCGGGAACAGCTCCAGGCCCAGATCCTCAAGCACCCGCCAAGCCAGTCGCGCGGCGGAAAGATCCTTGCCCCAATGGGCGGGCGGGGCGGTGACCAGGACTTTCTTGACGTCGATGGCGAGCATGTTTCCATGCTCGATCCGGATCGGTTAACGGCCCATTAATGGCGCCGTCGCTACCATCGGGGGGAATGAAGCGGGAGAGCCAGAATGGCCATTTACGAAGTGCGCGGCACCGACCGCCGCAAGCCCGATAGCATCCATCTGGGCGGCCATGCGGCCAACGTCACGTCCTTCGACGGCGAGGACGGCATTATCGAACGTATTTTCCAGCTGATGCCGCCGGCCAACCGGTTTTGCCTGGAAATCGGCGCTCATGATGGCCATGACGGCAGCAATTCCTGGACGCTGATCAACCGGCATGGCTGGGCATCCTTGCAGATCGAGGCCGATCCCGACCGCTTCGCCGCCCTGTCGCGCCGCTATGCCGACAATCCTCAGGTGCAGTGCCGGCAGATGATGGCCGCCATCTCGGGCCCGGATAGCCTGGACAGCGCCCTGGAGCAGGCCGGCGCCCCGGTTGATCTGGACTTCCTGTCGTTGGACGTGGACGGTATGGACTGGCATCTGTGGCAGGGCTTGGTCCGCCATCGCCCCCGACTGCTGCTGGTCGAGTTCAACCACACCGTCCCCAACGAGGTGGTGTTCATCCAGGACCCCGACCCCTCGGTCAACCAAGGGGCGTCGCTGCGGGCGTTCATGGAACTGGGCAAGGCCAAGGGCTATGAACTGGTGGCCACGACGATCACCAACGCCTTCTTCGTCCCCGCCGACGAGTTTCCCCGTTTCGGCATCGCCGACAATTCCATCGATGCCATGTATTGGAACGAGGCTTATTGGACGCGTATCTTCCAGGGCTATGACGGTTCGTTGCACTTGGCCGGCTTCCAGAAGTTGATCTGGAAACGCATGCTGCCTTTCACCGCCGAGGACGTTCAGCCGCTGCCCCGTTCGCTCAGGACTTACGGATGAATCCCTATCTCGTCGGCCACCGCCATCTGATCCGCTATGGCGCCCTGGACCTTGTGCAGGGCAATCCGCAAGAAGCTCTGAACAAGGTGTTGCATGTCCTTCAACAAGGCAGCGGTCCCGATCAGTGCGACGCCCTGATGTTGCGGCTGTTCCAAAGTGCCGCCACCGGCCAGCATGGCGCCGCCGCCGCTTTGGTGGGGTATATGCGCCTGCGTTGGGGTGACGAACAGGCCGCCCGGTCGTTGGCCAGTCTGGCCCCGGTGCTGACCCAGGCCCCTCGGGACCAGGGCTGGAGCGCCTTGGCCGGTCTGGACTGGCCCGCTCTGGCCGCCGCCGTGCAGGCCAAGGGGGAAATGCCGGTGCCGGTGCACTGGCCGGACATCAGCGCCGGCTCGCCGCCCTTGGTGGTGGTGGGCATGAGCGGCGGCTTGGGCAACCAACTGTTCCAGTACGGCGTCGGCTTGGCCTGGGCGCGGCGCTCGGGCGGCACGCTTTGCATCGACACCGAGTTCTACGCCCAGGTGGTGCGCGACGACCGCCGCTTCTGGCTGGAACAATTCGAGGTCGAGGTTCAAATCGCCACGCCCGAGCAGATCGAACGGGTCAAACATCGGCGCCACGTCCAGGATCTCAGCCAGTTGGACCGGGTGGCGCTGGAAGGCACGGGCGACGTCTATCTGGCCGGCTTCTGGCCCAGCCATATCTATCTGGACTCGGTGGCCGACGACCTGGCCGGGCTTTACCGTCTGCGCAATCGCCACATCGAGGATTACGCCAAGGCCTATGTGGCGGATTTGCGCCGTCACGGGCCGGTGGTGGCGGTGCATGTGCGTCGTGGCGACAACACCGAGGCCTACAACCGCAACAATTACCTGCTGCACCCGCCGGAATTCTATCGTCAGGCGGTGCGCCGCTTCCCGCCGGACAGCGTTTTCCTGGTGTTTTCCGACACCAATCTGGACCTGGAATGGTGCCGGCGCGAGTTGCGGCTGGATTACGGCGCCCGCGTCGAGTTTTCGGCCAATCATTCGTTCCTGTTCGACTTCGCCATCATGCGCGAATGCGACGGCCATGTGTTGTCGGTCAGTTCGTTCAGTTGGTGGGCCGCCTATCTGTGCCGCAATCCTGGACAACGTGTGGTGATGGCGGTGGCCGAGCAGGGTACGGGGGGCACCGGGGCACATTACCGGCAAGCGGAACGCGCCCCCGACCATTGGCAATTGCTGGCCATGCCGCCGCATTGTTGTCCGTGAATGCGGCTTGGCAGGTTAAGGGAATCTCCACTAGTCTAGGTCGCTAATAAAAGCTGACAAAGTCAGTCCTCTGGCCCAAAGGGCCGGGGGTGTCCGGTTAGAATCATCGGCAAAGGGGTCTATCATGCGTATTTCCGTCATCGGACTGGGCAAGCTCGGTTCTCCCATGGCCGCCGTCTACGCCGCCAAGGGCCATGATGTCGTCGGTGTCGACCTCAACCCCGCCTTCGTCGCCGCCTTGAACCAAGGCCGCGCCCCGGTGGAGGAACCCCGGCTTCAGGACATGATCGACCTGGGGCGCCTGCGTCTGTCGGCGACCACCGATTTCTCCGAGGCCATCAAGGCCACCGACCTCAGCTGCGTCATCGTCCCCACCCCCAGCACCGAGACCGGCGCCTTCACCAACAAATACCTTTTGTCCGCCCTCAAGGCCATGGGGCCGGGTTTGCGCGACAAAAGCGGCTATCACGTGGTGGTGATCACCAGCACGGTGATGCCGGGATCGTGTGACGGCGAAATCCGCGCCCAACTGGAACAGGCGTCCGGTCGGCGTGTCGGCATCGATATCGGCCTGTGCTACAGCCCGGAATTCATCGCACTGGGCAGCGTGGTCAATAATTTGTTGCGGCCCGACATGGTGCTGGTGGGCGAATCCGACCCCCGCGCCGGCGACGCCCTGGCCCAGCTTTACCTGTCGTCCTGCGACAATTCCCCGGCCATTCGCCGCATGAATCTGGTCAACGCGGAAATCACCAAGATTTCCGTCAACACCTATGTGACCACCAAGATTTCCTACGCCAACATGCTGTCCGATCTGTGCGAGCGCCTGCCCGGCGCCGACGTCGATGTGGTCACCGACGCCGTCGGCCTGGACAGCCGCATCGGCGGCAAGTACCTGAAGGGCGCCACCGGTTATGGCGGCCCCTGCTTTCCCCGCGACAACGTCGCCTTTTCCGTGCTCGCCCGCTCGGTCGGTGCCCAGCCGCTGTTGGCCGAGGCGACCGACGCCGTCAACAACCTGCAAGTGGAACGGTTGGGGGGGAAGGTTCGCGCATTGCTGCCCGCCGGCGGGCGGGTGGCCATTCTCGGCATGTCCTACAAGCCGGATACGGCGGTGATCGAGGAAAGCCACGGCGTCAAGCTGGCCGCCCATCTGTTGGCGGCGGGATATTCGGTGGTCGTGCATGATCCGCGGGCGGCGGGCGCGGCGTGTTCGGTCCTGGGCAACCGGGTCGTTGCCGCCGAGCGCGCCGAGGATGCGGTGGCCCAGGCCGACATGGTGGTGGTGATGACCAACTGGCCGGCTTTCGCTGGTATCGATGCCCAGGCCTTCCGCCGCGCCGACGGTCGCAGCCTCGCCGTCATCGATTGCTGGCGTATCCTGTCCGCCGAGGCCGTCGAGCTTTGCGATCTGCATTATCCAGGGCGTGGGCCGGCGGTCGAAGCGGCGGCCAACGACCTTGGCCGGGAAGCTCGGGGCTGACCGCCGTCGCCATGGATGCCGCCGAAGCCAGTCGCCTGCGTGATCGTTTCCTCGCCCTGCGGGCGGGCGGCGAGGCGATGCTGGCGGCGCTTGGCGGCGAATCCGTCGCCGATGCCGCTCTTGCCGGGGGGATGACGCCGCGTCTGCGCCGCCGGGTGCTGCGCCTGGGATTGGCGGCGTCGTCCGAGGCGGTGGCGCGGCGGATCATGGCGATGCTCGAAGGGGTCGACCCCGCGTCGTGCGCGCATTTCCTGGCCGGGCAATGCCAGGGCGTCGGCATCGGCGACTTGCCGGTCGAGCGTCTTGATTTGATCGGGCAGTGGGTGCCGTCCTGGTCCGACAGCGCCCTGGTGCAGGGCCAATGGGGGCTGGCGTTGATGCGGCTGGGGCGTTTCGCCCAGGCCGAGGCGCCGCTGCGCCGGGCGGCGGAATTGGCCCCGCGGCAGATGAGCGCATTGCTCGACCTGGGGCAATGGCATCAGACCCAAGGTGATTTCAGCAGCGCCGAATCCTTGCTGCACCGTGCCCGGGAGGCCGCTCCCGATTGCGAAGCACCGCTCACCGCCTTGGGGCAAAATGCTTTGGCACAGGCCGAGCCCCGTGCGGCGGAGCGGTGGTTTGCCGCCGCCGAATGCTGTTGTCCGGGCATGAACTACATTCAGTCCTGGTCCGCCTTGGCTCAGGCCATGCAGGGGCATATGGACGCGGCGCTCGCCTTGGCCGAGCAATCCTGTGCCAAGCCGTTGGTGCAGATGACCGTGTGGCTGCATTCCAACCGTGCCCTGGTGCTGCTTGCCGCCGGTCAGGTCGGCGAGGCCGTCGCCGCCCAGCGCCGTGCTTTGCTCGGCGCCCGTCATGCCATGGTTTTTCTCGACGCCTTGCGTCCCTTCGCCGCCCGCCAATTGACTTTGCTCAGCCAAGCCGCCGATGGCCGTGAAGGTTCGACCGCCTTGCTGGAGACCGGTTCATGCTTTCCATCATAACTTACGGCCGTAACGACACGCATGGTTACAATCTGCACAAGCGGGCGGCCATCAGCCTGAATTGCATGGCCGCGGTGTTGCGCGCTCCCGATGACGAGATTTTGTTCGTCGACTACAACAGCCCGGACGACTTGCCGACCTTTCCCGAAGCCATCCAGGATACCCTGACCGCCGAGACCAAGCGCCGCCTGCGGGTGTTGCGCATTCGCCCTGAACACCACGCCCCGTTGCGTTACCATACCCATCTGGTGGCGCTGGAATCGCGCTCGCGCAATGCCGCTGTTCGGCGGGCCAATCCGGCCAATCGTTGGGTGCTGTCGACCAATCCGGACATGGTCTTCGTGCCGCGGGGAGCGCCGCGCCCGCTGACCGAGGTGGTGGCCGGACTCGAAGACGGCTGCTATCATTTGCCGCGCTTCGAGATTCCCGAAACCCTGTGGGAAGCCTATGACCGCATGGACCCGGCGGGCATCATCGCCCAACTGGCCCGGCAGGGGCGACGGCTGCATCTGAATGACGTTGTTTACGGCAGCGAGGCGGCGCTCTTCGACGGCCACGGCGACTTCCAATTGCTGTTGCGGGCCGATCTCGAGGCCATCAGCGGGTTTCACGAACAGATGATCCATGGTTGGCACGTGGATTCCAACCTGGCCAAGCGCATCTTGCTGCTGCGCGGCGAGGTTCGCTCCTTGCTCGACCATTATTACGGCTATCATTGCGACCATACCCGCATGGCCAGCATCGGCCATGGCCGCGACCGGCTGGAAAACGATCTGCGGCGCTTCTACGACGATGTGACCTCGCCCTATCTGCCTGAACAGGCCGATGATTGGGGGCTGGCTGGGGTGGAACTGGAAGAAATCCGTCTGGCCCAAGGCTTGCCCTCGCCCATCGTCGCCGCGATCGAGGCCGCCTTGCCGGAGATGGAGACCGATTTCACCGAGGCCGCCTATGTCGCCGCCACCGCCGACGATCCGCGCTATCCGGCCGAGCATGTGCTGCCCTATCTGTGTGATCTCCTGGTCACCCAACGGCGTGACCGCCGGCTGGGGTGGTTCGGGGGGCGCGCGTCCATGCTGCGGATGACCGTCCGCGCCATGGCTGAACTGGGTTTCGTTCATCCCATCGCCGTGGGGGAAGGCTGCGCCGCCGGCCTGGGGGCGGTGAGCGGGGTGGCCGTGCTGCCCGACGATCAGGTGCTTGAACAGGCCGATCTGTTCGTGTTCGAGTTCGGCGCCGCTTCCCAGGACGGCGGCCCGTGCGACCACCGCTGGCGTGATGACGACCTGAACCGTCTGCGCCCCGTCGCCGACGCCTTCGACCGTCTGGCCGAAATCGAACGCCATCGATTGCGGCAGGGGGCGGACGGGCGCCGGGTGATCGCGCTCAACGCCATTCACAATCGCTTCGAGGTGATGGTCAACGACAGGCTGTCGGTCAACCGCACCCCCTTCAGCAGCCATCTGCGCCAGGGCTTCGTCCTGCCCGGCCCCGGTTATGCCGAACCGCCCAGCCGCTCGCCCTTGGCCTTGTGTGGCTGGCTGACCCAAGCCATGGGGCGCCGTCAGCGGGTTCCGGTGACCGAGGCGGTGCGGCTGACATCCAACCTGCATGAATTGCTGCACGCTCAGCCCTCGGCACCGCGCCTGAACAATATTTTGCAATCGGCGGCGCCGTTGCTGGCGCTTTTGGACCATCCCGGTCTGGCCGCCGACGAGGAACCGGCGGCACTCGATGCCTTGCGGCAGCGCCTATGGCAGCAGCGCTATTCCGTCGCCTTGGCACCACGCCTGCAAGTGCCGATGGTCGCGGCTTTGCCGTCCCGGTCCCAGGCGCCGTGCCGGTTGGCCACCACCGAGGATTGGGAGGATGACGATTTCATCGCCCTGGCCCGGCGTCATTATAACGGCATGTTCGCGGCCAATATCCTGGTGCGCACCCGCCCGGCCTGGAATTGCCTATCGGTGCTGGCCGGGCTCGGCGATCGCGGCAGCGTGCCGGGGCGGGCCGCGGTCATCGCCACCGAAAAGGCGCATCCCTTGGCCGCGCAGTTGCGCGCCCATGATTGGGGCGTCGATGTCGTCGCGCGGGCCGAGGAATTTGGCCGCGATGGCGATTTGGTGGTGTTCACCGAACGCACCTTGTTTTTCGGCCGTCCCCCGGAAGACGCTGCCGCCGATCTGGCACGGGCGGCGGCGAAACTGCGATCGGGCGGGATGGTTGTGGTGATCGACAGCGTACCGCTGGACGGCGTCGTCGATGACGGCGAGTTCAACGCCGCGCTGGCCTGCGGCGACGCCTTCGCCGAGGCGGCGCGCGTCTGCCTGGGGCTGGAGCGATTGCCGGCGGCGCCGGCGGCGGTGACCGCTCTGACCCTGGATCGCACCGCTTTCACCGATGCCGAGCGCCGGCTGTTCCACTTCGTCAGCGTGGAAGACGGGCGGTTGTGGCTGAGCGGAACCTGGTTTCTGATCAAGACCGGCGAGGCGGTCGCGGGCGGCGCCGACGCTTTCGCCCGTGCCATCCGTGCCGCCAACAGGGCATCGGCATGCTGTCGCTGATCCTTTACGGTCGCAACGACGCTCACGGGTATAACCTGCACAAGCGGGTGGCCATCAGCCTCAACTGCATGGCCGAGGTGCTGGACGGTGAGAACGACGAGATTGTGTTCGTCGACTTCAACACCCCCGACCCGCTGCCGACCCTGCCCGAGGCCATCGCCGATACCTTGACCGCCAAGGCGCGGCGGGTGCTGCGGGTGCTGCGGGTGCGTCCCGAGCAGGTCGAGCCGTGGCGTCATCTGACCCATCTGCCGGTGCTGGAACCGCTGGCCCGCAACGTTGCCCTGCGCCGCTGCCATCCCGGCAATTCCTGGGTGTTGTCGACCAATACCGACATGATCTTCATGCCGCCGGCCAGCGGCGCCAGCCTGTCGGCGACAGTGGCCGGGCTGGCGCCGGGCATCTATCATCTGCCGCGGTTTGAAGTGCCCGAAGGCCTGTGGGAACGCTTCGACCGCACCGATCCGGTGGCGGCCTTCGCCGCTCTCGGTCGACTGGCTCCGGCCTTGCACCTGCCGGAAATCGTCGCCGGGTCGCCGCCGGCCCTGTTCGACAACCACGGCGACTTCCAGTTGGTGCCCCGCGATTGGCTGGTCGGGATCGACGGTTTCGACGAGGGCATGCTGAACGGTTGGATCGTCGATTCCAACACCTCGTGCCGCTTGGCCCTGCGGCACGGGCCGGCTCACCCGTTTCCCGGCGGCTGGCAGGGCTATCATTGCGACCATACCCGCCAACCCGGAACCTTCCACGGTCGCCACCACGTGGAAAACGACTTCCGCCGTTACGTCGCCGAAGTCAGGGAGGCGGACCTGCCCGGGCAACGCCCGAACTGGGGGCTGGCCGGCGCGACGGTGGAGGAAATCCGCCTGGACGGAGACCGCACCGACGGCGAGTTGGCCGTCCTGCTGCCGATGTTGGGACCGCCGCCACCGCAACCGCCGGCGACGGTTTACGCCCCCGAGGTCTTCGATCTGGCCCATTACCCGGTCGAGCACGTATTGCCCTTTCTGTGCGACCTGCTGGTGCCGTTGCCGCGGCATTGGCAAATTGCCTGGAGCGGTGGCCGCGACCGCGTCGGCGACATGCTGGCCGAAGCGCTGCTCCGCCTGGGATTCACGCAGCCGCTGCGCCGCGACCTCCCCGCCGCTCTCGCCCAGGCCGAGGTGTTGGTGTTTGAATTCGGCGCCGCCAGCCAAGACCTTGTCCCGGATTCTCCCGATTGCTGGACCGCCGACGACCTGGAACGCTTGGCCGGGGTGCGCCGGCACCTGTTCGAGCTGGTTGATCTGGAGCGCGCGCGACTGGCGGAGGGGCGGTTGCCGCGACTGGTGATCGCCGTCAATGCCGTGCACAATCGGTTCGAGCCAGCCGTGCATGACTGCCTGACGGTGGCACGTGACCCTTATTCCACCCGGCTGCGCCATGGCGCCGTGCTGGCCGAGCCGCCATCGACCGCAGGCGAATGGACACCGCGCGCCCTGACCGTCTGGCTGGAGCGCCGCCTGGGGCGGCGGCAGGTGCCGATCACCGAGGCGGTGCGCCTGTCGACCTATGTGGAGGCCTTGCGCCAGGGACGGATTCCGCCCGGCCACGAAACGGCCATCGGTCGCGCCGCCCTGGTGGTGTGCGCGGCCTTGCGCCATCCCGCCGTGGCCGCAGCGGAGGCCGAGCGGGCCGCCGCCCTGGTCGAGACCTTGCGCCCCGGCCACGGCTTGTATCCGGCGGCGGAACCCGTCCTGCCCGGACCCGACAGCGCCCCCAGCCGGCTGGTCAACTGGCATGATTGGGATGATCCATCCTGGCTGGCGCTGGCGCGGCGTTATCTGGGCGGGGCGTTCGTCGCCAATTGTTTCCGCCGCGATGCGGGGCTGTGGCGCACCGCGCATATCTTGCGGCAACTGCAACGCCTGGGCGTCGTCGGGCCGGCGGCACGGGTGGCGGTG
Source organism: Stygiobacter sp. (assembly GCA_006218045.1). Taxonomy (GTDB): domain Bacteria; phylum Pseudomonadota; class Alphaproteobacteria; order Rhodospirillales; family Magnetospirillaceae; genus Magnetospirillum. Next base: position 121,910 of record VBWB01000008.1, read on the forward strand.
GTGGCGGCCAGGGTCGATGCGCTGTGGGATGTGCTCAGCGAAATGGGCTGCCGTGTCTGCGTGGTCGATGTCGGCGGCGGCGTGGGTTTGGCGCAAGCGCCGGTTTCCGGTATTCGCGTCGCCTCGCGGGTCACTTTCGCTATCGGACCGGAGGATGACGGTTACGACGCAGTAATCGTGCTGGCGGAAACCGAAGCGGCGTCCGGGTGGGTGTGGCGGCTGCGTCCCGACGGGATTCTGGTGCAGGCGGCCGAGGTGGAGGTGTCGGCGCCTGTCCCGCCGCCTCTGCCGGTCGGGCTGGCGGCGCTGCCTTCCGCCCCCTTGCGTGCCGACAGCCTGACCCTTGACGCTTTCGTCCGTCGGGATGATCGCGGGCGGGCGTGGCTGCCCGGCCTGTGGTTCGCCCGGCGGCAAGGGACCGGCCATGCCTCGGCCTGAACGGTTATTGGCGCGGCACTTGCGCGATGGTGGCGTGGCCGGGCTGTCGCTGGACGTGTTCGACACGCTGGTGCTCCGTCCTTCACGCCCGGAAATCCTGCGGTTTGGCGCCATTGCCGGTCGGCAGAATCTCGGTCTGGTCGAGGCCGGGTGGCAAAGTCCGGGCGTGTCGGCGCTATGGCGGACCCGTCTGCGGTGCCACAAGGCCGCCTATGATCGGCGGCGGGCGGGAGGCCCGGAACCGCGCCATCACGACATCCTGGCCGCCATGTGCCCGCCGCTGGCCTTGCCGCTAGCGGCGGTCGAGGTTTTGGCGGCGACGGAAGTGGCCTACGAAACCGCCATCGCCCGGCCCAATCGCCGATTGTTGCGGCTGTTGGAAGACGTTGATCTGCCCGTGGTGTTGACGTCGGACATGTATCTGTCGGCGGCGGCACTGGCCCGCATCGTGGCGGTGGCCTGCCCGTCTTTGGCCGGATTGCCGGTGGTGGTCAGCGCCGAGCACGGGACCAGCAAGCGGGCCGGACCGTTATTCGACATCGCCGTCGCCCGCCTGGGATTGACGCCGGACCGGGTTCTGCATGTGGGCGACGACCCGCTGGCCGATGTGACGCGGGCGCGGGAGCGGGGCTTGGCCGCCCTGCATTGGCCGCGCCCGCTGCCGTGGAAACTTGCCCATCGGTTCCAGGACCGGTTGGCCCGTGCGGTCATGCGTCGGATGGGCTGGATCGCGGCGCCGTCCGCCTGAAAATCTCGATGTGGTCGGGCAGGCGGTTGCGTCGTTCCACCGCCGCCGCCGACAACATCACCCGCAGAAATGTCGGTGGCTGAGGGGCGTCCGCTCGGGAGCGGACAACCATTTCCTTGGTCAGGCCGCCATTGTCATTGGTTTCGCGCCAGTCGAGCAGGTGGAAATAGGAATGTCCGCCCGATGCCAGGATGCAGGGCAACTCGGCGCGGTTATCCGTCAACGCCCGCCACTGGGCGCGGATGACGAAATCAGCGGATGCGGCTTCGGTATCCAGCGGTAGGTCGAGGTGGCAGCCCTGGAAGATGTCGGCACAGTCGAAAGACAGGCCCGTCGCCGTCTGTTCCACGACCGGAGGGTGTGGGCCATGGGCAACCAGGGCGTCCCCAAGCGCCGCCCCGGCAAAGCTGGCGACGGGGCTTTCCTGGCCGTGGCGACGACGACGGGGGGATGTCCCCTCGAGCGTTTCCAGGGTCTGGCGGACGGTGGCCAGTTCCTCGGCGTTGGTGGCGCGCCCGGCAGTGGCGAAAATCGCCTCGGCCTCATGGAAGCGCTCGCGCCAGTCGGCGATGTCGTCGAGCAGATGGGCATAGGCCAGCACGTTCTCGCGGTAATCGTTCTCCTCGACGCCACGAAAACGCCAGAGCTGGTGAAAGTAAGTGGCGATGTCATTGTCGACGTGGAAACGGGCGTAGTCGGCCAGATGAAGGATGCCGGTGCGGCTGATATGGGCGTTGGTGGCCAGGGTCCAGTGCGGTCGCGACTGCCCCATGGTGCGGCGGATGGCCAACAGGTTGTCGCGCAGGACCGTCCAGTCGCCGCCACGGCGGATGGTTTCGTAACCGCGACCGACCGAATCGATGCTGATGGCAAAGGATAGACGGTCCTTGTCCAGCAAGGTCCGCATGTGCTTGTGCACCAAGGTGCCGTTGGTCATCAGGGTCAGGCGGACCGCTGCCATGGCCGGGTCGGCGATGAATTCGCGCAGCACCCGCACCGCCGACGGCACCGCCAGGGGCTCACCGCCGATCAGCGTCAGGTCGAGGGCGGCGGGCAGGGCATCCCACCAGCGCCGCACCAACTCATAGGTGATCTGGTCCTCGTCTTTGCGGCGGCGAGCCACCTGCATGCAATGGGCGCAGGTGAGATTGCAGCGAAAACCGAAATTCAGGTAGATGCGTAAGGGGGTTGCCGTCGCCTCGTGTCGGCCCTGGGCGAATTCCAAGGCGGCAAGACGGGCATTGGCGCGCTGGCGTGGCGACAGGTCGGGGGCGGCGGCCAGGGCATCGAGGTCGGCATAGACCTGGCTTTGGTTGAGAATGGATTTGAACAAGGCGCAATCGGCGCAGCCCGGAACCATGGGGCCGTCGCCGCGACCGTCATGAGCGCGCCGCAACTCGGTCAGGTGCGGCTGGTTCCAGGTTGTCGCCAGGGGTTCGTTCCGCTCTGACAGGGCGGCGTAGGTGTCGGTGGGGCCGGCATAATAGCAGCAGGCGGAAACCCGGTCGTCAGGGGCCGAGATGTTGAGTTCCAGCCAGGGGGCCGAACAGCGCATGGTCAGCAATCCGTTTCGGCGGTGATACGGTATAGCGCCAGTCGGTCGGGCAGCACCGCCTCGGTGCCGGCCATCATCGGCTTGAGGGCGACTTCCAGGGGGCGGTCATGACCGATATCGTCGATTGCCACCACCATGTCGACCGTGTGTCCGGTGCCGTCGCGGCGCAAGTCGCGCGACAGCAGGCGCAGACCGGGCTGCGGATCGAAGACGGCGACCGCCGGCAGGGTGTCGGCTGGTTCTGCGGACGGGCTCCATCCCAGGCGGATGCGCACCATGCCGGCGCCCAAGGCCGGGCGGGGAAATTGCAGCACGTAAACCTCGGCCAGGGAATCCGGGCGATAGGCCAGGGTTTCGCCCCGTTGGCGCAATGGCGCCGGCGGCAACCGACCGGTACGACCGATATGCCCGCGCACGGCGTTTCCCCCGGTCACCTCGACCAGCGTCGGGCCGGTGGCGCCGATGGCGGCGCGGTCCTGGCGCTGGTGGCCGATGCGGTCGCGGAACAGTTCCAGTTGCCCGGCCTCGGTGGTGAAGCCGGCCTCGCGGTAGATGGCGATGGCCTGGTCGAAATGGTCGCGCCAGTCGGGGGTGTCGTCGAGCAGCCAGGGATAGGACACCACGTCCTCGGCGTATTGGGGTTCCTCCATGCCGCGGGACAGGTTGATGGAATGGAAGGTGCAGGGAATGCGGTGGGCGACGTGGAAGCGGGCGAACTCGGCCAGATAGGGCAGGCCGCTTTTCATCACCAGCGCGTTGGTGGAAAGCGTCCAGTCCGGATGGCTGGTGTCCATCAGGGCGCGGATGGCCAGCAGGTTGCGTTCCACCTCGGCCCATATGCCGCCGGCGCGGATGCGTTCATAGCCGGCGCCGATGGAATCCAGGCTGATGGCGAAGCCCAGGCGGCGTTTCGCCTTCAACGCCTCGAGATGCTTGTGCACGATGGTGCCGTTGGTGAACAGGGTCAGGCGCACGGCCTCCAGGGCCGGGTCGGCGACGAAGGCGCGGATGAATTTGATCGCCGAGGGAATGGCCAGCGGCTCGCCGCCGATGACATCGACGCTGATGGCCGAGGAAAAGGCCGGCCACCATTTTTGCAACAGCGGCCACGACAATTCGATCTCATGCTTGCGCGTCGGGATCTGGATGCACATGACGCAGTCGATATTGCAGGTCTGCCCGAACAGCAGGAAATAGCGCAAGGGCAGGGCCGTCGGCTGCACCCGACCGCAACGATAATCGTCGCGGGCGGCCAGGGTGTTGGCGTGCTGTTCGGGGCTCAGCCCCGAGGCCAGCAAGGCGTCGAAATCCACATAGGGGGCGCTTTGGCGGTCGGGCCGGTTCTCGAAGAAATGGCAGCCGGCGCAGCCGTTGTCCCCGTCGGTCTGGCCGTCGGGGGACTGCAAGGCGCGCACCGCCTGTAGCCTGGGGTCGTTCCACACCTCGGCGATTTCGGGTTGGCTGTCCATCAGCGGTGCCAGCGGGATCACCGGGCCGCGATAATAGCAGCAGGAACTGATCTTGTTCTCTGCGGCGGTGATGAACATTTCGTGCCAGGGCGCGGGGCAACGCATGTTCATGTTGGTTCTCCGTACCGCCGGCTCAGCCGGGGATGTCCTTGAAACGGCGCTGCCGTACCTTGTCTTCGCACAGGGCGATGAAGTCGCGGTAGCCGATCCGCCGGCCATCCACCGGCGGCACCACCAGATCGGCCAGCGCCTCGATGTCCCAGCCGGCCTCGGTCAGTTGGCCGGAATATTTCAGCAGAACCTCGATGGCGCAGTCCTGTAGGCTATAGATGTCGAACAGGGCGACCGACTTCAAGATCACCGGGACGGTGATGGCGAAATCAGGCCATTTGGTTTCGTAAAGCGGATCGCCGAGATCGCGCAGGAACAGGGCCTCGCCCCACGACAATTGCCCGCGCGTGGTCTGGGCGGCCATGTCGTAGACGAACGGGCGGGGCAGGGCGGCGCGGGAATAGTGCCACAAATCCAGATCGAACAGGGCGAAGCCGTGCTGGCGCAGCATCAGGTCGATGTTCGAGAACAGATTGGCCTCGGGCAGGGCGGCGCCGTGGAACTGCGCCTCCACCTGTAGGCCAAGGATGCCGCCGCCTTGCAGCAATCCGCGCGCGCCTTGCAACACCTCGTAATCGCTGCCGTCGGTGTCGATCTTGATGAAGTCGACCCGACCGATGCCCTGCTCGACGCAGTATCCATCCAGTTCAACCACCCGATCGGCAAGCTGGAGTTCCGCACCCCGGTTATCGACGTCGCGGTTCCAGTTCATCTCCAGCAGGTCTTGCGCCCATTGGGCCGTGGTGCGGGGAAAGAACTGGGTCGAACGGGCTTCGGGCGTCCACCACTCGGCGTGGGTGTGGCGGCTCCGATAGTCGTGGCAGCCGACGAATGCCGCCTCGTAGGTGTCGGTGGCAAGGCCCAGGCCGTTCAGGCGTTCGATTTCCTTGACCAGGGGGTCGAATCCCCAAACCTTGAGGTTCGGGGCGAAGTGACGCCAGTAGCGATCGATCCCCCCCGACACGCCGACGTCGAAAAAATGAAAATCGGTTCCGGCGAAGGCGCCGCGCTCGACGAGGTGCCGGCACAGCACCGGGTCGCGGTTGTAGCTGGTCAGGGCCATGGTTTCTCCTTGGCGGGCCGTGCGGATGGGGGCGCGGCAACGGTTCTGCGTCGGATGAATTGTTTGCGGTGGCGGCTAAATTAATCGTTAAGCCGGGGGTGGCTAATATGCACGGCATTGCGGTTGGCAGCGATGGAAGCCAGCGTGTCCGAGGATCTTTTTCAACAGGCGGTCGGGCTGGTGCAGTCGGGGCGTCTGGCCGAGGCCGGAGGCGTGCTGACCGATCTGTTGGCCGTCGCGCCCGGCCATGCCGAGGCGGCGCGGCTGGCGGTCAAGCTGCGCCTGCTTGATGGGAGCGCCACTGCCGCCGACCTGGAACATTTGGCGGCCGCCCATCCGGATCACCCGGAAATCGGCTTCGAGGCGGGGGTCGGCTGGTTGCAAGCGGGCGACCAACGCCACGCCATCGCCTGTTTTCGCCGCCATCTTCAGCACTTTCCCGACCATTCCGGAACCTTGTTCAATCTGGCCTGGGCGCTCCGCCGGCAAGGGGCGGACAGCGAGGCCGAGGCGCTCTTGCGGCGGTTGCTGGTCCTCGTTCCGGGCCATGGCGCGGGGTGGTTCAACCTGGGCACCCTGCTGGCCGATCATGGTGATCATGCCGGCGCCGCCACCGCCTTTGAAACCAGTCTGCGGTGTGGATTCGATGCCAAGCCGGCGACGATCGGTCTGGCCTTGGCGACGTTGCGTCAAGGAAGAGTGGATGCCGCCGAAGCCATGCTTGGCGCCTTGTCTCCCGCCATCGGCCAAGAGGCGCCGGTTCTGGCCCTGCGGGCGGAAATCGCCGTGGCGCGGGGCGATGACCGTGGCGGCTTGACCCTGTATGACCAGGCGACGGCCCTGGCGCCCGATCAACTGCCGCTGAGATTGGGGCGATTGCGGCTTCAGCGCCGGCTTGGGCAGGCCCGGTCGGTCTTCGATGAAACCGTGACGGAACTCGATCGACCGCAGGCCGCCGTCGGGGTGTTGTTGGAACTGTGCGCCGCCGCCCAGGTGCTGCGTCGTCTCGATATGGCCGAGGCGGCGGCCCGCCGCGCCGTTGATCTGGCGGCGGATGACCCGACGGCCATCAACGCCTTGGCCAAGAGCCTGGCCATGAGGGGGCGCAATGCCGAGGCGGTGGCCTGTTTCCGCATGGCCCTCGCCCTGGCACCCGACAACGCCGCCCTGCATAGCAATCTGATTTATGCCATGGTGCACGATGAAGCCGGTTCGCCGCCGCAATTGTTCGCCGAGGCGCAAAATTTCGGACGGTATTGGGAAAAGCGGCTGTCGCCGCTGCCGCCGCCACCGCCATTGCCGGACGATGATCGGCGGATGGTACGGATCGGCTATGTTTCCGCCGATTTTTGCGACCATGCCGTCGCCTATCTGATCGAGCCGCTGTTGCGCCGTCACGATCACGAGCGCTTCCATGTCACCTGCTATCACGTGGCGCGCAGTTCGGATCATGTCACCGACCGCCTGCGCGGCTTGGTGCCCCGGTGGCGGGTGTTGCCCTGCGACAGCGCCGATTTCACCGCCATGGCGGCCACCATCCGCGCCGACGGCATCGACATCCTGGTCGACCTCAGCGGCCATACCGCCGGCAATGTCCTGCCCATGTTCGCCTTGCGTCCGGCACCGGTGCAGGTTTCGGCCATCGGCTATCCCGGCACCACCGGGCTTGGGCGCATGGATTACCGGCTGGTCTATGGCGGCTCGCCCAAGGGCGGCGACGATCCCGCTTTCAGTTCCGAGACCTTGCTGCCTTTTCCCGCCTTCCTGCCGTTTCAGGCGCCGGCAGCGGCGGTCCCGGTCGGGCCACCGCCGGTGCTGGAGCGGGGCTACGTCACTTTCGCCGCCCTCAATAAGTTCGCCAAGGCCTCGGTCGGCGCGAGACGGGCCTGGGCCCGCATTCTCGCCGCCCTGCCGCCCGCCCGGCTGGTGGTGCTGGCGCCGCCGGCGCAGGCCGAGTCCATCCGTGCCGGCTTTGTCGCCGATGGCGCCCGCGCCGAACAGGTCGAGGTGATCGAGGAACTGGCATTGGACGGATGGCTGGCGCTGATGGAGGACGTCGACATCGCCCTGGACTCGTTTCCCTATCGTGGCGGCACCACGGCCATGATGTCGGACTGGCGGGGGGTTCCCCTGGTGGCGCTGTTGCCCGAAGGCCAGGGCAAGGATGACGACCGCCGTCTATACTGCCGCGACGAGGACGAATACGTGGCCACCGCCGTCGCCCTGGCCGGCGATCCCGACCAGTTGGTTGAACGGCGAGCGGAATTGCCGTTGATCGCCCGTCTTGACGAAGCTGCCAACGCCGATTTGGCCATCCGGGCTCTGGAACGCCTGTTTCGCGAGATTTGGGCGACCTATCTGGAGCGGCGGAGCCGGGCATGAACGAAGACCGCCCCGATGCCAGGCTTTGGCGGGCCATGGGGCTGCCTTTCGGTGCCCCCGGTGAAGGGATGTCCCTGGGGGAGAGCGTGGCCCAGATCATCGGGCCGTTCTGCCGGTGGTTGGTTGGAGAGGTGGGCGACGGTGCCGTGGCGGTCATGCGCGAGGGTCGTCTGATCGCCGATTTGACCCGGTCGTTGGGGGGGGCGCCCATGGCCGAAATCTGGCTCAATCGTCGTCTGACCATGCGTGCGGCCATCGCCGATGCGGGCGATACCGAAGCTCTGCTCAATTTCCTGGTGCGGGCGCGGCGCCAGCCCTTGGACGGTGCCGCCGCCGCGCGGGAACTGGGGCTGGATCATGGGCCGCCGCCCGCGTGGCGGGCGGACGTCTTGGCCGACACGACGGCGCAGGGGCGTTTCCTCGCCTGGTTGGGGGAAGGGGATGCCGCCCGCCAGGTGAAAACGGTTGGCCGGGACTTGCGCCGGCGCCTGTTGGCCCATGTGGCCGCGTGTGGCGTCCCTATGACCCGACCGATGACCTTGGTCGATCTTGGCTATGCCGGCAATATCCAACATGCCCTGGCCCGGATTTTGGCCATCGAGGATGGTGGGCCAGCCCCGCGCGGCCTGTATCTGCTGACCACGGCGGGTATCCGCTGGGCCCGCCGTGCCGGCTGCGTCGCCGCAGGGTTTCTTGCCGATGGCGGCGATCCCGCCCCGTTGGTGCGGCTGTTCGCCCGCTCACCCGAACCGTTGGAACTGTGCTGCACCACGCCGGGGCTGGGGACCGTGGCCGATTATGGCGAGGATGGCGCCCCTCGCCTGCTGGCGCCGCCATGGGGTGGCGATCAGGCGGCGGCCATGACCAAGCTTCAGGCCGAGGTGGCGTCGATGGTGGCCGCCGGGGCCGGCGATGTGGTTTCCGCCCGGCTATCCCTGGCCCGTCTGCTGGCCTTGCCCAGTCGAGCCGAAGCGGCGGCGGTGGCGTCGTGGGTCTATGACGAAAACATGCCGGAGGGGCTCCGGCGCCTGTGTGGTGGCGGGGACGGGTTGAGCGACCCCTGGGCCGCCGATCGGGCGCAGGTGCCGTGGCCGGCGGCTGCGGCCCGCTTGGCCGGGGTGGATGACCACGCTTTGGTCGCCGGGGCTTTGCGTCTGATCGGTGGCGGTAGTGAATTCTTATCCAATTGACCCTTAGGCTGGGAGGGCAGAATGCACCAGCGGAGGGAACGGTCGTGAAAATACTGGTTCTGGGCGGCGGCGGCTTCATCGGCAGCCATCTGGTCGAACGGCTCAAGCAAGAAGGGCATTGGGTTCGCGCCGTCGATCTGAAATACCCGCGTTACGCCGAGACGACCGCCGACGATTTCGTCATCGGCGATCTGCGCGATTCTGATCTGGTGCGCGCGGTGATCGACACCCGCTTCGACGAGGTCTACCAGTTCGCCGCCGACATGGGCGGAGCCGGCTTCGTCTTCACCGGCGAGAACGACGCCGCCATCATGCACAATTCCGGCGCCATCAACCTGAATGTGCTGGATGCCTGCTGGCGCCGCAACGTCAAACGCATCTTCTACTCGTCCTCGGCCTGCATCTATCCGCAGGAAAACCAGACCGATCCCGACAATCCGGTGTGCAGCGAGGACAGCGCCTATCCCGCCCATCCCGACAGCGATTACGGCTGGGAAAAGCTGTTCAGCGAGCGCCTCTACCTGGCCTATGGCCGCAATCACGGCATGGATGTGCGTATCGCCCGCTATCACAACATCTTCGGCGAGAAGGGGTCGTGGCATGACGGGCGGGAAAAGGCGCCGGCGGCCATCTGCCGCAAGGTGGCGGTGGCCGCCGATGGCGATGCCATCGACATCTGGGGCGATGGCCGGCAGACCCGCTCGTTCCTTCATGTGTCGGAGTGTCTGGAAGGGACCATCCGGCTGATGCGCTCGGATTTCATCGGGCCGGTCAATGTCGGCTCGCAGGAAATGGTCAGCATCAACCAACTGGTTGATGTGGTCGCCGCCATCGCCGGCAAGACGGTACGGAAAAATCACATCCCTGGGCCGTTGGGGGTGCGTGGCCGCAATTCGGATAACCGGCTGATCGCCGAGAAGCTGGGCTGGGCGCCGTCGCAGCCGCTGCGCGCCGGCCTGGAGGTCACCTATGGATGGATCGAACGGCAGGTCAGGGCCAACGCCCGCGATCTTTGAGTATTCACGCCAGGGCCGCCGCCAGGGCCGTGACCACCCGGTCCTGGTCGGCCTCGTCCAGCGACGGGAATAACGGCAGCAGGATGATGCGGTCCTGGGCCGCCTCGGAAACCGGCAACGTCCAGGCGTGTCCGCCATAGGGGAGCTCGCGGTGGGCGTTCATGATGCCGCGGCGAGTGGCGATGCCGGCGTCGAGCATGGTTTGCATGACGGCGCGCTGGCCGCACTCCGCCGGCAGCCAAACCGGGTAGCTTTGCCAATTGCTGCGCGCCCATGGCGGCTGGACCGCCAGCGTGACCGACGGCACGCGCTGGCCGAGCGCGGTGTGGTAACGCTGGGCCAGATGGCGCCGCCGTTCCAAGATCCAGGGCAGACGGCGCAATTGCTCGCGCCCCACCGCCGCCTGCAAATCGGTCATGCGGTAGTTGTAGCCCAGTTCGGCATAGTGCTCGAAGATCACCTGGGCGGCGCCGTGCCGGGCGGTGTCGGGCACCGTCATGCCGTGCTGGCGCAGCAGGCGGAAGCGGGCGTCGAGCGCCGGGTCGGCGGTGGTCAGCATGCCGCCTTCGCCGCAACTGATCACCTTGCGCGGATGGAAGGAAAAGCAGGCGATGCGCCCGGCGGGACGGCCGATCCATTGCCATGCGCCGTCCAGTCTGATTTCGCTGCCCAGGGCGCAGGCGGCATCCTCGATCACCGGCAGGCCGTGGGCCGAGGCGACCGCCAACAGGCCGCCCAGGTCGCAGGGCATGCCCACTTGGTGTACCACCAACACGGCACGGGTGCGCGGGGTGATCGCCGTGGCCAAGGCGGCGGAATCCATGCCCAGGGTGGCGGCGTCGATGTCGACGAACACCGGCTCTGCCCCGACATAACGCACGGCGTTGGCGGTGGCGATGAAGCTGTGGCTGACGGTGGCCACCTCGTCTCCGGGGCCGACGCCCAGGGCGAGCAGGGCCAGATGCAGCGCGTTGGTGCAATTGGCGACGGCACAGGCGTGCGGGCTGCCGACCAGGGCGGCGAATTCCGTCTCGAAGGCGGCCACTTCCGGGCCTTGGGTCAGCCAGCCCGAGCGCAGGACGCGGGTGATTGCGGCGATTTCGGCGTCGCCGGTTTCCGGGCGGGTGATGGGGATCATGCTCATGCGGGGTCTCGTGTCGGGACGGCTTCCGTGTGCAGTCTGGGCGGCAACAGGGGCGGCCTGTCAAGGTGCGATCGCGCCGCCGCCGCTTGCCGTCCTCCGTCGTCGCGGTATAAGGTGACGTCCCATCAACGCGTTGGGGATATTCATGCCCGTGGCCGCATCCGCCCGCTTGGGGGTGGACACCAAGATATTTCATCCCGATCTGGTCAACATCTACGGCTGCACCATCGGCGATGGCACCACCGTGGGGCCGTTCGTCGAGATTCAGGCCGATGTGGTCATCGGCGCCCGCTGCAAGATTTCCTCGCATTCCTTTCTGTGCTCGGGCGTGACCGTCGAGGACGAAGTGTTCATCGGCCATGGCGTCATGTTCACCAATGACCGCAATCCTCGCGCTGCCGGCCCGGACGGTCGGCTCAAGGGCAACGACGATTGGGTGTTGGAGCCGGTGGTGGTGCGCCGGGGTGCCTCCATCGGCAGTGGCGCGGTCATTCTGCCCGGCGTCGAGATCGGCGTCGGGGCCATGGTCGGGGCCGGCGCGGTGGTGGTGCGCGACGTTCCCGCCGGCATGATCGTGGCCGGCTCTCCGGCCAAGGTGATCGGCCCGGTGTCGGAGGGCGGCGCATGAGCATCGGCGTCGGTGTCGTCGGTTTCGGCTATTGGGGGCCCAACCTTGCCCGCAATCTTGCCGTCGCCGACGGCGTTGATCTGGTGGCGGTGTGCGATGCCGACCCGCGGGCGCTGGCCCGGGTCGGACGCCTGTATCCCGGGGTTCGGACCTATGCCGGCTTGGATGAATTGCTGGCCGATGGCGGCGTCGACGCGGTGGTGGTGGCGACGCCGGTGCGCAGCCATGCGGATTTCGTCTTGGCGGCGTTGCGCAGCGGGCGTCATGTCCTGGTGGAAAAGCCCATGGCCGAGACCGTCGCCCAGGCCGAGCTGATGGTGGAGATTGCGGCGGCCAAGGGATTGACCCTGATGGTCGACCACACCTTCGTCTATACCGGGGCGGTCGGTCGCATCGCCGCCATGGTGCAGGCTGGCGAATTGGGACGGCTGCTCTATTACGATTCCGTGCGCATCAATTTGGGGTTGTTCCAGTCCGACGTCGACGTGTTGTGGGATCTGGCCGTGCACGACCTTTCCATCCTCGATCATCTGACCGGGGCGATGCCGGTCGAGGTGTCGTGCATCGCCCACAGCCATTTTCCCGATACGCCGGCGAACATGGCCTATCTGACCCTGTTCTATGGCGATGGGCTGATCGCCCACACCCACGTCAACTGGCTGTCGCCGGTGAAGATTCGCCAGACGGTGCTGGGCGGCGAGCGCCGCATGGTGGTCTATGACGATATCGAGCCGGACGAGAAGCTCAAGATTTACGATCGCGGCGTCAGCTTTTCCGGTGCCGCCGATTTGGCGGCGGCGCGGCGGGTGGATTATCGTTCCGGCGACGTGATCATCCCGGCCTTGGAACGGGGCGAGGCTTTGGCCGGAGTGGTCGCCGCATTCCGCGAGGCCATCAACACCGGGCGGCCTTTATCGACGGATGGCCGGGCCGGATTGCGGGTGGTGCGGATTCTCGAGGCGGCGGGGCGTTCGGCCAAGGAACGCGGACGCGCCGTTCCGGTCAGGGGGGACTGAAATGAGGTTGGACGGCTGCAAGGTTCTGGTCACCGGCGGTGCCGGCTTCGTCGGTTCGCACATCATCGACCAACTGGTCGACGAAGGCTGCGCCGACATCGTCGCCTTGGATAATCTGGTGCGGGGGCGGGTGGACAACCTGGCCCCGGCCATGGCCCGCAGTCCGGTGCGTCTGGTCGAGGGCGACATCCGCGACCGCGCCTTGCTGGACAGTCTGGTCGCCGGCTGCGATCTGGTGTTCCACCAAGCCGCCTTGCGCATCACCCATTGCGCCGAGGATCCCCGCGCCGGATTCGAGGTCATGGCCGGGGCCAGTTTCGATCTGCTGGAATGCTGTGTCCGCCATCGGGTGCGCCGGTTGGTGGCGGCGTCGTCGGCTTCGATCTACGGCCTCGCCGAGCATTTCCCCACCGACGAGGATCATCATCCTTACGACAACCGCACCTTCTACGGTGCCGCCAAGCTGTTCCTGGAAGGCATGCTGCGCTCGTATCACGCCATGTCCGGTCTGGATTACGTGGCGCTGCGCTATTTCAACGTCTATGGGCCGCGCATGGACATCCACGGCAAGTACACCGAGGTGCTGGTGCGCTGGATGGACCGGCTGAAGGCCGGTCAGCCGCCACTGATCTTCGGCGACGGCAACCAGACCATGGATTTCGTCCATGTCGTCGATGTCGCCCGCGCCAATATCCTGGCGGCCAAGGCCGAGGTGTCGGATCGGGTTTTCAACGTCGCCCGTGGCGAGGAAACCTCGTTGCGCGATCTCGCCCGCACCCTGGCCGAGGTGATGGGGCGGAGCGAACTGACGCCGGAATTCGGCCCAGAGCGCAGCGTCAACCCGGTGCCGCGCCGTCTGGCCGGCACCGCCAACGCCCGCAAGGACCTGGGGTTCAGGGCGGAAATAGGGCTAGCCGACGGTTTGCGCGATCTGGTCGGATGGTGGGACGCCAATCACGTCGCCGGTTGATCCGTGGGGAAGCAGGCGAGAGCCCGCGCGATGCGCTCGATTTCGCCTGCGGTCATATCCACAGAACAGGGCAGCCCCAGAACCCGTCTGGCGAGGGTGTCGGTGACCGGCAGCGGCAGGCGAGGGCAGGGACTGAAGGCCGGCTGGCAATGCAGGCCGTCCTCCCACCAGCGCCGGGTGGCGATGGCCTGCGTTTGGCAATGGGCGGCCATGGATCGGGCATCGCCGTCCAAGGTGACGCAGGCGGTGCTGGCGACCCAATCCGAGCCCAGTCCGGGCGGCCAGCCGACACTGTTCGGCAGGGCCCGGCGTAATCCCAGCAAGGCGGCGGCGAAGGCGGCGCGGGTCGCCGGCCAGTGGTCCAGGGCGGCCAGGGCCACCGCCGCCTGATATTCGCTGGCCTTGGCGTTGAAGCCGGGCAGCGCGGCTTGGCGGCGACCCTGGGCGAAACCGAAATTGGCGATGGCGCGGGCACGCTCCATCATGGCGGCGTCGCGACAAACGATGAATCCGCCTTCCCCCGCTCCCAGGACCTTGGTGGCGTGCAAGCTGACCACGGTGGCGAGCGTCGAGGATTGGGCGCTGTCAAAGCCGGCGGCGGCATCCACCACCACCGGCACGCGGTGGTCATGGGCGAAACGCTGCCATGGCTCCGGGTCAAGCGGGGCGCCAAACGGGGCGATGACCATGACCGCGCCGACCCTGGCCGGGGCGCGGGCGACGGCTTCGGCGGCCAGTTCCGGGGTAAGGGCCTGGCTGTGGGGATCGACATCGACAAGAAACGGCACCAAACCGGCGGCGACGATGGCGTGACCCGAGGCGGCGAAGGTCCAGGCCGGCACCGCGCACAAGGTTCCGGGGGCGGCCTGGACGGCGGTCAGCGCCACGGAAAGTCCGATGGTGGCATTGGCTGTCGGCAGAATCTCTCCGCCCAGGCGGGCGCGCAGGCGGTCTGACAACTGGTTGGACAGCGGTCCCATGTTGGAATAGGTGCGGCTGCCGTCAATGGCCCGCAAATAGGGCATCAGGCTGTCCGCCGATGGCAGCAAGGGGCGCATGACCGGGATGGCATCTGTCTCCATGCCGGCACGCTAGCACGGAAAATCTTAACCCAATCTTGGTGAGATGCGGCCAAAATGGCCGGGCATCCAGAAGGGAGCGCGTGATGAAGGGGATAATCCTCGCCGGCGGGACGGGAAGTCGTCTGCGCCCGGTGACCTTGGCGGTGTGCAAGCAATTGCTGCCGGTCTACGACAAGCCGATGGTGTTTTATCCGCTGTCGGTGCTGATGCTGGCCGGCATCGACGACATCCTGCTGATATCCACCCCGCGCGATCAGCCCTTGTTTCAGCATCTGCTGGGCGACGGCAGCCATCTGGGCATCCGCATCGGCTATGCGGCGCAGGATCATCCCGGCGGCCTGCCCCAGGCCTTCACCATCGGCGCCGATCACATGGCGGGCGAACGGACCGCCATGATCCTGGGCGACAACGTGTTTTTCGGCGAAGGCATGGGGGCGCTGCTGGGGTCGGCCATGCTGGGGCGCGGCGCCGTCGGCTTCTGCACCCGGGTCACCGACCCGCAGCGCTACGGCGTGGTGTCGTTCGGCGCCGACGGCAAGGTCGACGGCTTGCAGGAAAAGCCGCTCACCCCGCTGTCCGACTGGGCGATGACCGGGCTTTACGTGGTCGACGGCGATGCCGCCGCCCGCGCGGCGGCGCTCAAGCCCTCGGTCCGTGGCGAGGTGGAGATGGTCGACCTGCTGGGCGGCTATCTCGCCGGGCAGCGGCTGTCCATGATCAAGATCGGGCGCGGCTACGCCTGGTTCGACGCCGGCACCCATGACAGCCTGCTGGAAGCCTCGGAATTCGTCCGTACGGTGGAAGGCCGCCAGGGGCTGAAGGTGGCCTGCCTGGAGGAAATCGCCCTCCGGCGCGGCTTCATCGATCTGGACCGTTTCGCTGTCTTGGCCCACGATGCCGGCGATACGTCCTATGGGCGTTATTTGCGGGCGGTCCTGGCCGAAATGCGGGAGGCATGATGGACGGCAAGGTGGCGGTGGTGACGGGGGCGGGACGGGGCATCGGCCTGGCGACGGCGCGGCTGTTGACGGCGCGCGGCGCCACCGTGCTGCGCGTCGGACTGGGCGGCGACGAGGCGCCGGATTATCTGGCCGCCGACATGGGCGACCCGGCCCGGGTGGCCGATCTTTACCGTCAGGTGCACAAACGCTTCGGTCGTCTGGATATCCTGGTCAACAATGCCGGCATCCTGGGCGACGCCCGTTTGGGCATGATCGCCCAGGAGATGATGCACCGGGTGCTGGCGGTCAATGTGATGGGGGTGATCAACAACATCCAGGCGGCCTCCAAGCTGATGCGGCGATCGGGCGGCGGCGCCATCGTCTCGCTGTCCTCCATCGTCGGCCTGCGCGGCAATGTCGGCCAGACCGTCTACGCCGCCGCCAAGGCCGGGGTGGTCGGCGCCACCTTGTCGGCGGCCAAGGAACTGGCCGCCGACAACATCCGCGTCAATGCCGTCGCCCCCGGCTTCATTGATACCGACATGGTCGGCCATCTCGACGCCGCCACCACCGCCGAGCGGCTGGCCGCCATTCCCCTGGGGCGGGCCGGCACGGCGGACGAGGTGGCCGAGGTCATCGCCTTTCTGTGTTCCGACGCCGCCGGCTACGTCACCGGCCAGGTGATCGGCGTCGATGGCGGGATGGTGCTGTGAGCGGCGCCCCCTGCTTCGTCATCGCCGGGGCCGGCGGTCTGGGGCGCGAGGTGGCGGTTTACGCCCTTGATGCCGGCTTGCGGGTACGCGGCTTCCTCGACGACACCGATGCCGATCCCCGCCGTTTCGGCCTGGATATTCCGGTGCTGTCGCCCCTCGATTCCTATGTGCCGATTGCGCATGATGTCGTGCTGGTGGCGGTGGGTGATCCTGGCGACCGCGCCGTCATCGCCGCCCGTCTGGGCGTGCGCGGCGCCGATTTCGGCCAGTTGATCCATCCGCTCGCCTATGTGGCCCGTCCTGCGGCGCTGGGGCCGGGCTCCATCGTCGCCCCCTTCGCCACCATCGGTCTCAATGCCCGGCTCGGCCCCCATTGCCTGATCAATACCCATGCCGGCATCGGCCATGATGCCGAGTTGGGGGCGGCCTGCGTCATTTCCCCGCATGCGGTGGTCAACGGTTTCGCCCGCCTCGGCGACGGCGTCATGATGGGGTCGTCGGCGGTGGTGGCGCCGCGTGTGATGGTGGGCGCGGGGGCGACGCTGTCCGCTGGCGCGGTGGTGTTGGCCGAAGTGGCCGCCGGGGCCACGGTGTGGGGCAATCCGGCGCGGTCCTTGCCGCCGGCGCCCTCAGGGACCAGACCCGTTTCAGCCAAAGCGGAAACTGGTCTAGATTTCAAAAGTGGCCCGTGACGGGCCGCTCCGGCTTATGGCATGTCCACGCTTCGCGTGAAAATGCTCTAAACAGAATTGATCATTCGGGCAAGGGAACCGTCATGGACGTGCAGGCAAAGTTGGACGAGGGCCGTGATCACCACCGCGAGGGGCGCTTCGGCGACGCCGCGCGGTGCTACAAGGCGGCGCTGGAGGCCGAACCCGACAACGTCGACGCCCTCAATCTGATGAGCGTGCTGGCGCAGATGGGCGGCGACAACCGGACCGCGGCGGTGCTGGCGGCGCAGGCCATCACTTTGCAGCCGGATTGGTACGTGCCTTATGTCTCGCTCGGCAACGCCTTGCAGGCCGGGGGCGAGCCGGGGCGGGCGGTGGATGCCTTCCAGCAGGCGGTGGCGCTTTGTTCCGAGGTGCCCGAGCCCTATCTCAACCTGGCCAACGTGCTGAACGATCTTGGCCGTCACGCCGAGGCGGCCAAGATGGCGGTCGAGGCGGTGATCATCGACGGCTCGGTGCCCGAATCCCATAACGCCTTCGGTAACGCGCTGGCCGGCATGAACAGCCCGGAAGAGGCGGCCGAGGCCTACCAGAAGGCGGTTTACCTGCGCCCCGACTGGGACGTGCCGTGGTTCAATATCGGTGTCGCCCTCGCCGCCCGGGGCAAACACGACGAGGCCCTGGCCAGCTATCGCCATTCCATCGGCTTGGTCGATGGGGCGGTCAAGCGCTATAATCTGGCCAATTCCCTGGCGGCCGTGGGCCGTCTGGACGAAGCGGTGACGGAATATCGCGCCGCCTTGGCCCTGGACCCCGATTACATTGACGCCCACAACAATCTGGGGGCCACGCTCAAGGACATGGAACGGCTGGACGAGGCCGCATCCTGTCTGGCCGCCGCCGTTTCACGCGCTCCCGACTGCCCCGATCTGCACTGGAATCTGGCCCTGACCCAGTTGATGAAGGGCGATTGGGCCAATGGCTGGCGCGAATACGAGTGGCGTTGGCGCATGCCCACCTTCACGCCGTTCCGGCGCGATTTCGGCTGCCTGGAATGGCAAGGCGGCGACGTTGCCGGCAAGACCGTTCTGGTCAGTGCCGAGCAAGGCTTCGGCGATGCCATCGAGTTCTGCCGGCTGGCCCCGGTGCTGGCCGAACGCGGCGCCAAGGTGGTGCTGGAATGCCGTCAGGGATTGAAACGGCTGTTTTCCACCCTGGACGGCCTCGACCGGGTGGTGTCGCCCGGCGATGATTACGGCGATTTCGACCTGACCGTGCCGCTGATGAGTCTGCCCTATCGGCTGGGCCTGACCCTGGATGCCGTGCCGGCGACGCTGCCCTATCTGGCGGTGCCCGCAGGGGCTGGTGATTTCGCCGACGTGGCTGCCGCCCCTGGCCTCAAGGTCGGGCTGGTGTGGGCGGGTGGCGCCACGCGGCGCGACAACAGCCAACGCTCGTGCGCCGCCGCCGATTTCCGCCCGTTGCTCGACATTCCCGGCTGCACCTTCTTTTCCCTTCAGGTCGGGCCCGAGGCGGCGCAGCTGGCCGATCTGCCCGGCATCGTCGATCTGGCCCCGCGTCTGGGCGATTTCGCCGATACCGCCGCCGCCATCACCGCCCTCGATCTGGTGGTGTCGGTGGATACCGGCGTGGTGCATGTGGCCGGCGCCCTGGCCAAGCCGGTGCGCGTGCTGCTGTCGCGTCCCAGCAACGGCTTTTTGTGGATGCTGGGGCGCGAGGACAGCCCCTGGTATCCCGGAGACTTCCGTCTGTTGCGCCAGTGCCAAGGCGGTGCCTGGGGCGAGGTGGTCGAGCGGGTGGCGGCGGAACTGCGCGCCAAGGCGGCGCCATGAACCCCGAGCAACTGGATGGCCTGCGCGCCGTGTTCCGCCACACCTTGGACCTGGAGGCCGGGGCGGTGGTGGACGATTTGGCCTATCGCGCTTTGCCGGCTTGGGATTCCATCGGTCATATGCGGCTGGTGGCGGCCATCGAGACCGCCTTCGACGTCATGCTCGATACCGACGAGGTGATCGACCTGTCGTCTTTCGCCCAGGCGGCGGCCATCGTCGGGCGCCATCTGGGCGGGGTCTAGACGGTGATTCCGGGGCTGGCGCCGATGTCGGCGGCGGATCGTCCGGCCTTGATCGATGCCGTCGACGGACGCCGCCTCAGCCATGCCCGCTTGGCCGAGCGGCTTGAGCGCGAGGCGGCCTTGTGGCCGCCGGGCAAGGGACTGGCGCTGGTGGCCGCCGTGCCGCGGCTCGACCGGGTGTGCCGCTGGCTGTCGCTGATGCGGGGCGGACACGCCGTCATGCTGGTGCCGCCCGAACTGGCCCCGGCCCGCCTGGATCGGCTGGTCGAACGCTATCGCCCCGACTGGCTGCTGGGATGGCCGCTCCGTTCCGGTTATGTCGGCCTTGATGCCGAGGTGCAGGCGGTGGAGCGGCCCGATCCGCGCCCGTTGCACGCTGATTTGGCCCTGCTGCTGTCGACCTCGGGCAGCAGCGGCGCACCGCGCATGGTGCGGCTGTCGCGCCGCGCCGTCGTCGCCAATGCCACGGCCATCGCCCAAGCCCTGGCGCTGACCCCGGAGGATTGCGTCGCCACCACCTTGCCGCTGTCCTATTCCTATGGCTTGTCGCTGTTGCATTCCCATCTGGCGGCGGGGGCGTCGGTGGTTCTGAGCGGGCAAAGCGTGCTGGAGCGCGGCTTCTGGGACATGGCCGGGCAGTACGGCCTGACCTTTCTCGCCGGTGTGCCGTTCGTCTGGCAAAGCCTGCGCCGGCTTGACCTCGATGCCCTGGCGCCGGCCGGCCTGCGCTTCGCCACCCAGGCCGGTGGTCGCCTTGATCCGCGGCTGGGCGAGCATTTCCACACCCTGATGGGCCGGCGCGGCGGCGGCCTGTTCACCATGTACGGCCAGACCGAGGCGACGGCGCGCATGACCGTATTGCCGCCCGATCAGATGCCGGCCCGGTTGGGATCGGTGGGGCGGCCCATTGCCGGCGGTCGGATCGGCATCCGCGACGGCGTGGTGGTCTATGACGGCGACAACGTGATGATGGGGTACGCCGAAAGCCGCGACGATCTGGGGCGCGGCGACGAACTGGCCGGGGTGCTCGACACCGGCGATCACGGTCGTCTCGACGCCGACGGCTATTTGTGGCTGGAGGGCCGCGCCGGCCGGGTGGTCAAGGTGATGGGCCTGCGCCTCGACCTCGACGAGGTGCAGGCCCGCGCCGCCCTGTTCGGTTCAGCCGCGGCGCTGGTCCGGGGTGATGACCTGCTGGTGCTGATCGCCGGGCCGCTGCCCGATGCCGCCGCCCGCGCGGCCTTCGCCGCCGAGCTTGGCCTGCCGCCGGTGGCGGTGCGCTGGCGGCAGGTGGCGGCGATCCCCTGGGCCGGCAACGGCAAGATCGACCTTGCCGCCCTCGATGCGCTGGCCTGAGCGGCAGGCGGCGATCAGCCGGATTTGGCCTGGGCCTCGGCGGCGCGCATGTCCTCCAGCACCTCGGCGCACAAGGCGATGTCCTTGTAGGGCAAGTCCTTGATGGTCTCGGCCGGCAGGGTCCACCAGCGGGTTCTCAGCAGGCTTTCGATGATCTTCTCGGGGAAGCGGAAGCGGATGATCCTGGCCGGGTTGCCGACGACGACGGCATAGGGGGGGACGTCGTGGGTGACCACCGCGCCGCCGCCGATGCAGGCGCCGGTGCCTATGGTGCGGCCGCGCAGCACCATGGAATTGGCGCCGATCCACACGTCACAGCCGATGCGGGTGAAGGCGCTGGTGTCGCCGGCGGCGAAGTGCTCCTCGGCATCGGCATAATAGCTGCGCTCTTCCCCCGCGCCGGGAATGTGGCCGGTGGTCAGGTATTCCATGGGATGGCGCCCGCCGCCCAGCACCACGTTCTGCGAGATCGAGCAATGGCGCCCGATGGTCAGCATGGGCGAGATCATGCCGTTGCCCAGCATGTGTGAATGTCGGCCGACATAAAGGGCGCTGCCCAGGCCGAAGAAACTGTCCTGTTCGACGAACTGGACGCCTTCCTCCACATAGACCATGCGGGCGGGGTGCTGGTAGGAGATTTCCGCCGTCTCGGTGAAATCCGACCAGTCGCAGGCGGAACGAATCCAGCGCAGACGGTCTTCCTCGGTCATGAACGCCTCCAGGGGGTTGATGCTGGCCGGGCCAAGTATATCATGGCCTTTACCGGTCATCCGGCATCGCCACCAGGGCATATTGGCGCGCAAAAAGTTCATTTCTTTTTAACGTCGTTCATGGCATGATGCCTGTGTGGAAAAGGAGTCTGGGTCAATTGCCTGGATGCCATTCTCAGGCCGAGGGTGTGCTGCGATCCGGACCACGACATAAGGTTGTCGGCACCGAGGGTGCCAAAGGCACCGCCGCCGACAGCTTCGCTTAACTAGGCCTTCCAGAAGGGGGTGTGCCATGGCTGACAGTGTTACCCTATCCAACTCCATCCGTTCCAATCTGCTCTCGCTGAACCAGACCTCGACGATGGTGCAACGCACCAACTCGCGTCTGTCGACCGGCTTGAAGGTGTCCAGCGCCATTGACGACGCGGTCGCCTACTTCCAGTCCAAGAGCTTGAACGACCGCGCCAGCGACTTGACGACCCGTAAGGACGGCATCGATCAAGGCATCTCGTCGCTGAAGTCCGCTCTGACCTCCCTGGAATCCCAGGAAAAGATCATGGTCCAG
Organism: Stygiobacter sp.; assembly: GCA_006218045.1. Lineage (GTDB taxonomy): Bacteria > Pseudomonadota > Alphaproteobacteria > Rhodospirillales > Magnetospirillaceae > Magnetospirillum. The sequence goes on from VBWB01000008.1 coordinate 143,773, forward strand.
ATGAAGGGCTTGCTGCTCAGCGCCAAGTCGGCGACCAACGCCGAGCGCGCTGATCTGGCGACCCAGTATCAGACCTTGGCCAAGCAGGTCACCAATCTGGTCAACGACGCCAACTATCAGGGCCTGAACCTGCTGAACTCCACCGTGGCTCAGCTGACCGTTCAGTTCTCCGACAAGACCGCCGCTCAGTTGGCGGTGCAGGGCGTCGACGTTCGCATCACCCAGCTGGCCGGCTTCACCTATGGTGCCGCCACCGCTCTGGGCAGGACCTTGTCGCTGGCTTCCGGCCTGACCGGTGCTGGTTCCGAATGGTCCGGCGTTTCCAACTCGGTGTCGGTGTTCGATGCGATCATCGAAAAGATGGACTCGGCGATCATCACCGTTCGTTCCAACGCGAAGACCATCGGTACCAACGTCGCCCTGCTGCAGACCCGTTCGGACTTCACCAAGTCCTATGTGAACGCTCTGAAGGAAGGCGCCGACAAGCTGAGCTTGGCCGACCTCAACGAAGAAGGCGCCAACTTGGTTGCCTTGCAGACCCGCCAGCAGCTGGGCATCCAGGCCCTGTCGTTCGCCGGTCAGCAGGAACAGGGCGTGCTGTCGCTCTTCCGTTAATCGGTAATGGTTTAAGGAATGGTGCGGAGGCGACTCCGCACCATTTTTTTTAGGCGAACAGTGATCCACTGAAAAAGTTCGTTCGAGTGGAGCGTGCCGTATGTTCCAGGCTAGGTTTGCGGCCTCTTCGCCCTTGGATGCCCGACTGCACGACCTGTTATGGTCGCCGGAGCCGGCGGCGGTCGCCGCTGTCTTGCCGCTGCTGCCGGAGGGGACGGGCCGCCTGCTGGCGACGCTCGTCACCCTGCCGGAAGCGGAACGCCCGCCGCTGTGGGTGGCCATAGCCCTTCATCTCGGCCAGTTGGGCATGAAGTTGTCGCCTTGGGTGGCGTTCCACCAAGCCTTGCACCTGCTGCCCATGGCGGCGGACCGGGCGGTGGTTTACCGTATGCGGGCGGAATGGCTGGCCCGCATCGGACACGAGGATCTGGCGGAACGGGATCAGGGATTGGCCTGCCGCATGGTTCGGCAACCACCGCGCGGAAACGTCATGGAATTGGCCGATGCCTCGGGGGCGGTGGTGTGCGCGCAATCCTCACCCCAAGAGTTCCAGCAGCTCATCCAAGGCTTTCGCTCACCATTGCTGTGCGATCCCCTGCGTGATCCGACCCAGACCAAGGCATCGTTTCTGACGGCTGATGTGCCGGAATACGGATCGCCCTTGGATCTGTCATTCCTGATCGTCGATAGGGTCGGGCTACCTTTGCTTCAGGTCGAATGCGACGTGCTGCAAGAGGGTCATTTGGGCTGTCGCAGTTCCGCCATAGACATCGTCGTGCTGAGCGAAGCGGGGGAGGCGGTCCTTCCTCTGGCCTTGCGCCAGTTGGAGCATCTGGCCCAATGGTCCGGGGTTGACGACATCCGTCTGCAACTCTGGGACGACCAGCCGAGGGAGGCGTTGCGTCAGTGGATCACCACCTTTCCCCATGTCTGCCGGCGCATGCGGCGGGCAACCATCGACCTGTCGGCGGACATGGACCGCATCTTGGCGGATTTTCGCCAGACCAGCCGCAATCTGGCCCGTTGGGGGCTGCGTGAGCTTGACTTCACCTTGTCCCGAGAGGGCGGAGAGGTCGAGTTGGTCAAGGCCTATGGGGCCATGGTCGAGGAGAGCGGTCGGCATGCGGCAGAAGACGAAGGCCATCTCCTGGACCATGTCAGGCGGGGTGAGTTCGCCTTGTATGGATGCCGCGACGCTCAGCGCTGGCTGGCCCTGGTGATGGTGTCGTTTCATGCCGACGTGGTCAATTACGGTGGCTCGGTCCGGGCGCCGGATCAGGTTAAATCGGCGCTTCCGGCCCTGATGTATCAGGTCATCGCCGATGCCAAACGGCGCGGGTTTCGTCAGTTCTGCCTGGGCGACCTGCACGAGGATCCTGCGTTTAGCCCCAAGCTGCGTTCCATCGCCGCCTTCAAGGCCGGACTGACCCAAACCTTCCGCTGCGGCCAGTGGTGCGACGTGGCGGTGGGCTGGCCGCACCGCTCGGTCCGGCTGGGCGGCTGAAGGCGCCTCTTCACCGATATTTAATCGTTTGTACCAGACAATTACGGGTGTTTAGCGCCCCTCCGGGAGAAGATGTGTCATGGCTTATCCCAATTACGGTCAAACCCCGTATAATTCAGTGCCTCAGCCGGGCAATCCGCGCCAGACCGAGGCCTGGGCGCTGACCGAAGCGGCCCGGCGCATGTCCTTGGCGCAAAAGGAAGGGGCGAGCAGTGATGATCTGCTGGTCGCCGTCCGCCTGAACTGGCGGCTGTGGACCATTTTCCAGGCTGAATTGTCGGGCGAGGAATCGGCGCTTCCTGACCAGATGCGCCTGGATATGCTGTCCTTGTGCAATTTCATCGACAGGCGCTCGGTGGACATCATCGCCGAGCCGCTGCCGGCGAAGCTGGACGTGCTGATCAACATCAACCGGCAGATTGCCGCGGGCCTGTTCTCCACGCCGACGGAAGGCGCCGCGGCCGGCGAAGGCGAAGCCAACCCGGCTGCCATCACCGGCACCAACGATGTGGTTTGATAGTGAGCGGTAGTAAACCTGGGGGGACAGCATGACAGAAGTCACCGGACAGATGTCCGAAAGCGCGTTCTATGCCGAAATCAAGGCGCTTCTCGATCAAAACCTGGACCAAGAAGCCCTCGACGTGGCGGAAATGGCCATGGCGCGCGGCGAAAACCACCCCTCCGCCGTTTGTGCGCTGGCGGCTGTCGCCTATCGCTCCAACATGCTCGGCAATGCCATTCAGCTGATGTCCGAACTCTTGGAATCTCCTCAGGCTCCCATCGACACCCAGGAATTGCTGGCGATCCTTTATTGTCTGGCCGGCGTGCTGCCCAAGGCGCTGTACCATGGCAAGGAGGCAACCATCGCACCGCCGGATGGCCGGATGATGGCGCTGTTCGGGCCGTCGCTGCCGTCCTTCGCCACCGCCTTGAGCACCGTCAGCTATCGTCCGCTGATGCGCGCCGGGCTGGCGGCGCTGGATGCCATGGATCTGGTCGGCGCCATCCGCTATTTTGAACAGCAATTGATGATAGAGCCCAACAGCGTCGAGACCATCGACCATTATGCCCGCGCCCTGGGCCTGAATGGGCAATCCGGCAAGGCGCTGGGCATGTTGCGCAGTCTGGTCACCCTGGGCGGAGCGAAACCGACCCTGCTGTCGCGCATCGGCGCCTGCCTGATATCGTTGGGGCGCCACGATGAGGGGCTGGCCGCCCATCGCGCCGCCGTCGCCCAGGCCGCCAGTGCCATTCCGCTGTGGGGAACCATGGTGGCCGATCTCGTCCATATCCCCGCCGGGCGCTCCGATGCCGTGGCCGATACCGCGCGCTGGGCCGAGGCGGTGGACCGTCATTGCGTCAAGTCGCCCCGACCGGCGCCGCAATTGGGCAGTCTCGACCATCTGACCCTCGGCGTTCTGTGCTCGGCCCTGCATCCACCGGAACGGGCGGACATGCTCAGCCGCGTCGTCGGTGCCCTCGACAAGAGCCGCTTTACCGTCATCGGTTTGGGCAATGGCGAATTGTCCGCCCCCCGCAATGTCATGTATCGCGGTCTGTTCGCCCGCTGGCGCAATATCGCCGAACTTGACGTGCTGACCTTGGGCGCCCTGATCCGGGGCGAGGGGGTGGCTGTCCTGCTCGACATGGACGGTCTGGCCCTGCCCGAGCGGGCCGGGCTGTTCCTGCGCAACTCGGCTCCCATCCAGGCGGCGTGGCTGAATGCCCCGTCCCATGGTCCCATGCCGGGCGCCAATATGCATCTGGTTGGCGCCCCTGCTGATTTGCCCGGTGCCGTGGTGCTTCCCGGCGGTCGTGTGCTGATCGGCGAAGGTTTCGACGCCGGGCCGCCGCCCAGTCTTCAGGGGCAGGGATTCACCTTCGGCGCCGAGGCGTCGCTGGCCGAGATCAGCGCCGAGACGGCGGCATTGTGGTCGGCGGTGTTGGCGACAATCCCCGGCAGCGTGTTGGCGATCCGCGATGCCGGTCAGTTCGACGAGCAGCAAAGCATCGACCACATCATCGAGCTGTTCGGCAATTTCGGCGTCGCCCACCGCATCGACGTCATCAAGGCTGATCTGGTCCAATTCGCCCATCAGGTGGATGTGGTGCTGGCGCCGGTGCCGCATGTGAACGTGACGGCCCTGGGGCGTCTGGCCCGGTCCGGCGTGCCGGTCATCGTTCTTGCCGGCGGGAGCGCCGCCACCGCCGATCTGGCCGCCGCCTTCGCCGATGTCGACTGGGCCGGCGACATGGTGGCGGTTGATCTGCAAGCCTATGTCGGCCTGGCCGAAACCTGGGCCGGCACGGTGGAGAAACTGACGGCTTTCCGCGCTCAGGCGGCAATGCAGGCGGCCAACGGGGTGGCGTTCAACGCCGCCCGCTTCGCCGGTTCCTTCAGCCAAGCCTTGCTTGATCATCTTGCTGCCCGGGCCAGCTGAACCGGGGGCGGGTATGGTCAACCAAGCATTGTTCGAGGCCAATCTGCGCTTCATCGAGCGGGAATACCCGGTCGCGTACGCGCGTCTGGCCGCATTGGGGCAACTTTTGGCGGTTCCGGTGATCGAGGATGGCGCCATTCTCGACATCGACCTTGGCGGCGGCAGGCTTTACAAGGATGACGGTCGCCGTCTGGCCAAGGAACAGGTGGATTTCTTCGAGGCGGCGCCGTCCAGAACCGGCTATAGCTCGGTCGAGGGCGTCACCGGCGACAGCATGGTTTCGCGCCGGTTCTATGATGGCATGGTCAACGGATTGGCCGAGCTTGGCGTCGATGGTTTGACCCGTCTGCCGCCGTCCGAGACCTGCTACATGTTTGTTTTCGGCATCGGCTTGGGCTATCACCTGCCGCTTTTGGCCGAGCGCTTCGAGCTTGATCACATGATCGTGTGCGAAGCGATGGACGAATTCCTGTTCCTGTCATTGCGGACCATCGACTGGGCCGCCGTGCACCGGACCCTGAGCCAGCGGGGCTGCACGTTGCATCTGGTGCTGTCGCCCGAGCCGGCAGCGTTGAGTGCCGGTATTTCCGCCGTGATCGACCGGGTCGGTGAAATCTTCATCGACGGCGCCTATCTGTACCGTCATTACCCGTTCTGGCCGTTGGATCAGGCCTATCAGCGCCTGCTCGACGACATTCCCATCAAGATGGTCGGGCGCGGCTATTACGAGGACGAGCGCAAGATGGTGCGCAACGGCGCCGCCAATCTGTACAAATACGATCATTACCTGCTGCGCGGCACCTTCCGCCGCCGCTACGACGTGCCCGCCTTCATCGTCGCCGCCGGTCCTTCGCTGGACGAGAGCATCGAGTATATTCGCCAGTGGCGGGATCACGCCGTCATCTTCTCGTCGGGGACGACGTTGCAGGCGCTGATCGCCGCCGACATCATCCCCGATTATCACATCGAACTCGAGAATACGCCGCACACCTACAAGCTGTGCAAGCACATCATGGAACAGCGCCCGGACCTGTTTCCCGACGGGCGGCTGACCGGGATCAAGATGCTGGGGTCGGTGTCGGTCAATCCCATGGTCCCGGAGCTGTTCGACGAAAGCTATTTCTTCTACCGCGACACGGTGACCTCGACCTCGTGCTTCGGCGAGGGCGTCCAGGTGATGAACGGGGTGGGGCCGTCGATCTCCAACACCAGTATTTCGGTCGCTGCCCGCCTGGGTTTCGAGACCATGTATCTGTTCGGCTGTGATTGCGGCTGGCGTGACGCCAAGAACCATCATTCCAAGAACACCATCTATTATACGCTCGACGAGTTCGTGGTCGAAAGTTACGACGGGCAGTTCTCTTGTCCGGGAAATTTCGGCGGCACCATCCATTCCAATCTGATTTTCACCTGGACGCGGGAGATGATCGAACAGAAAATCGACCGCTTCCAGTTGAAGCTGTTCAACTGTTCGGATGGCGCCTTCATCAAGGGATCGACGCCGAAACTGCCGGAATCGCTGTTCTTCGCCGGCGCGCCGGTGAACAAGGACGAGATTTTCAAACGCATCCGCGACGGTTCCGAGTTCTTCAAGGCCGGCGATTTCCTGGCCAATCAGGACATCGACCGTTTCGTCCCGCAGGTCCGTCGCTTGCGCCAGGATCTGGTCGACCTCATCGATCAATGCGAGGCCGAGGGGGTGGATTTCCGCACCTTCATCGCCCGTATCACCGATTTCGACCGCGAGGGCTATCTGGGCTTCTACAAGAACGTCTATCCGTTCTTCCAAGGTCCGATCGTCGGCTTCACCAAGGCGGCGTGCTACTTCCTCAACCGCATTGGCGAAGAGAGCGCCCGCGCCCCGGCTTTCAAACGGTTTCTCACCCTTTACCGCGATCTCCACCTGGAAATGCTGCAAGAGGGCGAAGACACCTTCGGGGAAATCAAGACCATGCTGGAAACCGGGGAAGAGCCGTGGTGGGCCGATGGCCGCTCGGTGGTGCCCGGCACCACGTACTGAAGCGGGTTGGCCCGTCACGGGCCACGTGTAAAAGATGGAGGCGGAATGTCGGACAAGGCGGCCATCGCACAATTTCTCATCGCCGCGCTGGAACGGAAGCGCGGCCCGGTGCCCGGTGCCGATGCCGCCCAGCAGGAGCGCTACCGTTATCTCGATGGCGGCCATGTGGATTCCTTCGGCCTTTTGCACTTCATCATGGAGATCGAGGCGGAATACGGCATCACCCTGACCGCGGAAGATACCCAATCCGACGAATTTCGCTGGATCGGCGGTCTGGCCGGGTTGATTGACGGCAAATTGGGATGAACGGCTACGACCGCGGCGATCTGGTCGCGGCCTTGCGTGCCGCCGGCCTGAAGGCGGGCGATTGCGCCTTCGTTTCCACCAGTCTGGGGCTGCTGGGTGCCGCCGCCGGAATCAATAGCATGGACGAGTTGTGCGCCCTGGCCCTGTCCGCCCTGCAAGAGGTGGTGGGTGAGAGCGGCTCCATCCTGGTGCCAGCCTATTCCTATACCATCGGTCGCAGCCGGGCGAGCGAGCCGGCCCTGTTCGATCCGGGCGCCACCCCAGGGGAAGTGGGGCCGTTTCCCGAATATCTGCGCCGCCAGCCCGGTGCGATGCGCTCGTGCGATCCGATGATGTCGGTGGTCGGGCTGGGGCCGGCTTGCGCGCCGCTGTTCGCGGCCCTGCCGCCCAGTTCCTATGGCGAGGATTGCCTGTTCGCCCGCATGGCGCGTTGGACCGCGATGAAATGCGTCAGCATCGGCCTGGGCTCGAACTGGACCGCCTTCATCCATCACGCCGATTGGCTGGCGCGGGTGCCGTTCCGCTACGACAAGCTGTTCCATGGCCTTATCCGCGATGAGTCGGGCGCGCGCGATGTGTGGTGGATGTACGCGGTGCCGGCCCGCCTGGATTGCGCCTTCGCCAATGCCCACCGCCTGGGCCGCATGGCCGAGGAGTCCGGCATCTGGCGCCATGCCCCGGTCGGACGGGCTCGGGTCTATGTCGCCGATTACGCCGATTATTTCCGCTTCACCCTCGACGCCCTGGTCGCCGACCCGTGGTTGCTGGCCCAAGGCCCGCCCGGCGACGTGTTGGCCGAGGAAGCGGCGCGCGCCGGTCATCCCGCCATCGTCGTCGACAGCGTCGCCGCTCTGTGGCCGTTGCCCAGGGCCAGCGTCAGCCCGCAGATGGATGCGGCCATGGCATTGTTGGCCCGTGACCACGGCATCGCTTTGACCCAGTACCGCACCGGACACAACGCCTTCGACTGGGTGGTGCCGGAGAAGTGGCATTGCGCCGCCGTCAGCCTGCGCTGTGTGGACAGCGGGCGCGAGATCGCCGACGTGGCCGCGGCCCTGTCGTCGCTGGCGGTGGACGAAGAGGTGGAGATCGACCGGCTGCACCGCCATCTCGTCGTCGCCGACGCGATGCCCTGGCACGAGGATTTCAACAACCGCGACTGGACCTTGACCCTGTCGGCGGCGAATCGGGCCGGACTGACGGGGCAGCGCTATCACGTGCGCATCGACGCGCGTGCGAGCATGGGCACCATGACGGTGGGCGAAAGCATCGTGCCCGGCGGGAAGGATGGCGTGGTGGTGGTCGCCGCCACCCTGGCCGGCCAATGGGGCGGTGCCGAGATGCTGTCGGGGGTGGAAACCTTGCTGGCCATGGCCCGGCAAGCCCGCGAGGAGGGCTGGGACGGGCCGGAATTGCGCTTTTTGGTCCTGCCCGGCCCGGTGGGGTTCGCCGCCTGGCTGGCCGACCATGGGCATTTGCCCATCCGCGCTGCAATGCATCTGCGCAATCTGTCGGGCGCCGGCGGCTATTTCCTCCACAACCTCGCCCCCGGCCACCAGCTGGCGGTGGCGGCGGCGCAAGCGGGGGCGGCGGTGGCAGCCGCCTCGCCGTGGTTCGACCCGCTCGCCCCCGGTCATAACCCGGTGGCCAAGGCGCGTCTGGCCGACCTGTCCTTCGTCAATCCGGTGTTCGGTCGGGCTGAGAACGATGCGCATGCCTCAACTCCCTTCGCCGGCTGGGGCACCCGGGCCGATACTCCGGTCGAAGCCGAGGTCTCTCTTCAGGCGGCGGCGTTTTTGCTGCCGCTGTTGCGCCACGCCTGAGCAGGAGCGCTGATGTCCGCCATCGTTCAACATTTTCTCGCCCATGTCCGGGCGACGCCCGACAAGATCGCCCTGGTGTTTTCCGACCAGCCGGTCAGTTATGCCGATTTGGCCGAGGAGGTGCGCCGTCTCGCCGCCGGTCTGGCCGGGCTTGGCGTCGGTCGCGGCAGCCGCGTGCTGGTGCTGCTGAAGAATTGCCGGGCCTTCGCCGCCCTGATGCTGGCCGTGGCCGAACGGGGCGCGGTGATCGTCCCGGTCAGTGCCGGTCTACGCGGCGAGGCGCTGGTCACCGCCTTCACCGCCACCGAAAGCGAATTCGTCATCGGCCACGGACAGCTTCTGGCCGCGTTCGCCGGACTGGTCGCGACCGACCGTTGCCTCAGCGTCGACCACGCCGTCCCCGGCTGCTGTCTTTATGACGAGTTGCTGGCCCGGGCGCCCGATGATTATGCCTTGGGCCGGGCTGACGATGCGGACGATCTGCCCTATATCCTGACCATGACCTCGGGCTCGACCGGGGCGCCCAAGCCGATCATCTTCTCGCAAGCGACCAAGATCGCCCGCGCCCGCAGCGCCGTCGAGTGTTATGGCCTGAAGGACACCGACGTGGTGCTGGCCGCCACCCCCCTGTACCATTCCCTGGCCCAGCGTCTGGTGCTGATGCCGTTGATGTTCGGCATGAGCGCGGTGGTGCTGGAGCCCTTCACCCCGGCGGGCTGGATGGCGGCGGTGGAACGCTGGCGGGTCAGCTTCACCATCCCGGTATCGTCGCAATTGAGCGCCCTGTTGCCGCATTTCCTGGCCGAGCCGGCGCGTCTGGCCAGCCTGCGCGTGCTGGTATCGTCATCGGCGCAGATCGCCGAAGAGCTGAAGCGCCGCCTTGCCGCCGTGCTGGCCTGCCAGTTCCACGAAATCTACGGGGCGTCGGAAGTGGGGGTGGTCTCCAACCTGTCGCCCGAGCATCCCGCCGCCAAGATGGGCAGTGTCGGCCTGCCGCTGCCCGGCATCGATTTGCACATCCTGGGCGATGACGGCGCGGTGTTGCCTTTGGGCGAGATCGGCGAGATCGCCTGCCGCACCCCCACCGCCTTTCTCGGCTATTACAACCGCCCCGACGCCACCGCTGCCGCCTGGCGCGACGGCTATTTCCTCACCGGCGATCTGGGCTGGGTCGATGCCGACGGGTTTTTGTACTTTTCGGGGCGCAAGAAGGACTTGGTGATCAGCGGTGGCATCAACATATATCCTATCGACATCGAGCGGGTGCTGATGGGGACCGGCTTGCTGGCCGATTGTGCCGCCATCGGCCTGCCCGACAGCTATCTGGGCGAGGCGGTGCTGGCGGTGGTGGTGCCGAAGGAGACAGCGGGTTTCGATCTCAGGCCGCTGCGCCGGGCCTGCGTGGACAAGCTGGCCGATTACCAGCAGCCGTTGGATTTCGCGGTGGTGGCGGCCTTGCCCAAGAACGCGCTGGGCAAGACGGTCAAGCCCGAATTGCAGGAGCGGTTCAAGGGCAAGGATCTGTCGGCGCGGCTGCGCGGCTTGCTGGGATTGAGTTAACGTTTTCGACGGAAGTAAACGTCTAAACTGGGGCTACCGGCAGAAGCGCCGGGATGACCATGGGTGAACGCCATGACCAAGACATTGAGCTGCCGCTATATCCACCACGCCCTCTATCTGGGGCCGGACCAGTTCCGCCATTGCTGCAAGCGTTTCCATGTGGATGGGGAAATGCGCGGCGACGCGGTGGTGTTCAACGTCGATGGTGACGACGATGTCGGTCCCGACAAGGTGCTGGCGGCCAAGCGCGATCTGTGGCGGGCCATCAATGCCGGCGAAGCGACCCAATGTAGCGGCTGCCCCTATCTGACCGAGGCCGAATGGCCGGACTTGGATCGCCTGAGCCTGGACCTGATCTCGGTCGAGGCCCATTCCCGCTGCAACATGCGCTGTTCTTATTGCAGCGACATTTATTACGGCAATGTCCTGCCTAAATACGACGTCATGGCCCTGTTCGACCGCTATGCCGAGGCGGGTGTCATCGGCGATGAGGTGGTCTTGGCCTGGGGCGGCGGCGAACCGCTGATGCTGGACGGCTTCGAGAAGATTTTCACCACCGTCTCGCGGCGGCTGAAGCCGCTTTACAACCGGGTGTTCTCCAACGCCATCCTCTATAGCCAGGATCTGGCCGATCATCTGAAGGATGGTCGCGCCATCCTCACCACCAGCATCGATGCCGGCACGGTGGAAACCTTTCGTCAGGTGCGTGGCGTCAATCAGTTGCACAAGGTGCTGGGCAATCTGCGCCGCTATGTGGAGTTCGCCGGCACCGCCAATATCGCCCTTAAATACATCTTCACCGACGGTAATTCGACGGTGGCCGAGGTCGAGGAATTCCTTGCCCGTATCCAGGAATACGGCCTGTCGCACTGCGCCTTCCAGATCAGCGCCGATTATAAATCGGCGGAGATCGGGGTCGAGCAGGTGAAAAGCGCCGTGCGCCTGTACGAGGGATTGTTGCAAGGCGGCACCGCGTCGTGCCATTTCGACGACCATTTGCGTCCGCGCATCAACCATGCCATCCGCGTCCTTCGCCGCACCGACCCGGCGGCCTTGGCCGATCTCTCCATTCTCGCCAACAACGACCGCTTCCGCGGACAGCCGGTGGTGGTGTGGGGCAGTGGCGAATATGCCGACGGGCTGATCCGCGAAAGCCTGTTCTTCGAGGAAAGCCCCATCGCCTTCTTCGTCGATTCCGATCCGGCCAAGCAAGGCGGGACGTTCCACAATGCCCCGATCAAAACCCCTGATGCCGTGCTGGCGGTGGATCACCCGGTGGTGATCGGATCGTCCTACGCCTATCAGGACATCCGTCGCGCCCTGCACGTCATGGGCGTGGGCGACCAGCGCATCGTCGACAGCATGATTTTTTAGGTTACCCGTGAAAAGTCCTTCGCTCAGGGTACTTTTTCCGGTGATTTAGCCGGGTGCGGAAGAACACCTATTTTTCTTTCGTCATTCCCGCGTAGGCGGGAATCCATGCCTCAGCATGGACCCCCGCTTTCGCGCACTGCTGTCCGGGATTTTTCACGGTCGACTTTTGAGGATTCGTCATGGCTCCCCCCGATATCAGCGTCATCGTTCCCGTCTACAAGGCCGCCGGCTATGTGGGCAAGGGCCTGCAAAGCCTGGCGGCGCAGAGTCTGGCAGCCGACCGTTTCGAGGTCATCTGCGTCGATGATGGCTCGCCCGACGACACCTTGGCGGTGCTGGAAGCCCATGCCGCCGCCCATGGCAATGTCATCGCCCTGGGTCGCGCCGCCAATGGCGGCCCCGGTCCCGCCCGCAACAGCGGTCTGGAACGGGCACGAGGCGAGTATCTGTTCTTTCTCGATGCCGATGATTATCTGGTGCCGCAGGCGTTGGAAACCGTGCTCACCCACGCCCGCGCCCAGGATGCGGATGCGGTGTTCTATTCCTACGTCCTGGTGCAAGGGACGGACGATGCCGCCTATGCCCGGCGCAAGGACATGGATTTCCTGGTGGCTGACCGCGACCAGCGGGTTTCCAACTTCCTGGCCGGCGAGTTGGACGGCTCGGTGATCTTTTCGCTGGTGCGCCGCAGCTTGTTCACCGAGCACGGCATCACCTTCCCCCCCGGTCTGCACGAGGATATCCCGGTAATCTATCGCGTGCATTGGCACGCCGCCCGCATCGCCGTTCTGGGCGAGGATTTGTATTTCAAGCGCTACCGCCCCGATTCCATCATCAATTCGCTCGGGCATGAACAGATCGACGGGCTGCTGGCCGCGTTGCGCGACGTCTGGGCCTTCACCCGCGCCCAAGCGCCTGATCTGGTGGCGGCTTTGCAGCCGCGTTATCGCCGTGGTCTGGTCGGGGCCATGGTGTCGCTGATCGAGAAGGCCCTGGTCTATTTCCCCACCGATGCCGGGCAGCGGCTGCAATATTATTCCTATATTCTCGACAACATCGTCGACCATGGCGATTTCGCCGGCATGGACCTGCCGACCCAGTCGAAGAAGGATCGCATCTTCACCCGCTTCATGCAGGCCTTCCACGGCGAGGCCGACCGCACCCAAGCCATGCGCCGCTTCGAGGACATTGTCGGTGACGGTCCGGTGGTCGACAGCGCCTCGTTCACCCGCAATGCCGGTTCGTTCGCTTAAGATTAGGTTCAGTCTTGGCGGGTACAGTGGGACCAAGGCTTGACGGGCCCAGAATCGGGCAGGCCGCACCAGAATGGGAAGGCGAGGATCATGGCAGGCAACGACGTATTGGAGGTGGCCTTCATCGGCGGCGGTCTGTCGTCGGCGGTGGGCATGACCCATTTCTCCGCCACCAGCATGGACGGGCGGATGAAGCTGGTGGCCGGGGTGTTTTCCCGCAATGAGGAAACCAACGCCCGCACCGCCGCCCTGTGGCACGTGCCGCCCGAACGCACCTATGCCGATTACCGCCAGTTGATCGCCGCCGAGGCCGGTCGCGTCGGCGCCGTCTGCGTGCTGACGCCGTCGCCCGACCATGTGGAGCAGGTGTGCGATCTGCTTGATGCCGGCATCCCGGTGATCTGCGAGAAGCCGCTGGCCCTCGATCTCGCCGGCATCGCCCATATCCGCCAGCATTACGATCCGGCCCGCCATTATCTGGCGGTGACCTTCAACTACACCGGCAACGTCATGCTGCGCGAGTTGAAGGCGCGGATGGAGCGCGGCGATTTCGGTCGCATCCATCAGATCATGGTGGAGATGCCGCAAGACGCCTTCGCCCGTCCGCCGGACATCGCCGGCCTCAACAAGGGTATCCAGTCGTGGCGGTTGACCGATGGCGTGGTGCCGATGATCTGCCTGGATCTGGGTATCCACATGCACTCGATGATCAGCTTCCTCACCGGCGAGGAGGCCAGCGAGGTGATGGGGCAGTTCGCCTATACCGACGGCTATCCGGTGGTCAGCTCGGTGCAGGCGCTGGGCCGTTATCCCAGCGGCATGGCGGCGCATTTCTGGTTCTCCAAGGCCGCCATCGGCCATAAGAACGGCCTGCGCATCCGCGTCTATGGCGATAAGGGCAGCGCCGAGTGGTACCAGATGGAGCCGGAAACCATCCACGTCGCCTTCAAGACCGGCGAGCGCATGATCATCGACCGCGCCGCCAATGGGCTGGTGTCCAACCTGTTCCGCTATAACCGCATGAAGCCGGGCCATCCCGCCGGTTATATCGAGGCCTTCGCCAATTATTATTACGACATCGTCGACGATCTGCGCGCCGGTCCCGAGGCGCCGCGCAACCCCTATGTGTTCGGCATCGACGACGCCGAGAACGGATTGGCCCTGTTCGAGGCGGTGGCGCGCTCGCACCGCTCGGGCCAGTGGGAAAAGGTGGTCAAGTGGGAAAAGGTGGTCACGGGCTGATTTCTTCCACCAGCCCGGCGGCGGCGAGACGGTCCAGAATGACGGCGCAGTCGAGCGCGTCGGCGCCGATCGTCTCGGCCAGTCCGATCAGGTCGCGCTGGCCGTCGGCATAGGCCAGCACGTCCATCATGGTTTGGACCTGCAAATAGCTGTGGGCGGTGCTGACGGTCGGATACAGCCCGCGCTTGCCCAATTGCGGCTCGCACAAGGTGGTCACCCGCCACACCCGGTTGGCCTCCAGCACCTGTAGGCAGCGTTGCAGCATGGTGAAGCCGCCTTCCAGCCCGGCTTGGCTGATCAGGTCCAGATCGTCGGCGGAGGTGTGATATTCCGGGTAGGTTGCGTATTTCGACCGCATCACCGACACCACCGGCAGATCGATTCCGGGGCTGCAATACTGGCGTTCGTCGCTGCCGCGGGTGAGAAAGCCGTAAGCCTTGAAGCCAGGGGCATGACGCGCCAGCACGTGCAAGGCGGCGCGGTCGGCCAAGCTGCCGCCCAGACGTGACGGCAGGAAGGAATAGGCGCGGTCGTCGCCCAGGCAGGTCAGGACGAAACCGGCGCGGGTATTGGCCTTCATGGCCTCAAGGTGGCGCGACAGATAGACGATGGCGCCCAAGGTTTCGGGCACGAAGACGATGCGATAGGTGAAGCGGCGCTTGGGCTGGGCCAGCAGCCAGCGGGCCAGCGCCGTCGTCACCACCGGGCCGGACAATTCGTTGTTGGCCATGGACGGATGGCAGACATAGGTGGACAGTAAAATCTCGTCGGTGGTCTCGCCGGGCAGGATCAGTTCACCATAGCTGAGCGCGCCGGGGGCCAGGGTCGAGCGGATCACCGCCCGATAATCGCCCGGGGCCAATTGCCGTCGGCGGTTCTCGCTCAGGCAGAAGCCCCAATGGCGGCGATAATACGAGGTGACATAGGGGATCCAGTCGGGGGTCTCGGGCAGGGAATAAAGGTGGCCCTGCAATTGATCGAGACCAAGGATCACGTCCACCGGCTCGGAATAGCCGACCACGTGCAGATTATTGTCGGCGAAGTCGACCACCTTGGCGCCGTCGGGGCCAAGGATATGGGCGTCGGTGATGTTCCACTCGTCGGGCACGGTCCAGTCGAAGGCCCGGGTGCCGCTGGGAACCTCGTGAATCTCCAGGCCGGGCAGCAGATCGGCCAGATAGGACAGCGTCCGGCGCACGCCGTCACCGGTCAGCGAACGGCACAGCGGAAACAGGTCGCGCGCCCAATCATACATAGGGTCCATGGTCGGTTCCGGCGGTGGTGACGGCGTCAGCTTGGCCCATGCCCCGGTTTCTGGCAAGGCCGAGCCTTGACCGGGGCTGACGCGCTGGTTAGGTTTGCCATCCGATCTCTTTCACACACTCAAAAGACGGCGGAAATCCATGGGCCATACCGGCGCCAAGAAGCCCAGCTTCCAGCACTTGATCCTGACGTTGCAGAATTTCTGGGCGGAACAGGGCTGTGTCATCCTGCAACCCTATGACATGGAAGTGGGGGCGGGCACCTTCCACCCGGCCACCACCTTGCGCGCCCTGGGGCCGGACCCGTGGAAATGCGCCTATGTGCAGCCGTCGCGCCGGCCCAAGGATGGCCGCTATGGTGAAAACCCCAACCGCCTGCAACATTATTACCAGTTCCAGGTGCTGTTGAAGCCGAGTCCGGCCAATTCGCAGGAATTGTATCTGGAAAGCCTGCGCCGCCTGGGCGTCGATCCCCTGGCCCACGATATCCGCTTCGTCGAGGATGATTGGGAAAGCCCGACCCTGGGCGCCTGGGGCCTGGGCTGGGAAGTGTGGTGCGACGGCATGGAGGTGACCCAGTTAATGCGACCCCGTCGCCGTCGAGCTGACCTATGGCCTGGAACGTCTGGCCATGTACATCCAGGGCGTGGAAAATGTCTATGACCTGGATTTCAACGGCGAGGGCGTCAAGTATGGCGACGTCTTCCTGCAAGCCGAGCGGGAATATTCCGCCCATAATTTCGAGCATGCCGACACCGAGATGCTGTACCGGCATTTCGTCGACGCCGAGACCGAATGCCAGAACCTGCTGGCCGCCGGCCTGGCGCTGCCGGCCTATGACCAGTGCATCAAGGCGTCGCACCGCTTCAATCTGCTCGATGCCCGCGGCGTCATTTCGGTGACCGAGCGGCAAAGCTATATCGGGCGCGTCCGCGCCCTGGCCAAGGCGTGCTGCGAAGGCTGGCTGGCCTCGCGCGGTTCGCAAACCATGTTCGCCTCCGGCGAAACGAAGGGGGCGTGATCCATGGCCGAGTTGCTGCTTGAAATCTTCTCGGAAGAGATCCCCGCCCGCATGCAGGCCCGCGCCGCCGAGGATTTGCTGCGCCTGGTCAGCGACGGCCTGGGCAAGAACGGCCTGAGCTTCGACGGTGCCCGTTCTTATGTCACCCCGCGTCGTCTGGTGCTGGTGATCGAAGGCTTGCCCACCGCCGGTCCCGACGTGTCGGAAGAAAAGCGCGGCCCCCGAATCGGCGCCCCCGAACAGGCCATGGCCGGTTTCCTCGCCTCCACCGGCATGAGCCTGGAGCAGTTGGAAAAGCGCGATACCGGCAAGGGCGAATTCTATTTCGCCATCATCAACAAAAAGGGCCGCCCGACCGTGGACGCCGCCAAGGAGGTCATCGAGGCCGCCATGGCCGACTTCCCCTGGCCCAAGTCGCAACGTTGGGGGGCCGAGACGGTGCGCTGGGTGCGACCGCTGCAATCGATCCTGTGCCTGTTCGCCGGCGCCGTGGTGCCGGTGAGCTTTGGCCCCATCCGTGCCGGCAATGTGTCGCGCGGCCATCGCTTCCTCGCCCCGGCGGAATTCACCGTAACGGATTTCGCCGATTACGCTGGCAAGCTGGCCGCCGCCAAGGTGGTCCTCGACCCGGTGGAACGTCGCCATGCCATCTTGCACCAAGCGGAAGATGCCGCCGCCGCCGCCGGTTTCACCTTGCGCGCCGATGACGGCCTGTTGGCCGAGGTCACCGGGCTGGTGGAATATCCCAATGTCATGATCGGCGTCATCGACGACAAGTTCATGGCGGTGCCGCAAGAAGTGCTGATCACCTCCATGCGCTCGCATCAGAAGTATTTTTCGCTGCTCAAGGCCGATGGTTCGCTGGCGCCCCGCTTCCTGGTGGTGTCCAACATGGAAACCAATGACAACGGCGCCGCCATCACCGCCGGCAATCAGCGGGTGTTGCGCGCGCGTCTGTCGGACGCCGCCTTCTTCTGGGACACCGACCGCAAGCAGCGGCTGGATTCGCGCCTGCCCAAGCTGGCCGAGCGCCTGTTCTATGCCAAGCTCGGCACCATGGCCGACAAGGTCGAGCGCATGGCCACCTTGGCCCGCCACCTGACCGCCTTCGTCGAGGCCGCCCATGCCGACGAGGCCGAGCGCGCCACCCGCTTGGCCAAGGCCGATCTGTCCACCGAAATGGTCGGCGAGTTCCCCGAGTTGCAGGGCATCATGGGCCGCTATTACGCCCTGGGCGACGGCGAGACTCCCGCGGTGGCCGATGCCATCGCCGGTCATTACGCCCCGCAAGGGCCGTCGGATTCGGTCCCCACCGCGCCCTTAACCATCTGCGCCGCCCTGGCCGACAAGATCGACTCCCTGGTCGGTTTCTTCGCCATCGACGAAAAGCCCACCGGCTCCAAAGACCCGTTCGCGCTGCGCCGGGCCGCCTTGGGTGTCATCCGGCTGGTGGTGGAAAACAATCTGCGGCTGCCGTTGTTCGCCGTGCTCCAGTTCGCCCATTCGCTTTACAAGCCGGGCGTGCTGTCGGCGGACCCCAAGATGGTCGCCAACGACCTGTTGGACTTCTTCGCCGATCGCATGAAGGTGCATCTGAAGGAAAAGGGCGTGCGCCACGATCTGGTCAACGCGGTCTTCGCCCTGGGCGACGAGGATGATCTGGTCCGCCTGCTGGCCCGCGTCGATGCCCTGGCCGACTTCCTGCGTTCGGACGATGGCTCTAATCTTCTGATCGCATATCGCCGGGCGGCGAATATCGTTAAGATAGAGGAAAAGAAGGACGGCACCAGCTTTGCCGGCCCCGCCGACGTCTCGCGCCTGCAACAGCCCGAGGAACAGGCCCTGGGTCAGGCCTTGGCGCCGGTGCGCGATGCCCTGGCCCATGCGCTGAAGGCGGAGAATTTCGCCGATGCCATGGCCGCCCTGGCCCAGTTGCGCCGACCGGTGGATGCCTTCTTCGACAAGGTGACGGTCAATGCCGACGAGGCAGAATTGCGTGTGAACCGCCTGAAATTGCTGGCGGAAATCGGGGCAGCCATGGGCGAAGTCGCCGATTTCTCCAAGGTCGAAGGCTAACAATCGGTCAAGGGCGGGGGCCATACCCCCGCCACAAGCGAGCGATCGCCCCATGGGGGCCGGAAGCGTTGAAAAAGGACAATGCTATGAGCAAATGGGTCTACAGCTTCGGTGGTGGCCGTGCCGAGGGGCGCGCCGACATGAAGAATCTGCTGGGGGGCAAGGGCGCCAATCTGGCGGAAATGGCCAATCTGGGCATTCCGGTGCCGCCCGGTTTCACCATTCCCACCGAGGTCTGCACCTATTATTACGCCAATGGCAATGTCTATCCGGCGGAACTGACCGAGCAGGTGGCCGAAGCGCTGGCCCGGGTGGAAGAGATCATGGGCGCCAAATTCGGCGATGCCGCCAACCCGTTGTTGGTGTCGGTGCGCTCGGGCGCCCGCGCCTCCATGCCCGGCATGATGGATACCATCTTGAACCTGGGTCTCAACGACGTGTCGGTGGAGGGCTTGGCCAAGCGCTCGGGCGATGCGCGTTTCGCCTATGATTCCTATCGACGTTTCATCCAGATGTATTCCGACGTGGTGCTGGGGGTCGAGCACCACCACTTCGAGGACATCCTGGAAGAGGCCAAGAGCGATCGCGACATCACCTTGGATACCGAACTGACCGCCGACGACTGGAAGAAGGTGGTGGGCAAGTACAAGGACAAGGTGCTGGCCGAATTGGGCACGCCCTTCCCGCAGGATGTCCACGACCAGTTGTGGGGCGCGGTCACCGCCGTGTTCGGCTCTTGGATGAACCAGCGCGCCATCACCTATCGCCGCCTGCACGACATCCCGGAAATCTGGGGCACCGCCGTCAACGTCCAGGCCATGGTGTTCGGCAACATGGGCGACGATTGCTGTACCGGCGTCTGCTTCACCCGCGATCCCAGCAACGGCGACAACGATTTCTATGGCGAGTTCCTGGTCAATGCCCAGGGCGAGGACGTGGTCGCCGGCATCCGCACCCCGCAGCAGCTGACCAAGCATGGCCGCGAGTTGCAGCACTCCGACCTGCCCAGCATGGAAGAGGTGATGCCCGAGGTGTTCCGCGAGCTGAACGCCATCCGCCACAAGCTGGAAGCCCATTACAAAGATATGCAGGACATGGAATTCACGGTGCAGCAAAAGCGCCTGTGGATGCTGCAAACCCGCACCGGCAAGCGGACCACCAATGCCGCCTTGAAGATCGCCGTCGACATGGCGCGTGAAGGCCTGATCACCCGCAAGGAAGCCATCGGTCGCATCGACCCGGCGGCCTTGGACCAGTTGCTGCACCCGACCCTTGACCCCAAGGCGGCCCGCGACCTGTTGGCCCGTGGTCTGCCGGCCAGCCCCGGCGCCGCTTCGGGCAAGGTGGTGTTCTCGGCCGAGGACGCCGAGATCTGGGTCAAGGACAAGAAAGAGCGGGTCATCCTGGTCCGCATCGAGACCAGCCCGGAAGACATCGGCGGCATGCATGTGTCGGAAGGCATCCTGACCACCCGCGGCGGCATGACCAGCCACGCGGCGGTGGTGGCCCGCGGCATGGGCACGCCCTGCGTCGCCGGTTGCGGTGAAATCCGCGTCGATTACGCCGCCAAGACCCTGAAGGTCGCCGGCCGGGTGGTGAGCGAAGGCGACATCATCACCATCGACGGCGGCACCGGCGAGGTGTTCGCCGGCGCCGTGCCGACCATCCAGCCCGAACTGACCGGCGATTTCGCCACCTTGATGGAATGGGTGGACACCATCCGGACCCTGAAGGTGCGCGCCAACGCCGAAACCCCGGTGGACGCGGCCACCGCGCGCAAGTTCGGCGCCGAAGGCATCGGTCTGTGCCGGACCGAGCACATGTTCTTCGACCCCGAGCGCATCTTGGTGGTGCGCGAGATGATCCTGGCCGAGACGGAAAAGGGCCGGCGCGCTGCCCTGGCCAAGCTGCTGCCGTTCCAGCGCCAGGATTTCGTCGATCTGTTCAACATCATGCAGGGCCTGCCGGTGACCATCCGCCTGCTCGACCCGCCGCTGCACGAGTTCCTGCCGCACACCGACGCCGAAATCGCCGAGGTGGCCCAGGCCGCCGGCGTCGAGGCCGGCGTCGTCGCCGCCCGCAATGCCAGTTTGCATGAAAGCAACCCCATGCTCGGCCATCGCGGCTGCCGTCTGGGCATCACCTATCCGGAAATCTACGAGATGCAGGCCCGCGCCATTTTCGAGGCGGCGGTGCAGGTCTCGCGCGAGACCGGGCGCACGGTGACCCCGGAAATCATGATCCCGCTGGTCGGCGCCAAAAAGGAACTGGACCTGATGAAGGCGGCCATCGACAAGGTGGCGGCCGAGGTCTTCGCCGAGGCCAACTATCAGCTCAAATACATGGTCGGCACCATGATCGAGCTGCCGCGCGCCGCCCTGCTGGCCGGTCAGATCGCCGAGTCGGCCGAGTTCTTCTCGTTCGGCACCAACGACCTGACCCAGACCACCTTCGGCATGAGCCGCGACGATTCCGGCCCGTTCCTGGAAGTCTATCGGGCCAAGGGCATCTATGAGCACGACCCCTTCGCCCAGCTTGATCAGCAAGGCGTGGGCGAGTTGGTCAAGATCGCTTCCGAACGCGGTCGCGCCGCCCGTCCCGGCCTGAAGCTGGGCATTTGCGGCGAACACGGCGGCGACCCCAGCTCCATCGCCTTCTGCCAGTCGGTCGGTCTGGATTACGTGTCGTGCTCACCCTACCGCGTGCCCATCGCCCGCCTGGCCGCGGCGCAAGCCGCCCTGGGCGACAGCAAGGGCAGCGGTATGCATTGATCTGTCGTTTGAGTGATGACGAAAACCCCGGTCGGAAACGGCCGGGGTTTTTTGTTGTCGAAAAGGGAGCGCCCCGCCGGCGGTCGAGTAAGCCTCTTCCCTGTCGGGGGCCAAGCGGTTACCTTGCCGCGCCATGACCCCCGCCCCATCCTTTGAGCCCCTGACCCGCGTGCAATCGCCGCCGTCGCGCTGGCGCCATCTGGCGCCGGTGCTGTCGGTGTTGCTGCATCTGCTGCTGGCCGGGGTGTGGATGGGCTTTCCGCTGCCCGATCTGCCGGCGCCGGAACCACAGGCGGTCACCGTCGATCTGGTGCCGCCGCCACCCGCTCCGCCGCCCGCCGCCGCCAAGGATGGCGGCGCCCCGGCGGGCAAGCCGGGGGCCGAGGGCAAGCCCATTCCGCAACTGACCGATGGCGATCTGGCGGAAAAGTCGACGCCGGTATCGGAAAGCCAAAGCCCCAAGCCGGCTCGGCCCGATCCGGTGGCCGCCATCGCGGCCCCCAAGCAGAAAAAGCCGGCCCCGGTCAATCAGAACGAACGCGATTGGGTGTTGTCGCGGGTGTTGCGCCACTGGCAGCCGCCGGCGGGATTGTCGGCCTATGACAAGGCCGATATCAGCCTGCGGGTCAAGGTTTTGGCTGACGGCCATTTTTCCGACATCTATGATTCAAGGCGGCGCTGGAATCCGGTCGAGGTGTTTGACGGCTATCAGAACCTGCCGGCCAACGCCATCCAGCGCCGCATCATCGATGCCATCTATGGGGCCATCCGCAAGGCGCAGCCGCTGCCGCTGCCCGATGCCCTGAGACAGAAGGCGCCGTTTGATTTAAGGTTGGATTTCCGTTTCAAGGATGCGCGCTGAAGGGGGAGGGGAATGAGCTCGGCACCGAAACTTGAACGCTTCAGCACCGACGGTGTCACCGTTCTGGTGATCGAGGACGACGAAACCACCCGATCCCTGTTGGTGCGCATGCTGAAGACCATGGGCGCCGCCCAGGTCTATGAAGCCAGTCATGGCGGCGACGGTCTGCGTCTGGCCTGGGAGATGAAGCCGACCATCGCCGTCTGCGACATCGACATGGCGCCGGTGGATGGTCTGTCGTTCCTGGGGGGGGTCAGGGCAGCGCTGGAACCCAAGGTGTCGGCCCTGCCGGTGGTGATGTTCACCGCCACCAAGGACAGCGCCGCCATGGAGAAAGTGAAGGCACTGGGGGTTCAGGGCTATCTGTTGAAGCCGTTCAACCCCAAGGGCTTCGCCACCTATATGTGCGACATCGTCGCCAAGCACCACAAAACCGACTGGGGCGGCATGGGGACGCCGCCGGCGGCGGAAGAAAAAGAAAAAACCTAACGTCCGTTACGGTCGAGCAGATGGCTTTTGTAGCCGAGATCGTGGCGGATGATGTGTTCCACCAATCCAGTGCGTACCTTCAGCAGCGCCTGGGCGAAGCCGTTATCGTGGGGCGAGACATAAAGCGGGGTGATCAGCCAGCGCAGGTGGTTGTGCTCCTGCCTGTGGAAATGGGTTTCGGGGTAGCCGATGTCGTCGAACACCCGCTCCTCGGTGTTGAAGTGGTAAGCCATCACCGCCGCCACGTCCTCATCCAGCAGGCGCTGGCGGGCCGAGGCACTGTCAAGAACGGTCAGGCTGCACAATTCATTGTACAT
This sequence comes from Stygiobacter sp., assembly GCA_006218045.1. Taxonomy (GTDB): domain Bacteria; phylum Pseudomonadota; class Alphaproteobacteria; order Rhodospirillales; family Magnetospirillaceae; genus Magnetospirillum. The sequence continues at coordinate 166,709 of VBWB01000008.1, forward strand.
ATCGATCATCGACCGATGCTCGGCATCGATGTCGGCCTCGTCGATGGCGAAAGCTGCCAGCCAGGGTACCGGCCGCAGCAAGCTGTCGCGGTATAGTGCGGACAACTGGAGCCCCTCCCCATTGCTGCGCTTGCGAACAGCGAGCAGTTTAAAAGAGTCGCAGTGACGACCGCAAAGGAAAATGTGCGCTTTACATATATGTCTTTGGTTGATGGCGGCTACTCCTGCCATCCCGGCTTGGCGCTTTCCTGGTCGGCCTGGGTGCGGCTAAGGCCGATATCGGCCAGCATCCGGTCATCCAGGCGGGCCAGGGCGCGGCGCTGCTGGGTGCGTTCAATCCAGGTCAGGATAAGATCAATCCTCTCGACCAGGGGGATTGCGCGCGAGGATGTCGGGATAAATGAACCCATCCAATTTAGAAGCGTCATAACATTGACTCCATTTGATGTGGTATTGAATTAATGATTGACGGGGCTGATGAGTCAATTGCATCATTGCCACCATGTCAAATTGGCTCCCCGATCTGTCGGCCCATGCCGGCCCTAAATACCGCGCCATCGTCGATGCCATCGCCGCCGACGTGGAGGCCCGCCGGCTGCTGCCCGGCACCCGCATGCCCACCCATCGCGATCTGGCCTGGCGGCTGAAGGTGACGGTGGGCACCGTCGCCCGCGCCTATACCGAGGCCGAGCGGCTGGGCCTGTTGTCGGGGGAAGTGGGGCGCGGCACCTTCGTCACCGACCCCGACCGCAAGGAGAGCGGTCTGGGGCAATACCTGTCGGTGGCCTGGGCGCCCCATCCCGGTATCGTCAACATGGCGGTCAACCGCCCGTCGGGCGACCAGGGCGCCTGGGCGGTGGGGCCGGTGCTGGCGCAATTGGCGCGGCGGCCCGATCTGTCGCAATTGCTGTCCTACAATCTGGAGGTGGTGGCCCAGCGCCACCGCACCGCCGGGCAGAAATGGCTGAAACTGGAAGGGGCCGAGGTGCCGGTCGAGCAGGTGTCGGTCACCGCCGGCAGCCAGCAGGCCCTGGTCGCCGCCATCGTCACCCTGACCCGCCCCGGCGACACCATCCTGGCCGAGGAATACACCTATCCCGGCTTCAAATCGGCGGTGTCCATGCTGGGGCGGTCGCTGACCGGGGTGATGATGGATGATGGCGGCCTGATTCCCGACGAGGTCGAACGCGGCTTCGCTCGTGGTGCCCGCCTGCTCTACACCACCGCCACGGTGCAGAATCCGACCACCGCCACCTTGTCGGAAGACCGCCGCCGCGCCATCGCCGAAGCGGCGCGCCGCTATGACGCCTTCATCCTGGAAGACGGCGTACACCGTTTTCTCGACCCCATTGCCCCTCAGCCCCTGCTGGTCCATGCGCCGGAACGAACCCTTTATCTGACCACCTTGTCGAAAAGCGTGACGCCGGGCTTGCGCTGTTCGTTCTCGGCCCTGCCGCTGGCGGTCAAGTCGCGCTTCGACGCCGCCATCGGCGCCCTGTCCCTGGCCTTGCCGGTGCCGCTTTTGGAAGCCGCCTGCATGCTGATCGACGAGGGCACCGCCCAGGAGGCAGCGGAACGCCAGCGCCGCGACGCCCTGGCCCGCATCGCCTTGGCCGGGGAAATCCTGGGGCTCGGCCATCCGCGTCCGGCCTTCAATGTCTGGCTGCCCATGACCCTGCCGTGGACGTCGTCGTCCTTCGTCGCCGAGGCGGCGCGACGGGCGGTCAGCCTGCCGCCCACCGATTCCTTCGCCATCGGGCGACCGCACATGGATGGGGTGCGGGCCTCGGTCACCGCGCCGCCGGACATGGAGACCCTGGCCCAGGCCTTGCGCATTCTGGCGGAATTGCTGGCCTGCGGCAGTGCTCCGTTGGCGATGACGGTATAATGTCACTGGCCTTTGCCGCCACCTGATGCCACCTTGACGGCATGAGTCCAAGCTATCCGGAAACCCTGCGCACCTTCTTGCGCATCGGCCTGTTGTCGTTCGGCGGTCCCGCCGGTCAGATCGCCACCATGCATCGCATCCTGGTGGAGGAAAAGCGCTGGCTGGACGAGCCGCGCTTTTTGCACGCGCTCAATTTCTGCATGCTGCTGCCGGGGCCGGAAGCCCAGCAACTGGCCACCTATTCCGGCTGGCTGCTGCATGGCACCCGTGGCGGCTTGGCGGCGGGCATCCTGTTCGTGCTGCCCGGCTTTCTGGTCATGCTGGGACTGGCGGCGCTTTATGCCGGTCTTACCCATGTGCCGGTGGTTCAGGGCCTGTTCCTGGGGCTGAAGCCGGCGGTGCTGGCGGTGGTGGTGCAGGCGGGCTTGCGCATCGGCACGCGGGCGCTTTCGGATAATTGGGCGCGTGGGCTGGCCTTGGCCTCGTTCCTGGCCATTTTCGTGCTTGCCGTGCCGTTTCCGCTGATCGTGCTGGCCGCCGGGCTGGCCGGCTGGCTGCGTGGTCGTGGCGGCGCGGTGCCACCGCCGGCGCCCAAGGCCGGCAACACCCTGGGCACGGCGCTGCTGTGGCTGCTGTTGTGGCTGGCTCCGGTGGGTTTGGCCTGGGCTTATGGCCAGGGCGCCTTCGCCACCATCGGCATGTTCTTCGCCAAATTGGCGGTGGTGACTTTCGGCGGTGCCTATGCGGCGCTGTCTTACGTGGCGCAGCAGGCGGTGGAAAACCACGGCTGGATCAGTGCCGGCGAAATGCTGGACGGTCTGGGGCTGGCGGAAACCACCCCCGGTCCGCTGGTGCTGGTCAATCAATTCGTCGGCTTCTTGGCCGGCTATCGTCAGCCCGGCGGCCTCAATCCGTGGCTGGGCGGGGTGTTGGCCGCCAGCCTGACCGTATGGGTGACCTTCGTCCCCAGTTTCCTGTGGATTTTCGCCGGCGCCCCCCATGTGGAACGCCTGCGCGGTCATGCGGCGCTGTCGGCAGCGTTGTCGGCGATCACCGCCGCCGTGGTCGGCGTCATCTTCAATCTAGCCCTGTGGTTCGCCCTGCACGTGGCCTTCGCCCGTTTCGACGGCAATTGGCCGCAATGGGACAGTGCTCAGCCGTTGCAACTGGTCTTGGCGGCGGGCGCCATGGTCGCCATGCTGCGCTTCAAGCTGGGCATGCTGCCGGTGCTGGGGGTTTGCGCCGCTATTGGTGCGGTGGCCAGTCTGGTTTAGCGCCGAGCCTCAACGTGAGGTCCGGTGCTTGCGAGTATCCGAGCGAGCGGCCAAGGGCGCGGAGGCGCCCGCCCGGCGAGGGGCAATGATGACGCTAAACCAGCGGTTTGCCATCCCAGCGTCTGGCCAGCAGCAGGGCCAGGGCGAAGCCGGCCAGCGACAAGGCGGACATGACCAGGAAGGCGCCGCCGCCCATGCCGTCGTACAGGTGCCCGGCCAGCGGACTCATCAGGCCCGGTGCCGCCCCCATGGCCACCGCCGACAGCATGCCCTGAGCCCGGGCCGACAGGCTGTGCGGAACGGCGCGGGCGATGAAATGCATGGCCCCCAGATGGGCGCAGCCGAAGGTGGCGGCATGCAGAAGCTGGGCCATGGCCAGGGCCGGCACGGCGGTGACGCTGCCCAAGAGCAGCCAGCGGAGGATGCCGGCGGCGGTGGCGATGATCAGCAACCGGCCCGGCCCCAATTTACCCACCACCCAGCCGGAGAAGGCGAACAGCAGCACCTCGGCGATGACCCCTTCGGCCCACAGCAGGCCGATGGTGTCGCCATCGATGCCCGCCGCCTGCCAATGGATGGTGGCGAAGGCGTAATAGACGGTGTGCGAGGCGCTGCCCAGGCTGGCGACGGCGAGAAAGGCGAGGAAGGCCGGATGCTTCAACAGCGGCCAGATGGGGGTGCGACGGTCGCGACTGGCCGAGATGGCCGCCGAGGTCGGCAGCGACCAGCAGGCCAAGGTGGTCAGGGCCAGGGCGGCGGCCACCACCCACACCAGCACCGGCGGCGGCTCAGCGGTCATCAAGGCCCCGGTGGCGATGGCGCTGGCGATGAAGCTGAGCGACCCCCACAGGCGCAGCCGGCCATAATCCAGGCGTTGGCGCTGGCTTTCCATCATGGACAGGCTTTCGCCCAGGGGGAAGATGCCCGACCATAGCCCCACCGCCAGCACCGTCACCGCCAGGATCGGCCAAAAGCCGTCGGTGAGGGCGAACAGCAGCCAGATGGTGGTGGCGGCCCCGGCCAGGATCAGCATGGGCTTGCGCCGGTCGCCATGGCGGTCGACCAGATGGCCGACGCTGGGACTGACCATGATCTTGGTCAGATAGGTGGCCGCCATGATCAGGCCGATATCGGTCGGCCCCAGCCCCTTGTCCTTCAGCCACAGGGGCCAGAACGGCATGTGGGCGCCCACCGCCGTGAACAAGGCGGCGTAATAGAACGACAGGCGCAGGGCGGTGCCGGTGCGCTGGTTCATGATGACGGGGGGAACAGCGGCGACAGGGCGATGCGGCGCTCGGCCAGATCCATCACGCATGCGTCGGACGCGAGGAAGCGGTATTCCACCTCGCGCTGATGGGTCAGGCTGTCGGCGGCGAGCAGTTCGGCATCCACCAGGCCGGGATGCACCATCATCAGACAATACGGGCCGGGATGGCTGGTGAAGCGGCTGAACAGGCGGGCGAAGGCGATACGTCCGGAAAAGTCATAGACACCCCGGAACGACCGGTTGTGCGGGATGCCCATCCGTTCCAGCCGGCGGCGGAAGCCGCGTCCCAGTTCGGAAATGACCAGGGCGCGTACCGGCGACACGCCCCGGGTCAGGATGGACAGGGGCGCCTCGGCGCAGGAGCGCACCCAGCCCTTGCCGCCCAGGCGCCGGCGCCAGAGGTCGACCACCACGTCACGGATGATCGGCAATTGATGCACATGGTGATGACCGTCGAGGAAATCGGGGGCGCGGCCGAAATGCGCTTCAAAGGCATCGAGCTGGCGGGTGATCTCGGCGGCGATTTCCGCCCGGTCCAGGCGTCGGGCCAAGGCCCGCTTCAAAAGCGTGCCCAAGGACGGCAATTTTCCCAGCGGGGCCAGATCGGGCATGGCCCCCAGGGGCGTCTGATCGGTCAGGGTGATGTGCAGGCCGATCTCGGCCATGCCGTCCAGCGGCTTCAAGGCGGCGGCGGCCTCGGGCCAATGGCGGCTGCCGGTCATGCAGCCGGTGGCCTGCAACCGCCCCAGGGCGATCAGGTGGCGGATGGCGGCGCTCACCCCCGGGGCCAGACCGTAATCGTCGGCGCATAGGGTGATGCGGTGGCCGTGCCGACGGCTTTGCCCATGGCCGAGATTGACCGCCTGACCGCTTTTCTCCACAGTACCGCCCATCCTTGATCCTTCGTGGTGTGCCATGACCGAAAGCGCCGAAAAGCCCGTTGCCCCGGTTCTGTCCCTGGTGGTGCCCATGTTCAACGAGGCGGGCAACCTGGACGGATTGTTCGACCGGTTGGCCCAGGTGATGGCCGATCTGGGCGAAAGTTACGAAATCGTCTGCGTCGATGACGGCAGCCGCGACGACACCGTCGCCCGGGCGCTGGAGCATCGCCGCCGCGACCCCAGGATAAAGGTGGTGGAACTGTCGCGCAACTTCGGCAAGGAACTGGCCCTCACCGCCGGGCTGCGCCACACCAGCGGTCAGGCGGTGGTGATGATCGACGCCGATTTGCAGCATCCGCCGGAAGTCATCAAGGACATGATGCGGGAATGGCGCCAGGGCTTTGAAATGGTCATCGCCGTGCGCCGCCACCGCGATGACGAAAGCGCGGTCAAACGATTGGCGGCCAAGGTTTTCTATGAAGTGTTCGGGCGGGTGTCGGAAGTGCGCCTGCCGCCGGGCGCCGGTGATTTCCGTCTGCTCGACCGCAAGGTGGTCAAGGTGCTGAACGCCATGCCGGAACACGCCCGCTTCATGAAGGGGCTTTATGCCTGGGTCGGCTTCCGCCAGACCATCATCCCTTTCGACGTGGCCGAGCGCAGCCATGGCGAAACCAAGTTCAACCTGTTCCGCCTGTGGCGGCTGGCCATCGACGGCATCACCTCGTTCACCTCGGTGCCGCTCAAGGTGTGGACCTTCATGGGCATGGTGGTGGCCAGTTTCGCCTTGTTGTACGGCCTGTTGTTCATCGTCAAGACGTTGATCCTGGGCATCGACGTGCCGGGCTATCCGTCGCTGATCGTTGCCATCACCTTCTTCTCCGGCGTGCAACTGATCAGCCTGGGGGTGATCGGCGAATATCTGGGCCGCGTCTTCGCCGAGGTGAAGAACCGCCCGCTTTATGTGGTGCGCGAAGCCCATGGCTGCGGCGATACGGTTGACAAGGGATAGGCAAAAACCCCATATCCCCTTAAGTCTTATGGAAAGGTGGGGAAATGCTGTCCAGCAAAGCCAAATACGGCCTGAAGGCCATGGTCTATCTGGCGCGCCACGCCGATGACGGCTCGGTGCTGATCGCCGACATTGCCGAAGCCGAATCCATCCCCAAGAAATTCCTGGATGCCATCCTGCTGGAACTGAAGAACCGCGGTTATCTGTCGTCGAAAAAGGGCAAGGGCGGCGGTTATACCCTGGCCAAGCCGGCCCTACAGATCATGGTGGGCGATATCGTCCGTGTCCTCGACGGCCCGCTGGCGCCGGTGCAATGCGTGTCGCGCACCGCCTATCGCCGCTGCGATGATTGCCGTGACGAAACGGCGTGCGCCGTGCGCGCGGTGATGGGCGAGGTACGCGACGCCATCGCCGCCATCCTGGACAACACCACCTTGGCCGACATGGCCTTCAGCAAGAAGGCCGAGCCGGTGCTGATGTACGACATCTGATCGCGCTCATTCGCCGTCGCAGGTCAGGATCTCGCGCAGTTTCACCGTCAGGATTGGCTGGCTTTGGCTTCGCGCCTGCTGGATCAGCCCGTCGACCTTGGCCCGCCACGGCGCTTCGGCGGTCGAGGCATCGAGGTCGAGATCCAGGTCAAGGGCGGTGATCAGATCGGCCAAGGTGGTGACCTCGAGGTCGCGGGCCAGCACCACCTTGCGGCGGAGGGTCGGCGCGGTGAAACCGGCACCGTGCAGTTGCACCAGCAATCGCATCATCTCCCGCTCATGGGCCGAGGTCCGTGCCAGCAACTCGCGCCGGCTGGCGCCGCCACTGCCCTGGCGGGCGCGGGCATGAAGGATATCCAGAATTTCCAGCGCCAGGGCCAGACGCCGGCCGGGGCGCGACGGTCCGGTGCTCAGGTGCTGGCCGCTGCGCCATTCGGGCAGGGCGGCGGTGAGTTCCGCCCCGACCAGGATGGCCAGCCAGGACAGATAGGTCCACAGCAGGAAGACCGGCAACACCGCCACCGCCCCATACAGGCTGGCATAGGTGCGCGACGAGGTGATGTAGAGGCCGAAGCCCCAGCGTAAGCCGGCGAACAGCAAGGCGGCGGCCACCGCCCCCCACAGGGCGTCGCGCACCGCCACCCGGCGGTTGGGCACGGCGGCGAACATGACGGCGAAGGCCAGGGTGGTGAGGATGGTGGGCAAGGGCAGGGCCAACAGTGGGGTCAGCGCCTTGCCCACCGACCAGCGCGACCAGGCGGTGACATAGCCTTGCAGCGACAAGGCCGCCCCCATCAGCAGCGGCCCCAGGGTCAGGGCGGTCCAATAGACCAGCAGTTTGGACAGCGGTGAGCGCGCCTTGGCGACGCGGAAGATGGCGTTCATGGTGCCTTCGATGGTCACCAGCAGCATGATGGCGGTGACCACCAGCGACAGGATGCCCACCGCCGACAGCCGCCCGGCATTGTCGATGAAGCGGTTGATCTGCAATTGCACCACTTCGCCGATGGTGGGCGCGAAGGTGCGGAACGACCAGCTCACCAGATCCTGGCGCACCGAATCGAAGGCGGGGAAGGCGGCCAGCATGGCCAAAGCGATGGCGAACAGCGGCACCAGCGACAACAGCGAGGTGAAGGCCAGCGACCCGGCCATGCGTGAAATGCCGTCGTCGCGCCCGCGCCGGGCGGCGAAGCGCAGAAATCCCCACACCTGCCATGCCGTGGTCCGGGCATCCATTCTCCCGCTTCCCCCTTTTGCCGATGACCTTACTTCGTGTAGGATGCCCGCCGCCTTCGCAGGCCACAAGACAACTTTGCGATTCTAGAGAGGACCAGTATGACCGCTCCCACTCCGTTGATGGCCGGCAAAAAGGGCTTGATCATGGGCGTCGCCAACGACCGCTCCATTGCCTGGGGCATCGCCCAGGCCGCCCGTGCCCAGGGGGCCGAGCTGGCCTTCACCTTCCAGGGCGAGGCGCTGGAAAAGCGCGTGCGTCCCCTGGCCGAATCCGTGGGGTCGGACATCGTCCTGCCGTGCGACGTCTCGGACGAAGCGTCCATCGACGCGGTCTTCGAGACCCTCAAGGCCAAGTGGGGCAAGCTGGATTTCGTCGTCCACGCCATCGGCTATTCCGACAAGGAACAGCTGCGCGGCCGCTACGCCGACACCACCTTGGACAATTTTCTGAAGACCATGCACATCTCGGTCTTCTCCTTCACCTCGGTGGCCCGTCGCGCCGCCGGCATGATGCCCGATGGCGGCTCGCTGCTGACCCTGACCTATTACGGCGCCGAGCGGGTGATGCCGCACTACAACGTCATGGGCGTGGCCAAGTCGGCGCTGGAAGCAAGCGTGCGCTATCTTGCCGTCGACCTGGGCAAGCAGAACATCCGCGTCAATTCCCTGTCCGCCGGTCCGATCAAGACCCTGGCGGCTTCGGGCATCGGCGATTTCCGCTATATCCTCAAGTGGAATGAATACAACAGCCCGCTCAAGCGCAACGTCACCTTGGAAGACATCGGCGGTTCGGGCCTGTACCTGCTGTCGAACCTGTCGTCGGGCGTGTCGGGCGAGTGCCATCACGTGGATTGCGGCTATCACGTGGTCGGTATGAAGGCGGTGGACGCCCCCGACATCACCGTGTCCAAGGACTGATCCTGATGTCGGGAAACGGTTTCGGCCATACCTTCCGCTTCACCACCTTCGGCGAGTCGCATGGCCCCGCCATCGGCTGCGTCATCGACGGCGTGCCGCCGTTGCTGCCGCTGTCGGAGGCGGATATCCAGCCCTGGCTGGATCAACGGAAGCCCGGCCAGAACCGTTTCACCACCCAACGGCAAGAGGCGGACCAAGTCCGCATCCTGTCCGGGGTGTTCGATGGCGTCACCACCGGCACCTCCATCGGCCTCATGATCGAAAACACCGATCAGCGGTCCAAGGATTACGGCGACATCAAGGACACCTATCGTCCCGGCCACGCCGATTGGGTCTACGAGCAGAAATACGGCATCCGCGATTATCGCGGCGGCGGACGCTCGAGCGCGCGGGAAACCGCCATGCGGGTGGCCGCCGGCGCGGTGGCGCGGGTGATCCTGGCGGCCCTGGCCCCGGGCATCGTCATCCGTGGCGCCATGGTGCAGATGGGGCCGCATGCCATCGACCCCGGGCGCTGGGATTGGGACCAGCGTCAGGCCAATCCGTTCTGGTGCCCCGATGCCGAGACCGTGCCGGTGTGGGAAAGCTTCCTCGACGGCGTGCGCAAGGCCGGATCAAGCACCGGCGGCGTGGTCGAAGTCACCGCCTCGGGCGTGCCTGCCGGGCTGGGGGCGCCGGTCTATGACAAGCTGGATGCCGATCTGGCCAAGGCGATGATGAGCATCAACGCCGTCAAGGGCGTGGAAGTCGGCGCTGGCTTCCTGGCGGCATCGCTGTCGGGCGAGGACAACGCCGATGAAATGCGCATGGGGCCGGATGGCCGCGTGCGGTTTCTGTCCAACAATGCCGGCGGTATTCTGGGCGGCCTGTCCACCGGCCAGGACGTGGTGCTGCGTCTGGCGGTCAAGCCGACCAGTTCGATCCTGATCCCGAAGAAGAGCGTCGACCGCCACGGCAACGATATCGAGGTCATCACCAAGGGCCGCCACGACCCCTGCGTCGCCATCCGCGCCGTGCCGGTGGCCGAGGCGATGATGGCGGTGACCCTGGCCGACCACCTGTTGCGCCACCGGGCGCAATGCGGTCTTTCCTTGACCTGAGGTTTGGCCCAAAGGATCATGCTGATCCCTTGGTCCATTCACAGGTCGTCGTGCCCCCCCCGACAGCGCCCGCCTTCATGATCGTTGTGCGGCGTCTGCTGCGGCCGGTGCCGCTGGCCGCCCTGGCGCTGGCGCTGTGTCTGTGCGGGTTGCTGGCGCTGCATCTGTGGCGCAGTCATGTCAAGGCCGAGGCCGATGCCCGCCTGATCACCAGCACCTTGGGTCAAGCCATCGAACAGCATGTGGCCGGCCAGATGCGCGGTATCGCCACGCTGTTGGACGAAGTCGCCGCCATGGTCACCGAGCAGGGCCAGGGGCCTCCCGCTCTGGCCGGGAATCTGGGCGAACGGCTGTTGGTGTTTCCCGAAATCACCGGTCTGGTGTTGATGCGCGGCAATGGCGATTGGGTCGATTTGGGCAGTGACGAGCATCTGGCCCCCTCACAGGCGGCTTGGCTGCACGACCGTCTGCCCGGCGGCGCCGGTTTGGTCATCGGCCCGCCCCATGTCCAGGCCGGCGATGGACATCGGGTGCAGGTGGTGGCGTGGCTGTTCCCGCATGAAGATGGGACCGCCGCCATCGCCACCAAGCTGGACGTGAACGGTCTGTCGGCCTTTTTGCAGACGGTGCGGGTGCCGGAAACGGCGATGCTGGCGGTTATCCACCGCTCCTCGGCCAAGGTGGTGGCTGCGGTGCCGGAACCCGATGGCGGCTTCGCCCGGGATTTCCCCCGGCCCGACGCGGCCATCGGCACGGTGTTGCCGGTGGAGGGCCTGGACCTGGATGTCTGGGTGATGGCCGACCAGGGCAGCGCCTTTGCCCTGTGGCAGGGCAATGCCGTTTTAGGCGGCCTGTTGCTGGTTGTGCTGTGCGCGGCCATCCTGCTGTGGGCGCGGCGCGGCGATGCCGCTTGGTGTCATCTGACCCGGGCCCGCGATGGCCTGGAAAATCTGGTGATCAGTCGCGGCGAGGAATTGCGCCGGGCCCGCGCTTTGCTGGAACAAAAGGTCCGTCAGGTCAGCGCCGCCAATCGCGAAATGCAGCGCCTCTCCATGGTCACCGCCCACCATCTGCAAGAGCCGTTGCGACCGTTGGTCAGCTATAGCCAGATTCTGTTGCGTCGATTGCCGGCGGATTGGCACGACGCCCGCGCGCGGCTGGAGCGGCTGATCCAGGGCGGCAAGGATATGAAAATCCTGCTGCGCGGCTTTCAGCAACGGGTGGCCGCCTTGGGCATCGACGCGCCGATGGCGACGGTCGAATTACGGCAAGTGGTGCAGCGGGCCATGGTCGATGCCGATATCGCAATCCCCATCCGCCTGGGGACATTGCCGGCCCTGGATGTGGCCGGCGACGGCATTCCCGAGGTTCTGGTCCAGGTGCTCAGAACCCTGGCGAGCTGGGGGGCGGCGACCATCGACGTCGAGGCCGAGTTGCAAGGCCAGGACTGGCTCTTGCGCATCTCGGGCGGCGGCGGTGAAACGGCGGTGGCGGTGCGGATATGTCAATCCCTGGCCGGTCTCAATGGGTTGGAGCTGTCCTATGGCGAGGGCTGCTTTATCCTGGCCTTGCCATCATCGGACCCGTCGGTGGTCGATGCGCCGGCAGCGGCGGCGGCGCCCTTGCCCCGGCAGTTCACCGCCCGGATCCAGGCCTTGGCTTTGATCGCCGCGGTGCTGGTGGCCATGGGCTGGCAGATGCTGCGCGAACGCGACAGCGCCATCCATGCCGCCCAGGTGCTGACCCTGGCGGTGGCCAATTCCATCGATCAGCAAATCTCGGGGTCGTTGCGCGGCATCGACACGGTTCTGGCCGAGGCCGCCGCCATGATCACCCGGGGCGAATATCTCAACCGCACCTTTTCGGTGCGCATGGAAGGCATATTGCGGGCCTACCCGGAAATCCGCCATATCAGTATGGCCGATGCCTCGGGCCGGATGTCGACGGCGATGTGGCCGCCGCGTCTGGTGCCGGGGGGGGCTATCGACGTCAGCGACCGCACCTATTTCCAGGCGGCCCGGGCCAATGCGCGGGAGCGGTCGCAGATGGTGGTGGGCGACCCGGTGCTGGGGCGCATCAACAGTGAACGCTCGTTGCACGTGGCCCGTCCCCTGGTGGACGACAAGGGTGATTTCGCCGGCATCGTCTATGCCAGCCTCGATCCCGATGTCTATGCCCGTTTCCTTGACCGGGTGCTGCTGGACCGCGACGGCGGCACCGCGCTGATCGGCGCCAATGGGCGGATGATCGCCCGCGCCCCGGCCCATGTGGAAAAGTTCGGCATCGACATTTCCAGCAGCGATCTGTTCACCCGGTGGCTGCCGCAGGCGCCCATGGGCACCGCCCACCTGATTTCCAAGGCCGACGGCAACGACAAGTACCTGGCCTATCGTCTGCTGTCGCCCTATCCGCTGGTGGTGACCTCGGCCGTGTCGCGCAATCGGGCCTTGGCCCTGTGGCAGCGTGGTTTGACCGGGGCGGTGATGGTCGGGACGTTGCTGTCGGTGACGCTGTTCCTGCTGGCCTGGACGGCGGATCGCGGCATGGCCCGCATTCGCCGTCGTCAGGGCGAATTGGCGGTCGAGGTGGCGCGCCGGACCCAGGGATTGGAAGCGGCGCGGGCGCTGTCGGACAGTCGCGCCGCCAGTCTGGACCGCTTGAACGGACAGTTGCGCGACCTTTTGGGGGTGGTCACCCGCGACCTGCAAGCGCCGCTGGCCGTCTTGCAGGACGAGGCCGGGCGGTTGGCCGCTGACCTTGTCGCCGCCGACAGCCGGGAGAAGCCGGAAGAGCTGGATTATGTTCTGGCCGCCATTGCCCGTTTGGCGGCATTGCTGCGCGACTTCCAGCGTTTCGTCTCCATCACCAGCATGTCGGCCCAGCCACAAAAGGTCGATCTCGGTGGGCTGGTGCGGTTGGCGGTCGACGACATGGAACGGCGCTTCGGCCCGGCGGTGTTGCTGGTGGAGGCGGAAAACTTGCCGACCATTCGTGTCGATGGCGGCATGATGCTGGAATTGCTGGCGCAGATTTTCACCAACGCCGTCACCTATGGGCGGCGGTCGCAGGCGGTGTCGGTGCGGATCGGTGCCCAGGTCGATGTTGGGGGCTGGCGGTTGGACATTATCGATGACGGACCGGGCTTTCCGCCCGAACAGCTCAGCCACGATCCCCAGATGTTCGATACCGGTATCGGGCAATCGGCGGATTCCACCGGCATCGGTCTGGCCATCTGCCGGGTCATCGCCCAGGCCCATGGCGGCGAATTGTGGTTGAGCAACGGCGCTCAAGGCGGCGCCGTGATCAGTATCAGCCTGCCGGAGAATTAATTCTTCTCGGCCCGTTCGTACAGACCGCGATTCCAGCGCAGGTATTGGGTGCCGGTATCGATGGTGCGCCAATTGTCGACAACCTGCTCGGTGGCGAAGACGGTGTCTTCGTCGCCCCACGACCAGCCGATGGCGTTCCAGCCCTTGTCGGTCCAGGCGGCGACTACCAGGGGAAAGCCGTGCTCGGCTTCCCAGCCGGTCTTGGTGACCATCACCATCAGTTCGGCGCGACCGTCATGATCCAGGTCGAAGCGTCCGGCGCGGACCGATGCGCGGTCGAAGGCCAAAGGATCCTGGGTCTGGAAATAAGCCTGCCAATGGGTCTTGACCAGCCCGACGATGTCATCCCGACCATTGTCGCCGATGGGCAGCAAGGCGATCTGGCCGACGGGACGCAGCTGATCCTCCTGCGCCAGGGCAGGGGAGGAACACAGCAGGGTCAGGGCGATCAGGGCGTGTGCGTGGCGCATGGTTGGGTGAAACATAAGAAGGGTGCAGTGCAACGTCAACGTGGCAATTTGCCGGCCCGACCGCATATGTGATATGTTGGGCCTGGGCGCTTATGACGGGATCAGAAAGATGCCGGTTGATCAGATCAACCTGACCGCTTCGGCGCGGGACGTTTTGGTGACGCAACAAAGTCTGACCGCCAGCGCGGCGCAGCGCTCGCAAAATCTGTCCACGGGCCGGAAAGTCAGCCGGGTCACCGATGACGCTGTCGCCTTTGCCGCGGCCCGGGCCTTGACAGAACGGGCGAGCGACCTGTCGGCGGTCAAGGATTCGGTGGGGCAAGGCGTTTCCACCATCAATGCCGCCCTGGCCGGGGCCGAAGGGGTGAATTCCCTGCTCGACCAGATGAAGGGCGTCGCCAGCGCCGCCATCGCCAGTGGCGATTCCACCGAGCGGAATGCGCTGGCCACCCAGTACAATCAATTGCGTGGGCAGGTGGATTCCCTGGCCGCCGATGCCGGTTATAACGGCGTCAACCTGCTGTCGGCCTCCTCCTCGGCCCTGACCGTGGCGTTTGGTAGTCAGGCCGGCGACAGCCTGACCGTCAGTGGCCGCAACGTCAGTGCGACCGGTCTGGGGGTGGCGGCGGTGGCCGCCGACGGCAGCGATTTTTCCGCCAGTACCCTGGCCCAGTTGGACAATGCCGCCGCCACCGTCAATTCCGTCCAATCCAGTTTGGGCAGCAACCTGACGGCGCTGGGCATCCGCGGCGAGGCGGCGGCCAGCCAAGCGGTCATCGCCCAAGACGGCGCCGCCAAGCTGACCGAGGCCGACCTGAACGAGGAAGCGGCCCTGCTGGTGGCGACCCGAACCCGCCAGCAACTGGCCCGCGCCGCCCAAGGGGTGTCGCAGCGGGCGCAGGAATCGCTGCTGACCCTGTTCTGATGCCGCGTCCGCCGCCGGTCAATCCCTTCGCCGCCTATGGCCGTGCCCAAGGCTCGGTCCTGCCCTTGCGTCAGGCCGACGCCCTGGCCTTCACCCAGGCGGCCAATCTGCTGGAAGACTGTCTGCAGAACCCTGACCGCGCCCGGCGCGAGGCTGCGCTCAAGTGCAATCAGCGCCTGTGGACCCAGGTCCAGCGCCTGCTGTCGCGCGCCGATCATCCCTTGCCGGCGGATGTGCGGGCCAATCTGCTGGATCTGTCCCGCTTTATCGATCGTCAGACCCTGAAGGCGCTGATCAGCGGTGCCGACGACGATCTGCGTCCGCTGGTCAAGATCAACCGGGAGGTGGCGGCGGGACTGGTCGAGTGATATTTTTTCGCATATAAACAACACAAAAAATATGTTATACATATAATCAATCAAGACAACATGTGAGTTTTTGTGTTGAAATCGCCTTCGGCAATGCGATATAGAATATCAACACTGTGAAACTTGCGAGTTCGCCATGAGCATCCTCAATTCCGCCCTGATCGAGTTGGACCCCGCCACCGTCAACACCCTGCTGCAAAGCGGCGAGGCCGTGCTGGTGGACGTGCGCGAGGACGACGAATTCGCCGAGGAACACATCGCCGGCTCACAGCTTTACCCCATGAGTGATTTCGAGCTGGACAAATGGCCGTCCTTCCCCGGCAAGAAGGTGATCATCTCGTGCCTGGGGGGCGTGCGCTCGGCTGCCATCGGCAACAAGCTGATCTCGGCGGGCCACGGTTGGGTGACCCACATGAAGGGCGGCCTCAACGCCTGGAAGGATGCCGGACTGCCCACCATCACCCCCTAATGGTCCCATCACCTTGACCTGGGAGGGGGGCGCGCTTACACCAGTAAGGCCCTTTTCCCTGCAAGGTGGATTTCATGCGCCGCATCGGCCGTATCATCGTCGCCATCCTGGCCGCCATCGGCCTCGCGGTCCTGTTGCTGACCGGTGGCGGCATCTGGGCCGCCATCGCCTTCAAGGGCAGTACCGAGCCCCGCCTGCCCAAGGACATGATCCTGTCCCTGGACCTGGAGGCGAAGTTCCGTGAAACCCCCTCGGGCGATCCCTTCGCCGCCTTGGCGGGCGAACGCGCTTATGTGATGCGCCAGGTGATCGCCGCCATCGACCATGCGGCCACTGATCCCAAGGTCAAGGGATTGTTCGCCAGCTTGGGCAGCGGTCAGCTCAGTCTGGCCTCGGCCCAGGAAATCCGCGATGCCGTCAGCCGCTTCCGCGTTTCCGGCAAGCCTGCCGTGGCTTTCGCCGAAACCCTGGGCGAGGGCGGTAACGGCACGGTGGATTATTTCCTCGCCTCCGGCTTTTCCCAGGTCTGGGTGCAGCCCTCGGGCGAGGTGGGGTTGGTCGGCTTCGCCGCCGAATCGCCCTTCCTGAAAGGCACGCTCGATCTGTTGGGCATCCAGCCGCAACTGGCCGGGCGCAAGGAATACAAATCGGCGATCGAGACCTTTACCGAGACCGGCTATAGCCAGCCGCACCGCCAATCGCTGGAGGCGATCCTGGACGCGTGGTCGGGTCAGGTCGTCGACAGCATCGCCCAGGGCCGGCGCATGGGCCAGGACAAGGCCATGGCCTTGTTCGGCAAGGGGCCGTTCCTGGCGGCGGAGGCCTTGTCGGCGGGGCTGGTCGATCATCTGGGCTATCGTGATCAGGCGCTGGCCGCCGCCGGTGCCGCCGGCAAGAAGGGCGAAGAGGTGGATGTCGCCGCCTATGCCGCCCATCTGCCCAAGGGCAGCGGCCCGCGCATCGCCGTTATTACCGGCAGCGGCGCCATCAGCCGGGGCGGCGACGACAGCCCGTTCGCCGATGATGACGGCTTCGGCGCTGGCATTATCGCCGCCGCCTTCCGCGACGCCGTCGATGATCCGGCGGTCAAGGCCATCTTGTTCCGCATCGACAGCCCCGGCGGTTCCTATGTGGCGTCGGATACCATCTGGCATGAAGTGGGGCGCGCCCGCGCCGCCGGCAAGCCGGTGGTCGCCTCCATGGCCGGGGTGGCGGCCTCGGGCGGCTATTTCGTCGCCATGGGCGCTGATCGGGTGGTGGCGCAGCCGGGCACCATCACCGGCTCCATCGGCGTGTTTTCCGGCAAGATGGTGCTGGCCGACTTCTGGAGCAAGCTGGGGGTGAGTTGGGATGGGGTCAAACGCGGCGACAATGCCGATATGATGAGCGCCAACCACAAATTCAGTCCCCAAGCCTGGGAACGGCTGAACCGCAGCTTGGACGCCATCTACGCCGATTTCACCGGCAAGGCGGCCAAGGGTCGCAATCTGGCGCCGGACCGCATGGAGGAACTGGCCAAGGGCCGCATCTGGGCCGGCTCCGACGCCCGGGCGCGGGGATTGGTCGATGCCCTGGGCGGCTGGGACGTGGCCCAGGGGCAGGTGCGTGAGCTGCTGAAACTGGCCCCCGACGCCGACCTGGATCTGGTCGCCTATCCCAAGCCCAAGGCGCCGTGGCAGAAACTGGCCAGGATGTTGGGCGGCGGCGGCGGTGTGGCCGAGGATGAGGGCATGCGCGCCCTGCTGCGTCTGGCCCGCGTCCTGGCCCCGGTGGCGGCGCAGTTGGAGAACGGCGGCACCTTGCGCTTGCCGGCGGGGGCGGCGCCGTGAACGGGGCCGGGCCCAAGACGGTGGTGATCACCGGCGCCAGCCGGGGTATCGGCCATGCCATCGCCCGGCGTTTTTTGGCGGAAGGTTGGCGCATCATCACCTGTGCTCGGGCCGCGGCACCGCCGGAATGCCGCCGTGACCCCAACTGGGTGCATCACATCCCCACCGATCTGGCCGATCCGGCCAGCACCCAGGCCTTCATCGCCGAGGCCAACGCCCTGTTGGCCGGTCAGCCGTTGCATGCCTTGGTCAACAATGCCGGCATCAGTCCCAAGACTCCGTATAAGGAGCGCCTGGGCGTGCTCAACGGTTCCATCGACGGCTGGAAAGAGGTGTTCGAGCTCAATTTCTTCGCCCCCTTGCGTCTGGCTCGTGGTTTCGCCAGCGCCCTGCACAAGGGCAAGGGGGCGGTGGTCAACATCACCTCCATCGCCGGCCATTTCGTCCACCCCTTCGCCGGCTCGGCCTATTCGACGTCCAAGGCGGCGCTGTCGGGGCTGACGCGGGAAATGGCGGTGGAACTGGCGCAATTGGGGGTGCGGGTCAATGCCGTCGCCCCCGGCGAGATCAGCACGGCGATGATTTCCGCCGAATACGAGGCCCTGGTGCCGCGCATTCCGCTGGATCGCATGGGCAGCCCCGAGGACGTGGCCGGCACCGTGTTCCGGCTGTGTGGAGACGATTTCGCCTATGTCACCGGCACCGAGATTTTCGTCACCGGCGGCCAGCACCTTTATTGAAAGCCGGCCTTCAACGCCTCGCCCAGCAGACGGAACTCGGCCTTGCGCGGGCTGGACGGGCGCCAGGCCAGGCCGATGCCGCGCGAGCCGGCGCCCTGCAACGGGCGGGTGATCACGCCGGTGCCGGCCAACACGCCGCTTTTCACCGCCATTTCCGGCAGCAGCGTCACCCCCAGACCGTTGGCGACCATCTGCACCAAGGTAGCGAGCGAGGTGCCCAAAACCCCTTCGCCCTTGGCCGGGCCGGGCAGGTGGCAGGCCGATAATGCGTGGTCGCGCAGGCAATGGCCCTCTTCCAGCAACAGCAGATCCTGGCCGATCAGATCGGCGGAGGTGAGGTCGGAACGCTGGGCCAGCGGGTGGTCGGGCGGACAGGCCAGCATGAAGCCGTCATCGGCGATATGCATGGTCTCGATTTCCGGCGAATCCCAGGGCAGGGCGATCAGGGCGGCATCCAGGTCGCCGGTGGCCAGACGGTCCAGTAGCCGCGCCGTCAGGTCCTCGCGCAGGAACAGGCGCAAGGCGGGATAACGCTGGCGCAGATGGGGCAGGGCGCGAGGGAGCAGATAAGGCGCGATGGTCGGGATCACCCCCAGACGCAGCGGCCCCGACAGCGCCTCGGTCGAGGCGGCGGCCAGATCGGCGATGTCCTCGGCCCCGCGCAGCACCACACGGGCGCGGGTCACCACCTGTTCGCCCAGGGGGGTCAGCATCACCTTGCGCTTGGTCCGTTCCACCAAGGTGACGCCCAGGATGGTTTCCAATTCCTGCAACCCCGCCGATAGGGTGGATTGGGTGGCCAGGCAGGCCTCGGCGGCGCGACCGAAATGCAGGTGCTCGGCCAGGGCGGTCAGATAGCGCAATTGGCGCAAGGTGGGGAGGGGGCGCATATCATCGTCTCCATCGATTTATATTACAATAATAACCAATTGGATCGATGTATGGAAGGCGCCTATGGTTCGTCTGTCGCCTGGCGACGGCCTCCTCTCCTAGCCCTCCCCCATCCCTACCCCCAGGGCGGGAGAGGAGGTTCGCCACTTTCAAGTCTTTCTCATATGTACCCATGGATTGTGGGAGCCTTTGGGCGTAGGCTTCGGCTATCAACCCGTGAAAGGAGATGATCATGGCCAAGAACAAAGCCGCTAAAATCGAGCAGATCGACATCGGCATCGAGGAAAAGACCCGCCAGAAGATCGGTGAGGGGCTGTCGCGGCTGCTGGCGGATACCTACACGCTGTATCTGAAGACCCATAACTTCCACTGGAACGTTACTGGTCCCATGTTCAACACCTTGCATCTGATGTTCGAGACGCAGTACACCGAGCTGTCGCTGGCTGTCGACCTGATCGCCGAGCGCATCCGCGCCCTGGGCCTGCCGGCACCCGGTACGTATGGCGCCTTCGCCAGCCTGACCAGCCTGAAGGAAGAAGACGGCGTCCCCACCGCTGAAGAGATGATCCGCATTCTGGTCAAGGATCAGGAAGCGGTGGTGCGGACCGCCCGCTCCATCTTCCCGCTGGTGGACGAGGCCCATGACGAACCCAGCGCCGACCTGCTGACCCAGCGCATGCAGGTGCATGAAAAGACCGCCTGGATGCTGCGCGCCTTGCTGGGCTGATACGAAAAGGGTGGGATGCTTGCGCATCCCACCCTTTTTTGCCGATCGGCCTCAGCGGATGGGCTGAAGCACGTCCATCTTCAGTTTCATGGTGCCCTCGGGGTGCAGCTTGCCGCCCTCGCGCACGATCAGCAGGGCGTGACGCGGGTCGTCGGCCCGCTGCATGCTGGTGGCCAACAGGATCTCTGCCACCTTGGCCGCCTGGCTGGCGCGGGCTTGCGGCGTCAGGGCGATGTCGTTGCCGTCTTCGTTCAAGGCGGGGGCTGCGATTTTCTGCAATTCACCGCCCACGTCCAACACCATGGGCCGGCCATTGCCGGTCAGGCTGGCGCTCATGCTGGGGTTGATGGTGGTGATGGCCACCCGTTCCAGCCCGGCATCCACGGTCTTGCCCTTTTGCACGGTGACCGACAGCCCTTCCAGATAAAGCGCGGCGGTCGAGCTCGATTGTTCGGCCTGGAGGATGACGCTGGAAACCGGCGGGCGGACGCCGACGCCGTCATGGGCGGCGCGGTTGGCGACCATCTCGGCGACGCGGCTGACATCGAACTTACCGACGCCAAGGGCGTCGATCAGCCAGGAAATGTCGTTCATGGCGGTGTTGAAGGCCTGTTTCAGCGAGCGCTGGCCGGCCTTGTCATTGTCTTCTTCATTGCCATTGCTGATCTCGTCGAACAGATTGCGCTTGGCGCGGAGGCTGTCGGGATCGGTCAGGTCTGGAGTCTTGATCTTCTGTTGCAGCCACGCCTCGGCGATGGTCTTGCTTTCGCTCATTTCGGCGACGATGTTGCGTGCCGGCGCCGACAGGTCGACGGCGTCGCCCACGACAGCCGCGGCGCTGCTGGCCTGGACCGGTTGAACCAAAAAGGTGGCGGCCTGCGTCGAAGCGGCGATGGCGGCTTGGGTACGCTTGGCAATCTCGAGATCGTCGACCATGGACGTGACCCTTCTTGTCAGTCTGCCGAAAGCATAGTGCCGCGCCATTCTGCGCGGCACTGTATTTTGACCAAAATGTGGAAAAAATGCAATGAAAAGAACTCTAGAGCCGATTCCGTTCAATCGGAATCCGCTTGGCGGCCCGGCCACCGCTTTCTTGTAGACCTCGCCTTTGGCGAGGATGGCCCCGGCGATGCGCGCCATCTTGCGCATCAGCAAGGCCGTCAGCCATGCCCCCGTTTCGGCGCGCCGCCATCACAGGGTTCAGCTCACCGACTGGATATAGCGGGTCACTTGGTCGTGCATGGAATTAACCACGTGGGCCAGCTTGCGGGCGCTCCAGATCACCCGCACGGTACCGGCGCAGGAATGGGCCGAGGATTGCGAGAGCTGCGAGACGCTGGTCGACACGTTTTCGGCTTCCTGCACCACGCCTTCGATATTGCGGGAGATTTCCTGGGTCGAAGCTTCCTGCTGCTGCACGGCACCGGCGATGGCGGCGGAAATGCCCTCGATGCTTTCGATGGTGTGGACGATGTCGGCGATGGCGTCGATGGCGTCACGCGCCGCCGACTGCACCGCCTCGACCTGACCGGTGATGGTGCCGGTGGCGGTGGCGGTCTGGTTGGCCAGCTTCTTCACTTCGTTGGCGACCACGGCGAAGCCGCGGCCGGCCTCACCGGCGCGGGCCGCTTCGATGGTGGCGTTGAGCGCCAGCAGGTTGGTCTGGCCGGCGATGGTGTTGATCAGCCCGACCACCTGGCCGATCTGGGAAATGGCCTGGGCCAGTTCGTCCATGCGGGACGAGGTGGCGTTGATCTGTTCGGTCGCGCGGCGGGCGACGGCGCTGGACTGGGTGGCCTGGCTGGCGATTTCGTTGATGGAGGCGACCAATTGGCGGGTGGCTTCCGACACCACTTCCGCCCGTGCCGTGGTCGCCTGGGCGGCCTCGCCCACGTCGAGCGAACGTCCGCCGGTGGCCTCCGAGCGATGGGCCATCATGTTGGCGGTGCCGCTGATGCCCTTGGTCGAGGCGGCCACCTCATCGACCATGCCCTTGACGGTCGTCTCGAATTCGATGGTCTTGGCGTCGCGGCTTTCCATGGAGGCCAGGATGGCGTTGATGGCGCGAACGAAGCGCAGGAAGTCGCCGCGCAGGCCCTCCTCGGGGATGTAGCGGAAATATTCCTTGCGTTGGGCGGCGGCCATGGCGGCGCCGATTTCCTTGGCGAAGGTTTCGGTCAGGTCGAGCACCCGGTTGACCGAAACCAGCAGCATGCCGATTTCGTCGTCGCGCTCGATGCGGATGATGCGGGCGTTCAGATCGCCACGGGCGGCCCGGTTCATGACTTCGCCGGCGCCTTGCAGCACTTGCGCCACTTTCTTGATGTGGTGGCCCAAGAACAGGGCCAAGGCCAGGCCGAGGGCGGCGACCACCAGCAAGACGGCGCTGACCACCCAGGCGGTGGAGCGGCTGGAGGAGGCCGCTGCCGCCGCATTGGCGCGGTCGGCGGCCATCAGCCGATCGGACACCGCCATCAGGTTTTCCAGCGATTGGGTCAGGTTGGCGGCCTTCTGGTCGAATTCCTCCATATGGCGGTTGCCGGCACTGGTTCCCTCGGCCACGTAGGCTTGGGCCATCTTCAGCCCGGATTCATAATAGGGCACGAAAGCGGTGGCGACGCTGTCCAGATCCTTCATGGCCTCGGTGCTGTTCAGGCCTTGGGCCAGGGCGCGGGCCTGAGGCAGCGTCTTCAGGAACATGTCGCGGTGTTTGGCGGCGTTGCTGAAGCCGTCATCCAGGCCGTTTTCGCCGCGCGTGGCCGAAACGTCGCTGAAAAATTGCTGGATCTGGATTACCTCCATCTGCAATTGACGCGCGCTCAGGGCCAGGGGCGCCACCTGGGTATGAAAGCGGTCCAGCGCCTCTTCCTGGGAATCGGCCTGGTTCAGGCTTTGAATGACACCGCCGAAGCTGAATACCGCCAGCAGGGCGACAATGGCGAGAAAGCTGCCGCTGAGCAATTGGGCCTGTTTGCGGATGGACTTCTTGGCGCTCATGGCGGGTGTCTCCCTATCGGCCCAGACTCAGGACAAAACGGTCGTAGCTGGTGAAGCCCAGGCTGGCCACCGCTTCCATCAGCATGGCCGACGACTTTTCCAGGCCGGCCTTACGTTCGTTCTCGGCCTCCACCTGACGCAGCTTGGCATAGAGTCCGCTCACGACCTCGACCGCGCTGCGCTTGGGAACGCGGCGGCACGAGTGGTAGCCGATGGTCTTGCCGTCGGCATCCAGGTTGGGGGTGACGTGGGCCAGGACCCAGTAATGGTCGCCGTTCTTGCAGCGGTTGATCACATAGGCGAACACCTCGTGGCCCTCGGAAATGCGGTCCCACAGCAGCTTGAACACCGCGCGTGGCATGTCGGGGTGACGGATCATGCTGTGCGGCTGACCCAGCACTTCCGCCGCGCTGTAACCGCTGATGCCGATGAAGATGTCATTGGCATAGGTGATGCGACCGCTGGTATCGGTCTTGCTGACGATGATCTCGTCAGTCTGGAAAGTGCGCTCGATGCCGGTAACGGTACGATCCATTGGTCATGCCCCGAAGGTCTTGGCGGACTGAGGCGAAACATACCGTCGTCGCGTCGGGCTGTCATCATCTTACGGCGCTACAATTAATGCGATGTTGTAAACAGTTTACAAACGCATGAATAATCTATTCATTTGCGACAACATCTGCTGCATGTAGTGTGAACTTGAAAGTCGACCCGACATTTTCTTGTGACTCGACCCATATTTCCCCACCGTGACGCTCGACAATTCGCTTGCAGATAGCCAGACCGATGCCGGTGCCTTCATAGGCGGCGATGCCGTGCAGCCGTTGGAAGATCATGAAGATGCGGTCGTGATATTGGGGCGCGATGCCGATACCGTTGTCGCTGACGGCGATGATCCAGCTGTCGCCATGACGCTGGGCCGATACGGATATCTCGGGGAAACGGGCGGGAGCGCGGTATTTCAGGGCGTTGCCGATCAGGTTTTGCAGCAACCGGATCAATTGCGGCTGGTCGCCCATGACCAGGGGCAAATCGTCGGACAAAGTGACCCGTCCGCCGTTTTCGGCGATGGCTGAAACCAGATTGTCGCAGGCGGCCTGGGCGATGACGGCCAGATCCACCGGTTGCGGTTGCAACCCGCGCGAATCGATGCGCGAATAGGCCAGCAGATCCTCGATCAATTGCTTCATGCGCACGGCGCCATCGACGGCGAACTGGATGTATTCATGCCCCGCCGCGTCCAGGCGGTCACCATAGCGGCGCTCCAGCAATTGCAGGAAGCTGGCGACCATGCGCAGCGGCTCCTGCAAATCGTGCGATGCCACATAGGCGAATTGCTGCAAATCCTCGTTCGACCGGCGCACCGCCATCAGCATGCGGTTGCGATCACGGATGTCGCGGATATAGCCGGCCACATAGGGTTTGCCGTCATGTTCCAGCCAAGTGGCCGAGACTTCCACCGGGATGATGTCGCCGCCGGCGACCCGGTGGGTGGTCTCGAACACCCGGGTGCTGAGCGGTTCCGGGCTCTGCCACAGCTTTTTCACCACCTCGGTGTCGAAATTGGGATCCCAATCGGGGATGCGCATGGTCAGTATCCGCTCGGGACTGGCGCCGAAATGGCGGCAGGTGGCGGCATTGGCCCAGGCCATGCGTCCGCCGTCCAGCGGGTCGAGGCAATAGACGGGGTCGGCGCTCTGGTCGACCAGGGCGCGGATGAAATGCAGCTCGCGTTCCGCTCGCATGCGCTCCGAGATATCGATGGCGACGGTGACGAACTGATGGGGCGGCGCGTCGCCGTCGCGGATGGCGCGGACCGAGGCGTCGACCCACACCCACGATCCGTCCTGGCGGCGCAGGCGCTTGTCCAGGCGGTAGCGGTCGGTTTCGCCTTTCAACATCGCCCGCAACAATGGCGCCTCACGCGCGGCATCGTCGGTGTGGGTCAGCTGATCCAGGCTGAGCTCCAAGGCCCGGTCGTGGTCGATCAGGCGTAAAAAGGCATCGTTGGCCTGCATTACCTGGCTTTGGGCATCGCTCAACACGATGGCTGCTTCCGAGGTGGCGAAGATCGACCCCAGGCGCTGCTCGCTGGCCTTAAGCGCCGCCTCCCGCAAGGCGGCCCGATGCAATGCCTCGCGCAGTTGCACGGCGGCGCTTTGCATCACCGCCATTTCTGCGGTGGCCGGGCTGGGTAACGAGCGTTCCGGACCGCTGCCATCCAGGGTGCCGCGCATGGTCTGCGCCACCTGCAACACCGGTAGCAACAGATTGCGCCAGACGATCAAGGCCGCCGACGCCAGGATCAGCAGGATCAGCACGGCGGCGCCGATGGCCAATTGCCGGGTCAGGTCGGCGATCTCGGCGACGCGGTCGAAGCGTTCCACCATCAGCCTGACGCCGTCATCGGCCAGTTTGCCTTGCAGGCTGACCAGGATGGTTTCCTGCGGCATCCATAATTCACGCGCCTCGCGGTCCTGATCCCGCGCTTCGGCGTTGATTCCGCCAGGGGCGGCATTGCGCAGGGCCAAGGCCCGTTCGCGCTTGCTTGCCACTTGGCGGATGACGGCATGTACGGTCGTCACCTGATGGCGGATTTCGTCGTCGAAGGAAAGCGACGGATGATAGGCCAAGGCCTGGGCGGTGACCGAGGCCTGCCGCCAGTCATGAGCGGAGGTGGCGGTGGCGGTGATCCAGCCGAAGCGGATCAGGCGCTCCAGGTTGGCGGTGGCGCGCTGGCGTTCCAGGATGCGCGGTACCGTGTGGATGCGGCTGTCCTCGACCACCCGATGGGTGGTCGAGCCCGACACCAGCATGGCCCCCAGAACCGCCAGCACGGCCACGGCCAGGGCGATGCCGATGGCGGCAAGGCGGCGGCGCAGCGACGGCAGGCGATCGGACGGGGTGGTCTGCATCAGTTGATGTCGAAAGGAAAGTGCCGGGCCATCAGGATGCGGTAGCTGCCGTCCAGTTTGATGGCGTTGATGGCCGCATCAAGCGCGGTCAGCAGATCGGGACGGCCTTTGCTGACGATGATGTGCACACTTCCCGACAAGCGGGGATCGTCCACCGGCGGGCCGGAATAGTCATAGCCGCGCCCCGTCTCGCGGCTGAGGAAATCCAGGACGTTGACGGTGGGCAGCAAGGCGGCGTCGCAGGCGCCGCCGGTCAGGCCGTCGAAGAGTTCGCGATAGGTGGCGATGGCGACGATATTGTCGTCGGGGCCGGGTTGGGCGGCGAGAAAGGCTTCCTGCATGCTTTTGCGCACCACGCAGGTGCGCAAAAGTGACCGTGCCCGCGTGGGGTCGATGGTCGGTCTGGTGGCGGTGGTGACAAAACTGCTGGTTGACCGCCAGATGGGGGCGGAAAACAGCATCTTCTTTTCCCGTTCCGGCGTTTTCAGGGTGTTGCCGAAGCCCATCTGGAAGGTGCCTTCCTCGATCCGGCTCAACAATTGGGGAAAGGTGGTGGGTTCCAATGAACAGGTGCGGCCCATGCGGGCGCACAGCAGGCGGGCCAGTTCGACATTGAAGCCGTCCAGCTTTCCGCTGGGGTCGGTGATGACGAAGGGTTGGGCGGTGGTGGTGATGCCGACGGCAACACCCTGGGCCCGTGCCGGTGCTGCGGCAAGGCCCAGGGTCAGGGACAAAAGCATCAGGGCACGAAGGATCACGGGGGAGTCCGCCAAAGCATCAGCACGATCAGAGAAAACCAGCTTGGCGACCGGGTCAACGGAATAATCAGGGCGGGGTCAGTGGCGGCACAGCCGATCGGTTTTTTCCACCACGGCGCGCCACATGGACCAGGCGATTGCGGGCAGCATCAAGGTGGCCAGCAGGCGCAGGAAAACTTCCGAGGCGCCGCCGCGTTCGCCGCGCAGCAGGATGTCGTCGGTGCAGGCGAAACGTTGGGCGAAGGGGCCGTCGCATTCCTTCATCCGCTCGACCATGGCCGGGGAACGGTGGTTGCCGACAGTGTCGGCGTTGATCTCGGACATCAAGGTGGTGCCGACCACGGCGATCCAGGCGCAACACAAAAACCCCAGCACGTTGCCCATGACGTGCAGGCGATGACTGAGAGTTTCCAGCGGGTTGTGATAACGCCTGTCCACGTGCCTAGCCTTCTGCCGACGGGTGGAGTTTGTTGACGGCGTCATTATGCGCTTTCCACTGGCCGAACGGCAATGGTGAAGTGGATCAGCGGGCCGAGAACATGCGCCAGCGCCGTTCCGCCTCCACTGCTCCTTCCACGGCTGCCGGGGGCAGAACCAGGCAATTATTTTCATCGCTCTGGCGCAATTTCAGGCAGACCGGCACCACCTTGGCCTCGCTCAGGCCGGCGATGATGCCGCGATAGCGCAAGCCGCCGTCGAACGGCTTCAGCACCACCACGGGCTTGCCGCCGCCCAAGGCGCGCGCCACTTCCTTGTGGCGTTGGGCCAGTTTGCGGCGGACGTCCTTTTCATCGCGTCCGAAAGCCACTTCCATGGCCCAGCCGGGCGGCATGCGGGCGGCTCCGGCGGCATCGCCGGGCATGATGCCGCCGGCGCAGACCTGGACCGATAGATCGGGGGCGATCTGGACCGATAGATCGGGGGCGATCTGGACCGACAGGTCGGGGGCGATCTGGCCTTGATTGATCAATTGCGCCGGATTGCCCGGGGCCGGGGCGGCGAAGGCTTGGTTGAGCAAGGTGGTGGTCAGCGCCAGGCGCTGTTCCTTGGCGGCGGCGCCCATGATCACGGCGATGGCGCTGCGACCATTGCGACTGGCGGCGGCGGCCATGTTGTAGCCGGCGGGGCAGGTGAAGCCGGTCTTCAGTCCCTCGGCCCCCGGATACGAGGTGACGAAACCGTTGACGGTGGGTAATTGGCTGTTGCCCCAACGCATGGAGGTGGTGGCGAACAGCGGCCAATACTGGGGAAAGTCGCGCTTCAGCGCCACGGCCAGCACCGCCATGTCACGGGGCGTGGTCAGGTGACCGGGCGCGGTCAGACCGGTGGCGTTCCTGAAAACGGTGGCGGTCATGCCCAGGCGGCGGGCCTGTTCGGTCATGCGCTGGGCAAAGGCGTCCTCGCTGCCGGCCAGATGCTCGGCGACGGCCACCGCCGCGTCGTTGGCCGAGCGCACCACCAGCGATCTCAGCGCTTCGTTCAAGGCGATGGTCTTGCCGGCTTTCAGTCCCAGCACCGATCCGCCCTGGCCGGCGGCGCGTTCGGAAACGCTGAGGCCCGTATTCGGGCCGGCCTTGCCCTCGGACAAAGCCTGAAAGGCCAAGTACAGGGTCATCATCTTGGTCAGCGAGGCCGGGTGGCGGGGTTGGCCGGCCTGATCCTGCCCCAGTACCGCACCGCTGGCGGCATCGACGACGATGCTGGCCGGCCCCGGGTTTGCGGCGATGGCGGGGGCGGCGGCAAGCAGCAGGAGGAGCAGGGCGGGGACGGCAGGATGCATGGCGGGCGGATCACACCATTGTGCCGCCCGTGATGCAAGGATTTCACGCCACCTTGTCGACCAGATCATAAAACTCGCTCTCCTCGCGCCCGACCCGCGCCTTCAGCTGTTGCAGCATGACGATGGTGTCGGCGACAAAGCGGGGCGGGTCGCGGGTGATGGCCAGGGGGCCGGGCCAGGTGCGCTTGTAGATGTCGAAGCGCTGGCCCAGATCGCCCATCTCGCTTTGAAAGCGCTGGGCCACCCGGCGCAAGCCCTCGTCGGCGTGGCGCAGACAGCGCGGATACAGGCTGTTGTCCTCCAGCGCCAGATGGATGGAGAACTTGCCGAACAATTCCCGCACCGCCAGGGCGGCGGCGGTGGGATCGCGGGCGATGGCGGCGGCGTCCAGAACCGCCTCGATGCGGTCGGCGATGGCCCGCAATTCCTGATGATGCTTGCGGTAGGTGTCGGTGAGGCGCATGGCCGGGTTCCTTCTTTCGGTGCAATGCGCCGTTAATAACCAAGTGAAATGCTATGGTACTTGACGCCGGTCAAGCTGCGGTATGATTGGGTATACCGCAGCCAGATGCTTGGGTTTAAAACACGTAGCCGACCTTGACCATGGTCAACCAGTTGTCGGCGCTGTCGGCTTCGGTCCACTGATAGCGGCTTTCGATGCCGAACAGGGCGTGACCCTGGATATAATGGGCGGAGGCACCGAACTGAACGCCGATGCCGTCATCCAAATTCTTGCCGTCGGCCCAGACATAGCCCAGGCCGGGGCCGGCGCCGATCCACACACCGGAATTGGTTTCAAACATCCAGTGCAGGTTCCATTCGGCGGTGTTCAGTTCCAGTCCGTCGCCATCGGCCCGGTTCCACGACAGCATGTGGCGCAGCTTGCCCACGGGAATTTCGCCCCAGACATGGTCGGCGGACAGTTCCAGCCCATAAGCGGGGGCGCCGGAGAAGCCGGTGACATCGGCATCCCACCAGCCGCCCTTGGCGGCCACGGCGACATTGGGTTTGGGGCCGTAATCGGCGGCCTGGGCCGGCAAGGCGGCGGACAGGGCCAGCAGGGATACGGCCAGCATCAGAATGCGGGTGAACATGGCGGCCTCCTATGGGATTTGCCATGGATGCCCTTGAGTCTAGGCAGCGGAGCGGGATTTCGCCATGCCCTTGTGCGCATGGCTGAGGTTCAGCCTTTGATCGGCTGGCTGAGGTTCAGCCTTTGATCGACTGCCTGAGGTTCAGCCTTTGATCGGCTCATTCGCTCCATCGCCCAAGGATCGTTGCATCAGCACGCTGTCGATCCAGCGTCCGAACTTCCAGCCCACCGCCTGCAACACGCCGGCATGGTGGAAGCCGCAACTCCTGTGCAGGCCGACCGAGCCGGCATTGGCCGAATCGCCGATCACCGCCACCATCTGGCGATAACCCAAGGCGGTGCAATCGGCGATCAACCGGGTCAGCAGCGCCTTGCCGATGCCCTGGCCATGGGCGTCGGGGGCGATATAGATGGAATTCTCCAGCGTCCAGTCATAGGCCGGGCGGGTGCGATAGGGGCCGGCATAGGCATAGCCCAGCAGCCGCCCGTCCCGTTCCGCCACCAGCCAGGGCAGGCCCTTGTCGGTCAGGGCCAGGCGGCGGCGGGCCATTTCCTCGAGCGAGGGCGGCTCGAGCTCGAAACTGGCGGTGCCGGTCCGCACATGATGGGCGTAAACGGCTTGGGCGGCGGCAATGTCGGCGGAGGTCGAGGCGCGGATGATCATGGCAATCATCCTAGCACCTCGCTCCACCCGACGGAATCAGCCGATGCGATAGCCGATGCGCAAGGCGCCCCAATGGCGTCCGCCCACCATGATCGGGGCGGAGGCATCCTTCATCATCACGTATTGACCGCCGCCCATGGCGCGGCGATAGGATTGCAGCAGGAACGGCTCGGTGTTGCGGGCGGCGTCCAGGCCGGTCTGGTCGTCGAAGATGCGGCGGTTGCGGCAATGCGCGTTGTTCCACTCGGCATCCGGGCCTTGCGGGTGGGCGAAGTCGGGGTTGTGGGTGGACAGATAGCCGTTGCGATCGACGGCGGCGCAAAAGACCACGCGCGGGTCGAAATCCAGCACCGCATTCTGGATGGTCGGCAGCAGCCGGTCGGTCAGGACGGTGAAGCGGGTCAGGTGCTGCGGCGGATTGCTGCCGGCGACGGGGCGGTAATCGGTGTCGAACAGGTCATCCGGACTGATTTCTCCCCGTTGGATCGCGCTTTCCAGGGTTTGGGCGATGGCGGTGGCGGTGGCCTGGGCCTTGGTGATGAAGGGCTCGTCGTCGGATTTGAAGCCGGTATCGGCCACATGGGCGAGGAAGGATTCGATCTCGCCGCGCAAGGTTTCGGCCTGACGGGCCAGGTGATGGGATGCATCCAGCACCGATTGCGCCGTACCCTGGGTCGAGGCGGTGGCCTGGCCGACGCTGCCGATGATGGCGCTGACCGCCCGGGTGGCCTGGGCGGCCAGTTCAGCTCCCTTGGCGATTTCACGGGTGGCGTTGCCTTGTTCCTCGATGGCGCTGGTCATCTCCCGCGACAACCGGCCCATATCCCCGACGACGCCGATGATGCCGTCCATGGCTTGGGCGGCGCCATCGGTGACATTGCGCATGGCGGTGATCTGTTCGGCGATGTTCTCGGTGGCCAGGGCGGTCTGGTGAGCCAGGTTCTTGACCTCTTCCGCCACCACGGCGAAGCCTTTTCCCGCGTCGCCGGCGCGCGCCGCCTCGATGGTGGCGTTAAGCGCCAGCAGATTGGTCTGGTTGGCGATCATCGAGATGGTGCGCAACACCCCTTCGATATCGCGTGAATTGGCGACCACCTTGCGCATGGCCTCGCCCGCCTGGGCGGCATGCTCCATGGCGGTGCCGGTGACCTGGCCGGTGGTGCGCATGCGGCGGTCGATCTCGTCGATGGAGGCCGACAATTGGGTTGCCGCCGCCGCCACCGTGTTGACACTGCCCGAGGTGCGGCTGGCTTCGGCGTCGCCGGCTTCGGTCTGTTGCCGGGTCAGTTCGGCATTGCCCGACATGGCGCGGGCATCGGCTTGCAGCTTTTCCGCCGCCGCGGTCACCGCGCGGACGATGCTGCCCACCTGGGTCTCGAAGTCGCGCATGGCCTTATCCATGTCGCGGCTGCGCAATTCCCGCAATTGGTTCTGGCGATCCTGTTCGCGCCGCAGATCGTCGGCCTGGGCCAAAGCCTGGCGGAACACGGCCATGGCCTGGGCCATGGCGCCGATCTCGTCGCTGCGCTCGGTCGCCGGGATGGTCAATTGGCGGTCACCCTGGGCCAGACGCTGCATGGCACCGCTCATGGCCGCCAGCGCTCCGGTGATGCCCTTGGCGAACAGCACGCCGATGGCGCTGACCAGGGTCAGGACACCGATGCCGGCCACCAGCATGCGGTTGCGCATGGCGTGGACCGGGGCCAGGACCTCGACCATGCTGGCGGCGGCCATCACCCGCCAGTTTAATCCCAGGGCGCTGCCGGCGCCGGCACTGGCGTGCATGACGGTGTCGTCATCACCGGCGTGGCCGAAGCGTGGCTTGCTGCGGGCGGTGCCATCGGCGCCGATGACATAGGCATCGCCGGTTTCCCCCAGCCCTTGCGGATTGCCGGCCACGTGGTCCAGGGCATCGGCGCGCAGACGGAAGGCCAGCACCGCCAGCACCGGCGATTGTTCGGCTCCCAGCAGCACCGGCGCGGCGAGAAAGGCATTGCGCTGGCCCAGATGGTCGGTGTGGTCGAGCCCGCGCACCTGTCCGCCCCGGGGATCGGCGATGATGGCGGCGACCAGCGTTTGCAGTGGCCCGGTGGCCAGCGGACGGGCGAAATCCTGATCCTTGGCGACGCTGTAGATGACCTCGCCCTTGGGGCTGAGGATCAGCACGTCGGCCAGATGGCGGCGCTGGCGCAAATCGTCCAGCCAGGCTTGCAGGCGCTGGTGGGCCATGTCGTACAGGCTGTTGCTGTCGGGCTTTTCCAGTTTATGCAGATTGCCGGGGCCATGGGGGTTCTGCTCGACATAGCGCAGGCGCAGGCTTTGGCTGACGTCGCCGTTGCCGGCCTCGACCCGCCAGCCGTTGTTAAGCGCGATCACCGCGTCGCGCAATGACCGGGTATTGGCGGTCAAGGCCAGATCGCCGACCAATCCATCCAGCAAGGTGTCGACGGCGCCGGCGCGAGAGTGCGCCAGTGCCGACAGCCTTTCCTGCGCCGCTAGGCTCAGGCGGTCGGCGGCGGTCACATAGGCGAAGATGCCCAGGCACAGGGCGGTGACGGCGCAGGCCATCACCAGCGCCGCCGGAATGGTGTGGCGCAACAGAAAACGCTTGCTCATTTGGCCTCCCAGAAGCCACACATGGCGTGCGGACAAATCGTCTGAGTGCGTGTGTTCCCACGTCATTAGTGTAGGAAAGTAGAGCAAGTTGATTATGTTTGAGTCAATATTTGTGCGATGCGAAATCTAAGGTCATAAGTATAGATTATGCTTAAATTGTTAATACTGTTGCTGTTTGTGTTTGGATTGTATCCAATTATTGTGCTTTAAAACAAAAAAGGCGTGCAATGACGGTTGCACGCCTTGGCTGTGGGAATGGTTGGTCTCAGCTGGTGATGCGATAGCCGATGCGCACACCGCCCCAGTGGCGGCCCTTGATCGTCACCGGAGCCGAGACGTCCTTCATCATCACGAACTTGCCGCCGCCCATGTCACGGCGATAGGTCTGCAACAGGAAGGTCTGGGTGTTGCGACCGGCGCGCAGGCCGGTGCGGTCGTTGAAGATGCGCCGGTTGCGGCAATTGGCGTTGTTCCACACCGGATCATGGGTGGGCTTTTGCGAGAATTTGTTGTTGTGGGTGGGCAAAAAGCCGTTGCGGTCGACGGTGGCGCAAAAGGCGACGCGCGGGTCGAAATCCAGCACCGGTTCCTGCAATGCCGGCAACAGCTTGTCGCTCAGGGTGACGAACTTGGTCATGTGCTGGATCGGGTTGCTGCCGCCGATTTCCTGGTAATTCTCGTCGAACAGGGCGTCCAGGGTGATCTGACCGCTGTCCACCGCCTGGGTGAACAAGGCGGCGACCTTGCCGGCCACCTCTTGCACCAAGGTGATGAACGGGGTATCGCCGGTACGGAAGCCGGAATCGGCGATGAAGCCGATCAATTCCTCGGAATTGCTGAGCAGCGAGGTGATGCGTTCGTCGGCGCGCCGCAAGCTTTCGCTGGTCATGGAAATGCCCTCGAAGAACTTGTCGATCTCGGTGATGACGTCGGAGCACTGGTTCATCGAGGTCGAGGCCGCTTCGGAAATATCGCTGACCCTTGATTCCACCGTGTCGATGGCGCGGCCGAACACCGATACCGCCTCATTGATGACGCCGACGCCGGAATTGACCGAATCGGCCATGCGCAGGGTATCGGTGGACGACGAGATCAGATCGGTGACCGACCCCGACAGTTTGCCCACCGTCTGGTCGATGCCGTCGGTGACCTCGGCGGTCTGGCGGGCCAGGGTCTTGACCTCGGTGGCGACCACGGCAAAACCTTTGCCGGCCTCGCCGGCCCGGGCCGCCTCGATGGTGGCGTTAAGGGCCAAAAGGTTGGTCTGCCGGGCGATCTTCTGGATGTCGCGCGACATGGTCGACACTTCGCCCAGGGCGCCTTCCAGTTCCTCCAGTCGTTCCTCGATGCCTTGCACAGAGCCGACCAGGCGATTGATGTCGCCCAGGGCAGCCCCGATGGTTTGCAGCGATTCGCCTGACTGGCGTCCAGCCTGCCCGGTGACGTCGCGGGTTTCGCGTCCGGCGCTGTCGATGCGGCGGATGGCTTCGGCCATGGTGTGGGCGATGCCCTTCAGATGGCCGAACAATTCTTCCTGATGTTTGACGAACTTGGCCAAGCCGTCGATGGTGCCGGCGATATCGGCAACCTCAAGGCTTAGATTCTCGATTTTCTCCAGGACTTCCGAGGCGAAATGATCCGCTTTCTCGGATGCCGGACGGACCTCGCCCACATGCACATTCATCCGTGCCCTCCCTTGAGGCATTCTTATTGGACCCCGTGGACTTTGCGTCCGTTATGGTGTTACCACAAGTTAAACAAACGCAGGCTTCCGGGTCAATCATTACACAGGATTACGCCAAATCCGGCGGCAGTATGAACCTAATGGACGTGTAAAATCCCGTGTCGCACCCATAACCTTAAAATGAATCTGGGTGTTGCGCACCGATATTGCTTCCAAAGACGGAATTTCTAATACTTATGGTCATGGCAAAGCGCCCAGGCGCGCAGCCATTCTGCCACGCTCCACGCTTGCGAGATGCAACCGCGCGGGAGATGCGGCGGTTCGGCGTCGAAGACTTCGCCGATACTGCCGATGCCGAACTGGTGGAGATGCGGCACCATGGCGCGCAGGTCGCTTTTGACCTGATCGCGGTCGCCGGGATGGGTCTTCAGCCAGGCTTCGGCGAAGGGGCCGATCAGCCAGGCCCACACCGTACCTTGGTGATAGCTGCCATCGCGAGCCCAGCGATCACCGAAAAACTGCGGTTTATAGGCCGGGTGGTCGGGGGACAGCGACCGCAATCCCACCGGAGTCAGCAAATGGTCACGCAAGGCGGCCATGACCATGGGCCAGCGGGCCGGATCGAGCACGGCATGGGGCAGGGCGACGGCGAAGACCTGATTGGGCCGCAGACTGCCATCGGCACCGCCGGGGCCGTCGACCACATCGAACAGATAGCCCGGGCGGTCGGCCCAGAAGCGGCGGTTGAAGGCGGTGCGGATGCGGGTGGCGAGGAGGCGGTACGGGCTGGCGTCACGGCCCAAAAGCTGGTGCCACTCGGCCATCAGCGCGATGGCATTGTACCACAGGGCGTTGATCTCCACCGCCTTGCCCCGGCGCGGCGTCACCACCCAATCCTCCACCTTGGCATCCATCCAGGTCAGTTGCAGCCCGTCTTCGCCCTGGTGCAGCAGGCCATCGGCGGGGTCCATGGCGATGCCGAAGCGGGTTCCGGCCTGATGATGGGCGACCATGTCGGTCAACACCGGCAGCTGGGCGCGCAGGAAGTCCAGATCTTGGGTGACCGCCACCACCCGTCCGACGGCGTGGAAGAACCACAAGCTGGCATCGGCGGTGTTGTACAGGCCGCTTTCATGGCCGTCGGGGAACATGTTGGGGATCAGGCCGTCGCGCACATGGCGGGCGAAGCCTTGCAGGATCAGCTTGGCGTCGTCGGCACGACCGGTCAGCAGGGTCAGGCCTTCCAGGGCGATCATGGTGTCGCGGCCCCAATCGGCGAACCAGTGATAGCCGGCCATGATCGACCGGGCGCCTTCGGCGGCCATGATCGACCGGGCGCCTTCGGCGGCCAGACGGTGGCGGGGGGTGACGACGAAGCTGTCGGCGGCCAGCACCAGTTCCGCCGCCGCCCCTTGGCGCAAGGCGGGATGGGCGCGGGCGAGCAGGGCTTGGCGGCGGGTGATCTCCGCCGCCCAGGCATCACCGGCGGCGGCATCGTCGCAGCCCCCGGCGGCGGCATCGTCGCATCTCAAGGTCAGTTCCGCCCCATGGTCGCGGTCCAGGGAACACAGCAGGTGGCCGGGCGACCACAGCGGCCCCTGGCCGGGGTCGCCGCCTTCGGCTTCGTTGGCATAGAACAAGGTGGTGGTCAGCGGGTCGGCCAGGGCTTCGGCGTCCAGGCCGTCGAGGATCAGGCGAACCGGCGGATAATCGGGGCTGGTGGCTACCAGCTCCGCCCCCCAGAGAGCGGTCTCGCCCCAGGCCGGGGCGCCGTTCACCGGCAGGCCGTGCGGGCGCGCCTGCACCCACGGGCGGATGGACAGGCTGCGGCAATGGCCGGCCAACACCCGCCAGCGCGCATGGGTGACGTTGCGGCCATACTCCATCACCAGCCGGCGTTCGATCAGGCACTCGCCGCATTGGAACAGCCATACCGGCAGCCCCCATTCCAGCCGGAATTCCAGCAAGGCGCCGTCGCCGTCGGCCCCGGTCCCCAGGCTGAATTGGCGACCGTCGCCCAGATGAACCATGTCCTCGACGCGGTTGACCAGCATGGTGCGGCCCAAGGGCGGCGGCAGCGCCGCCACCAGCCAGCCGTGATAGCGGCGGATGGGCGGGCCGGCGACGGGGCCGGTGGCATAGCCGCCCAGGCCGTTGGCGATCAGCCATTCCCGCGGCGCCTGGGCCGGTTCGCTGCTGGGATGGATGACGCGGGTGGGGATCATGGACGCGACCTTGCCGGTTGACCTGGGGTCATGGTGTGGCTTGCTTGGCGTCACGGCAAGCTGGGATTTGGTCTCCTTCACTTTGTTGGATTATTCGACACGAATGAACGCGAATGAACACGGATATAAAGAAAAACTATTCGTGTTTATTCGTGTTTATTCGTGTCATGAATCCACGTCGGCTGAGGCTAATGACTTATCGCAAGGCGTGATCGAGGCGGTGATGAGCGGTTGGGGCTGCGTGCACGAAGTCAACGAAACCTGCACCCGGGTGGCTGGTCGTCCCTGCGATCCGGGGATGAGGGGCTGCGTGCTGGCCGGACGCTTCCGCTTTTCCAACGACGACAAGAACCGCCCGCCGCGCCGGCCGGTCGAGACGTCCGCCGTCGTCGACACCGATCAAGGCTGATCAGCGGCCATTATTGCCGTTGCCCAGCTCGGGCAGCCACGTGGCGGTGCCCGATCCTTGCGGCGGCATGCCGGCGCGGGCCTGGGCTTGGGCGACCTGCGCCGCGGTCGGCGGCGGCGGCTTGGGCGGAGCTGGTGGGGCTGGGCTGCCATCGGCGGCCAAGAGCGGTTCGCCGGCGGGAGCGGGAACGGGAGCGGCGGCTTCCTTGTCCTCGGCCTTTTTCCCGGACTTGCCCAAGGCTTTCAGCCGATTGTCGATATTGGTGATGGCGGCGCGGTCGGAATCCACCGCCTTGACCCATTCGGCCCGCTCGACCTTCAAGGCGGCTTCCAGGGCGTCGAGACGGGCGGTGAAGGGCTGGGTCAGTTCGCCCACCTTGGTCTGCGCCTCGATGTGCATGTTGGATTTGATCTTCTCGATCTCCTCCAGCAGGTCGCGCTTGATCCATTTGGACTTCTTGTCCAACTCGTCGCCCATCTTGGTCAGGCGGTCTTCCACTTCCGAATTGATCTGGACCTTGATCTCATAGGCCGACTTGACCAGATTGGCCATGTACATCATCAGACCGCCACCGATGATCAGGATCACCCCGGCCGCCAAAGAGATGATGAGAACGGTGGAAAAACTCATGAAATCCGCCGGGCCGTGCGCTGGGGTGAGTGGGGTCGCCTGTTCCGACACTGTGGGTCATCGCCGATTGCAATGCAACACCTGTTGGCGGACGGGCACACTTGTTGCAATGTCGTAATAAGTGGCAGCGGCGCGTCGATTGGCGAAGATTTCATCGCAACGCGGCATGGGCTGTTGACTCGCTGGCTTCATGATCTGAATATCCGCCATTCCACATGCCCACGGGGGATGCCCATGTTCGCTCGACTGTCTCGTTTCGCCGCCTTCGCGGTGGTTGGTCTGGCCGCTGTTTCCGCCCAGGCCGAAGACAAGGTTTTGAACGTCTACAACTGGTCCGACTACATCGCCAAGGACACCTTGGAGAAGTTCACCAAGGAAACCGGCATCAAGGTGAAGTACGACACCTATGGTGACAACGAGGTGCTGGACAACAAGCTGATGACCGGCAAGTCCGGCTATGACGTGGTGTTCCCGTCGGCCTCGCCGTTCTTCGCCCAGCAGATCAAGGCCGGCGTGTTCCAGAAGCTGGACTTGGCCAAGATCCCCAATGCCGGCGGTCTGGACAAGGCGGTGATGAAGAGCCTGACGGTGTCCGATCCGGGCAATGCCCATGGCGTGCCCTACATGATGGCGGCCACCGGTTTCGGCTTCAACGTCGACGCCATCAAGAAGCTGGCTCCCGATGCGCCCACCGATTCCTGGGCCATGCTGTTCGACCCGGCGGTGGTGTCGAAGCTGAAGTCGTGCGGTGTCGCCTTGCTCGACACGCCCTCTGAAGCGGTGCCGGCCATTCAGATGTTCATGGGCAAGGACCCCAATGTCCAGAACGAGGAAAACCTCAAGCTGGCCATGGACGGCCTGACCGCCGTGCGTCCCAACTTCCGCTACATCCACTCGGAAAAGTACCGGTCCGATCTGGCCAACGGCGATATCTGTCTGGCGCTCGGCTATGTCGGCGATCTGGTGCAGTCGCGCACCCGTGCCGCCGCCGCCAAGAAGAAGCAGAACATCCAGGTGGTCATCCCCAAGGAAGGCGCCCTGGTCAACATCGACATGATGGCCATCCCCGCCGATGCCCCGCATCCGGAGGCGGCGCATGCCTTCATCAACTTCATCCTGCGTCCCGACGTGGTCGCCGCCATCACCAACGAAACCGGCTATGCCAACGCGGTGCCGGCGTCGCTGCCCATGGTCGACCCGGAAATGGCCAAGGACCCGGTCATCTTCCCGCCCGACGACGTGCGGGCCAAGATGATCACCCCGCCGCTGCCCGGTGGTAAGGAATACGACCGCGCCCGTTCGCGCGCCTGGTCGAAATTCCGCGCCGCCAAGAAGTAAGGGCCATCCCGGTGAGCCTCGCCGTTCGTCCCGAACGTGAAATCCGCCCTCCGGCCATTCAAATCCGGGGGGTGGAAAAGCGCTTCGGCGATGCCACCGCCGTCGACGGCATCGATCTGGACATCCAGGAGGGGGAGTTCTTCTCCCTTCTGGGTCCATCCGGCTGCGGCAAGACCACGCTGTTGCGGATGATGGCCGGATTCGAGATGCCGACGGCGGGCGCGGTGCTGATCGCCGGGGCCGACATGACCGCCGTGCCGCCCTATGAGCGGCCGGTGAACATGATGTTCCAATCCTACGCCCTGTTCCCGCATATGAACGTCGCCGACAACGTGGCGTTCGGTCTCCGGCAGGACGGGGTGGCCAAGTCCGAGATCGCCGGGCGGGTGGCCGAGGCGCTGGATCTGGTGCAGATGGGCGATTTCGCCAAACGCAAACCGCATCAGATGTCCGGCGGCCAGCGCCAGCGCGTCGCCTTGGCCCGCTGTCTGGTCAAGCGCCCCAAGGTGGTGCTGCTGGACGAGCCGCTCTCCGCCCTCGACAAGAAATTGCGGGAAAAGACCCAGTTCGAGTTGGTCAACATTCAGGAAAAGGTCGGCATCACCTTCGTCATGGTCACCCATGACCAGGAAGAGGCCATGACCATGTCCACCCGCATCGCGGTGATGAATGCCGGGCGCATTTTGCAAGTGGGCCGTCCGCACGAGATCTATGAATATCCCACCTCCCGCATGGTCGCCGATTTCATCGGCATCGCCAATTTCTTCACCGGTACGGTGGAAAGCAGTGCGGGCGGCGTGGTCACCTTCCGCGCCCAGGGCATCGACGCGCCCCTGACCGTTGCCGGCGATCTGGCCCCGGGCAGCGCGGCCGCCGTCATGGTGCGGCCGGAAAAAATCCAGATGGGGCGCGAGGCCGCAATCGGTGTCGATAATTCGGTCTCCGGCGTGGTCAAGGAAATCGCCTATCTGGGCGACGTCTCCATCTATCACGTGCGGCTGGATTCGGGTTTGGTGGTGCTGGTCACCAACGCCAATCTGCGTCATGCGGCGGAACCGGCGGTGACCTGGGAGGACCGGGTGCATCTGTCGTGGCATTCGGGCAACGCGGTCGTCCTGCCATGAGAGTGGCCGGAACCCACCGTGAACTGGGCCGCCGCCTGGTGCTGGCGGTGCCTTATGTCTGGCTCTTGGTGTTCTTCCTGGCGCCGCTGCTGATCGTCGGCAAGATCAGCCTGTCGGAATCGCGCCTGGGCATTCCGCCCTATGAGCCGCTGATCGACTGGGCACAAAGCGGGCTGGCCATGGTCAAGGTCAGCCTCAACAATTATGTCCTGCTGTTCGAGGATGATCTTTACGTTCAGGCTTATATCCAGTCGTTGACCATCGCCGGCATTTCCACCTTTTTATGCCTGCTGATCGGCTATCCCATGGCGCTGGGCATTGCGCGGGCACCGGAAAAGGCGCGCGGTCCGCTGCTGCTGCTGGTGATCGTGCCGTTCTGGACCTCGTTCCTGATCCGCGTTTATTCGTGGATGAGCATCCTGCGCGACGAAGGCATCCTCAACCATGCGCTGATGGCCGTGGGCCTGATCGACGAGCCCCTGATCATCTTGAACACCGATTGGGCGGTGTATGTGGGCATCGTTTATTCCTATCTGCCGTTCATGGTGTTGCCGCTTTACGCCAGCTTGGAAAAGCTGGACCCATCGCTTTTGGAAGCTGCCGCCGATCTGGGGGCGCGACCTGTCCGCGCCTTCATCGCGGTGACGCTGCCGTTGTCGTTGCCGGGCATCGTCGCCGGTTCCATGCTGGTGTTCGTGCCGGCGGTGGGTGAGTACGTCATTCCCAGCCTGCTGGGCGGTGGCGACACCCAGATGCTGGGCAAGGCGCTGTGGGATGTGTTCGCCCAGACCCGCGACTGGCCGGCGGCCTCGGCCTTGGCCATGGCCATGTTGGCCGCGCTGGTGTTGCCGATCGCCCTGTTCCAGCGTCTGCAAACCCGCCTGGAAGAAGAGGAGAATCGCTGATGCACCGTTCTCCCGCCCTGTTGGCGGCCATGTTTGTCGGCTTCGCCTTCCTGTACGCACCCATCGCGCTGTTGATGGTCTATTCCTTCAATGCTTCGCGCGAGGTCAGCGTCTGGGGCGGCTTCTCCACCAAATGGTATGGCGAGTTGCTGCAAAACCAGGCCTATCTGGACGCGGCCTGGCTGTCCTTGAAGATCGCCGCCACCAGCGCCACCGGCGCTCTGGTGCTGGGCACCCTGGCCGCCCTGGTTTTGGTGCGCTATGGCCGGTTTCGCGGTCGCATGGTGTTCAACGGCCTGATCACCGCGCCCTTGGTGATGCCGGAAATCATTCTGGGGCTGGCCATGTTGCTGCTGTTCGTGGCGCTCGAGGATTTGACCGGCTGGCCCGACGGGCGCGGCTTCACCACCATTGCCATCGTCCATACCACCGTCGGCATGGCCTATGCGACCGTGGTCATCCGCTCGCGCTTGGCGCAGATGGATGAAAGTCTGGAAGAGGCGGCCATGGATCTGGGCGCCCGCCCGGTCAAGGTGTTTTTCCTCATCACCATCCCGGTCATCGCGCCGTCTTTGGCGGCGGCGTGGCTGTTGGCCTTCACCTTGTCGCTGGACGACGTGGTGGCGACACAGTTCGTTTCCGGCCCCGGTTCGACCACGCTGCCCATCGAGGTGTTTTCCTCGGTCCGCCTGGGGGTCAGCCCGCAGGTTAATGCGCTTGGCACCATCATCGTGGTGGCGGTGGCGGTGGTCATCGGTCTGGTCTGGCGGCTGAGCGCAGGCAAGCGGCGTTAGACCAGTTTCAGCTAAAGCGGAAACTGGCCTTGGTTTTAAAAGTGGCTCGTGACGGGCCGCTCAGGCGCCGCTCTGGCTCAGGGCCAATTCCACGTCGGTGTGGCAAAAGTCGTTACCCTTGAACAGAAGGGGCAGGTTTCGCGTCTTGGCCAGGGCGTAGGCGAAGACGTCACTGAAATTCAACCCCGCCGGATGTCCCGTGCCCTTGCCATAGGCGATAAAAGCGCTCCAGGCGGCATCCATGTCCTGGAAGGTGGGGGAAACGATCTGGAATGCGGGTATTCGCAGCAAGTCATCCAGCAGCACGACGGCCCGGTGGCCCAGGCGTCCATAGGCGACCATGCGGGATTCCACCACCGAAACCGTGCTGATCAGAACATGGCGCGCAGCCTTGAGCCTCGTCAGATAATGGGGGTGATCCGGTTCGGCCAGGACGATGCACATAAGGGCCGAGGTATCGACGGCAATCATTTCGGTAAACCGTTTTCGTCGTATTCGACGGCATCGTAGGCATCCTGACGTGGCGGCAGCCGATGCAATTGGGCCAATACGGCATCGAACCGGCCCCAGCCCAGGTCAGAGACGGGCTGATCCATTGCCGACAGCATGTGGTTCAGCGCCGCTTCGACGGCGGCGGTCTTGCCGAGCCCGGTCAACTGGCTCAGCCGTTCGATCTTGGCGATGACCTGCGGATTGGCGATTTGTACGGCCATGATACGGCCCCATGTATATTTGGACGGCATCAATATACATGACGGCGCCGCTATGGTTCAATCAGCGCCGATCTCAGATCAGGAACAGATCATCCAGCGCCTTGAACAGGTCGTCGCCGAAGCTTGGCCCCTTGTGCAGCACCGGCACCTTGCGCGGCAGCAGGGCCAGCGATTCGTTGTGGCTGTCCAACGAGGTGATGACGGCGATGGGGATGTTGCGGGTGCTGGGCATGGACACCAGGGCGATGGCCAGGTCGATGCCGTCCAGATGCGGCATCAGGGCCGAGATGATCACCAGATCGGGCTTGCTTTGCACCGCCAGGGAAAAGGCGTCGATGGTGTCGGAGACCACCAAGGTGCGATAGCCGCATTGTTGCAGCTCGCGTTCCACATAGCGGGTTTGGGCGCCGGGCGGCATCACCAGCATGACCTCGACCTCGCGGATGGT
Organism: Stygiobacter sp.; assembly: GCA_006218045.1. Taxonomy (GTDB): domain Bacteria; phylum Pseudomonadota; class Alphaproteobacteria; order Rhodospirillales; family Magnetospirillaceae; genus Magnetospirillum. The sequence continues at coordinate 209,614 of VBWB01000008.1, forward strand.
GATGTCGGCCAGATCAAACCCCAGTTTGCGCGGCAGGGTGCGGACCAGGGTCGAGGTTTCCGTGTCCGTATGCTCGGGATTGTCGACCAAAGATTGCATGCGATCGATATAAGCCTGAAGGTCATCCCAGACGCGTGGCGGCAACACCTTGGGCGCCTGGGCCAGATAATCGTCGAGGCGGCGGGCGATGGTGGACAGGGGGCGCAGGCCGAAATTGCTGGCCTGACCGCGCAGTCGGAGCGCGGTGCGGCGAAACTCGGCGATGACTTCGGCTTCCACCTTATGCCCGTGCCGGGCGCTATCCAACAAAACGTCCAGTCCCTGCACCGTTTCCGTGGCTTCATCCAGGAATTCCCGGCGCAATTCATCGGACAGGTCGTGGTAATTGGCATTCTCGGTCATGGCGGCACTTTGCGGCAAAGGCGGTTATCGAACCCATGGTAACCTTACCCCAAGCCCGCCCGGTCGACCATCCTTTGCGGGGCCGTGTCGGCAGATACTGGAGACGTGCCAAAAGTGCATATTGCAAGCCATTGAAAAGGCGGTGATGCTATGTGCACACGGCACGTATTGGGGACCATGTCTTGGGTTCGGAAAATACCATCGAACGCATCGCCAAGCGCGAGATATTAAGCTGCTCGCCGGATACCACCATATTGGAAGCGGCGCGGGCCATGGCCCAGGCCCGCTGTTCCTCCATCATCATCACCGAGAACACCCTGCCGGTGGGTATCTGGACCGAACGCGACACCCTCGACATCGATTTCGCCGATCCCGACAGTTTCAACCGTCCCATCGCCTCGGTGATGAGCGCGCCGATCAAGACCATCCACGGCGCCACCACCTTGGGCGATGCCGGCTTGCGTTTCCAGATGGAGGGGGTGCGTCACTTCGTCGTCGTCAATGATGCCGGCCGCGCGGTGGGGGTGATCAGTCAAAGCGACGTCATCCTGCGCCACGGGGTCGAGCATTATCTGGTGCTGCGCAATGTCGGCTCGGCCATCAACCGACCCATGGTCAAGATCCATCCGCAGGATTCCTTGACCGAGGCGGTGGCCCAGATCAATGCCGGCCATGCCGACGCCGCCATCGTCGTCGGCGATCACGGCGAGGCCCCGGGCATCATCACCGAACGCGACCTCATCCGCATCATCGCCGGCGGTGGCGATCTGCCGGTCGCGGTCGGCGACATCGCCAGCCGTCCGCTGATCAGCGTCTGCGAGAACGACAGCCTGTTGTCGGCCCGCAACATCCTGGAGGAACGCCACATCCGTCATCTGGCGGTGGCGACCGAGGAGGGCGAGCTCAAGGGGGTGCTGTCGTTCTCCGACATCCTGGCGTCGCTGCAATATGAATACGTCCAGCGCCTGGACGAAGCCTTGCGCGAACGCGACGAGGCCTTGTTGAAGTCGCGCAAGGATCTGCATCTGGCCCGCAAGGTCATCGAGGCGTCCCTGGACGGCATCATGATCTGCAATCCCAAGGGGCTGATCGAGTTCGTCAACCCGGCTTTCAGCCAGTTGACCGGATACCGGTTCGATGAAGTGGTCGGGCAAAATCCGGCGATTCTGCAATCGGGCCTGCATGAAAGGGCGTTCTATGATCGCATGTGGCAATCTTTGCACTTGCAGGGCATCTGGCAGGGCGAAATCTGGAACCGGCGCAAGAGCGGCGAGGTCTATCCCGAGTGGCTGACCATCAATGTCATCCGCGACGAGGATGGCGTCATCACCCAATACGCGGCGGTGTTTTCCGACATCAGCGAGCGTAAGAAGACCGAAGAGCGCATCAAGAACCTGGCCTATTTCGACGTGCTCACCGGCCTGCCCAACCGCCGGCTGTTCACCGACCGCCTTCAGGTGGCCATCGCCCACGCCCATCGTCACGGCGCGCAACTGGCCATCATGTTTCTGGACCTGGATCTGTTCAAGCGCATCAACGATTCCCTCGGTCACGGCATCGGCGACCAGGTGCTGTGCGAAGTGGCGGTGCGGCTGGAACATTGCGTGCGCGAGGGCGATACGGTGGCACGCCTGGGCGGCGACGAATTCGTCATCCTGCTGCCGGAACTGGAACACGTGGAAGACGCCGCCAAGCTGGCCGACCGGGTGATCAGCCATGTCAAGCAGCCGCTCAGGATCGATGAACACGAATTGTACGTGACCACCTCGGTCGGCATCGCCGTCTATCCCGATGACGGCCTGACCGACGAAACCCTGATCAAGAACGCCGATACCGCCATGTACCGGGCCAAGGATCTGGGCCGCAATTCCTATCAGCTTTACACCCCGGCCATGAACGCCCGCTCGTTCGAGCGCCTGTCCATGGAAGCGTCGCTGCGCCACGCCTTGTCGCGCCACGAATTCACCTTGGTCTATCAGGGCAAGATCGACCTGACCAGCGGGCGGATGTCGGGGGTCGAGGCCCTGGCCCGCTGGCGCCACCCGGAAATGGGGCTGGTGTCGCCGGCGGAATTCATCCCGTTGGCGGAAAACATGGGGCTGATCTCGGAAATCGGCGCCTGGGTGCTGAAGGCCGCCTGCAAGCAATGTCAGTCGTGGCACGAATTGGGACTGCCGCGGGTACGCATGGCGGTCAACGTCTCGACCCTGCAATTCCGCGAGGGCGACGTGGCCGAACTGGTCAAGCAGGCTTTGGACGAATCCGGCCTGCCGCCGCAATACCTGGAACTGGAAATCACCGAATCGGTGCTGATGCAGCGGGTCGAGGAAAACGCCCTGGTGTTGCAGGAATTGCGGGCCATGGGCATTCACATTTCCATCGACGATTTCGGCACCGGCTATTCGTCGCTGTCCTATCTGAAGCGCATGCCCATCGATGCGCTGAAGATCGACCGCTCCTTCGTCAACGACATCACCGAGGACGGCGACGGCGCCGCCATCGTCTCCACCATCATCAATCTGGCCCATAACCTGAAGCTGCGGGCGGTGGCGGAAGGGGTGGAAACCCAGGAACAGGCCGATTTCCTGCGCCAACGCGGCTGCGACGAGATCCAGGGCTTCCTGGTCAGCCGCCCGGTCTCGGGTGAGGATCTGGTCAGTCTGTTCGACCGCAATCTGCTGTAGGGCAAAAGTCCCTCGGCTTTGCCTCGGTGTACTTTTCCCCGAACAGCTATTCCGCGTCCTGGCCCAGCCGATCCAGGCCGATGGCGTCGACCAGGGCGCGCAGTTCCTGGCGGGCGGCGACGTTGCTGAGATTAAGGTCGAAGCCGGTCAGCCGATGGCGCAAATCCAACAATGTCAGTCCCTCCAGGAACAGCGAGCGATAGATCACCCGTTCGCCCAAGCCCGGGGCGATGCGAAAGCCGATGCGCTTGGCCAGATCGGCCAGCAGCTTTTCCATGGTCTGCTTGTTGCGGGCGTCCAGATGGGCCAGGCGGTTGCGCAACACGATCCAGTCGACCACCGCCTTTTCACCGCGCATGGCCCGGGTCTTCTTGGTGTCCCAGACCATCTCGGCGTAATGGCTGGGCCGCGTGATCTTCAGGGTTTCCGGCTCGACCCGCGCCAACACGTCCAGGTCGATCAGCGAATCGTTCAAGGGCGTGATCAATGTATGGGCGAAGGAATGACCCAGCCGCGACAGATAATGGTCGGAGCCGGGGGTGTCGATGACCAGCACGTGGTGCCGTGCCGACAGTTGGGCGAAGGTTTCCAGCAGGCGGCGTTCGTCCGCCTCGCGGTCGGCGGTGGGCGGCAGCGCCACATGGTCGGGCACTTTCAGGCCCAGATCGGCGGCGTCCTTGCGGTTCTGACGGTTCTGCACATAGCGGGTCAGGGTGGCCTGACGGGCGTCCAGGTCGATGGAGCCGACGCTTAATCCCCGGTTCAACAGGCTGACGATCAGGTGCATGGACACGGTGGATTTGCCGGTGCCGCCCTTTTCGTTGCCGACGACGATGACATGGGCCGGTTTGGTCATGCGTTTTCCCCCGATGCGTTGGGCCTGATCCACACGGCGCAATCATGAAAGGCGGCGCCGCCATTGGGTGGCACCGCATCGGCGCCGATCAGGCTGTTGATGCCCATGCCCTCGATGAAACATTCATCCGGCCAGATGCCTTCCACCGCCACCACGCCCTTGGCGATGCCGTCGGTGATCTGGGCATGGACCAGCAGCGAGCCGCGGGCGTTGCCCAGGCGGATGACGGCGCCGCTGGTCAGCCCCAAGCGGGCCGCGTCGTCGCCATGGACCAGCGCCGTCGGACGTCCGGCCAGCCGGCGCGAGGTCGGCGTTTCGGCGAAGGTGGAATTGAGGAAGTGCCGTGACGGCGGCGTGATCAGTCGGAACGGATGCTCGGCATCGGTGCTTTCAATGTTGTCCAGATGATCGGGCAGGGACGGCAGGCCGGCATGGTCGGGGCCGATGGCCGACCAGTCGGCGACAAAGCGGAACTTGCCGCCATGGCCGAAGCCGTCGAGAAAATGGGCCTTGTCGAAAGGCAGCGCGCAATCGAGCCAACGGGCCTTGTGGGTATCCTCGGCACTGGGCAGGTTTGATGCGCGCAGGCAGGCATCGATCAGATCCCATTCGTCCATGGCGAAGCTGGCATGGGCCGCCCCCAGCCGCCGGGCCAGTTGATTGACCAGCCAGTGATTGGACTTGGCCTCGCCCACCGCTGGGATCGCCGGTTTGGCCACCTGCAAAAAGGTATGGCCATAGGACGTGTACAGATCGGCATGTTCGACGAAGGTGGTGGCCGGCAGCACCAGATCGGCGAAGCGCGCCGTCTGCGTCATCATTTGTTCGTGCACCGCCAAAAACAGATCGTCGCGGGCCAGACCGCGCCATACTTTGGTTGTATCGGGGGCGACATTGGCCGGATTGCTGTTTTGCACCAGCATGGCGGTGACCGGCGGGCCGCCTTGCAATGCGTCGGCCTCATTGGTCAGGATGGCGCCGATGCGGCTCATGTCCAACTGGCGGGCGTCGGAGGGCGGCAGGTCCAGCCCGTCCATCAGCGTGCGGTCGAGGACGAAGCCGCCCGACAGGCTTTGGGTGGCGCCACCGCCTTCATATTGCCACGCCCCGGTCAGCACCGGCAGGCAGGACACCGCATGCAGGCTGATGGCGCCGTTGCGCGACCGGCTCATGCCATAGCCCAGACGGATCAGGCTGCGCTTGGTGGTGCCGTATTGGCGGGCGAAGGCCTCGATTGTCGCCGCCTCCAGGCCGGTGATCGCCGCCGCCCAGGCGGGGCCACGGCTGGCGACGTGGGCGCGCAACGCTTCGGTGCCGTCGCCCATGCGGGCCACATAGGCGGAGTCGACCAGATCGTCGCGGAACAGCACATGCATGACGGCGCAGGCCAGGGCAGCGTCGGTGCCGGGACGCAGCATCAGGTGCAGATCGGCCTTTTCGGCGGTGGGGGTGCGATAGGGATCGACCACCACCACCTTGGCGCCATGGCTTTTGCGGGCCTGGGCCATCAGCCCCATCAGATGCACCTGGGTGGCCGCCGGGTTGGCGCCCCAGATGATGATCAGTTCGCTTTTGGCCATCTCGCGCGAATCGACGCTGCGCTTGGCCCCCACCCCAGCCATCCAGCCGGCGCTGGCGATGGAGGCGCAGATGGTCAAACCCTGGCGCGAATAGCCCATCTCCCGCCGCAGGCGGTTGGCAGCGCCCATCTGCACCAAGCCCATGCTGCCGCCATAGACATAGGGCCACACGGTTTCGGCCCCGTGCGCGTCGGCGGCCCGTTGGAAGTTGTGGGCGATCTCGTCCAGCGCCTCGTCCCAGGATATGGGGGCGAAGCGGCCCGATCCCTTGTCGCCCACCCGCCGCAACGGTTGGGTGACGCGGTCGGGGTGGTGGATGCGCTCGGCATAGCGGGCGACCTTGGCGCAGATGATGCCCTCGGTATAGGGCATCTTGCCGCCATGCAGGCGATCGACGCGACCGTCCGCCCCCACCTCGACGTCGACGGGGCAGGCGGACGGGCAATCATGCGGACAGACGGATGGTAAACTGACCATGGGCGCACAATAGCCAAGCCGGGCGCGGGCGGCAACGCCCCCGGCACGCGGACTCGCGCCTTTTGCAGAGCCTTTGCGCACCCGCTTGGTGATGGTATTGTTGCGCGACATGTTGAGGCCAAGCTTGCGAAAAAGGACCAGCCATTGACGGACGGCGGGATTGAACGGATCGATTGCGCCGTCATCGGCGCAGGTGTCGTCGGTCTGGCCGTTGCCCGCGCCCTGGCCTTGGCCGGGCGCGAGGTGCTGGTGCTGGAGGCTTCGGGCGCCATCGGCGGCGGCATCTCGTCGCGCAATTCCGAGGTCATCCATGCCGGCATGTACTATCCCGCCGGCAGCCTGAAGGCGCGCCTGTGCGTGGCCGGCAACGCCCTGCTGCGCCGTTTCGCCGATGATCATGGCGTGCCCTATTCCCTGTGCGGCAAGCTGATCGTCGCCACCAACGCCGAGGAACAGGCCAAGCTGGACGACATCCTGGAAAAGGGCCGGGTCAACGGCGTCTCCGGGCTGGCCGCCATCACCGCCGCCCAGGCCATGGCGATGGAGCCGCGGCTTTCCTGTACCGCAGCCCTGTTTTCCGCCCATACCGGCATCATCGACACCCATGCCCTGATGCTGGCCCTGCACGGGGTGATCGAAAGTCATGGCGGTTCGGTCGCGCTGCATGCCCCGGTCCTCGGCGGTCAGGCCCATGAGGACGGAGTCTTGTTGCAGGTGGGCGGGGCCGAGCCCATGCGGCTACGGGCCCGTAGCGTGGTCATCGCGGGCGGCCTGTCGTCATGCCCGCTGGCCCGTTCGTTGGGACTGGCCAAGGTGCCGCAAGACTATCTGTGCAAGGGCAATTATTTCACCCTGACCGGCAAGATGCCGTTTGCGCGGCTGGTCTATCCGGTGCCGGTTTCTGCCGGGCTGGGGGTGCATTACACCTTGGACATGGCCGGGCGCGGTCGCTTCGGCCCCGATGTGGAATGGGTCGAGGCCGAGGATTATCGGGTCGATCCCGCCCGCGCCGATCTTTTTTATGCCGCCATCCGCCGCTATTGGCCCGATCTGGCCGATGGCGCGCTGGAGCCGGCCTATGCCGGCATCCGCCCCAAGATCAATGCCGCGCACGAAGCCGCCGCCGATTTCGTCGTCCACGGCCCCGCCGATCATGGTGTGGCGGGGGTGGTGGCGCTCTACGGCATCGAATCACCCGGACTGACCGCGTCCCTGGCCCTGGGCGAACTGGTGAAGGAGATGGCCGCATGAGCCGGCTTGCCACCCTGACCGCGCTTTTGCTGCTGATGGCCGCGCCGGGCGCCCACGCTTTGGAAAAACCGCGCGACTGGCAGCCGCCGCCCATCGAATCGGTGCCCAATCACCGCGAGATGTGGCGGTCGGTGATCATCGAACTGGGCCGCTACGCCAAGGCGCGCAAACCCGATTTCGTCGTCCTGGTCAGGAATGGCACCGAATTGGTGGTCAAGGGCGAGCGCGAGGCCGAATGGGACGAGATTCAAGACCCCGACGGTAGGTTCTTTGAAAAACGCCATCCATTGGGCCAAGCATTCCGCCCTTACGTCAACACCATCGACGGGCTGGTGCTGGACGATCTTTATTGCGGCCCGGAAGCCTTCGGCAAGTCTTTGGACAAGGCCATCCAGGAACAGCGCGACCTGGATCGGGTGCTGGCCGATGAGCGGGCCAAGGGCATCCATCGCCCGGCCACGCCGCAGCCCCTGGGGCCGTTCAGCATCGATCCAGTCGAGGAATTGCGCCGCGCCGCCGAGGTCAAGCGTCAGGCGGAAAAGCTGGAACGCCAGCGTCGCACGATCTATGCCGTCGATGCCATCCGTCAGGCCGGCCGGCGGATATTGTCGCTGGAAAGCTGCAAGAGTGCCAAGGACGTCCAATCCGCCTACACCGATGCCATCCGCGACAAGGTGCTGACCTACGCCCATAGCGGCGATGACACCCTTAACCTGATTCCCTCCGGCCACCCTTGGGGGGAGAACCCGGCCCCCATCCCCACCTTGAACCAGGCCCGCAACTGGCTGCCGGTGCTGCGCGCCGACCGGTTCGGCAGCAAGGCGGAATGGGTGACGGCGCTGGAACGCAGCAATCATGACATGCTGTTGGTGGACGTGGCCTATCGCGGCGTCGACGGTCTGGCCTTCGCCGACACGTTGCGGCTGAAATACAAGAAGCTGGGGTCGCGCCGGCTGGTTTTCGCCGTTCTGTCGCTGGGCCGCGCCTATGACTGGCGCTGGTATTGGCAAAAGGATTGGCGCACCGGCCATCCGCCCTTCCTGTTCGCCCCCGACGAAGCCGATCCCGGCGCCTATGTCACCCGCCTGGAAGATGCCAGGTGGAAGGAAGTGCTGGGCAAGACCCTGGTGGGCATCATCGATGCCGGTTTCGACGGCGTGGTGTTGGACGACACCGACACCTATCTGTGGTTTGAAGAATTGATGCCGCTGCGGTGACCTGGATGATGAAATGCTGAAAACCGCCCGGTCCTACGAAGAGGCCTGCCGCACCTTTCGCTGGCGGCTGCCCGATCGCTACAACATGGCCTTCGACGTCTGTGATCGCCAGACCATGGCCGGTGCCGATGGCCATCGCACCGCCCTGATCGTCGAAATCGCCGACGGCGTGGTCGAGCGCTACACCTTCCATATGCTGCGGCTGCTGTCCAACCGTGTCGCCAATGCCCTGACGGCGCGTGGCATCGGTCGGGGCGATCGGGTGGCGGTGGCCTTGCCGCAATCGGTCGAGGCGGCGGCGGTGGTGCTGGGGGTGTTGAAGATGGGGGCGGTACTGGTGCCGTTGCCCCTGTCCCTGGGCGAGGAGCCCTTGGCTTGGCGGCTGGCCGATTCAGGGGCGCGGGCGGCCATCGTCGCCGATTTTCTGCTGCCCCGGCTGCAAGGGGCGCGTCAGGGCGCACCGGCCCTGGAAACCCTGCTGGTGAACGGTGAATCCGGGGGCGCAGACGATCTGTGGGCGGTGTTGCAGCGCTCCAGCGATGCCTTCACCCCGCTGGTGACGGCCCTCGACAGCCCGGCCTTGCTGGTCTATGCCGACCATGCCATGGGCAAGCCCACCGGCATCCTGCACGGCCATGGCGCCTTGCTGGGCAATCTGCCGGCGGTGGAGTTGGGCCTGGGCTTCTTCCCCCAGTTCGGCGACATCCTGTGGACCTCGGCCGATTGGATGAGCTTTCCCGCCCTGATGTGGGCGGTGCTGCCGTCCTGGCATCACGGCGTGCCGGTGGTCGCCGGCCCCCATGGTCAGGACGCCGAGGCCCATCTGGGCCTGATGGCCCGTCATGGCGTGCGGGTGGCGTGGCTGCCGCCGGGGGATCTGGCGCGGCTGACCGGCCTTGCCGCCGTCCGGGCCCATCCGTCGCCGCGGGTGCTGGGCAGCGGTCCGCAGCCTTTGGCCGCCGGTTTGCGCGATCAGGTGGCCAAGGTGTTCGGCATCGCCGCGCACGAAATCTGGGGCAGTCTGGAAATCGGCGCCGCCGTCGCCAACAATGCCGCCATCATGGAAATCCGTCCCGGCTCGCCCGGCAAGGCGGCGCCCGGTGTGACCATCGAGGCGGTGGATGCCGCCGGGCGGGTGTTGCGGGCCGGCGATCCCGGCTTTCTGGCCCTGGCCCCCAACGCCCCGGCGGCCTGTCTGGGCCGCTGGGGCCGCGAGTCCTGGCATGGCGCCAAGCTGATCAATGGCTGGCTGCCCTCGCCGGTGGCCGGGCATCGCGATTTGGACGGTTATATCTGGCCCGATGCCCTGGCGCCATTGCCCGGTATCGTCATGGTCGACGGTCAGCCGGTGGCCCTGGCTGAAACCGAGGCGGCCTTGACCTGGCATCCCCGCGTCGTCGCCGCCGGCATGGTGGTGCAGGGCGATGGCGGCTTGAAGGCCTATATCGTCGCGGCGGCGGGGGGCGGCGACGTCTATCTGGCGCGCGAGCTGCAAGCCTGGGTGGCCCAGCGGCGCGGCCTGCACGAGGTGCCGGGGCGCATCGAATTCGTCGATTCCATCCCGTTGCGCGCCGATGGCAGCACCGATGTCGAGGAATTGCTGGCCCGCCCGGTGCGCCTGGATGCCCCCGACCCGGACGAGCGGATTTAGCCCAAGCCCAGGCGGGGGGCGTGATAATCGCGGTTGGCCCAGCGCGGGTGGTCGAGACACCAGCGGATGGTGGCGGCGATGCCGTCGGCGAAATCGGTCCGCGGTCGCCAGTCCAGCGCGTGGCGGGCATGGCCGGAATCGATGCCATAGCGGCGGTCATGGCCGGGACGGTCGGCGACGAACCGGATCAGGCGGGCGTACGGTCCGGCTGGATCGGGGCGGCACTGGTCCAATTGGGCGCAGAGGGCCTCGACCACCTCCAGATTGCTGTGTTCCTGCCCCGATCCGAACAGATAGGTGTCCCCCGGCTGGCCGCGATCCAGGGCGGCCATCAGGCCGACGGCGTGGTCGTCCACATAAAGCCAATCGCGCCGGTTGCCGCCATCGCCATAGAGGGGCAGGGGCAGACCGGCCAGGGCCTTTTGGATCACCAGCGGTATCAGCTTTTCCGGGAACTGCCAGGGACCGTAATTGTTGCTGCAATTGGTGACCATCACCGGCAGTCCGTAAGTGGTCATCCACGCCCGCGCCAGATGGTCGGACGCGGCCTTGCTGGCCGAATAGGGTGAATTGGGACGATAGGGCGAATGGGCGGTGAAGGCCGGCTGGTCCACCTCCAGGCTGCCGAACACTTCGTCGGTGGAAACGTGGATGAAGCGGAAATGGTCGGGCCGTCCCTGAGCAAGCCAGAAGCGCCGCGCCGCTTCCAGCACGTGGAAGGTGCCGACCATGTTGTGTTCGATGAAATCGATCGGACTGTCGATGGAGCGGTCCACATGGGTTTCCGCCGCCAGATGAAACACTGCGCGCGGGCCGTGTTGGGCGAAGACGCCATCAAGGGCCGCGCCGTCGCGGATATCGCCCTGGTTGAAAACGGCCAGGGCGGGCAGGGAATCCAGGCAGGCGGCATAGCCCAGACGGTCAAGGGCGATGACGGTCTCGTTCCCCCGCGCGACCAGTTGGCGACACAGGGCGGAACCGATAAAGCCCGCCGCCCCGGTAACCAAAATAGACATGTCAGGCTTGCCCCGGCTCAATTCAGAAACACTTAACCTTATGCTGCCATGAATAATCGGTGCAGGCCATACTCCCTGGGGCTGGGCGTTGCGCCTTTGGGGGAAAGGGAGTAAGTTTTTTAGGGTTTCCAGCAACGATCCTTATCAATGGATCGATTAGGTTTCCCCCGGTTGATTTTACCAATGCTTTCGGCAGGCGCATCAAGGTGGCCGCCGCATCCAAGCAGGAGGAACCATGTCCGACACGACTACTCTGTCCGCCATTGAGGAGCAGGCCTTTCAGTTGTCCCGCGCAGCCATCATGTTGGACCAGGCCAAGGCCGATCGTTCCAAGCTGGAAGAAGCGTTGGAGCTGAACATGGCGGTGTGGGTGGCTTTGCGCACCCTGATCACCAGCGATGGTTGCTCGGCCTCGTCGCAGGTGGTGGAAAATCTGATCCGTCTGGCCAATTTCGTCGCCGAAAAGACCATCGCCGGCGCCGCCGCCGCCACCGATGCCGGCATCGACGCGCTGATCAACGTCAATCTGCAGATTTCCGAAGGACTGCTGGAAGGCAACAAGGCCTGACCTCGCCGCCCTGGGATGCCGGAGAGAGTTCCGGCTTTCCCTTGGCGCGGGCATGACGGGGTTCGCAGCGGGTGTGTTTCCGATGAGAGACGCGTGGCTTTAACAGGCTGCGGAAAAGCTCAGAATTGGCGCCTCCACGCCCTCTTTCGTCATGCGCGGGCTTGACCCGCGCATCCACGGGGGGCGCCTAACACATTATTTTCAAAGCACTTCCTGCTGAAACACGTGGATGGCAGGGTCAAGCCCGGCCATGACGAGCCGAGAGAAGTGATACGGGTGCAGCGTTTTTCCGCAACCTGTTAAAGGCGCACGGTTCTAGAATAGGAAATCATCGGCGTTGACGACGGGGGGGGTGTTTTTGGACTGCGGCGCCACCGCCCCCCGTTCATAGCGGGCGTGCACGGCCCGTTGGCTGGCCATGGAATATCCGGCTGCCAGAATTTCGCCCCGCCCATGCCAGCCGGAATCGTCCGACTCAGCCACGGTGTCCGGGGCCATGGACCGCAACTGCCCCGCCCATTGCGGCAAGACGGCGAAAGCACCCCGTTGCCGTACCGCGATGACCCTGGTTTCAGCGATTCCGGTCAGACAACATTGGATTGCGGTATCGACATTCGCCAACGCCGTCTCCAGGGTGCGACTCGCGCTCTCGAACGCGGTGATGCTGCCTTCGAGAATCCCTTCCGCCCGGGTCAACCCGGCACGGCCATCGCCGGCCAGCAATTGCGCCGTTCCATAAATCTCCTCCAGCCCCGCCATGATCTTGGATGCATCTTCGGCGGTTCGACCAGCCAAGGCGCGCAGTTCTTGGGCGATCACCGCCAGCACCCGTCCACTGCGTCCCAGTCGGCTGCATTTGAATGTGGCGTTCAGCCCCATGATCCGCATATCCGCTTCCAGCGAACGGATGCTCTCGATCCTGCCGCGGATTTCGGCGACCACCGTACTGACCGGCACCAGATGCGCCTGCAAGAGGTCGCCGGCCCGATGACATTGATGGACCAGTTTGCGGGCGATATGCAGATCGGCCACCAATTCGTGTAGAAACGATGCCTTCTCACCGGCGGCTGATCCCATGGTGGACCGAACGGTGTCGATGATGCCGCCGGCCCCTTGGGTGATCGCCTCCAGGCTGTCGTCCACCCCGGTCAGCTCGCGCCCGCAATCCGCATAAATGTCGGCAAGCTGCATGGATTGCAGGCGATGGATGCCGTAATCGCCCGGACGGCCATCATCCGCCGCCGCCAGGGCCATATCCACATGCTCCAGGCGCTGGCGGGTAATATCGCCGATCTGCAAGGCGCCGATCACGTCGGCGATCCGATCCTCGTTGGCGCGGGAAAAGCCGCTGATGCGTTGCGCCGCCGCCGTCAACGCGGTCTGGCGGGCTTGCAGGGTCCGGCGGCTACCGTCCAAACGGCGCTCGACTTCGGGCAAGGCTCCGATCTCGCTCTGATCGAAACCGGCATGTTCCGACCGCGCGGTGGCGATAAAGCCGCTCAGCCGCACCAATTCGTCGCCGAGCCGGTCCAGCAACTCGGCTGCCCCGGCGGCCAGGCGACCGATTTCACCGGTGAAGACGTCAAAATCAATTCCGGCGACCACCGCTTGCGCCGCCTCGATCCGACCATTGATGGCCAGCGGATGAACTTCGCCGATGGTTTTGCGCAGCCGGAGCAGATCGCGTTCGAGGCCGATGGTCAGATCCCCCAGGCGGTGCAAGGCGACGCTCTCCTCCCGTTGACGGCTGATGGCGCCGGCCAGGGCTTCGACGACGATCCGCAGATGATTGCTGGCCTCCAGCAGATCGGTTGAGTTCACCGAGCCGGCGACGCGGTCAAAGGCGACCGAGACACCCTGCAATGCTGTCATCGACTCGCTCAGATGCTCGCCCATGTCGAGAAACACCCGTTCTATCGGCTGTACCAGATGCCCCAAGCCTTGCCGGATGGAAAGCACGTTTTCCCCTGCCGGCGCATCAACGCCCACATCGCCCACCACCGGAAATATTGTGGCCGCTGACAAGGTCATGAAGATTAGCCCCACATGCGTCATGGAATGATCGATTCATGATATATTTTTAGAAGAGAATGTAAAATAAATATAAAAGGAAGACTCGGTTGGATTCTTACGCCAGGAGAACTAGTGCCGGACCAAAAAATAACCTTAGGTATCGTAGACTGACATTCAATGCGCCCTACGAATGACGTACATACTCAAGGCCATCGTTCCTAAGGGTCCATTGCTAGCCCCCTCTTATCCCGCATATTCAATGGAAAGCAGCGTGGCGAGGGGCGATGGACGACAATCAGGCATGCGTGGAATTCCACGGCGAACAGACCCTTCGCATCGCGACCGACGCCGCCCAGCGTTTGATCGGAGCGCTCAATTCACATGATGTAGTCGTGATAAATTGCGAAAATATTACTTTTGTTGATTTGTCATTTATTCAGGTTTTGCTTTCAGCCCGCAAATCAGCGCGGGTACGAAATAAAATAATTTCCCTGAAAAACCGAGCGAGCGGCCCTCTGCTCGCCTGCCTGCAATCCACGGGATTGTTGCATGCCGCAATTGATGGTGGAGGGACGGCTGATCTGCAATTCTGGACGAATGGGGTTGACGCAGATGTCGAAAACAATCCTCACGGTTGATGATTCCGCCAGCATGCGGCAGATGATCAAGCTCAGCCTGAAGGGCTCCGGCCACACCCTGGTCGAGGCCGTCGATGGGCTCGATGGACTGAGCAAGGCCCGCGAAACCCAGGCGAATATGGTGATCACCGATCTGAACATGCCGAACATGAACGGCTTGGGTCTGATCCGTGAGCTCCGCAAGATGCCGGCCTATCAAGGCGTTCCCATCGTCTTCCTGACCACCGAATCCGATGATGCCATGAAGAACGAAGCCAAGGCGGCCGGCGCCACCGGCTGGATCACCAAGCCATTCCAGGCCGAGCAATTACTGGCGGTGGTCCGCAAGGTGTTGGGATGAACGAGCCGGACGCCCTTTCGCCAGCGGATACATTCCGCCAGGAAGCGCAGGAACTGCTGGAGCAGTTGGAAACCACGCTGCTCGACCTCGTGGATGATCCGGCTGACCGGGACTTGGTGGATACCGCGTTTCGCGGCCTGCACACCATCAAGGGATCCGGTTCCATGTTCGGCTTCGACCGGGTCGCCGCCTTCACCCACCACGTGGAATCCGCCTTCGATTCCGTGCGCAAGGGACATTCGGCCCCGCACCGGGAACTCTTCGCCGTTGCCCTGGGCGCCCTCGACGTCATGCGCCGCCTGATCGACACGCCGGACCAGGATACCGGGGACGAAGCCCATCACCTCGACCGCCTGCGGCTGGTGACCGACGCGGCGGCGCCGACGCCACCGCAAGCCGGGCCGGCAGCCGGGGCCAAGGCCGAAGCCGGCGCCAAAGCCGCCGGCGCGGTCACCTACCGCATCCGCTTCCGGTTGCCGCGCAACGCCATGGTCATGGGGACCAATCCCCTGCTGTTGATCGAGGAACTGAAGTCCCTGGGCGATTGCACGATAGTCGCCCTCACCGACGACATTCCGCCGCTGGAAGAGCTTGACCCCGACGAATGCCTGCTGGGGTGGGATGCGGTTCTGACCACCGAGCAGCCGCGCTCGGCCATCGATGATGTGTTCATGTTCGTGCTCGACGACATGAAGCTGGAGGTCAGCCGCATCGACGACCTTGGCGACGGCAAGCGGTTGGGAGAAATCCTGATGGAACGCGGCGACCTGAAGCCGGCTGAACTGTCGGCCGCTCTGGATCGGCAAAAGCCGCTGGGCACCTTGCTGGTCGATAGCGGCACGGTCAGTCCGGGCCAGGTGGCCTCGGCTTTGGCCGAACAGCATCATTTGCGGGCCGAGAGCGATCCGGGCAAGGCGGGGGCCAAGTCCCAAGCCTCGATCCGGGTGACGGCGGAGCGGTTGGACGGATTGATGGACCGGGTTGGCGAACTGGTCATCGCCCAGGCCCGGCTGAAGCAACTGACCGCGGCCTCGGACGACATGAACCTGCGGTCGATCGCCGAGGAAATCGAACGGCTGGCCGCCGAGTTGCGCGATACCACCATGGGGATCCGCATGGTTCCCATCGGCTCGTTGTTCGGCCGCTTCCGCCGTCTGGTGCACGATCTGTCGCGCGACCTGGGCAAGGATATCCGCCTGACCACCAGTGGCGAGGAAACCGAACTGGACAAGACGGTGATCGAACGCCTGGCCGATCCCCTGGTGCATCTGATCCGCAACTGTATCGATCATGGCATCGAGATGCCCCAAGGCCGGATCGATGCGGGAAAATCCGTCTCCGGCCATCTTCATCTCGCCGCCCATCATTCCGGTGCCCAGGTCCTGATCACCATCACCGATGACGGCAAGGGCCTGGACACCCTGCGCATCCGCGCCCGGGCCGAGGAAAACGGCCTGATCGGCCCCGGTGCCAAACTGACCGAGTCCGAGCTGCATCAGCTGATCTTCAGCCCCGGATTCTCGACCGCCACCGAAATCAGCAACATCTCCGGTCGCGGCGTCGGCATGGACGTGGTCAAGCGGACCATCGATTCCTTGCGCGGCACGGTGGAAGTCACCAGCACGCCGGGGCAGGGGACCAAGGTCACCTTGCGCCTGCCGCTGACCCTGGCGATCATCGACGGCCTGCTGGTCCGCGTCGGTCGGGGACGCTACGTCATTCCGCTGGCCGCCGTCGAGGAATGCGTCGAGCTGACGGCGGCCGAGGATGCCCATTCCCGTGGCCGCAGCTTCCTCAATATCCGCGAGGATCTGGTGCCCTTCCTGCGGCTGCGCGAATTGTTCGCGTCGCGCATCGCCGCCGATCCGTACCAGAAGGTGGTGATCGTCTCCTCCGGCGACCTGCGGGTCGGCCTGGTGGTCGATCAGGTCATCGGCGACCACCAGACGGTCATCAAGTCGCTGTCGGCCCTGCATGCCGATGTCGGCACCTTTTCCGGCGCCACCATCCTGGGCGACGGCACCGTCGCCCTGATTCTCGACGTGGCCAACCTGATCGACTTCGGCCAACGCCAGGAAGAGCGGCTGCAAGCGTCATGACGGAGGCAGCATGATCCCCACCGAACAAGCCTTCCAGGTTTTGACCATCGAATTGGAAGACGAGGTCTTCGCCCTGGACGCCGCCCGGGTTCAGGAAATCCTGGATATCGTGCCCATCACCGAGGTGCCCAACGCCAAGGTGTTCGTCGGCGGCCTGATCAATGTGCGCGGCAAGGTGGTGCCGCTGGCCGATCTGCGCCGGCGCTTCGGCATGGAAGCGCGTCCGGCCAGCCGCGACACCCGTATCGTCGTCATCGAGGTGATGCTCGACGAGATGCCGATGACGGTGGCCATCCTGGCCGACAAGGTCCACGAAGTCACCGAAATCACCGCCGCCGCCATCGAGGAAACCCCCAAGGTCGGGATGCGCTGGCGACCGGAGTTCATCAAGGGAATCGGCAAGAAAAATGCCGAATTCATCATCGTTCTCGATATCGACCGCGTCTTCAATACCGACGTCCCCGCCCTGGAACGGGCGACCGAGACGGCAAGCTAGGAGGAAAACATGCGCTTCACCATCAAGGCAAAGCTGATCCTTGGCTTTGGATTGGTGCTCATCCTGGCCATCGTCTCGGCCGTCATTGGCATCCAATCCCTGTCCAGCCTGAATAACTCCGTCGATCATCTGGTCAGCCGGATCGTGGTCAAGGTCCGCGCCGCCAACCGCATCGACACCGCCGCGTCCGATGCCAGCCGCATGGAACGCAACATCCTGCTGGCCAGTTCGCAAGAAGAGATGGAGCGCCGGGCGACGACGCTGAAGGATAATATCGCCGCCGTGCGCAAGGACATGGCCCGCATCAAGGAGGTCGGCGATAGCGAGGACGATAAATTGGTCGATGCCTTCGCCGCGATCTGGAGCGAATACGAGAGCGTGGCCGACAAGGTGCGCCAATTGGCCCAGCTCAATTCCAGCCAGCGGGCCAAGGAAATGTCCGAAGGCAAGGGACGCGAGGACTTCAACACCGCCTACGTCGTCATGCGCGATCTGGCGGTCATGCTGCAAAAGCATTCCGACGTCAACGACGTCCTCATCGCCGAGCGCTTGCGCCAGGACATGCTGCAAGTGCTGCGGTCGGAAAAGAACGTCATCCTTGCCCGGCGGACCGAGGACATGGACAAGCATGGCCAGACCGCCGACCAGTATGTGCAAGGGATCAACGAGCAGATCCGTGATCTCGACGCTCGGGTGACGGGGGCCGAACGCGACAGCCTGTCCCGCTTCAAGTCCGCCTGGACCGCCTATACCGCCACCCACAAGACCATCCGCGACACGGCCCGCGAAAACGGCAGTGTCCGCGCCTATGAATTGTCGTCGAACGAAGGCGCCAAGATTCGCGAGCGGGCCGATGTCCTTCTCAAGCAGATCCTCGACAAGTCGCGCAAGGAACTGGAAGCCGCGCAAGCCGGCGCCGCCGCCGATTACAACAGTGCCCGCACCCTGATGATCGCCATGCTGATCGCATCCGCCGCGTTCGGCATCGGTATCGCCGCCTGGGTGTCGCTGGGCATCTCCCGCGGCCTCGCTCTCGCCGGCGGCTTGGCCCATGCGGTGTCGCAGGGTGACCTCAACCAGGACATCGATTACCGCAACCGCGACGAAATCGGCGATCTGGTCGGCAGCCTGCGCGACATGGTCGGCAAGTTGCGCTCGGTGGTCACCGAGGTCAATTCCGCCGCCGACAACGTCGCTTCGGGCAGCCAGGAACTGTCGGCCAGTTCCGAGGAGCTGTCGCAGGGCGCGACCGAACAGGCATCATCGGCGGAAGAAGCCTCGGCGTCGATGGAGCAGATGGCCGCCAACATCAAGCAGAATGCCGACAACGCCACCACCACCGAAAAGATCGCCCGCCAGTCGGCCCAGGATGCCCAGATCAGCGGCGACGCGGTGAAAAAGGCGGTCGAGGCCATGCAGACCATCGCCGAGAAGATTTCCATCGTCCAGGAAATCGCCCGGCAGACCGATCTGCTGGCGCTCAACGCCGCGATCGAGGCGGCGCGGGCCGGCGAGCACGGCAAGGGCTTCGCCGTGGTCGCCTCGGAAGTGCGCAAGCTGGCCGAACGCAGCCAGGCATCGGCGGCGGAAATCATCAGTCTGGCCGGCGAGACCGTCACCGTATCCAGCCAGGCCGGCGAGATGCTGGGCAAACTGGTCCCCGACATCAAGCGCACGGCCGAGTTGGTCGAGGAAATCAGCGCCGCCTGCCGCGAACAGGATATCGGGGCCGAACAGATCAACCAGGCCATCCAGCAACTGGACAAGGTGACCCAGCAGAACGCCTCGGCGTCGGAAGAAATGTCGTCGACCTCCGAGGAACTGGCGGCCCAGGCCGAGCAATTGCAACAGACCATCTCGTTCTTCCGCCTGTCGGAAGGAATGGGGTCCGCCCGGCTGGCGCCGGCGGCATCCCACCGTCCGTCCATCGCCCATATCGCCGCCAAACCGAAACGTCCGGCGCCGACGGCCAGTCCTGTCGGCAAGCCGCTCAACGGCAAACGTCCGGCCGAGGGCCGTGGCGTCACCCTCAATCTGGCAGCGGCCGGCGCCGACTCGCATGATGCGGAATTCGAGCGCTATTGAGTGATGCCAAATCCCGATGAGGATTCCTCATCGGGATTTGGTCAGGCCCAAGGGGCCGCGCGGTCCATGCTGCCAGAGGCAAGTGTTTCGGAGAAACATGCCCGCCGCTCGAGGGCGCCGCTGATCGGTCCCGATCAGCGGGATATGGTATGAAGCCCTGACCTGGACGGCATCGCCCAGCCCGTCCCGGTCACACGGGGGAGAAACCTGATGGAAGAAATCGAAGCCGACACCCAGTTCGTCACCATGGGCATCGATCGCGAGGTGTTCGCCATCAATGTCGATGCCGTGCGCGAGATTCTCGACGCCCGGCAGATTTCCCGGCTGCCCAACGCCCCGGCGGCGTTGCTGGGGCTTATCGACGTCCGCGGGCAGGCGGTGCCGGTGATGGATTTGCGCGTCAAATTGGGATTGCCGCCGGCGGCGACGACCGAGCACACCCGCATCGTCGTTCTCGACATCGAGCTGGACAAGGGGTCGCTGCTGCTCGGCCTGCTGGCCGATCGGGTGTTCGAGGTCACCGGTCTGACCGACGGGACGGTGACGCCGCCGCCCGAAATCGGCGTGCGTTGGCGCTCCCAATACATTCAGGGTATCGGTCGGCGGGGACAGGATTTCGTCATCGTCTTCGATCTCGCCCATCTGCTGACCGCCGAGGATGTCGCCCTGCTGGATGGAAGGTCGGCGGCATGACCATGGACGAGTTTTCCCAACCGGACGGATTGCAACGCCTGAGCCGGCGCGATTTCGACCGCTTGGCCCGTTTCATTCATGGTACCTCCGGCATAAAGATGCCGCCGAGCAAGCAAACCATGGTCGAAGGACGGCTGCGCCGCCGCCTGCGTGCCCTGGGGTTCCCCACCTTCGGCGATTATTGCCAATTCCTCTTCGACGATGGCGGCCTGGACGGTGAAGCCACCGCCATCATCGACGCGGTGACCACCAACAAAACCGATTTCTTCCGCGAGCCCGACCACTTCCGCTATCTGTCGGAAACGACCTTGCCCAAGGTGATCGCGCGATCCGGTGCCGGTGTCGAGCGCCCGCTGAAGGTGTGGAGTGCCGCCTGTTCCACCGGGGCCGAGCCTTATACCCTGGCCATGGTGTTAAGCGAATACGCCCGCACCCGCTCACGGTTTCACAGTGCCATCCTGGCCACCGACATCTGTACCGAGGTGCTGGAACGGGCTGCCTTGGCCATCTATCCCGCGGCGATGGTCGATCCCGTCCCAGTGGAGTTGCGGCGGAAATACCTGCTGCGCGCCCGCGATCCGCGGCGCGGCGAGGTCCGCATGGCCCCGGAAATCCGCACCATGGTCCGTTTCGGCCAATTGAACCTGATGAACGAGACATACGGGCTCGATCACGACATGGATGTGATCTTCTGCCGCAACCTGCTGATCTATTTCGACAAGGCCACCCAACAGCAAGTACTCGGTCGTCTGTGCGAGCATCTTCGTCCCGGCGGTCATCTGTTTTTGGGACATTCGGAAACCATCGCCGGTCTCAAGCTGCCCTTACGGCAGGTGGCGACCACGGTCTTCGAGCGGAATTGACGATCATGCGCAAGTTCAACGTCCTGATTGTCGATGATTCCGCCTCGGTCCGCCAGACGCTGGCCGCGATCCTGGCCGAGGATCCGGAAATCACCGTCATCGGCACCGCCCAGGATCCCTATGCCGCCGCCAAGCTGATTTCCCAACAGGTGCCCGACGTCATCACCTTGGACGTGGAGATGCCGCGCATGGACGGCATCACCTTTCTGCGCCGCATCATGAGCCAGCATCCCATGCCGGTGGTGATGTGCTCGTCCCTGACCGAAGAAGGCTCGGAAACCCTGATCCAGGCCCTGGAGGCCGGGGCGGTCGACGTCATCTTGAAACCACGGGTCGACGTCAAGGAACACCTGCTTGAAGCCAAGGTCCGCATCTGCGACGTGGTCAAGGCCGCCGCCATGGCCTCGGTGCGCCGCCGCCCGCCGATGATGACCAGGGACAGCCCGCGCGTCATCGAGAAGAAGCTGTCGGCGGACGTCATCATGCCGCCGCCGTCGCCGCGTGCCATGGCCCGGACCACCGAACAGGTGGTGTGCATCGGCGCCTCGACCGGCGGCACCGAATCGCTGCGCGGGGTATTGGAAGCCTTGCCGGTGGACGTGCCCGGCATCGTCATCGTCCAGCACATGCCCGAGAAGTTCACCGCCGCCTTCGCCCGCCGCCTGAACACCCTGTGCGCCATCGAGGTCAAGGAAGCCGAGGACGGTGATGCCGTGCTGCGCGGTCGCGCCCTGATCGCCCCCGGCAACCGCCATCTGCTGCTGCAACGCTCGGGGGCGCGCTATCATGTCGCCATCAAGGACGGGCCTCTGGTGTCCCGCCATCGCCCCTCCGTCGATGTGCTGTTCCGTTCGGCCGCCCAGTACGCGGGGGCCAATGCCGCCGGCGTGATCATGACCGGCATGGGCGACGACGGTGCCCGTGGCTTGCTGGAAATGCGCCAGGCCGGGGCGCGCACCCTGGCCCAGAACGAAGAGAGTTGCGTCGTCTTCGGCATGCCCAAGGAAGCGATCGCCCTGGGAGCCGTCGCCAAGGTCGTTCCCCTGTCGGCCATCGCCGGGGAAATCATCGGAGTCGACAGACGATGAGCACTTTGGCGCTGCGTCACCACTCCGCCACGGTGTCCAACTCCATCTTCCTGGAGCAGGGTGAAATTCGCGCCACCGCCCATGCCGAAATCATCAGCACCATTCTCGGCTCGTGCGTCTCGGTCTGTCTGTTCGACCCGAGCAGCCGGATCAGCGGCATGAATCACTTCCTGCTGGCCGAGGCCGGCGATAATCCGCCGTCGTCCCGCTATGGCGACATCGCCATCGAGCAATTGATCACCACCATGGTCCAGGTCGGCGCCAACCGTTCCCGTCTGGTCGCCAAAGTCTTCGGGGGCGGGGCGGTTCTGCCGCTGGCCGCGCCTCATGCCTTCATCGGTCGCGACAATGTCCGGGTGGCAACGCAGGAGTTGGCGCGCCACCGCATCCCGGTGGTCGCCCAGAGCACCGGCGGTACCCAGGGGATGCTGATCAAGCTGCTGACGACGACAGGCGACGTTTTCGCAAAAAAGCTGGGACCAATGAACGGTCAAGTGTGAATGGATGGAAGGGGCAGGGAAGGCCGGCTTCTCCACGGATTTTCCCGTAAAAGGGGTGATGCCATGAATAAATCGACAGCATCAATAGCTTTTGCCGCCATCGAAGATGAAAAACTGTTCCGTGTCGTTGCCGAGAATATTTTCGCCAGCGTCAATGACGGCATCATCATCACCGATGGGGATGGCGTCATCGTCTATACGAATACGTCGTTCACCGAAATCACCGGATACGAACAAGCCGAGGCCATCGGTCGCAAGCCCAAGATGTTGAGATCGGAGATGCACGATGGGGCCTTCTACGACAATTTATGGAGTTGTCTGCTGATCAATGGGCATTGGCATGGTGATATCTGGAACCGGCGCAAATGCGGCGAAGCCTATCTTCAGCATATGAAGATACATTCCGTTCAATCCGTCGCGGAAGAGCCGAAATATTATGTGGCGGCCTTCAGGGATCTGACGGAGATACGCAGAAAAGACAGCCATATCAAGAAGCTGACCCAATTCGACCCGTTGACCGCCCTGCCCAACCGCTTCTTGCTGATGGATCGCCTGGAACAAGCCATCGCCATTGCCGCCCGTGACCACAAAAAGGTTGGATTGCTGTTCATCGACCTGGACCGCTTCAAGGCCATCAACGAGGGATTGGGGCATACGGTCGGCGACGAGATTTTGCAGATCATCGGTCAGCGGATCCGCAGGTCGGTACGGGCGATGGACACGGTGGCGCGGTCCGGTGGCGACGAATTCATGGTGGTTGCCGGTGGGTTGGCCTGTGCCGAGGATTGCGCCATCGTCGCCGATACCATCGCCGCCGCCCTGACCGCCGATATCACCGTCAAAGGCTCGCCGCTCTGCGTTGGCGCCTCGATCGGCATCGCCGTCTACCCCGATGATGGTCAGGATGCCCAGGATCTGATGAAGAGTGCCGATGCCGCCCTGTACATGGCAAAGTCGGCCGGACGCGGAACCTTCCGCTTTTTCCAACGGAACCAAGGCAAGCCCATCGATCATCTGCGCCTGGAAATGGATTTGCGCGCGGCGGTCAAAAACAACGAACTGGAACTTTTTTATCAGCCGCAAATCAGTCTGGCGACAGGGTATCTCCACGGCTTCGAGGCGCTGTTGCGCTGGCAGCATCCCAGCCTGGGCACCATTTCCCCGACCGACTTCATCCCCATGGCCGAGGAAATCGGACTGATCCGCGAGATCGGTCTTTGGGTTCTGCGCCAGGTGTGCAGGCATATCGCCGACTGGCGTGGCCAAGGCTATGCCATGGTCCCGATCGCGATCAACGTTGCCGCCGCACAACTTCATGACGAACGCTTCCTGCAAGCCCTGGAGGCGGAAACCCGCGCCCGCGACATTCCCGCGTCGTTCCTGCACGTGGAATTGACCGAAAGCATGCTGATGCAAAATCCGGATTACGCGGCCGAGACCTTGCGCCGCATGCAGGATACCGGCGTCAAGGTCGCCGTCGACGATTTCGGCACCGGTTATTCCAGCCTCGCCTATCTGCGCACCTTGCCCATCGACGTGCTGAAGATCGACCGCTCTTTCATCAGCAGCATCGAATGCGAGGAAAGCACGGCCAAGATCGTCCGCATGATCATCGGTCTGGCCAAGGCCTTGGGAATGACCGTCATCGCCGAAGGGGTGGAAAACCAGGAACAAGCGGGATTCCTGCGCTCGGCCGGCTGCCACGTCGCGCAAGGGTATCTGTACGCGCGTCCCCTTCCGGTGATGGAAATTGAGCGGAACTGGCTGGCGGCGGCGCGATCGGATCGCGTCGGCGGTCATGTGGCCGCACCGGCCCCGGTCACGGTCACGGAAGGGGCCGGGCCTTCAGCCGAAGGCTTGTCCTGGCAACAAACGACTTGTACCGTCTCGGCATGAACCGACCCAAAGGGTCAATTCATTGGCCGAGCGGTATAATACCGGCGAGCCCTTGAAAGGACTCGCCGTATCGCCCCTCGCCGGGCGGGCGCATCCGCGCCCTTGGCCGCCGCCGCAATGGCGGCTGAATACCGGCGAACGAGTCTTGTGAAGGTCTTAGCCGAAGACGCGGCGGAAGATGGTGTCCACGTGCTTGGTGTGATAGCCCAGGTCGAACATGTCTTCCACCTGCTGGGCGGTGACCGCCTTGGCCACATCGGCGTCGGCCTTCAGATTGGCCAGGAACATGCCCTTGGTGTCCTTGCCTTCGCCGGCGGCGTCCCACACCTTCATGGCGTTGCGCTGGACCAGCCGATAGGCGTCCTCGCGGCTGATTCCAGCCTGGGTCAGGGCCAGCAGCACACGCTGACTGAAGATCAGGCCGCCCAGTTGGTTCAGGTTGCGCTCGACCACGTCCGGGTACACCACCAGCTTGTCGATCACGTTGGTCAGGCGCGCCAGGGCGAAGTCCAGGGTGATGGTGGAATCGGGGCCGATATAGCGTTCCACCGACGAATGCGAGATGTCGCGTTCATGCCACAGCGCCACGTTTTCCATCGCCGGCACCACATAGCCGCGCACCATGCGGGCCAGACCGGTCAGGTTTTCGGTCAGCACCGGGTTGCGCTTGTGCGGCATGGCCGAGCTGCCCTTTTGCCCGGGCGAGAAAAACTCCTCGGCCTCGCGCACTTCGGTGCGCTGCATGTGGCGGATTTCCACGGCGACGCGCTCGATCGAGCTGGCGATGGTCCCCAGCGTGGCGAAGAACTGGGCGTGACGGTCGCGCGGGATGACCTGGGTCGACAAGGGCTCGGGCGCCAGGCCCAGCTTGGCCGCCACGTGTTCCTCGACCCGCGGGTCGATATTGGCGAAGGTGCCGACCGCGCCGGAAATGGCGCAGGTGGCGATATCGGCCCGCGCCGCCAGCAGGCGGGTCCTGTTGCGTTGGAACTCGGCGTGGAAGCCGGCGAATTTCAGGCCGATGGTCACCGGCTCGGCGTGAATGCCGTGGCTGCGGCCCATGCACACCAGATCCTTGAACTCGAAGGCCCGGCGTTCCAGCGCCGCCAGCAGGCCGTCGAGATCGGCCAGCAGGATGTCGGCGGCCTGGGTCAGTTGCACGTTCAGGCAGGTGTCGAGCACGTCGGACGAGGTCATGCCCTGGTGGACGAAGCGCGATTCGGCGCCGATATGTTCGGCCAGTTCGGTCAGGAAGGCGATGACGTCATGCTTGGTCTCGGCCTCGATGGCATCGATGCGGGCGATGCGCTCGGGGGTATAGGGCAGGTCGCCCTTGTCCCACACCACCTTGGCCGATTCCTTGGGGATCACCCCGATTTCGGCCAGGGCGTCGCAGGCATGGGCCTCGATCTGGTACCAGATGCGGAATTTGTTGGCGGCGTCCCAGATGGCCGACATCTGGGGGCGGGAATAACGCGAAATGGACATGATCGGGCCTCGGTTCTTGCTGGCGCGCGGACGAAGAGTGGGGGTTATGACAAAAAACCGCCCGCCTTGCAAAGGCGACGGTGAAAACAGGCCCCGAATTCGTGGGGAATCATACCGGTCGACGGTTCATTTGACTCGCCGAAGGCGCATCGACCGACCGGCAAGCCCGGAGTCGCAGACGTGTGCTCCGCACACAGCGGCGCTTGAGCCCCGCCGTCTCGGCATGA
>VBWB01000052.1 GCA_006218045.1 Stygiobacter sp.
GGGCTTATAGGGGCCGAAGGCCGGCCCGTGGACGGGCCCGCTCAGGCGCCGCGCGGGCTCAGGGGCCGAAGGCCGGCCCGTGGACCAGATCTTATTCCGGTACGATCAATTGCACGGTTTCGCGGGCGATGCTGATTTCGGCGGGCAGGCGGGCGACGATGTCGCCATCGCCTTGCAACGGTGCCCCGCGCGGCCCCTGGATGATCATGGAATCGGCCGAGATCACCATCACTTCCGGCAGATCGGACAGCTTGTTCATGGGCAGGGCCAAGCCATAGCGCATCACCCCGGCGACGCCGGTCTTGGGCAGGATGCACACTTCCAGCTTGGGGCTTTCCAGGTTGGCGCCGGGGGCGGCGATGAACGGGCCGCCGTAATAGCGGCCCTTGCAAGCCACCGCCATGCGGCCTTCATAGATTTCGCCATTGGCGCGGACGGTGATTTCGGGGAAGTCGTAGCCGAAGGCCTGCTTGGCGCTTTCCACCACATAGGCCAATTTGCCGGTGGCCCGCTTGAGCGCGATGTTGACGCCCTCGACCACATGGGCGTCCAGGCCGGCGCCGGCCATCAGGACGAAGTGGCGGCCATTGGCCACCCCCAGATGGATGGTCCGCGCCGGGCCATGGGCGATGGCGCGGGCGATCTGTTCCTCGTCCTTGGGGTTGAGGCCGATTTCCAGAGCCAGAACATTGGCGGTGCCCAGCGGGATCACCGCCAGGGCGATGCCGCCGGTCCCGTCCACCATGCCGTTGACCACCTCGTTGACGGTGCCGTCGCCGCCGGCGGCGACGATGACGTCGTAATCATCGGCACTGGCGGCCCGGGCGAAAGCCTCGGCGTCGCCGCGCTGGGTGGTCTGCATGGAGGTCACCGTACAACCCAGGGCCCGCAAGCGCTCGACGACGGCGAGCATGCGCTTTTTACGGCGCCGTCCGGCAGTGGGATTGTGGATGACGAGGCACCGACGCGCTTGCGCGGTGGCCAAAATGTGGTTGTCCGTCTGGATCATGGTCTGCGCCAACATGAGCCCTTGTATAACCTGCACCATCACCCGGAGGCGGTGAATTAATTGTTACACAAACCCTTCAATTCCATGAATTATCTTGGAGCGGACACAATAGATGTGTACTTGCCGGACGAGTGGATACTAAAACTCGGCGAAATTAGCTTAGAGCGGGTGCAAGCCCATGACCCAGGATTCCATCCCCGACCGGCAATACCGCAGCATCTGGATATCGGACGTCCATTTGGGAACGCGGGGATGCAAGGCCGATTTCCTGCTGGATTTCCTCAAACACACCGAATCCGAGTACCTGTATCTGGTCGGCGACATTGTCGACGGCTGGCGCTTGCGCCGCTCGTGGTACTGGCCCCAGGCCCATAACGACGTGGTGCAGAAAATCCTGCGCAAGGCGCGCAAGGGCACCGACGTGGTGTTCGTGCCCGGCAATCACGACGAATTCGCCCGCGGCTACACCGAGCACAATTTCGGCGACATCAAAGTGGTCGCCCAGGCCATCCATACCACCGCCGACGGCCGGCGGCTTCTGGTGCTGCACGGCGATGCCTTCGACGGCGTGGTCAAATACGCCAAATGGCTGGCCCATCTGGGCGATTCGGCCTATACGCTGGCCTTGTCGGCCAATCACTGGTTCAATCTGGTCCGCCGCCGCCTGGGTTATTCCTATTGGTCGCTGTCGGCCTATCTGAAACACAAGGTCAAGAACGCCGTTCAGTTCATCGACGATTACGAACAGACCATCGTCGAGGAAGCCCGCCGCCAAGGCGTCGACGGCGTCGTCTGCGGCCACATCCATCATGCCGAACTGCGTCAGGTGGACGGCATCCTTTACGCCAATGACGGCGATTGGGTGGAAAGCTGCACCGCTTTGGTCGAGCACATGGATGGGCGTCTGGAAATCGTCCACTGGCTGGAGCAGGCGCCGCTGGCCCTGCCCGTCGCCGCCCCCCCCCTGCCCCTTCAGGCCAAGGAGAAGGAATGCGCATACTCGTGGTCTCGGATGCCTGGTTTCCTCAGGTCAATGGCGTCGTCCGCACGCTTGATACCCTAAGAACCGAGTTGCAGGCTGCCGGCCATGACGTGGTCATGGTCACCCCCGACCGCTTCCGGTCGCTGCCCTGCCCCAGTTATCCCGAAATCCGTCTGGCGGTAAAGCCCGGAGCCAAGCTCAGGCGGCTGATCGAGCAGGCGCAGCCCTGTGCCATCCACATCGCCACCGAGGGGCCGTTGGGCTGGGCGGCGCGGCGCTATTGCCTGCGCCGTGCCATTCCCTTCACCACCGCCTATCACACCAAGTTCCCTGAATACGTCCATGCCCGCTGGCGGGTGCCGTTGCGTCTGTCCTATGCGGTGATGCGGCGCTTTCACGGCGCGTCGTCGCGCATCATGGTGGCGACCCAGGGCATCGAGGATGAGTTGACCCAACGGGGTTTCGCCAATATCGGGCGCTGGTCGCGGGGGGTGGACACCCAATTGTTCCGCCCGCGGCCGGAATGCCGACAGGCGGACGGGCCATGGGGCGATCTGCCGCGCCCGATCTTCCTCTATGTCGGTCGGGTGGCGGTGGAAAAGAACATCCAGGCCTTTCTCGACCTGGATCTGCCGGGGTCCAAGGTGGTGGTCGGCGATGGCCCACAACTGGAGGAACTGCGCCGCAAGCACCCCGAGGTGCGCTTTGCCGGCGCCCGTCATGGCGAGGATCTGGCCCGTCATTATGCCGGGGCCGACGTCTTCGTCTTCCCGTCACGCACCGACACCTTTGGCTTGGTGCTGCTGGAAGCCCTGGCCTCGGGCCTGCCGGTGGCCGCCTATGCGGTGCCAGGCCCCCTCGACGTCATCGGCACCTCCCCCGCCGGGGTGCTGTCCGACGATCTGCAACAGGCGGCGCTGCGGGCCATGACCATCGACCCGCAGCTCTGCCGCCAACACGCGCTGAGCTTCAGCTGGACCGCCAGCACCAATCAGTTTCTGGATAATCTGCGCCCGTTCGAGCCGCTGATGTGGTCGGCTTAGAGCCTTGTATGTTGATTCCAGCGTCGGCGGTAAGCTGCGTGAGGCTGGCTG
>VBWB01000009.1 GCA_006218045.1 Stygiobacter sp.
GACCCCATGGGAACCACAAAGACCCGTCCTTGGGACGTTACCGAGAGCCTGGACAGCGACGAACGCATCGCCGCCTATCTGGAAGCCGCCCTGGAAGAGGGCGACGCCGCCCTTGTCGCCGCCGCCCTGGGCGACATCGCCCGCGCCCGAGGAATGACCGAAATTGCCCGACAAACCGGCCTGGGCCGGGAAAGTCTGTACAAGGCGCTGTCGCCAGAGGGCAACCCGGAATTCAGCACGATCTTGAAGGTCGTTCGGGCGCTTGGGCTGAAACTGCATGCTTCAACCGAGCACCACTTGACTTAGGTTCAAGGCCCGCCATGCGCCCATGCCGGCCTTCCAAATGAATGACTTAAGTGCGGCGCCTAAAAGCCGGCGATAGTCAGGCGAACCGGGGCAGGCATTTTATGCACTGCCACCGTAACCCGTCACCGTAACCCCAAATGCTTGGCTGGGGCCCGGCGGCACAAGCTGTGCTTATCGGAGCAGAAGCTTGACGGAAGAGTCTTGACGCCGCATCGGGAACAACTTGGTCATTGAATGTAGAGACGAACTCCACCCAGCAGTCAAAGATCACCCGGCATTAAGGACACCGACTCACACCCAAAGCTGTCTTGCCACATATTACTGAAACAGCAGAACCCAAAATGCACGCCGAGGCACCCCCTTGATCACACTACGCCACCAATGGCATCATCGTCGTCGCCTCTTAGGTGGGTGTACTCCCTTTGGTTATCGGGGGACGCTCTATGCCGGGCGTAAGCCAGGCTGAAATTGATTGCGCGAGATTCGGCGCCGACTTCGGGACTCCGGGCCGGTGCCGGCCTCCGTCTCGGCACCGGCCCGGAGTCCCGAAGTCGGCCGCTTAATGTAAGAGGTAAGTGTTGGATCATCCGCTTCTTCAGAATGAAAAATCGTCACTCAGGAAGCGGGTGATCCAACTACTCAAATCAGGATACAACATCAAAAGTAGCGGAAACATCGTTTTTGTGTGCGGCGGAAACGATGCCACACACATGCGCCCTCGCTTTTGTGAATACTGCGCAATAAATTATCCGGATATAATGATTTTTTGGCCAGAATATGCAATGGCCGACTACTTTTCATCACCAAGTATTATTTCTTTTGATATTTCTGATTTTGAGGAACTCGTGTCAGAGGTTTCCCATAGCATTATATTATTCCCAGAAGCCCCAGGATCGTTCGCTGAAACAGGATACTTTTCCGCGCTGAACCACATCGCATTAAAGACAATACTTGTACTAGACTTAAATAGACAAGCATCTGATAGCTTTATTTCAATGGGTCCGGCAAAAAAAATAGGATCATCATCTCAATTTTCTGGGGTTATGCAGACACCATATGACGCCCCCGCATTTGGCGACATCATCGCACGCTTAAATAGAGTATCAATGCCGAAGAATAAGAAAATACTTCAGCTTGATAAATTTTCCACACTTAAATCTTATGATAAATTCTGCCTAATTTACGCATGTGTTAAAATATTAGCAGCAGTAACTCTAGCTGACATTTTATTTGTGTTTAGATCGATTTTTAAATCACACATCTCAGAGCCAAATATAAAACAACTAACATCGATTCTAGTTGGAGCAAAATATCTGGTGGAAACCGGCTCCTACGGACACCTCCGTACAAGCGACACCAAAAAACCCCTGGCCGAGATAAGGGAAGGGAAAAAGGCTGAAGAAGCCGAAATCAAACTAATGCTGGCGAATGCTTACATGGATAGCGACCCCGAGTTTCTGGAAATTATCGAGGAGGCTAAACATGCTTCTTGAGCGCCTTCGAAAACAATCCGGCCTGACAACCGCTCAAATTGAGATGTATGCAGCAACAGCCTCAAAAAGGTATAAAATATACACGATAAAAAAGAAGAACGGTGGAGACAGAACCATTGAACACCCCAGTCGCGCCTTGAAAAGCCTACAGCGATGGGTAAACAAATCAATAATATCAAAGCTTCCAACACATGTGAGCGCCACAGCCTATGCAAAAGGATGCTCTATTCGGAAAAATGCACAACATCATCTGGGGTCTATTTTTACACTACACGTAGACTTTAAGTCATTTTTTCCGTCGTTTAAATCTGATGGGATTTCAGATTTTTTCCGCATAAAATCAAAAGAGCTAGGCATAGAACTGTCTGAAGAAGATGTAAACTTTATAACAAGAATAGTGTGTAGAAATAACTGCTTAACCATTGGAGCTCCCACGTCCCCATCCATTACAAATGCTATTATGTTTGAGTTCGATGACGTAGTTAACGAATGGTGCAATCAAAGGCGTCTTGTATATACAAGATACGCAGATGATTTATACATATCAGCATTCGAGCCAGGAATGCTTTCCGACGTCATACCATTCTTGATATCAGCGCTGGATAAGCAGAGATTCGTTAGACTAAAAATAAATCACGATAAGACAGCTTTCTTATCCAAGAAATACAGAAGAGCAATAACAGGAATTATAATAACAACAGAAGGAAAGCTGTCAATTGGACTAAAAAGAAAAAAGCTCATAAAATCCATGGTTCTTGATTTCAAATATGGAAGATTGCCTATGGAAGATAAGTCAAGACTGCATGGACTTATTTCATTTGCCCTTGACATAGAGCCAGCCTTCCATGAAACGCTTATTAGAAAGTATGGGGAAAATACCATCAAGTCCATAAGTACTTAATACCATCTTAGTTTCCGCGACACCTCCGACACCTTGGCATTCACATACCGCAGCAACACCTGCGCCGTGCGATGCCCAGACTGCTCCGCCAACTCGCCGATGGTCAGCCCCTTTTCCGCCATGCGGGAAAGCCCCTCGTGGCGCAGGTCATGGAAATGCAGCCCGGCGGCGGCGGTCACCGTCGGCATCGGCGGGAAGGCGATCCAACAGGGTATCCAGGGTGGCGGCGGCACGGGTGGTCAGCACCACCTTGCCGGTGATGTTCATCGGCGGCGTTTCCGCCTAATCGCGGCATTTCAGCCGGTAGCCGACGCCGGGTTCGGTGACCAGCAGGACTGGCTGCGCCGGATCGGCTTCCAGCTTCTGGCGGAGCTGGTTGACGTAGACCCGCAGATAGGCGGTGTCGTCGGTATGGGCCGGCCCCCACACCGCCTTGAGAATCTCCTTATGGGTCAGCACGTGGTCGGGGGAGCGGGCGAAGAACTCCAGCAGTTCCCATTCCTTCTTGGACAGATGGAGTTCCTCGCCGTCACGCGTCACCACCCGGCGGGCGAGGTCGATCTGCACGCCTCCCGTCTTCACCACCTCGTCGCCCCCCTTGGCGGCACGGGGCCGCAGCACGGCGCGGACGCGGGCCATCAGTTCGGCGACGCCGAACGGCTTGACCACGTAGTCGTTGGCGCCGCGATCCAGTGCCTCGACCTTGTCCAATTCCTGCGCCCGCACCGACAGGATGATGATCGGCACCTCTGAACCCTCGCGCACGGCGCTGATCACCTCCTGGCCGTCGAGGTCGGGCAGGCCGAGATCGAGAATGATCAGGTCCGGCGCGTGGCTGCGCGCCGCTTCGATGCCCTTGGTGGCGTTCTCGGCCTCGATCACCTCGTACCCGTTGGCCACCAGCGAGATGCGCATGAACTTTCGGATCTGCGGCTCGTCATCGATAACCAGGATCCGCGGCATCAGGTGTTCCCTATGGCTTCGAGGGCAAGGTCGGGCGGTGGCGGCAGGTGGATGATGATGCAGGTGCCCGCGCCGTGCAGGCCCGGCTCGGCATGGATGGTGCCGCCGTGGGCCTCGACGATGCCCCGGCAGATGGCCAGCCCCAGCCCGGTGCCGGCGGTCTGGCTGTCCCCTAAATTAACCCGGTAGAACATGTCGAACACCTTCTCGCGGTCCTCCGGCGGGATACCCGGTCCCTGGTCGGCGACCTCGATAGCGATATGCTTGGCCGTCTTGACCGCCCACACCTTGATCGGCGTTCCAGGTGGCGCGTATTTGCAGGCATTGTCGAGCAGGTTGAAGAACACCTGCTCCATCAGAACGGCATCAAGGCACAGCAGGGGCATGTTGGGGGAAATATCCACCCGGATGCTGTGCCGCCGTGCCAGCCGTTCCGTCCGCTTGACGGCGGCGGAGACCACGTCGCCCAGATCGACCCAATCGACCCGGGGCTTCAAGGCCCCCGATCCCAGCTTGGTCATGTCCAGCAAGTTCTGGACGAAACGGTTCAGCCGTTCGGCCTCGTCCTGGATGGTCTGGATCAGTTCCTGCCGTCCTTCGGCTTCCAGCTTCTCGTCGTAGCTGCCGAGCGTCGTTGCGGCCCCCATGATCGACACCAAAGGTGTACGCAGGTCGTGGGACAGCGACGACAGCAGCGCAGCGCGCAACCGCTCGCGCTCGGTGGCGACCCGGGCGGTCTCGATGTCGGCCACCAGGGTGGTGCGTTCGATGGCCACCGCCGCCTGATCGGCCAGGGTCTCCAGCAGGCGCAACTGCGCTGGCGATGGCATATCGGCATCCTCCGTCATCTGCACGCCCAGCACCCCGACCGGTCCGCGTCCGGTCTTGAGCGGCAGGAACAGCCAGTCGGCTGTCGGAAGGGTGGGCGAGCCACGACCGGCCAGCTTGCCGTGGGTCCACGCCCATAAGGCGGCGCCGGCCGACTTGTCGTCGATCTCGTCCTCGGGCGGATAACCGGCGGCTATGGCCAACCCCTGTTCGCCCGACATCAACACCAGCGACTTGCCGTGGATGGTGGTGGCGACGTGGTGGACCACCGCCCACAGCACGTCGTCGAGGGTGGCGGCGGCGGTGATCTTGCGACCGAATTCATAGAGGTTGGTGGTGCGTCGGGCGCTTTCCCGCGTCGCCTGGACCTGGGTCCGCAGCCGGGCGGCCAGATTGCTGACGATCACCGCCGCGAGCAGGAAAAACACCACCGTCATGATGTTCTGGATGTCGGTGATGGCGAAGGTGTAGCGCGGCTCGGTAAAGAAGAAATTGAAGGAGAGGAAGCTCGACACCGACGCCATGATACCGGCCCGCAGACCCGACTTCATGGCGACGATCATCACCGCCAGCAGATAGGTGACCGAGATGTTGGCGATGGGCAGATAGAGGTCGATCAGCAGGCCCACCCCGGTCGCCGCCGCCGTCGCCGTCAGCGCGACGGCGTAGCCGAGCCATACCCGCCAGCCGGTTTGGGGGGGAGGC
Organism: Stygiobacter sp.; assembly: GCA_006218045.1. Lineage (GTDB taxonomy): Bacteria > Pseudomonadota > Alphaproteobacteria > Rhodospirillales > Magnetospirillaceae > Magnetospirillum. The sequence goes on from VBWB01000009.1 coordinate 5,197, forward strand.
AGGGGCATGGCCGGCTTCGGCTTCGCGTCCTCGTCGCCGCCGACCAGGACCACGGTGAAATCGCCGGCCTTGTCGATCAGGCACTCGGTGACCGACCTCCCCACCCGACCGAACCACCCGGCCTTGCGGGCGCGACCGACCACGATCTGGGTGCAGTTGTGCTCGCGGGCATAGCCCAGCACGGTATCGGCCACATCGTCTCCCTGCAACGTCGCCGATTCGCCGCCCAACTGGATGGCAAGGCGCATGGCCGCATCGATTCGGTCCTTTTCCGCCTCGGTCAGGGCGTGGGCGCGTGCCGTCTCCACCGTTACCGCCACCCAGGCGGCGCCACGCCGTTCGGCCGAACGCTTGGCAAACCGCACCAACCGGTCGGCGTCCACACCGGCGTCGATGCACACCAGCACCCGTTCGCGCGCCGGCCACGGGCCGGGGATGGCATGGGCGCGCATGTAATCGACCATCTGGCGATCGACCCGCTCGGCGGCGTGCCGCAGCGCCATCTCGCGGAGCGCCGTCAGGTTGCCGGGCGAGAAGAAACTGTGGACGGCGCGGCGCGCCTGCTCGGGGACGTAGACCTTGCCTTCCTCCAGCCGCTTGATCAGGTCCTGCGGTGGCAGATCGATCAATTCGATCTCGTCGGCGGTGGACAGCACGCTGTCGGGCAGGGTCTCGCGCACCCTAACGCCGGAAATCTGCTCGACGATGTCGTTGATGGATTCCAGATGCTGAATATTGAGGGTGGAATAGACGTCGATACCGGCGGCCAGTAATTCCTCGACGTCCTGCCAGCGCTTGACGTGGCGCGATCCGGGGATGTTGGTGTGGGCCAGTTCGTCCACCAGGGCGATCTTGGGCCGGCGCTTGATCAGGCCGTCCAAGTCCATCTCGCGGAAGCTCTTGCCGCGATAATCGACCATGCGTGGGGCCAGGATATCGACGCCCTTCAACAGCGCCTCGGTTTCCTTGCGTCCATGGGTCTCGACCACGCCGGCGACCACGTCGATGCCCTCGCGCACTCGCTCGTGGGCCGTCTCCAGCATGGCGTAGGTTTTACCGACGCCGGGGGCGGCGCCGAGGAAGATCTTTAAACGCCCGCGCCCTTCTCGCTGGGCTTCGGCGAGAAGGGCTTCCGGGGATGGGCGGTCGTCGCGGTCGTCGTTCATGGCATCCAGTTCACTTCAAAGGCCAGCGTTCGTCCAGCGCCATATTAAGGCCCGGAATGTCCACACGCTGTCGACCGATCACCTGTCCTTCGCGGTTTATCGTGTATTCCTCCATCAGGCGGCGGACCTCCGGGACGGGAACGTGGCGACTTGCGGCGACGCTCTTCACCTGCATCGAGGCGTATCCCATATCGGACGAGTGCTCGGCCACGTTCGGACGAAGATGGAAATAACGCAGATCGACGGGCTGGCGATCCGGTTCCTGCCGATCCGCCACCGCGACGACCAGGGCGATGGATGCCAGGACGGCAAGGACGACGATCAGCGCGGACCAAATGGTTTCACGAGGCATCGGAACCACTCCCTGGGCGAGAGCCGTTTCCGGCCTCGGCCTCACTTGTTCGGCGGCCACTTCTCGTCGAGGGCCAGGTTGAGCTTCAGCACGTTGACGCGGGGCTCGCCCAAAATGCCCAGCGACCGTCCCTCGGTGTGCTCCGCCACCAGTTTGTGCATGTCGTCGAACGGCACATGACGAACGGCGGCGACGCGCTTGACCTGCCACTGAGCGGCGGCGGGAGTGATGTGCGGATCGAGGCCACTGCCCGAGGCGGTGACCAGATCGGCCGGCACCGGTCCCTTCTGGTCCGGATGGGCTGCCCTCAATGCGTCGATATTGGCGGCGGCGCCGTCAATCAGGGCTTTCGAGGTGGGGCCGTAATTGCTGCCGCTGGAATTGGCGGCGTTGTAGGGCACAGACGTGGTCTTGGTCGGATCAACCGGATCGGCGCCGCTGGTGGCCGACGGGCGGCCCCAGAAATAGCCGGGGTCGGTGAATTGCTGGCCGATCAGTTCAGAGCCGATCACCTTGCCGCCCTTCTCGATCAGGCTGCCGCCCGCCTGGAACGCAAACACGGATTGGGCGATGCCGGTGACGGCGAGGGGATAAGCGATTCCGGTGACGACGGTCATGACGACGATCATCGACAGGGCGGGACGAAGTTCCTTCAACATGGTTCTGCCTCCGATCAGGCCAGCCCGAGGGCGGCAACAAGCACATCGATCACCTTGATGCCGATGAACGGCACCGCCAGACCACCGACGCCGTAGACCAGCAGATTGCGGCGCAGCAGCTTCTCGGCGCTGGCCGGCTTGTACTTGACACCTTTGAGGGCCAGCGGGATCAGCGCGATGATGATCAGCGCGTTGAAGATGATCGCCGACAGGATGGCGCTTTGCGGGCTGGCCAGGTTCATGACGTTGAGCGCCTGAAGCTGCGGGTACGAAGCCAGGAACAGCGCCGGGATGATGGCGAAGTACTTGGCCACGTCGTTGGCGATGGAGAAGGTGGTCAGCGACCCGCGGCTCATCAGCAATTGCTTGCCGATCATGACGATCTCGATGAGCTTGGTGGGATCGCTGTCCAGATCCACCATGTTGCCGGCCTCGCGCGCCGCCTGGGTGCCGGTGTTCATGGCGACGCCGACATCTGCTTGGGCCAAAGCGGGGGCATCGTTGGAGCCGTCGCCGCACATGGCGACCAGTCGGCCACCCATTTGGGTGTCGCGGATCAGCTCCAGCTTCTTCTCCGGTGTCGCTTCGGCCAGGAAGTCGTCGACCCCGGCCTCGGCGGCGATGGCGGCGGCGGTCAGCGGGTTGTCGCCGGTGACCATCACCGTCTTGATGCCCATGGCGCGGAGCGTGGCGAAGCGTTCGCGGATGCCGGGCTTGATGATGTCCTTGAGGTGGATGACGCCGAGCAGCCGATCACCCCTGGCCACCACCAGCGGGGTACCGCCGGCCTTGGCGACACGCTCCACCGACTGCACCAACTCCTTGGGCACGCCGCCCGGAGTCCGACCGGCCTTCTCCGCCACATAAGTGGTGATGGAATCGGACGCACCCTTGCGGATTTCCGTGCCGTTGACATCGACGCCACTCATGCGAGTGTGAGCCGAGAACGGAATGAAGGTCATGGTCCCGCCGGACTTCGGCTCGCTCAGTCCGAAGCGGCTTTTGGCAAGGGCGACGATGGATTTGCCCTCGGGCGTCTCATCGGCCAGCGACGACAGGAAGGCCGCCTCGGCCAAGTCGCGCTCATTGACGTTGGACAGCGGGATGAATTCCGCCGCCTGCCGAGCGCCCAGCGTGATGGTGCCGGTCTTGTCCAGCAGCAGCACGTCGATATCGCCCGCCGCCTCGACCGAACGGCCCGACTTGGCGATGACGTTGAATTTCACCAGCCGGTCCATGCCGGCGATGCCGATGGCGGACAAAAGGCCGCCGATGGTGGTGGGGATCAGCGTCACGAACAGGGCGATCAGGAACACCATGGGAATGGTGGTGCCCGAATACGACGCCCAGGCCGGCAGGGTGCCGACGACAATGAGGAAGATCAGGCTCATGCCCACCAGCAGGATGGTCAGCGCGATCTCGTTCGGGGTCTTCTGCCGCTTGGCGCCCTCGACCAGGGCGATCATGCGGTCGAGGAAGGATTCGCCCGGATTGGTGGTGATCCGGATGACGATGCGGTCGGAGACCACCCGGGTGCCGCCGGTCACCGCACAGCGGTCGCCGCCGGATTCGCGGATGACCGGAGCCGATTCGCCGGTGATGGCGCTTTCGTCCACGGTGGCGATGCCGGCGACGACGTCGCCGTCACCGGGGATGACGTCGCCGGCCTCGCACGCCACCAGGTCGCCGGCCTTGAGCTTCTCGGCGGCGAGGGTCTGATGGTCGCGGGCATCGACAGAGGCGACCTTCTTGGCCACCGCGCTCGACTTGCTGCCGCGGAGCGCGGCGGCTTGCGCCTTGCCGCGCCCTTCGGCGATGGCTTCGGCGAAGTTGGCGAACAGCACGGTGAACCACAGCCAGGCGCTGATCTGGACCATGACGGCGAAATGCTCGCCGCCGGCATCGCGAAGCGTCAGGGCGGTGGACAGCACGGCGACCAGGCCGGTGGCGAACATCACCGGGTTTTTGATCAACTGGCGCGGGTCCAGCTTGACCACCGCATCCTTGGCCGCCTGGCCGAGGATGGCGCCGTCGAACAGCGACAGTTCCTTGGGACGATGGATGCTCATCGAAGCACCTTTCTTAGAACAGGGTGGCCTAAAAGAGCGTATGGGCGCCGAGCATCAAATGCTCAACGATCGGACCCAAAGCGAGGACGGGGAAGAAGGTCAGGCCGCCAACCACCAGGATGACGCCGACCAGCAGGACGACGAACAGCCAACCGTGGGTCGGGAAGGTGCCGGCCGAAGGCGGCACCGACTTCTTGGCCGCCACCGCGCCGGCAATGGCCAGCACGGGGATGATGACGACGAAGCGACCCAGCAGCATGGCGAAGCCCAGCAAGGTGTTGTTGACCAGATTGTTGGCGGTCCAGCCGGCGAAGGCCGAGCCGTTATTGGCGGTGGCCGAGGTGAAGCCATACAGCACCTCGGACAGGCCGTGCGGGCCGCCATCCTGGATGGCGCCGGGCATGCCCAGCAGGCTGGCAGCCCCCAGGCCCAGCACGCCGACCGGGAAGATCAGCACGGCCAACATGGCCAGCTTGACCTCCTTGGACTCGATCTTCTTGCCCAGATATTCGGGCGTGCGCCCGACCATCAGACCGGCGATGAACACGGCGACGACGACGAAAATCAGCATGCCGTAAAGGCCGGCGCCGACACCGCCGAAAATCACCTCGCCCAGCAGCATGTTGATCATCGGCAGCATGCCGCCCAGCGGCATGAAGCTGTCGTGCATGGAATTGACCGAGCCGTTGGAGGCAGCGGTGGTGGCGGTGGCCCAGATCGTCGAATTGGCGATGCCGAAGCGGACCTCCTTGCCTTCCATGTTGCCGAGCGTACCGTCCATGCCGGCGGCGACCATGGCGGGATTGGCCTGGACTTCCGACCAATAGGTCACCCCCAGGCCGATCACCAGCATCAGTCCCATGGCGGCGAAGATGGCCCAGCCCTGGCGCTGGTCCTTGACCATGCGACCGAAGGTGTTGGTCAGAGCCGCCGCCAGCATCAGCAGGAAGGTCATCTCGACGATGTTCGACAGCGGCGTCGGATTCTCGAACGGATGCGAGGAATTGACGTTGAAGAAGCCGCCGCCGTTGGAGCCGATCTGCTTGATCGCCACCTGCGAGGCCACCGGCCCCTGGGCAATCACCTGATTGGCGCCCTCCAGCGTGGTGGCGGCGGTATAGGTGTCGAAGTTCTGCGGCATGCCCTGCCACACCAGGAACAGCGCGGCGACGAAGGACAGCGGCAGCAGGATGTAGAGGGTGGAGCGCACCAGATCGACGTAGAAATTGCCGATCGTGCGGGCGCTGGCGCTGGCGAAGCCGCGGATCAGCGCCACCACCACCGCCATGCCGGTGGCCGCCGAGACGAAGTTCTGCACCGTCAGCCCGACCATCTGGGTCAGATAGCTCAGCGTGCTTTCGCCGCCATAGGACTGCCAGTTGGTGTTGGTCATGAAGCTGATGGCGGTGTTGAAGGCGAGATCGGGCGGCACCGCCGCCATCTCGGCCGGGTTCAGCGGAAGCCACCCTTGCAGGCGCTGGATGCCGAACAATAGCGCCCAGCCGGCCAGATTGAAGGCCAGCAGCGACAGGGTATAGCCGGTCCAGTGTTGCTCGCGGGCGGTATCGACGCCGCACACCTTGTAGAGGCCGCGTTCGACCGGGCCGAGGAACCGGGCCTGGCCTTCGTAGACCTTGGCCATGTAGCCGCCGAGCAGCGGAGTGAGCGCAGCGATGACGGCGATGTAGATCAGGATTTGCAGGATGCCGGCGGCGTCCATGGCAACCTCTCTAAAATTTTTCGGGACGGATCAGCGCATAGCCGAGGTAGACCAGCAGGCCGACCGCGGTCAGGGCACCAAGGATGATGTCGAGGGACATGGCTTCGCGTCCCTCAGATGCGGTCGCAGGCGCGGACGAACACCGCGCCAAGTGCGAAGAACGCCACGACGGCGCCGATGGAAATGATGTCGAGCATCATGGCTCTCCGGTTGAGATTGCAGCAATGAAGACCCTACATCCGGAAGGCATCAACGTTCGATACGGGAAGGTATAAAGGGAGCGTAAAAGGATGCGCTTGCGGTCGCGCTTCTTGCGCAGGATGGTGATTGCGAGCGGTTCGGCCATCCGGGCCAGCGATCATCGTAACGCATCGCCGTACCTCCACACGAGGGAGGTTCATGACTGTATCAAAGCAAGGCGACTTTGGCTTATGCGCACAAGACTCAGGGGCTTTACACCTTGGTTTCATTTGCTTTTTCTGAAAAATCCCGCCATCCGATTTCCGATTATCGAGGTTGGGCGGGGCATGATTTGCATTTTGTCCCGCAACCATGACATTTCCATGCATAGGTCTAAATTCCTTGAATTTCCCTCGATAGATGTTTATCTTGCGAATCATGCACGGGTGGTCCTTCGGGACTGCCCCTTTCTCGACCCCCGGAAAGAACAAAACATGACCATTCTGCCGCTCGATCCCCGCCAGCGCCGCCCCGGCTTTCCGTTCCAGGATGATTTCTTCACCCTGGGGGCGCCGGTCGGCCCCGACCAGCCCAACCGCCGCGAAGACGTGATCCGGGTGGAAACCATCCTGGGCAACACCGGCCACCATGATCTGTCGCGCACCGACGGCCCGGTGGGCTATTGGGGCCAACGCCAGGAACAGGCGGTGAAGGATTGGCAAAGCCAGAACGGGCTGAAGGTGGATGGTCTGTTGAAACCGGGCGGCCCCACCATCACCAGCCTGAAACAGGCGGCGGGCGGCCTGTTGGGCGGCTTCACCCCGCCCAGCCCGGACGAGGTGGATCAACACCAATCCCAGCGCATGCAGGGTGAGCCGGGCATCCTGAACACCCGCCCGGCGCGGCTGTCCTTCCCCAAGCCCGCCCAACCCTTGGACTTGGACGAGCAAAGCCAGGCCTTCAACGCCGACAGCGCCCGCGCTTTGACCCGCAGCAGCGTCAATGGCGACATCCCACGCATCTATGGCGACTTCGCCAAACAGGCGGGGCCGGAGGCGCACGCCACCTTGATGGATTTGGCTGAACAGATGAACACCCAGGTCGGGCGCGACCGCACCGACCAAGTGATGCACGGCATCGTCAGCCAGCTTCCGCCCGATCAGGCCAAGGCTTTGCTGGGCGGCACCATGCCCGCCGCCCGCCCCTTGGGCGTGCGCAGTGCCGATCTGCCCGACGACAGCAATGTGCCGTTGTTCCGGGCGGCGGCCTCCGTCAGCCATGCCGCGACTGAGAAGAGCTCTGCGCAGGCGGGGATGACAGAAACGCAGAAGTCCGAGAGTGGTGGCAACGTCCTGTCTTTGCCAATCCCTTCGACCGTTACACCGGGGCCGATCCCGCCAATGACGCCCGAAGAAGCGAAAGCGACGGGGGGAAGTGAACCCAAGCTGTCCCTTCCAATGCCGCCTCCACTGAAACCTGGCGAAGGCAAGCCGTTACCCTCAGATGTCAAGCCGGCTGAACCTATTTCGCCTTCCCCAGCTACTCAACAAAAGCCAAACGACACTCAGAAGAGCGCATCCAACCAAGCCGATAAAGGTCGTTTTGATCGGTTCGCCACAGGAACCCTTAACATCGAAGGTGGATACTCAAACGATCCGAATGATAGCGGCGGTGAGACCAATCATGGCATTACCAAGGGTACGTTGGACGCTTATCAGAAAAAATACGGCGGCCTGGGAGAGAGTGGTAGATCTGTTTCGGTAAAGGATCTCACCCAGGATCAGGCGCAGATTATCTATAAGAAAGAATATTACGACGAGCGCCGTATTGGCGAGATCGGCGACGAGAAAACCGCAGCCCACGTATTCGATCTCGGTGTTAATCACTCTCCGGGAGCCGGCGGCAAGATGATTCAAAAGGCCGTCAACGCCGTGATCCCGGATGCCAAGCTTGAAGTGGATGGCGTCGTCGGTGACAAGACAATCTCGGCCATCAACAAGGCCACGCCGGAGCAATTGAAGGCGATCAACAACGCAATCGCCAATGAGCGGGAGGCCTATTATCGGTTTCTCGTCGAAAGGGATCCCCGCCAAGCTCGCTTCTTGAACGGGTGGCTCAAGCGAGCCGGAGAATTCCGCCAATAGCTACAAGATCAAGTGGCCCGCAATAAGAGAGCGGGCCACTTGACAGTGCGCCAACAGGATGCAAACTCCAAATCCTCATTACCTATGAGGCATCTGATGGCTCCCCACTGGCGAATTGCCGCCATTTCTCCGTTGCTCGCTCTCCTCTTGCCGGCCTCAGCTTTGGCCGAGCCGAACTGCGACATAAGTCAATTCACCTCAGTTGCCACAGCCTTCCAGAAGGGGGTGGTGTCCGGGGGAAAGGGGGGGCGGGCTTATTTCCATAACGGAGGCGATGGCTGCCCGTCGGAGGCCTGCCGCCGCAAGGCCTATGTCATTGCTGGCGACATCGTGCTGGTCGGCAGCACGTCAACGGACTGGACGTGTGTTGCGTTCGTTGGTGCCAAAGGTGCAATCACCGGATGGATTGCCAAGGACCAACTCGCTTTGACGGCGACCAATCCCAATCCATCCCTGGCTGCCTGGGGCGGGGAATGGAAAAGTGGCCGCAACAGCCTGAGCATTCAGGCCCAGAACGGTGGCAGCATCAGCGTCGATGGTCTCGCGTTGTGGGGCGATGGACCGGCTCCCCGCACGGGTGAGGTACAGGGGGCCGCCACTCCCGCCGGAGTCCGTGCCTCCGTCAAGGATGGTGCCTGCCAAGTCACCCTGACCTTGGCCGACGATTGGTTGATTGCATCGGACAACCAGCAATGCGGTGGCCTCAACGTGACCTTCTCCGGCGTCTATCGGCGATAACAGCTTTAGGACGGACGAATCGGAAATTCAGTGGTGCGCCCGACTTCGGGCGTGTCCATGCGCGTTTGCGTCTTCTAGAGAGGGTCGAACAGTGCCAACATATTGGAAAGAATGCGGAATTTCCGGTGTCGAAATTACAAATCCGTCCGCGTTATGTCTGTTGCTGTCCGGATTAAAGGCACAAAGTCCGGTTTATAGCTGAAACCGACACCGACAGGCGGATTGCAAGGCTTGGGAAGTGAGCGGCATTATGTAGCAAGCTCACCAAGACCCGGATGGTCAGCCCGGCCTCATTCGCCGACAATGGCGCATGGCTGAACCGCTCGCAATCACCATCCTGCGCAAGAAGCGCGGCCGCATCCGCAATACCATTGCGAAATACGAGGCACGGCTGAAGGAGGCCCAGGCCGACTTGGCGCACGTCATCGCCGCCTTGCGACTGTTCGAGATCGACAACAACGTCGATGACTTTCCCGCCTATGTCGATCTGAACCGGGTCTTTCGTCGCGGCGAAACGACCTCATTCTGCGTGGAAACCCTCCGGGCCGAGGGGCCGCTGGATACCCGAGAACTTACAGCTCGCCTCATGCGGCGAAAGGGCCTGGACGAACACGATAAGGTGTTGTCGCAGGCCATTGCTTTGAGAATCGTTCAGACGCTTCGATCTCGCGCCCGCCGTGGGCTGGTGGATGGGACAACGAGGCGTAAAGGGGTCTGCGTGTGGCAGATTGTTGAGTGGCTATAACAGGGTAAGGTTAGCGGACTCGTTCCTCATAGACCCCCGCAGCAGAAGTGCGAACGCGGTGGCGCACCTCAACGCCGGACCACCGGCTGGAGTGTCCCACCTTGTTCAGCACAGCCTGGGCAAAATCGTTTGACGCCCAATAGCCCAGCACGATGGAATCGACCGCTTCAGGTGGTACCTCAAACAGGAATATGGCATTTCCTATCGGATCTCTGCCTGAAACGGTGGTCGCCTCTTTCGGTCCACGCAAGAGTCGGACTTCCTGCTCATGTTGCCAGCCACGGCGTTTCCTCAGCATAAGCTCCAGCGGCAAAGTCGGTAGCGTGCCGTTCAGAATTTGCTCAGTGCTAACCGTTTGGCCGCAGAGCCGAACCCAGCCGCTATTTGAGGAAACTCGAACGGGCTCATCGCTGTAGGTGATTTGATGCAAACGGTCCGCAAAGAACGGGTGATCGCCACGAAAGCGAACTTCTATCCCTTGATGATTGTTGCCGTAGTAGGCCCACATTGGTTCTGAAGCTATCGCCATTGTAAGGCTGAACACGAGCACGCCCCTGTTCGCTTGTTCTACAACAAGTTCAACGGCACGCTCGGCAACTGCCCTGTCAAACTCAGAAATGGCTTTGAAAGGGGCTTCTCGCAGACGAGGTTCTTCAGCGGGCCATAAGCTGGAGAAGCTTTTCTCGTCGTAGCGCCCAGCCGGAAACGGGGCCAGGAAAAGGGCCTCAAGATCATGTTTATCAATTAGATGCATGCCGCTATGCGAGGCCGCCTCCAGGGCAACTTTTAAGTCTTCTGGTGCGTATTCGTCGAATAAGATTTCCGGACGCGCATCGTCCGCATCGTTCAAGGATGCGGGCTGCGTGAATCTAAACGGGCCATTGTCGAGGAAGCGATCATTCGGCACGTACTTAGATAGAAGTCCCATTTGCTTCTTACCGGCAACTCATCATCGTCGCCCAATGGTAGCCCAGTGAGAAGATGTGATCTAGCGAAAGTCAGTTTTTGCGTTGCCAGTAGCCTTTCCACTGGCGGCTGACCGGATGACTGGCGGCGGCGGCAACCACCATCATGAATTGCTCGCCGTTGCTGACGCGACGATGGTCTTCCCGCCAGTCCATTTCGGCGGCATAGGCGGCGAGGTACGGACCGGCGACATGGTGGTAGGTGCCGAATTCGGCGCGGCGGAGGCGGCTGAAAAAGCTTTCGGCCTGATTGGTGCAGCTTTCGCCGTCGCTGTAGACCTGGGAATGGTTGATCCGCTTGGTCAGGAAGCGGGCGTGCAACTGGTCCCAATGCGGGGCCTCGTCGGCGTGGATGGTGCTGCCGGGCGCCACACGCTCATGGATGGTCGGGACGGCGGCGTCCTCGCTCTTGACCACGAAGGTCAGGGTCTTGCCGTTGCGCTCGCGGGCGACGATCACCACCCGACGCTTGCCGTTCTGGTTCTTGCGCAGGCGGCGGTCGCGCCGATTCTCCTTCCAGTTGGCGGGCTTCACGTAGCCGCCGAAATAGGCGCCGTCGATCTCCACCTCGCCCGAGGCCACGGCGCCGGCATCCTCGGCTGCCATCGCCTCGCGCAGCTTGTGCGCCAGGACGAAGGCCGTCTTGTACTGGACGTCGAGGTCGCGGCTCAGTTGGAGGGCCGAAACGCCCTTGGCGCCGTTGCAGAAAATGGCGATAGCCAGCAGATAGTCGCGCATCGCCAGCTTGCGGCCGGCGAAGATCGTGCCGCTGGTGGCGCTGAACTGGTGGCCGCAGCCCTTGCACTTCCACAGGCGGCGGGTGGTGTAGCTGTAGACAGCCACGCAGCCACAGCGCGGGCAATAGGGCTCACCGGCAGTGTCCGCCCAACGGATTTGGCGGAACGCCTCGTGCGCTTCCTCTTCGCTCATGCGCATGACCGCTTTCAGCGAAAGCGTCTTAGCGGCTGCGGAAAGGAGAAAGTGCTGAGCCATAGTCTCATATCTGCTAGAAAGTTCTCATATATGAGATCTCAGCGGCACTGATTGTCAATGAGAAAGCTATCAGATATGATAACTCATCATCAAATTTGAGAGGTTCTCATGGTAACGCAACCGGACTGGAACGAGCGGGCAAGCCGATATCTGAAGGCCGAACTGAAGCGCCAGGGCGTGACCTATGACGACCTGGCTGCCCGGCTGAATGCCATCGGCTTCCAGGAAACCAAGGCGTCGATCTCCAACAAGATCAGCCGGGGCGCGTTTACGGCGGCGTTCTTCCTGGCCGCGTTGCGTGTTGCTGGAACGCAGATCATCCGAGTGGATGAATTCTAATTACAGCGGGCTGGGGCCAATAAACAGCATGCATCCATTTACTCGGTACGGCTTTGCCTGACTAAGCATGGGGATGGTTTTTATATCGATTCCGGCTTGCGTGAATATTGATTTAAGTTTCTTCACTGCATCCGGCATGTTGCCAGGATCGTCGCAGGCAATCATAACCCCAGTCTGCGCAGGATCATCCGGCGCCATGTTCACCTCGTTCACCTCGATGCCGGCCCTCATAAGCGCATCAACCAGTGATATTGAATAGTGCACGTTGTCGCCGGACAGGTACGCGCCAACAACAAGACGACCGAGATCAGAGCGTATTTTAGATGCCATTACGGATATCGTCTTTGCCTGCTCCGGCGTGATTTTCTTTATGGGAGGTGGCATAACTGGAAGCTCAAAAGGAATTGGAGTTGATTGGCTCCGCTCCTGAGCAAGCCGCAGCCGTTTGTTCACATCATCATAGGCGCTAAAACTGGCATAGATGAATGCAAGGGCGCAAAGCCAAAGCAGGAGACGTCTCCGCTCTGCTTTGGGTATCTTGGCATCAACTTTTTCCCACCACTTCCGGGGTAGGATGAGTTCGAGGAATTGTTCGATCACGAGAATAACTCCCGTGACCTGGACGAGCCACGCCGAAAGGACTTCCCAAAGGAATTCCCATAGGCGAGCAAGGTATGAAGGGTCGGCGTCCATGAGCAGGACGCTACATCTTTTGCGCCGATCCCCGCAACCTGAGATGGTCCCTGGCGGACTGGGGCTGTGCAGGCATTGTGTCTGGAGAGCTTGGTGAGCTTGCTACATAATGCCGGAAGTGAGTGGCTGGGGGACTAGGATTCGAACCTAGACTGGCGGAGTCAGAGTCCGCTGTCCTACCGCGAGAGGGGCACCTTCTAGCAAACGCACTGGATTTTGTGAAGGGATTTTTTTCGCCTCGGACATTTCCCTTGGGTCAAGCGGGCGCATGCGGGTAACATCGCCGCCGCCCATGTTGCCGGCGCCCCATTGCTGTTGCTTGCGAGTTCCGCGTTGCCGTCTGTTTCCGTCGCCCCGTCCGACCCCGTTTATGCGGCCCTGGATCTGGGTACCAATAATTGCCGCATGCTGGTGGCGCGCCCCACCCATGACGGGTTTCGCGTCGTCGATGCCTTTTCCCGCATCACCCGTCTCGGCGAAGGTCTGGCGGCCAGCGGCATGCTGTCGGATGCCGCCATGGACCGCACCGTTACCGCCTTGCGGGCCTGTGCCGACAAGATGGCCCGCAACCGGGTCACCCGCGCACGACTGGTTGCCACCGAAGCCTGCCGCCGCGCCACCAATTGCGACGAGTTTGCCCGCCGGGTGAAGGCCGAAACCGGGCTGGAATTGGAGATCATTGCCGCCAAGGATGAAGCCGGTTTGGCCTTGGCCGGCTGTTCGTCGCTGATGCACCCCGATTATCCATGGGCGCTGGTGTTCGACATCGGCGGCGGCTCGACCGAGCTGATCTGGGTCAGGAACAACGCCGACGCCCCCCAGGTCAGAGGCGTGGTGTCCCTGCCCCTGGGCGTCGTCACTCTGGCCGAGCAGGTGGGCGAAGCCCTGCACAACCCCGCCGGCTATGCCGTCACCGTTGCCCAGATCGCCACCCGTCTAATGGCGTTCGAGGCCGAACACGCCATCACCGCCCGCCTGCTGATGGGCGAGGTGCAGATGCTGGGCACCTCGGGCACCGTCACCACCCTGGCCGCCTTGCATCTGAACCTGGACCGCTATGACCGCTCGCTGGTGGATGGTCTGGATTTGCGTCTGGCCGACATCGCCGCCGTCACCACCATGCTGCTGGGCATGACCGCATCGGAACGTATCGCCCATCCGTGCATCGGCACCGAGCGCGCCGATCTGGTCATCGCCGGCTGCGCCATTCTTGAAGCCATGTGCCGTTTGTGGCCATTGTCGAGCCTGCGTGTCGCTGATCGCGGCGTGCGCGAAGGGATTTTGCTGTCCATGATGCGCCAGGACGGCGTCCGGGCCGGCGTGGAGTAAGGTAACGTCATGAGCACCAAGGGTAAAAGCGCCGGCGGCGGCGCCAGCAAGGGATCAGGCAGCCGCATGCTGGTGGAGCGGGTGAAGACCGCCCGCGGCCGCAAGCCGTCCTCCACCCGCTGGCTGCAACGTCAGCTCAACGACCCCTATGTGCAGGAAGCGCGCAAGCTGGGCTACCGTTCCCGCGCCGCCTTCAAGCTGATCGAGCTGGACGACCGATTCCATCTGCTGAAGCCCGGTCTGCGCGTGGTCGATCTGGGCGCCGCCCCCGGCGGCTGGACCCAGGTGGCGGTGCAACGCGTCGGCGCCAGCGGTAAGGTGGTCGGCATGGATATCCTGGAATACGATCCGGTCCCCGGCGCCACCTGCATGCTGGGCGACTTTCTCGCCGACGATTCGCCCGACCGGCTGAAAGAGGCGTTGAACGGGCTGGCCGATCTGGTGGTGTCCGACATGGCGGCACCCACCACCGGCCATCCGCCCACCGACCATCTGCGCATCATCGGACTGGTCGAGGTGGCGCTGCACTTCGCCCTGGAAGTTCTGGCCCCCGGCGGCACCTTCATCGCCAAGGTGTTCCAGGGCGGCACCGAAAAAAGCCTGCTGGACCTGTTGAAGAAGAATTTCACCACCGTCCGTCACGCCAAGCCGCCGGCCAGCCGCAAGGAATCGGCGGAGACATACGTCATCGCCACCGGCTTCAAGGGCCGGCACGACGAGGAATAGGAACGCGCCCCAAAGCCCGCGCGGCACCTGAGCGAGCCCGTCCACGGGCCGGCCTTCGGCCAAAAAGCCCGCGCGGCACCTGAGCGAGCCCGTCCACGGGCCGGCCTTCGGCCCAAAAAGCCCGCGCGGCGCCTGAGCGAGCCCGTCCACGGGCTGGCCTTCGGCCAAAATAAACCGCGCCTGCCTTCGGCCGAAACCACCCTAATGCGGCAACAACTCGCACAGATGGGCGGTCAGTTCGCGCGGGGACGCACGGCTGAGGTCGCGGTCCAGTTCGCCCACCACCATGGTGCGGGTATGGGCGGTCATGGTGCTTTCCAGTTCGGCGAGTACGGCACGCGGCCCCACCAGCACCAGATGATCGAAACGGCGTTCGGTGGCGGCACGGTCCAATTGCCCGGCGATGCGGCCGGTGCAGGCCGGTCCCATGGCGGGAACCCCCACGCCCAGTACCGGTTCCAGGTCACGTTGCGGACCGTCGCAGCGATAGATACGGGCACGGGCACCATCGGCCACGCAGACCCATGTATGGGATGAACGCATGGCTTTCTCCTTTTCCTCCCACCGGGGTGGTCGGCAGGGATTCCCCGGCGAGGCCCATCATAGCATGAAGGAAAGATTAATGCCGCCATGGCATGCTTGAGACTTGAACTTTTCTGTGTATGATGGCGCGCCAATCCCCGTACCCGCCCCTCGGAGTTGGCATGCAAATCAAGGAAGCCCTCACATTCGACGATGTTCTGCTGGTGCCGGCGGCGTCCGACGTCATGCCCAACGGCGTCGACACCCGCACCCGCATCACCCGTTCCATCGAATTGGGCATCCCGCTGATATCGGCGGCCATGGACACCGTCACCGAATCGCGCCTGGCCATCGCCCTGGCTCAGGCCGGCGGCATCGGCGTCATCCACAAGAATCTCGACATCCTGGCCCAGGCGGCGGAAGTCCGCATGGTCAAGAAGTTCGAATCGGGCATGGTGGTCAATCCGGTCACCATCCACCCCGACCAGCCGCTGGCCGAGGCGCTGCGGCTGATGGCCGATTTCAAGATTTCCGGCATTCCGGTGGTGGAACGCGGCACCCGCAAGCTGGTGGGCATCATCACCAACCGCGATGTCCGCTTCGCCTCCGACGTGCACCAGCCGGTGGCCGAACTGATGACCAAGGACAAGCTGGTCACCGTGCGCGAAGGCGTCGACAAGGAAGAGGCCAAGCGCCTGCTGCACCAGCACCGCATCGAGAAGCTGCTGGTGGTCGACGGTGAATACCGCTGCACCGGGCTGGTCACGGTCAAGGACATCGAGAAGGCCAAGGCCCACCCCAACGCCTGCAAGGACGAACAGGGCCGCCTGCGCGCGGCGGCGGCCACCGGCGTCGGCCCCGACGGCATCAAGCGGGCCGAGGCACTGCTGGAAGCCGAAGTCGACGTCATCATCGTCGACACCGCCCACGGCCATTCCAGGGGCGTGATCGAGACCGTACGGCAGATCAAGCAGATGTCGTCCAAGGCCCAGGTCATCGGCGGCAACATCGCTACCCCCGAAGCCGCCCGCGCCTTGGCCGATGCCGGTGCCGACGCGGTCAAGGTGGGCATCGGCCCCGGCACCATCTGCACCACCCGCATGGTCGCCGGCGTCGGCGTCCCCCAGCTTACCGCCATCATGGAGGTGGCGGAAGTGACCCGGGCCGCCGGTATCTGCCTGATCGCCGATGGCGGCATCAAATTCTCGGGCGACATCGCCAAGGCCGTCGCCGCCGGTGCCGATTGCGTGATGATCGGCTCGCTGTTCGCCGGGACCGAGGAAAGCCCGGGCGAAGTGTTCCTGTTCCAGGGCCGCTCGTACAAATCCTATCGCGGCATGGGCTCGATCGGGGCCATGGCGCGCGGCTCGGCCGACCGTTACTTCCAGGCCGACGTCAACGATTCGCTCAAGCTGGTGCCCGAGGGCGTCGAGGGTCGGGTGCCGTACAAGGGCCCGGTGGGGACGGTCATCCATCAATTGGTCGGCGGCTTGCGCGCCGGCATGGGCTATACCGGCAACGCCACCATCGGCGAAATGCAGACCCGCTGCGTCTTCCGCCGCATCACCGGTGCCGGTTTGCGTGAAAGCCACGTCCACGATATTTCCATCACCAAGGAAGCGCCCAACTACAAGTCCGAGTAGCGACCACGCATGGCTCCGCCGCCATTTCGGCATGGCGGAGCCTGAGAATTGTCATAGCTGCCTGCCCCGGTCCAAGGCCACCCTGGTGTCCGCCATCATAACCGAAGCAGGCAGCGATGACCGCCCCCTCCCCCATCCATCAGGCCTTGTTGGAAGCGTTGGACGATGAGTACAAGGCCCGCGCCACCTATGCGGCGGTCATCGACCGCTTCGGCCCGGTCCGCCCCTTCGTCAACATCATCCAGTCCGAACAGCGCCACGTCAACGCACTGCAAATGCTGCTGCGCCAGCGCGGCTTCGCCATCCCCGACGACCCCTATGGCGGTCGGGTCAAGGCCCCGGATACTCTGGACCAGGCCTGCGCCCTGGGGGTTCAGGCCGAGGTGGAAAATGCCGCTCTTTATGATCGGCTGAACCGGCTGGTGGCACATGACCCGGAGGTGGTGACGGTGTTCGCCAATCTGCAACGGGCATCGCAGGAAAATCATCTCCCCGCCTTTCGCCGCGGCATCGGTTGGACCGATGGCGGTGAAGCCGGCTGTGGCGGCGGACATCGCGGCGGCGGTCACCGCGGCGGACGCTGCCCCTGACCGCGCCACCAGCGCCACAGCTTGATCCCCGCCCAACCGATAGCGAAACCGACCAGCAAGGTGATAAGACGTTCGTTGTCCATGACCGGTCCTTGGCGATGGCGAGACGGTGATTTGACCTTATAATGCCGGGATCGGTGCAGCCAGCATATTGCACCGGAGGTGCGGTCAGCATATTGCACCGGAGGTGCAGCCAGCATATTGCACCGAAAGGGGAATGCCCCTACAACCCAGGCTTCGCCGCCGCCACTGGATTTCCGCCCATGACTCCCGCCGCCCGTCTTGCCGCCGCCATGGAATTGCTGGACGAAATCCAGGCCAGCCCCAAGCCCGCCGACCAGATTTCGTCGCTCTACTTCAAAAGCCGCCGCTATATCGGGTCCAAGGATCGCCGCGCCGTGGCCGAGACCGTGTGGCGGGTGCTGCGCACCAAGGCCCGCATCGATTGGTGGCTGGAGGCCCTGGACTTCCCCGCCGACGCCCGCGCCCGCGTCCTGGTCGACATGATGTTCCAGGGCATCACGCCCGAGCCGGACCTGTTTCAAGGCGCCCATTCCGCCCGCCCGCCCAGCCAGGAAGAGCGCCGACTGATGGAGGCGTTGCGCGGCAAGTCGCCGTTCCATCACGCCATGCCGACCTGGGTCAAGGGTGAGTTCCCCCAATGGCTGGAGCCGCGCCTGATCGCCCTGTGGGGCGAGCGCCTGGCCCAGGAAGTGGCGGCCATGCGCGACGAGGCACCCTTGGACCTGCGGGTCAACACCCTGAAGGCGAGCCGTGACGAGGCCCATATCGCCCTGAAGAAGGAACGCATCCCCAGCACCCCCACCGATATCTCCCCCATCGGCCTGCGTCTGGCCAACCGGGTGGCGCTGGTGCAGGTCCAGGCGTGGCGCGACGGCCTGATCGAGGTGCAGGACGAGGGCTCGCAACTGGTGGCGCTGCTGACCGACGCCCAGCCGGGCATGGCGGTGGTGGATTATTGCGCCGGCGCCGGCGGCAAGACTTTGGCCTTGGCCGCCGCCATGCAGAACAAGGGGCGACTGGTGGCCTGCGACGTGGCCGAATGGCGGGTCGACAAGGCGCAGGCGCGGTTGCGCCGGGCTGGTGTGCACAACGTCACCCGCCGGGTCATCGACGGCGAATCGGACAAGTGGATCAAGCGCTCCGCCGGTTCGTTCGACCGCGTGCTGGTCGACGCGCCGTGTACCGGCACCGGCACCTGGCGCCGCAATCCCGACGCCAAGTGGCAATTGACCGAAACAACCGTGTTGGAACTGGTCGACCGCCAACAGGCTATCCTGACCAGCGCCGCCCGGCTGGTGAAGCCGGGCGGACGGATGATCTATGCCACCTGCTCGATCCTGCCCGAGGAAAACGAGGAGCAGGTGGAAAAGTTCCTGGCCAGCCACCCGGACTTCCGGGTGCTGCCGGTGCCCGGCCTGTGGGGCGATCTGGTCGGCACCGCCTGTCCGGTCCCGGGGCCGTATCTGCGGCTGTCCCCCTATGGCCACGGCACCGACGGCTTCTTCGCCGCCGTGCTGGAAAAGCCGGCCCTATGAACTGGGCCGCAGGACGCTGAACGCCTGACTGCCCATCTGCAAGCCTTGCAGGATGCCGCCGGCGCGGTCCTGCGTGGCCGTCTTCGGCGCGGCATATTGCTGGCGCAGCGACAGATAGCCGTGATCGTCGGCGATGGCCTGTTCGGTCTGTCGGGTCAGCCCGGCCAGCAATGCCGCCGCCGAACCGCCCGAGCCGATTCCGCCGCCACCGGCGGCCAAGGCGGCCCGGGCCGATGCGGTTTGGCGCTTCAACAGATCGCGCTGCTCGCGCGCCTTTTGCTCGTGCTGCAACCACAGCATCTGATTTTGCTGGTTGATCTGCTCGGCCTGCGCCTGTTGCGCGGCATTGCTTTGGTTGGCCTCGGACAGAGAACTCATCCCTTGCTGCGCCATCGACATCATCATCGGCACATAAGAACCCATACTACCCATGACACACCCCTTAAGTTCGTTGTTTGTTCTTATTGCACGAACACGGCTTGCGTGTAAAGACTATTTTCCTATCGCTTTGCCGGTGCGGGTTCCTTGGTATATCCCCCCTTGAAGCCAGAGCCGGTCAGACCCTTATGAAGGGCAGCGTTCGTGTGCACGCTTCAATGAACGGGGAGGTTGACCGATGATCGTCAAAACCATCCTAAAGACCAAGGCTCGCGGTGCGGGCGTGGTCACCACCTCACCCCAGGCCAGCATCACCGAGGCGGCCCGTTTGTTGGCCAGCCACCGCATCGGCGCCGTCATCGCCGTCACCGAGGAGGGGGGAATCGCCGGCATCTTGTCGGAACGCGACATCGTGCGCGGCTTGGCTCAGTCGGATGGCATCTGCACCGGTGCCAAGGTGGCTGAACTGATGACGGCCAATGTGCAGACCTGCCGTGAAGATGACAGCGTCGAGGCTTTGATGAAAACCATGACCGACCGCCGCATCCGTCATTTGCCGGTGATGGATGGCGCCGGTCGGTTGACCGGCATGGTAACCATCGGTGACCTGGTCAAGAGCCGGTTGGACGAAATGGACATGGAGGTGGACAATTTGCGCAACTACGTTTCCGCCTCGCACTAAGCCTCTTGATCGTCATTCCCGCGCCGGCGGAATCCAGCCGACCGCGTCGGCATAACCGCATGCCCCCGTCCTGCCCGCCTGCGCGGGCAGGATGGGATTTGCGGCGGGTATGTGTCCGATTAAACCACCTGCACCACGGTGTCGACCGCGGTCAGCCGCAGTAGATCGCGCACGCCGCCTTGCGGATTGCCCAATATGACTTCCTTGCCGACCTTACGCGCTTCGTCGGCGGCGGTCATGATCAGCGAAATACCGATGGAATCGATGAAGGTCAACTGCCCAAGATCGATGACCAGCCGATTGAAATCATCGGACATGGCCGATTGTATGACCGGCAGGAAGCGTTCCTGATCGGTCACCCGGAAGTTGCCGGCCAAAGCCACCCGTGCCTCGGCCCCGACCCGACGCATGGGCGAGATGCGCAGACCGCCCATATGCGGCGTCGAGACGATGCACTCGAAGGAAATCCGGTACAGCACATCAGCCACCGGCCCCCGCACATTGACCAGTTCCAGATGGGCGCCCGCCTGCTCGGCCGCGTCGCGCGCCAAGGCGAACAGACCGATACCATAGGAATCCAGATATTCCAGCCCGGTCAGATCAAAGCGTATCCAAGGCACGGCACTGGCGGCGATCTCGGCGGCCACCACCTCGAAAGCGGTGGAATCACGGAAGGTCAGCCGACCATTGAAGCGAAAAGTCAGGCACGAAGCATCCTGCTGCCGAACGTAATCCATACAGCACCTCCCATACATTAGTATAGGATACTATGTATTTGAATAAAATTGAAGGCATTTGACGGGGCTAGCCACGAAACGCGCCTTGGGCTAAACCAGGATCTTCCGCGATTTACAGTTCTGGGGTTCCCATGCCTTCCTTCGACATCGTTTCCAAAACCGACATGGCCGAAGTGGATAACGCCATCGCCGGGATCGAGCGGGAAGTGGCCACCCGCTTCGACTTCAAGGGCGCCAAGTGCAGCCTGGAACGCAAGGAACAGGTCATCACCATCCTCGCCGATGACGCGCCCAAGCTGGCGCAGATGCATGACTTCCTCAAGGTTTATTTCACCCGCCGCAAGGTCGATTGCAAGGCTCTGGACTTCAGCAAAACGCCGGAAAAGGCCTCGGGCAGCAGCCTGCGCCACGAGGTCACCGTCAAGCAAGGCATCGCCCAGGAACTGGCCAAGACCCTGGTCAAGCTGATCAAGGACAGCAAGATCAAGGTTCAGGCCTCGATCCAGGGGGACGAATTGCGCATCTCGGGCAAGAAACGCGACGATTTGCAGGAAGCCATGACCCTGGTGCGCGGCCACGACGCCGACCAGCCGCTGCAATTCGTCAATTTCCGCGACTGACCCGCCTAAACTTTGTGCAGCGCAGCACCGCCGGTCGCCACCAAACCATTGATGTATCTAAGAAGCCCTATTGGCATGGACTTTGCGTGTGGTTCCGGATAATTGACGGAGTCCGGGCATGAGCCTGCGTGTGATCGTGGTCGATGACGAAGCCGACCGCGCCCAATCGGTGCGCCAAGCCCTGGAGGGCGCGGGGTTTGTCGTCGTCGCCACCTTCGGCACCGGCGCCGATTTGCCGCGCAAGCTGGCCGAACTGGCCGCCGACGTGGTCATCGTCGATATCGACAGCCCCGACCGTGACACTTTGGAAGACATGCGCCGCGTCACCATGGAGCAACGCCGCCCGGTGGTGATGTTCGCCCAGGACGGCAAGCCGGAGACCATCAAGGCGGCCATCGAGGCCGGCGTCGCCGCCTATGTGGTCGACGGCCTGAAGCCCGACCGGGTGCGCCCGGTGGTCGATGTGGCCATCGCCCGCTTCGCCCAGTTCCAGCAATTGCGCGGCGAATTGGACAAGGCCCGCACCACCTTGGCCGAGCGCAAGCTGATCGAAAAAGCCAAGGGCATCTTGATGAAGCGCCGCAAGGTCGACGAGGACGAGGCCTATGGGCTGATGCGCCGCATGTCCATGGACCAGAAATCCCGCCTGATCGACGTCGCCAACAAGATCATCGAAGCCGCCGAATTGCTGGGGTGAGCCTTATACAAATGGCCCGTGACGGGCTGTTCAGACGCCACTCGGGCTCAGCGCATGTCCACGCTTTGCGTGAAAATGCGCTAGTTATTTGGCCGCTTGCGCCACATTGGCCGGATCGGCGGCATAATCGGCGCTTTCCGGCGGGCAGGCCAGATCGCTCGGGCGGTTCCAGGCCTGATTGATGAACACCTGCCAGTCCTTGCGGTTGACGTCATAGGTTTCATAACCCGACGTATCGTTACAGGTTGCCGCCGACACCGACTGACCGGGGCCGACGGCCACCACCGCGCCGACTTTCAAGGTACAGGTCGCCACCCATTTCAACTCGTTCCAGGTGCCGCAGATTTCATAGGCGCGGCGATAGCCTTCCCGCGTGCCCTTGGGCGTATCGAAGGCCCACCACGAGCCCAAACGGTTTGATTGCCCGCTCGCCTGCGGCCCGTTCCATAACCGATAGACCGGCATGTCCTGGCCAAGGCGAACCACCAGGGCCCGGGTCACCCCGCCCTGACCCGGCGGCTTTTCCGCCGCCACGGCATTGGCTTGCCCATAGGCCGGGTCGGTGGCTGGCACCAACGTCATCTTGCCCGCCCAAGCGGCAGGCAGCGTGGTTGCATCCTGCGCCGCCATGGGGGCACAGGCCGACAATCCCAACATCAACAGCAGGATAGCGCGCATTGAATGCACCTATGATTTTATTTAACACAAATAACACCATCCAAAATTGCAGCACCGCTGTCAAGCAACGCATGCTGTCTGATTAATTTTTGAACTTGCTGAAATTAACTGCGCATATTTTGTGCATGCGCGGAATCGTCCCACGGCCAAAACCGCGGAAATCCCGCATTGCACAATTGGCATGGCGATTGCTTCTAAGACCAGTGCAACGCGGCGACCTCAATGGCGAGGTGGTTGGCGTACAGAAATAGACGATTACCCGGGGCGACGACGTCCCGGGAGAATCAGGAACAACGGCGTTCCACGGATTGCCCCTCTGGTTTCAGAGGTCACGCAAGCCCCGTGGAACGCCGTTTTTGTTTTGGCCTGCCGCTTTGGCACACACGAGGGGTACCGACCATGACCGATACGCTGACCCGCCGCTCCCTGCTGAAAGTTTCCGGCACCGCCGCCGTTCTGGCCGCTGCCCGCACCGCCTTGCCCGGCGGTGCCTGGGCCGCCACCGGCGACGCCCCCGAAGTCAAGGGAGCCACGTTCGGCTTCATCGCCCTCACCGATTCCTCGCCTTTGATCATCGCCAAGGAAAAGGGCTTCTTCGCCAAGTACGGCTTGCCGGACGTCCAGGTGGTCAAGCAGGCCAGTTGGGGCACCACCCGCGACAATCTGGAGCTGGGCAGCGCCGGCGGCGGCATCGACGGCGCCCACATCCTGAGCCCCATGCCCTATCAGATGGCTTCGGGCCGCATCACCAAGAACAGCACCAAGGTGCCCATGAACATCCTGGCCCGGCTCAACACCAACGGCCAATCCATCTCGGTGTCCAACACCTACAAGACCCTGCATGTGGGCACCGCCGCCAAGGCCCTGGGCGAGGCCTTCGCCAAGGCCCGCGCCACCGGCAAGGACGTCAAGGTGGCCATGACCTTCCCCGGCGGCACCCATGATCTGTGGATCCGCTATTGGCTGGCCGCCAACGGCGTCGACCCCGATAAGGATCTCAGCACCATCGTCGTGCCGCCGCCGCAGATGGTCGCCAACATGAAGGTCGACACCATGGAGGCCTTCTGCGTCGGCGAACCGTGGAACGCCCAGCTCATCAACCAGGGCATCGGCTATACCGCGCTGACCACCGGCGAGCTTTGGAAGGATCACCCGGAAAAGTCCCTGGCCATGCGCGGCGACTGGGTGGAAAAGAACCCCAAGGCGGCCAAGGCGGTGACCATGGCGGTGCTGGAGGCGCAAATCTGGTGCGAAGCCAATATCGAGGAGATGTGCAAGATCGTCTCGGGCCGCGAATGGTTCAAGGTGCCCTACGAGGACATCGTCTGGCGCTCGAAGGGCCGCTACGATTACGGCACCGGCAAGGTGGTGGAAAGCAGCCCGCACGTGATGAAGTTCTGGAAGGACTTCGCCTCGTATCCGTTCCAAAGCCATGATTTGTGGTTCCTGACCGAGAACATCCGCTGGGGCTATCAGCCCGCCGATGTGGACACCAAGGCGCTGATCAAGGCCGTCAACCGCGAGGACATCTGGCGCGATGCCGCCAAGGCCCTGGGTGTGCCGACGGCGGAAATCCCCGCCACCCCCTCGCGCGGCGTCGAAACCTTCTTCGACGGCAAGACCTTCGACCCCGCCAACCCGCAGGCCTATCTCAAGAGCCTGACCATCAAGCGGGTCTAGACCTTGCAAGTGGCCCGTGCCGGGCGGTTCAGACGCCACTGTGTGCGAAGCACACGTCTACGACTCCGGGCTCATCGCATCTCCACGCTTCGCGTGAAAATGCTCTAAGGAGAACAGCGCCATGACCATGGTCACCACCCCCACCCAAGTCAAGGAGGCGGCAGTCGCCGCCCCCCTTTCGCGCCCCATCGCCCCCAGCGAGTTGAAAAAGAAGCTACGCCACGTGGCCGCCGTGACCGTGCCGCCGCTGGTCGGCCTGATCGTCCTGTTGGGCCTGTGGGAACTGGCCTGCCAGCAGGCCGGCGCCATGCTGCCGCCGCCCTCCAAGGTGCTGACCGACACCAAGGAACTGATCCTCGATCCGTTCTTCGACAATGGCGGCACCGACAAGGGCCTGTTCTGGCATCTGGCCGCCAGCCTCAAGCGCGTCGCCATGGGCTTTTCCCTGTCGGCGATCATCGGCATCACGCTGGGCATGATCATCGGCCAGAGCAAGGTGGCCATGCGGGCGCTCGACCCCATCTTCCAGGTGCTGCGCACGGTGCCGCCCTTGGCCTGGCTGCCCATTTCCCTGGCCGCCTTCAAGGCCGCCGATCCCTCGGCCATCTTCGTCATCTTCATCACCTCGGTGTGGCCGATCATCCTCAACACCGCCGTCGGCGTCCGCAACATCCCCCAGGATTACCGCAACGTCGCCGCCGTGCTGCGGCTGTCGCCCTTGGAATTCTTCGCCAAGATCGCCATGCCGGCCTCGGTCCCCTACATCTTCACCGGCCTGAAGATCGGCATCGGCCTGTCGTGGCTGGCCATCGTCGCCGCCGAGATGCTGATCGGCGGTGTCGGCATCGGCTTCTTCATCTGGGATGCCTGGAACTCGTCGCTGATGAGCGAAATCATCCTCGCCCTGGTCTATGTCGGCCTGGTCGGCTTCGCCCTCGACCGCCTGATCACCTTGATCGGCAAGAAGGTCGCGGGCTGAAACAAACACGCGGGAGGAAACGATGAGCATGGAAAAGACCCGCCTCAAACTGGGCATCGCCCCCCTGGTCGATTGTGCCGCCATCGTGGTGGGCAAGGAACGCGGCTTCTTCGCCGAGCAGGGGCTCGACGTCCACATCAGCCGTGAACCCAGTTGGGCCAATATCCGCGACAAGCTGGCGCTCGGCAGCCTGGATGCCGCCCAGATGCTGGCGCCCCAGCCCATTTCCATGACCTTGGGCCTGGGCCCCATCCGCGAGCCGGTGATCGCCGCCATGGGCCTGGGCCAAGGCGGCAACACCATCACCATCGGCGCGGCCCTGTGTGCCCGCATGGAGGCCAAGGGCGGTCCGACCAACCATGCCTTGAAGGCGGTGATCGACGACGACAAGGCCCAGGGCCGCCCGGTCCTGACCCTGGCCATGCCCTATCCGTTTTCCACCCATCATTATGAACTGCGCTATTGGCTGGCCGCCGCCGGCATCGACCCCGACCGCGACGTCCGTCTGAGCGTGGTGCCGCCGCCCCTGATGGTCGGCCATCTGTCGGCGGGCAACATCGCCGGCTTCTGCGTCGGCGAACCCTGGGGGTCGCTGGCCGCCAGCATGGAATTGGGCCAGGTCGTCGCCACCAGCGACGACATCTTCGCCGGTCGGCTGGAGAAAGTTCTGGGCGTCACCCGGTCATGGGCGGAAAGCCACCCCGAAACCCTGAAGGCCATGCTGAAGGCGCTGATCAACGCTGGCCAGTGGTGCGACGCCAACCGGGCCGAACTGGCCGGGATCGTCGCCCAGCCGGCCTATGTCAACGTCCCGGTCGACGTGGTCCGCCACGCGCTGACCAAGCCGGGCGCCCCGGTGTTTTCCGCCCACGCCGCCAACTTCCCCTGGCGCAGTCAGGCCATGTGGTACATGCGCGAAATGCAGCGCTGGGGCCACCTGCCCGCCGACATCAACGCCCGCCGGCTGGCCGAGGATATCTACCGCCCCGATCTGTACCGCATGGCCGCCCTGGAACTGGGCCGCCCGGTGCCCTTGACCGATTACAAGAGCGAAGGCGAGCACGCTGCCCCCTGGATTCTGACCCAGGCCACCGCTCCCATCGCCATGGGTCCCGATCTGCTGCTGGACGGCGCCCGCTTCGACCCCAATGCCACCAATGCCGCCGCCCCCGCCCCGGCGCCCAAGGAGAGCACGCCATGAACGCCTATCTGTCCATCGACGATGTCGGCATCACCTTCCAGACCGAAAAGGGCAGCTTCCGCGCCCTCGACCACGTCAATCTGAAGGTGGAAAAGGGTGAGTTCATCTCGATCATCGGCCATTCCGGCTGCGGCAAGTCGACCATCTTGAACATCGTCGCCGGCCTGTTGCAGGCCACCGAAGGCGGCGTTTTGCTGGAAAACCGCGAAGTGGACAGCCCCGGCCCCGACCGCGCCGTGGTGTTCCAGAACCATTCGCTGCTGCCCTGGCTCAGCGTCTACGACAACATCAAGCTGGCGGTGGACAAGGTCCATGCCAAAAGCAAAAGCAAGGCCGAGCGCCACGCCTGGATCATGCACAATCTGCAATTGGTGCGCATGGACCACGCCAAGGACAAGACCCCCAACGAAATCTCGGGCGGCATGAAGCAGCGCGTCGGCATCGCCCGCGCCCTGGCCATGGAACCCAAGGTTCTGCTGCTGGACGAGCCGTTCGGCGCCCTCGACGCCCTGACCCGCGCCCACCTTCAGGACTCGCTGCTGGAAATCCAGCGCCGCCTGGGCAACACGGTGATGATGATCACCCATGACGTGGACGAGGCGGTGTTGCTGTCCGACCGCATCGTCATGATGAGCAACGGCCCCGCCGCCTCCATCGCCCAGGTGCTGAAGGTCGAGCTCGCTCATCCGCGCCGCCGGGTCGAACTGGCCGACGATGCCCAATACAACCACTACCGGGCCGAGGTGCTGCGCTTCCTGCACGGCCACGCCCCGGCCAGCGCCGCCGCTTGAGCGAAAGGACCAAATCCATGAACGCAGTCTCCCGCCAAAGACTGGTGGTCATCGGCAACGGCATGGCCGGCATGCGCACGGTCGAGGAAGTCCTGGCCCGCGCCCCGGTCCGTTACGACATCACCGTGTTCGGGGCCGAGCCCCACCCCAATTACAACCGCATCATGCTGTCCTCGGTCCTGGCCGGGGAAAAGCGGATCGACGACATCGTCATCAATCCGTTGTCGTGGTACGCGGAAAACGGCATCACCCTTCATACCGGTGATCCGGTGGTGGCCATCGATACCGCGGCCAAGACGGTCACCGCCGCCAGCGGCCTGTGCGTGGCCTATGACAAGCTGCTGCTGGCCACCGGCTCCAAGCCGCTGATGCCGCCGCTGCCCGGCCTGGACCTGCCCGGCGTGGTCGCCTTCCGCGATATCGCCGATACCGACAAGATGCTGGCCGCCGCCCAAGCCAAGCAGCGCGCGGTGGTCATCGGCGGTGGTCTGTTGGGTCTGGAAGCGGCCTGGGGCCTGAAGCGGCGCGGCATGCCCGTCGCCTTGGTGCATCTGATGCCGACGCTGATGGAACGCCAGCTCGACGTCGAGGCCGGCACCTTGCTGCAACGCGACCTGAGCGAACGCGGCCTGCATTTCTTCACCCAGGCTCAGACCGAGCGGGTGATGGGCGAGACCCGGGCCGAGGGCCTCGTCCTCGCCGATGGTCGCACCATCCCCGCCGATCTGGTGGTCGTCGCCATCGGCATCCGCCCCAATATCGACATGGGCAAGGCGGCTGACCTCGACATCAATCGCGGCATCCTGGTCGGCGACGACATGGCCACCAGCAATCCCGACATCTACGCCGTCGGCGAATGCGTCGAGCATAACGGTCAGGTCTTCGGCCTGGTCGCCCCCATCTGGGAACAAGCCAAGGTTTGCGCCGCCCGGCTGGCCGGCGACCAGATCGCCGCCTATGCCACCCCGGCCTTGTCCACCCGCCTGAAGATCACCGGCATCGACGTGTTCTCCGCCGGCAAGCTGGCGGCCGAGGACGATGCCGACGAGGAAGTCATCTTCCGCGATGCCTCCAAGGGCGTCTACCGCAAGCTGGTGGTGCGCGAAGGCAAACTGGTCGGCGCCGTCATGTATGGCGACGTCGCCGATGGCGGCTGGTATTTCGACCTGATCAAGGGCGAACGCGACATCGCCCAATCGCGCGATCATTTGATCTTCGGCCAAGGCTTCGCCGAGCAGGGCTGTTGCGGCGGTGCCAAAGCCGGCCTGGACGTGGCTTCCATGGCCGACGATTCCCAGGTCTGCGGCTGCAACGGCGTTTCCAAGGGCGCCATCGTCAAGGCCATCACCGAAAAGGGCCTGACCTCTCTGGACGAGGTGCGCGCCCACACCAAGGCCTCGGCCAGTTGCGGCATGTGCACCCCCGCCGTCCAGGCCATCTTGTCCTTCGTCACCGGCGCCGATGCGAGCGCGCCGGAAGCCCTGTGCAAATGCACCGATCACGGTCACGACCATGTGCGCCACGCCATCTTGGACCAGCGCCTGAAGAGCATGGATTCGGTGCGCAAGGCACTGGGTTGGAAGACCGAGGACGGCTGCGCCAAGTGCCGCCCGGCCCTGAACTATTACCTGCTCTGCGCCTGGCCGGGCGAATACGTGGACGATTACCAATCCCGCTTCATCAACGAGCGCGCCCACGCCAATATCCAGAAGGACGGCACCTATTCGGTCATTCCGCGCATGTGGGGGGGCGTCACCACCCCGGACGAATTGCGCGCCATCGCCGATGTCGCCGACAAGTTCAACATCCCCAGCGTCAAGGTCACCGGCGGTCAGCGCATCGATCTGCTGGGGGTGAAGAAAGAGGATTTGCCGGCGGTCTGGGGTGACCTCAACAAGGCGGGGCTGGTTTCCGGCCACGGCTATGCCAAGGGCTTGCGCACGGTGAAGACCTGCGTGGGATCGGAATGGTGCCGCTTCGGCACCCAGGATTCCACCGGCCTGGGCATCAAACTGGAAAAGCTGATGTGGGGGTCGTGGACGCCGCACAAGGTCAAGCTGGCGGTCTCGGGTTGCCCGCGCAACTGCGCCGAGGCCACCATCAAGGATATCGGCATCATCTGCACCGAGGCCGGCTACGACATGGTCATCGGCGGCAATGGCGGCATCGAGGTCCGCGTCACCGACGAGTTGACCCGCCTGTCCACCGAGGCCGAGGTGCTGGAATATGCCAGCGCCTTCATGCAGCTCTACCGGGAAGAGGGGCATTACCTGGAGCGCACGGCCCCTTACGTCGAGCGGGTCGGGATGGCCCATATCAAGGCCCACATCCTCGACGACGATGCCCGCCGCAAGGCGCTTTATGCCCGCTTCCTGTTCTCGCAGAGCTTCGCCCAGGACGACCCGTGGGCGGAACGGGCCACCGGCGGCATCGATGCCCATGAATTCCAACCCTTGGCGGTGGTGAGCTGAAATGATGGACTGGATCGATATCGGCACCATCGCCGACATTCCCCGCCTGGGGGCGCGCACGGTGGAAACCCATGTGGGGCAGGTGGCGGTGTTCCGCACCGGCGACGACGAGGTTTTCGCCCTCATCAACAAATGCCCGCACAAGAACGGGCCGTTGTCGGAAGGCATCGTCATGGGCCGCAAGGTCGCCTGCCCGCTGCACAATTGGGTCATCGACCTCAATGACGGCACCGCCCTGGCCCCGGATGAAGGCTGCACCACCACCTTGCCCTTGCGCGACGAGGGCGGACGGCTGCTGCTGGGTTTGACCCCTGCAAAAAAGGTGGCCCATGGCTGATCGCATCCGCACCACCTGTCCCTATTGCGGCGTCGGCTGCGGCGTCATCGCCGAAAAGGCCGCCGATGGCTGGGTGGTGCGGGGCGACCCGGAACACCCGGCCAATTACGGGCGCCTGTGCTCGAAAGGCACGGCGCTGGGCGACACCTTGGGCCTGGAAACCCGACTGTTATACCCCGTGGTCGATGGCCGACGCGCCGATTGGGACACCGCCATCACCGAAGCCGCCGGACGCATCCGCGCCGTCACCGATCTGCATGGCCCCGATTCCTTTGCCTTCTACCTGTCCGGTCAATTGCTGACCGAGGATTATTACGCCGCCAACAAGCTGGCCAAGGGCTATTTGGGCACCGCCAACGTCGACACCAATTCGCGCCTGTGCATGGCCTCGACCGTGGCCGGACATCGCCGCGCCTTCGGCGCCGATACCGTGCCCGGCTGTTATGAAGACCTGGAACAGGCCGATCTGGTGGTCCTGGTGGGCTCCAACCTGGCCTGGTGCCACCCGGTGCTGTTCCAACGGCTGAAAAAGGCGCGCGAACAACGCGGCACCAAGGTGGTGGTCATCGATCCCCGCCGCACCGATACCTGCGACATCGCCGATCTGCATCTGGCCCTTGCCCCCGGTAGCGACGTCGCCTTGTTCAACGCCCTGTTGGCCCATTGCGAGGCGGCGGGGGTGTTGGATTTCACCTTCATCGACGCCCATACCAACGGCTTCACCGAAGCCCTGGCGGCGGCACGGGCCGACAAGGTCAGCACCACCGGCCTGGACCGCGCTTTGCTGACCCGCTTTTTCGACCTGTTCGCGACGACCCAGAAGGTGGTCACCGTATTCAGCCAGGGCGTCAACCAGTCTTCCGCCGGCACCGACAAGGTCAACGCCATCATCAACGTCCATCTGGCCACCGGGCGGATCGGCCATGCCGGCATGGGGCCGTTTTCGGTCACCGGCCAGCCCAACGCCATGGGCGGGCGCGAAGTGGGCGGGCTGGCCAACCAACTGGCCGCCCATATGGGTTTCGACCCCACCAGCATCGACCGCGTGCGCCGGTTCTGGGATGCGCCCAAGATGGCGCGGAAGGAAGGGTTGAAGGCCGTGGATCTGTTCCGCGCCATGGATGCGGGCAAGGTCAAGGCGGTGTGGATCATGGCCACCAACCCCGCCGTCAGCCTGCCCGAAAGCGATCTGGTCCACCGCGCTTTGGCCAAATGCCCGGTGGTCATCGTCTCGGATTGCGTCAACGATTCCGACACGCTGCGCTTTGCCCATATCAGGCTGCCGGCCCATGGCTGGGGCGAGAAAAGCGGCACGGTGACCAATTCGGAGCGCACCATCTCACGGCAATTGCCGTTCTTGCCGCCGGCGGGCGAGGCCAAGCCCGATTGGTGGGCGGTGGCACGGGTGGCCCAGGCCCTGGGCCATGGTGCCGGCTTCGACTGGCACGGCCCCGAGGCCATTTTCCGCGAATACGCGGCGCTCACCGGGTTCGAGAATGGCGGTCGCCGCGACCTCGACCTGTCGATCAGCCGGATCAATGATTACGACCGCTTCAGCCCGTTCCAATGGGGGGGCAAGCGCTTCTTCGGCGATGGCGGTTTCTTCACCGCCGACGGGCGCGCCATCCTGGTGCCGGTCAGCCATCGTCCGCCCAAGGAAAGCCCGACCATCGCCTATCCCCTGCGCCTGAACACCGGGCGCTATCGCGACCATTGGCACACCCTGACCCGCACCGCTTTGGCGCCTCGGCTGTCGGGGCACCGCGATCAGGCCTTGGCCGACATTCACCCCGCCGATGGTGAAAAGCTGGGCATCGCCGACGGCACCCTGGTCACGGTCAAAAGCCGCCTGGGGCGGATGGTCGTCCGTGCCCGCCTGACGACGGAACAGGCGCCCGGCCAAATCTTCGTTCCCATGCACTGGAACGATTGCCATGCCGCCCGGGGATTGGTCGGACGTCTGCTGCCCGGCCATACCGACCCGCAATCGGGGCAGCCGGAATCAAAGCATGCGGCGGTTTCCGTCACCCCTTTCCCCACCGCCTGGGCCGGCCTGCTGATCGCTGCCGACGCCCCCGCCCCATTGGCGCCATGGTGGAGCCGTCACCGCCTGGACGGCGCCCAGGCCACCGAACTGGCCGGCAGCGACAAGGCCCAGCTCGGCGCGCTGATCGAACATTTGAACGCCTATTTCGGCGGTCAGGGGCTGGAGGTGCAGGACCGGGCCAAGGGCATCGTCCGCCATGCCTGGATCACCGACGGCATCTTGCGGGCGGCCCTGTTCATCGCCCCCGACCGCCCCGATATGGCGCGCGGTTGGATCGCCGGATTGATCGGCAAGGCATTGAGCGACGGTTCGGACCGCGCCGCCATCCTGGCCGGCAAGGCACCGGGCCGCCATGCCGACCCGGGCCCCATCGTCTGCGCCTGTTTCTCGGTCGGCCTGCACAGCATCACCCGCCTGATCGCCAGCGGCCAGGCGGCGGATGTGGCCCAGATCGGGGCGGCATTGAAGGCCGGCACCGGCTGTGGTTCGTGCATCCCCGAACTGAAGGCGCTGTTGGGTCAGCGTGAAGTGGCGGTGGCCTGACGGCTGGACAAGGCCAAAGCGGCGGGGTCTACTGAAAGCCCCCGTCGCCCAAGGATTTTCTCATGCGTCTTGCCGATTCCGTCCTGCAATCCTGGTTGGCCGAGGACGCCCCCTTCGGCGACCTCACCACCCGATCCCTGGGCATCGGTTCGGCGCCGGGTCACATGAGCTTTACCGCCCGCGGCGCCATGGTGCTGGCCCTGGCCCCGGAAGCCGCCCGCCTGCTGGAACTGGCCGGGGCCAAGGTCGAGATGCTGGCCGGCGACGGCTCGCATCTGGCCGCCGGTGATACCATTCTCACCGCCAAGGGCAGCGCCCAGGCGCTGCTGTTAGGCTGGAAAGTGGCGCAAACCCTGCTGGAAATGGCCGGCGGCATGGCCAGCGCCGCCGCTGCCATCACCGCTGCCGCCCATGCGGTGGACCCGGGCGTCACCGTGGCCTGCACCCGCAAATCCTTTCCCGGCACCCGCGCCGTGGCGGTCAAGGCGATCATCGCCGGCGGTGCCGTGCCACATCGTCTGGGCCTGTCGGAAACCGTGCTGGTCTTCGCCGAGCATCTCGCCTTCACCGGCCATCGCCCGCTTTCCGGCGTGGTGGCCGATTTGAAGCGCCACTGTCCGGAAAAGAAGATCGTCATGGAGGTGGCCGATCTGGAGGCGGCCCTCAATGCCGCCCAGGCCGGGGTGGATGTGTTGCAACTGGAGAAATTCACCCCGTCGCAAGTGGCGGAAACCGCCCGCGCCTTGGCCGATTGGCCGGGCACCCTTGCCGCCGCCGGTGGCGTCAACGCTGGCAATGCCGGCGATTATGCCCGCTCGGGCGCGCGCGTGCTGGTGACGTCCGCCCCCTATTGGGCGCCGCCCAAGGATGTGGCGGTGAAGATCGGGGCATAACAAAAAAGCCGGGCACGAGGCCCGGCTTTCCCGTGATGCGACAAAGCCTCAGGCGACCTTGAAGTCGGCCTCGGTCTTGCTGCGCAGTTCCTCGACGGTGACGCCGTCGGCCATTTCCAGCAAGGTCATGCCGCTTTTGCCGTGCTTGTCGATGGCGAACACCGCCAGATCGGTGATGACGATGTCGACGACGCCGGCCCCGGTCAGCGGCAGGTTGCAGGCCTTCAACAGTTTCTTTTCGCCGTCCTTGGCGGTGTGTTCCATCACCACCACCACCTTTTTCACGCCGGCGACCAGATCCATGGCGCCGCCCATGCCCTTGACCATCTTGCCCGGAATCATCCAATTGGCCAGATCGCCGTTTTCGGCCACCTGCATGGCGCCCAGGATGGACAGGTCGATGTGACCGCCGCGGATCATGGCGAAGCTGTCGGCGGAGGAAAAGAACGACGAGGTCGGCAATTCGGTGATGGTCTGCTTGCCGGCATTGATCAGATCGGGGTCTTCCTCGCCGTCAAACGGGAACGGCCCCATGCCCAGCATGCCGTTTTCCGATTGCAGGGTGACTTCCATGCCGTCGGGGATGAAATTGGCAACCAGGGTGGGGATGCCGATGCCCAGGTTGACGTAGAAGCCATCCTGAAGTTCGCGGGCGGCGCGGGCCGCCATTTCGTCACGAGTCCAAGCCATCGTTTTTTCCCCTTCAGACCCGCTTGCGGGTGGTGCGCTGTTCGATGCGCTTTTCGTAGTTCTTGCCCAGGATGATGCGCTTCACATAGATGCCGGGCGTGTGGATGTGGTCGGGGTCGATTTCGCCCGGCTTCACCAGATGCTCCACTTCCGCCACGGTGATCTTGCCGGCGGTGGCCATCATCGGGTTGAAGTTGCGCGCGGTCTTGCGATAGACCAGATTGCCCTCGGTGTCGCCGGTCCAGGCCTTGACGATGGACAGATCGGCGACCAGGCCGGTTTCCATCACATACTTCTCGCCATTGAACTCGCGCACTTCCTTGCCGTCGGCGACGATGGTGCCGACACCGGTCTTGGTGAAGAAGGCGGGAATGCCGGCGCCGCCGGCGCGGATGCGTTCGGCCAGGGTGCCTTGCGGGTTGAATTCCAGCTCGAGCTGGCCCGACAGGTATTGCTGGGCGAACAGCTTGTTCTCGCCCACATAGGACGACACCATCTTCTTGATCTGGCCCGCGTCCAGCAGGCGGCCCAGGCCCCAGCCATCGACGCCGCAATTGTTGGAGATGACGGTCAGATCCTTGACCCCGGCTTCCTTGATCGCCTCGATCAGGTTTTCCGGAATGCCGCACAGGCCGAAGCCGCCGGCCATGATGGTCATGCCGTCGCGCAGCAGCCCGGCAAGGGCGCTCGTAGCGTCTGAATGGACTTTTCGCATGGTATCCTTTGCCCGTTTCATGGCGGCCGTGGGCCGGCCTGCCTCCCTTGAGCCCGACGGCTCACCCGTCCGGCTGTGGCCCCGACCTTACCCCGAAGCGATGGGGTCGGAAAAGAGCCTTGGGCATAAATTGGCAAGCCCAAGCCGATTTCAAGCCACCCGCATCCTGCTGACACCACGCTGTCAGCAGGGCTTTGCTATGGTCCCGGTCATGGCGCGCCGTACCATCCCCAAAGCCAAGGAAAACACCATGGAAAAATCCGCCAATATCTGCGTCTGGTTCGAAATCCCGGCCACCGATCTGAAACGCGCCAAAGGCTTTTATGAAGCCGTATTCCCCGGCGCCATGAGCATGGTCAGTTGCGACGTCAGCGGCGATGTCATCGTCTTCGACGCCCCCGAGGGCGCGGTCAAGGGCGCCATCGTCAAGGCGGTGCCCGGCAGCAATCCCGGCGCCGCCACCATCGTCTACATCAATGGCGGCGACGATCTGGCCGTGCCGCTGTCGCGGGTGGAAATGGCCGGCGGCAAGGTGCTGGTGGGCAAGACGGCGCTGCCGGCGCCCTGGGGCTTCATGGCCCAATTCCAAGATAGCGAAGGCAACACCGTCGGCTTACACTCGCTGGCCTGATCTCAGGAGAGAAGACCGACATGCGCCGGGCCGAACGCCTGTTCCAGATCGTGCAGGCCTTGCGCGGCGGGCGGTTGACCACCGCCCGCCAATTGGCCGAACGCCTGGAGGTATCCGACCGCACCATCTATCGCGACATCGCCCATCTGGCCGCCTCGGGGGTGCCCATCGACGGCGCCGCCGGGGCCGGCTACATGCTGCGCGACGGCTTCGACATTCCGCCTTTGATGTTCGATAGTGCCGAGATCGAGGCCCTGGTCATCGGCGCCCGCATGGCCCAAGCCTGGGCCGGCACCCGCTTGGGCCAGGCCGCCGGTCTGGCCCTGGCCAAGATCGAGGCGGTGATCCCCGATCCCTTGCGCCAGCGCATGGAAGCGTCACGGCTGTTCGCCCCCGATTTCCGCTCGCCGCCTTCCACCCGAGCCCATCTGGATCAGGTCCATGCCGCTATCGACAGCTGCCAGTTGTTGCGCTTCGACTATGTGCGCGAGGACGGCACCGCCAGCACCCGCACGGTCAGGCCGTTGGGCCTGTTCTTCTGGGGGCCGGTCTGGACCTTGGTGGCGTGGTGCGGATTGCGGGACGATTTCCGCACGTTCCGGCTCGACCGCATGACCGACCCGACCCCCACCGGCCAGAGCTTTGTCGACGTGCCGGGGCAAAGCCTGAGCGCTTACATGGCGCGCATCCGGGCGGAAAAATTGATGTGACGGCCCTTGCCCTCGCGCCTGCACAATGATCTATACTGGCGGCACCGCCATCGCCACCCGCAACCCCCGAGGAATCATGCCGCTGTATTCCTTTCAGTGCTCGGACTGCAAGGCCGAATTTGAAACCCTGGTGCGATCGTCGGATACGCCGGTCTGTCCGCAATGCGGCAGCGCCAAGCTGGAACGGACGATCGGATCGCTGGCCCCCGCCGGCAAGAGCGCGGGATTGGTGTCCGCCGGACGCGCCCAGGCCGCGCGTGAAGGCCATTTCAGCAATTATTCCAAATCGGAATTGAAGGGCCTCAGGAAATAGGGCCGTCCAGCACGGTCTTTTCAAAGCGCTGCGCCGTCATCGGTCGCCCGTACAGGAATCCCTGCGCCAGATCACAGCCGTGATGGCGCAGGAATTCCACCACCTCCTTATCCTCGACCCCCTCGGCGATGACCTCCAGCTTCAGGCTGTGGGCCATCTGGATGATGGCCTGGGTGATGGCGGCGTTGTCGGCATCGGTATGGACGTCGCGGACGAAGGATTGGTCGATCTTCAGCTTGTCGACGGCGAAACGCTTGAGATAGGCCATGCTGGAATAGCCGGTGCCGAAATCGTCGATGGAGAGTTGTACTCCCAGGGCGATCAGCCGTCGGGTCGTGTCCATCACCGCTTCGTGGTCCTGGATCATGATGGATTCGGTCAGTTCCAGCTCCAGCGATCGCGGCGAAAGCCCGCTTTCCTCCAGCGCCTCGCGTACCGCCCGTTCCAGGTCGCCGCGACGGAATTGCAGGGCCGACAGGTTGACCGCCATGGTCAGGATATGCCCCCCCGCCTGCCACAGCGCCGCCTGACGGCACGCCTGGCGCAACACCCAATCGCCCATGGGCACGATCAGGCCGCTATCCTCGGCCACCGGGATGAATTCCGCCGGTGACACCAGCCCGCGTTCCGGATGGTTCCAGCGGATCAGCGCCTCGGCGCCCACCACCGCGCCGCCGGCCAGGGACACCTGCGGCTGGAAATACAATTGGAACTCGCCCCGCTCCAGCGCCCGGTGCAGGCCGCTGCGCAGGGCCAGATGGGCCACCGCGTCGGCATTCATGCGGGCGGCGAAGAAGCGATAGGTGGACCGCCCGCTTTCCTTGGCGTGATACATGGCGGCATCGGCTTTTTTCATCAGCGTGTCGAAATCGCGCCCGTCCTCGGGGAACAGGGCGATGCCCATGGACAGGGTCGAGGTGACTTCCTGGCCGTCGATGGTGACGGGCGGGGCCACGATCTTGTGGATTTTCTCGGCCACCTCGACCACGCCATCGGCGTCGCGCACATTATTGAGGACGATGACGAATTCGTCACCACCCAGCCGGGCGATGGTGTCGCTTTCCCGCACGCATTGGCGCAGGCGCCAGGCCACGTCCTTCAACAGCCGATCCCCCGCCGCATGGCCGAGCGAATCGTTGACGGTCTTGAACTGATCCAGATCCAGGAACATCACGGCGACGCGGCGGCCCTCGCGCTCGGCCAGGGCGATGGCCTGATCGACCCGGTCATGCAGCAGCAGACGGTTGGGCAATTCGGTCAGGGGATCGTGATGGGCCAGGAACTCAAGCCGTTCCAGAGCGTTCTTGCGTTCGGTGATGTCGCGGACCACCACCAGCAAACGATTTTGCCCATCGCTGAAGCGGGCCGGCCGCATGGCCACCTCGACCCAGAACAGGCTGCCGTCCAGGCGCCGCGCATGCCAGTCGAATTGTTGCGGCTGCCCGGCGGCGGCGGCGCGTATCCAGGCCTGGGCCTCGGTGAGGCTGTATGGCGACACCCCCTCGCTGCACATGTCCACATCGATCTGATCCACCGGCAGATCGCCCATGCCGTACATGTCGCGCATGCGCTGATTGACCATCAACAACCGCCCGGTTTCGGCATGATGGATGAAGATGGCGTCGTTGACGTGGTCGAAAATGGTGCGGAACCGGCCCTCGCTTTCCGCCAGTTCGTCCAGGGCCCGACTCAGGCTTCGGGTCTTGCGCCCGACCTGACGGCGCAACAGCCAGTTCCAGCTCAGCAGCGACAAAGCGACGGCCAGGACCGCCAACACGTATTTGCCCAGTTCCCGCCAGACCTCGGCCTGGACCCGATCGTTGAGGGAAAAGCCGAACCAGTGTTCCTCGATGGCCTGACGCTCCCGCGGCGAAATCAGGTCGAAACCCTGACGCAGGACATGCATCAGTTCGGGGCGGTCCTTGGCCACTGCCCAATGGAACTGGCCGGAATAAAGCGGCTGGGTATGGCGCAAGATATCCTGCACGCCCTTTTTGTACATCAGGTACAAGGCCGGCGGTTTGTCGATGCAGGCGACCAGGGTTTCCCGTGCCGCCATGGCCTCGATGATCGCCTCGTAGCTGGGATAGGGGCGGATGCTGACGATACCGCGGGCTTTCAGCCAGTCGACGCAGGCGTCGCCGTCCTTGACGCCGACGGTGAACCCCTTGAGCGAATTGACGTCGACGATGCCCGACAGGTCGGAATGAAAGAAGATGGGCACGTCCAAGGTGGCATAGGGGGCGGAGAAGGCCAGGACCCGCTCCCGCGCCTCGGTGCGGAAGACGGTGTCGATGGCGTCGGCCTGACCGGCGGCCATGCGGCGCTGCGCCTCGGCCCAATCCAGTCCTTGCAGATCGACGGCGATGCCGGTGCGCTCCGACCACAGAGTCCAAAGGTCGCGCAGGATGCCCTGCAACCGCCCGTCCTGATCGCGGAAGATATAGGGTGGATAATTGTCGTCGATGACCACGGTGATGGATTGCGGCGGGGCGGGTTCCTCGGCTTTGGCCGCAGGCGCCAGCACCACGACAAGGCACAACGCCGCCACGCAAGCGCGGGCGCGATCCAGAAACGCAGCCCCCCGGCGTCCGGCATCGACTTTCATGCCGTCATGGTGCCGGATCGGGCCAGGGCTTGACAAGCGGCAACATCAGGTTGCGTGCAGCACATAAAATAGGCATGTGCATATACGCCTATTTTTCAGCCAAACCGCCCATGGCTGTGCTAGGGTGCCCGGAACGATTCCAGTCTTCGCGCATCTTTCCGAGGAACCATGGGCATTCACGTCAAACTGCGTCACACCACCCGCTACAGCTATGACCGCCCGGTCGCCCTTTCCCCCCAGATCGTCCGTCTGCGTCCGGCGCCGCACAGCCGCACCCCGGTGCTGTCCTATTCGCTCGACATCCGGCCCAAGGGCCATTTCATCAACTGGCAGCAGGACCCGCAGGGCAATTGGCTGGCGCGGCTGGTGTTCCCGGAAAAGGTCAGCGAATTCGTCGTCGACGTCGATCTGGTCGCCGACATGTCCATCGTCAATCCGTTCGATTTCTTCCTGGAGGAAGCGGCGGAAAACTTCCCCTTCGCCTACGCCCCCGAACTGGATCACGAGCTTCGGCCCTTTCAGTTGCAGGAAGAGGCCGGGCCGCTGCTCAAGGCCTATGTGGACTCCATCTCCCGCGACCCCATGCAGACCAGTGATTTCCTGGTGGCGCTGAACCAGCGCCTGCAACAGGACATCAGCTACACCATCCGCATGGAGCCGGGCGTGCAGACGCCCGAACAGACCTTGTCCCTGCGCACCGGATCGTGCCGCGATTCCGCCTGGCTGCTGGTGCAGATCCTGCGGCACCTGGGACTGGCGGCGCGCTTCGTTTCCGGCTACCTGATCCAGTTGGTGCCCGACGTCAAGGCGCTGGACGGCCCGGTGGGGGCCGAGCGCGACTTCACCGACCTGCACGCCTGGACCGAAGTCTATCTGCCCGGTGCCGGCTGGATCGGCCTGGACCCGACCTCGGGCCTGCTGACCGGCGAAGGTCATATCCCGCTGGCGGCGTCGCCCGACCCGTCCTCGGCCGCGCCCATCACCGGGGCGGTGGAGGCGTGCACGGTCGGCTTCGATCATCGCATGGAAGTGACCCGGGTGCTGGAGACGCCGCGCGTCACCAAGCCCTATAGCGACGAACAATGGCAGGCGGTGCTGGCCCTGGGCCAACAGGTGGACCACCGCCTGCACGCCGGCGATGTGCGCCTGACCCAAGGCGGCGAGCCCACCTTCGTCTCGGCGCTGGACATGGAAGCGGACGAGTGGAACACCGACGCCGTCGGCCCGACCAAGCGCGCCTATGCCGACCAGTTGATCCGCCGCCTGCGCGACCGCTTCGCCCCCGGCGCCATGATCACCCACGGCCAGGGCAAATGGTATCCGGGGGAAAGCCTGCCGCGCTGGGCCTATGCCCTGACTTGGCGCGACGATGAAGAACTGGTCTGGCACAACCCGGCCCTGATCGGCCAGGAAGGCCAGCCTGACAATCCCAGCGTCGAAATGTCGGAAACCTTCGCCGTGCGGCTGGCGGAAAAACTGGGGGTGGACGACCAGTTCATCCACCCGGCCTATGAGGATGCCGCCTATTACCTGATGCGCGAACAGGATCTGCCGGTCAACGTCACCCCCGACGATGCCCGTCTCGCCGATTCCGAGGAGCGTGCCCGTCTGGCCCGCGTCTTCCGCCACGGCCTGGGCAATGCGGTCGGCCACGTGCTGCCGTTGCAGCCCTGGCAGGCCAAGGACGGCAACCGCTGGATATCCGGCGCCTGGCCGACCCGCGACGGTCGCATCGTCACCATCCCCGGCGATTCGCCCCTGGGCTTCCGTCTGCCGCTGGATTCCCTGCCTTATATCGAGCCGGAGGATTATCCGTTCCACGCCGAGCGCGACCCGTTCGAGCCGCGCCAGCCTTTCTCGCCGCGCCCGCGTGCGCCGCAACCGGCGCGCCAACACGACCCCCAACAGGCGCGCCAGCATGCCCTGACCAGCCGCGCCGCGGCGGAGCCGTCGGAGGCCCGCGTCATCGGGCAAAATGTCGGCAAGCCGCAATCGCTGCGCCAGACCGCCAAGGGCATGGTCTCCGACAATGTGCGCACGGCCCTTTGCATTCAGCCGCGTGAAGGCCATCTGTGCGTGTTCCTGCCGCCGGTGGAAACCGCCGAACAATATCTCGACCTGATCGAGGCGATCGAGGACACCGCCACCTCGTTGAACCAGCCGGTGCGGCTGGAGGGCTATCCCGCCCCCAACGACCCGCGGCTGAAGACCATCAAGGTCACCCCCGATCCCGGCGTCATCGAGGTCAACGTCTCGCCGGTCACCTCGTGGCCCGAACTGGTGCGCGACACCGAGGCCTTGTACGAAGAGGCCCATCTGACCCGGCTGGGCACGGAAAAGTTCATGATCGACGGACGCCATGTGGGCACCGGCGGCGGCAATCACATGGTCCTGGGCGGGGCCACCCCCGCCGACAGCCCGTTCCTGCGCCGTCCCGACCTGCTGGGCAGCCTGATCCGTTTCTGGCAGAACCATCCCAGCCTGTCCTATCTGTTCTCGGGCCTGTTCATCGGCCCGACCAGCCAGCATCCCCGCGTCGACGAAGCCCGCGACGACACCTTGTACGAGTTGGAAATCGCCCTGGCGCAATTGCCGACAGCCGGCACCGATTGCCCGCCCTGGCTGGTCGACCGTATCCTCAGGAACGTGCTGGTGGATGCCACCGGCAACACCCACCGCACCGAAATCTGCATCGACAAGCTTTATTCCCCCGACGGCCCCACCGGGCGGCTGGGCTTGGTGGAGTTCCGCGCCTTCGAGATGCCGCCCCATGCGCGCATGAGCCTGGTGCAGCAATTGCTGCTGCGGTCGCTGATCGCCGCCTTCTGGGACCGCCCCTATACGGCACCGCTGGTGCGCTGGGGCAGCGCCTTGCGCGACCGCTTCATGCTGCCCCACTGGATCGAGCGCGATCTGGCCGAGGTGGTGGAATATCTGCGCACCCAGGACATCGCCTTCGATCCGGCATGGTTCGCCCCCCATCTGGAATTCCGCTTCCCGGTGGTCGGCGAGATCAACCACCAGGGCATCCGCCTGGAAATCAGGAACGCCCTGGAACCCTGGCACGTGATGGGCGAGGAACCCGGCGCCGGCGGCACCGTGCGCTATGTGGATTCGTCGGTGGAGCGCCTGCAGGTCAAGGTCGAAAATCTGCTGGGCGAACGCTATCGCGTCGCCTGCAACGGCGTGCTGATGCCGCTGGCCACCACCGGCACCAACGGTCAATGGGTGGCCGGTGTGCGCTACCGGGCGTGGGCGCCGGCCTCGTGCCTGCATCCGACCATCGGCATCCATTCCCCCCTGGTCTTCGACCTGATCGACAGCTGGAACGGCCAGTCGGTGGCCGGCTGCACCCACCACGTCGTCCATGCCGGCGGGCGCAGTTATTCCACCTTCCCGGTCAATTCCTATGAAGCCGAGGCGCGACGGCGCGCTCGCTTCTTCCCCTTTGGTCATTCCCATGGCAGGGTGCAGGCCGACCCTGGGCGCATCCATCCCGATTATCCGGGGACGCTGGACCTCAGGTTGCAATAGGGGAGGCAAAGATCAGGCGCCGACAAACCGACTGGCAGAACGCCCAGCCGATCCAGGTGGAACAGATTTACGTTCCCCCCACCGGCGTGCATGACGAGATGGTCGGGGCCGATGGCCAGCCCCGGCCCCATTGGCGCGCCTTCCTCGATTCCTTCGCCGGCCTGTCGGCGGAAGATCTGGTGCAACGCTGGGAACTGGGCCAGAACCTGCTGCGCGATAACGGCGTCACCTATAACGTCCACGGCGACCCCGAGGGGTTGGAACGACCGTGGACGTTGGACCCGCTGCCCCTGCTGCTGCCCGCCGGCGAATGGGATTGGATCGCCCGCGCCGTCGCCCAGCGCGCCGGCCTGTTGAACGAGATCATGGCCGATCTGTACGGCAAGCGGGCGCTGATCGGGCTGGGCCTGATCCCGCCGGCCTTGTTGCACGCCAATCCGGCCTTCCTGCGGCCCTGCCATGGCTGGATG
The DNA here is from genome assembly GCA_006218045.1 of Stygiobacter sp. Classification (GTDB taxonomy): domain Bacteria; phylum Pseudomonadota; class Alphaproteobacteria; order Rhodospirillales; family Magnetospirillaceae; genus Magnetospirillum. Next base: position 48,734 of record VBWB01000009.1, read on the forward strand.
CCGGCGGGCGGTCACCATCTGCACGTCTATGCCGCCGATCTGGTGCGCGGCGCCGATGGCGGCTGGCGGGTGCTGGCCGACCGCACCGAAAGCCCGGCCGGCGCCGGCTATGCCCTGGAAAACCGCACCATCGTCAACCGCGTGCTGCCCGAGCAGTTCCGCGCCAGCCATATCGAACGGCTGGCGCCGTTCTTTGAATCCCTGCGCCGCTCGCTGCACGCCTTGGCGCCGCGCCGGACCGAGACGCCGCGCGTGGTTCTGCTGACCCCCGGCCCCTATAACGAAACCTATTTCGAGCATGCCTTCCTGGCCCGCCATCTCGGCCTGACCCTGGTCCAGGGCGAGGATCTGACCGTGCGCGACGGCAACGTCTATATGAAGACGCTGACCGGCTTGCAGCAGGTGGACGTGATCTGGCGGCGCACCAACGGCGAATGGTGCGACCCGCTGGAACTGCGGGGCGATTCCACCTTGGGCGTGGCCGGACTGGTGCAATCGGCCCGCGCCGGCAACGTCGCCATCGTCAACGCCTTGGGATCGGGCCTGTTGGATGGCGGCGCCATCCAAAGCTTTCTGCCGGCCATTTCCCGCCATCTGCTGGGCGAAAGCCTGATGATGGGCTCGGTGCCGTGCTGGTGGTGCGGCAACGATTCCGACCGCGCCTTCGTCGCCGACAACCTGGACCGGCTGGTACTGCGGCCGGCTTTCCACAACCGCATCAGCCCGCGCCTGGGCGCCAACCTGTCCGGGCTGGAACGCCAGGCCGCCCTGGCCGACATTCAGTCCCGGCCCACCGATTGGGTGGCCCAACAGGTGGACAATCTGTCCACCGTGCCGGTATGGGGCGATGGCGGCTTTTTGCCCCGCTCCATGGTGTTGCGCGTGTTCGCCGCCTTCGGCGAAAACGGCTGGCAGGTCATGCCCGGCGGCCTCGCCCGCGTCTCCAGCCAGGCCGACCTGTTGACCGCGCGGCTGCAAACCGGCGGCGGCGGCAGCAAGGATCTGTGGATCATCACCGACCAGACCTCGTCCGCCGCCCTGCAACCCCGGGGCCGCGCCGCCCCGGTCAAGCTGGTGCGCGGCAACCGCGACCTGCCGAGCCGCGTCGCCGACAACATGTTCTGGCTGGGCCGCTATGTGGAACGCTGCGAAGGCTCGACCCGCCTGTTGCGCGCGGCCATCGCCCGTATCGAAGAGGCGCTGGACCAGAACGATCCGGCCCGCGCCGTCTATACCGCCAGGGTGATGGCGCGGCTGGGCCTGTTCATCCCGCCCGAGGCGCTGGACGTGCCGGAGACCCTGCCCCGCGCCCTGATGGCCCACCATCTGGGCGGCGGCGAAGGCGGCTTGAGCGAACAGGTCGACCGTCTGCTGCGCGTGGTGCTGAATTTGCGCGACCGCCTGTCGGTGGATACCTGGCGCGCGTTGCAGCGCCTGCGTGATGATGTCCGCCGCCTGCATCTGGACAGCCAGCGCGGCGACACCTTGTCGCGGCTGAACGATCTGATCCTGACCGTCGAGGCGGTCAACGGCCTGTCCATGGAAAACATGACGCGCGGGCCGCTGTGGCTGTTCATGGATTCGGGCCGCCGGATCGAGCGCGCCGTCACCATCGTCGACACCTTGGGCGCCGCCCTGGCCGATGCCGACAGCGAAGACGCGGTGCCCATGGACGTGTTGCTGGATTTGTGGGACAGCGCCATGACCTATCGCTCGCGCTATCTGGCGGCGCCGCGTCTGGCCGCCGTGCTCGACCTGCTGATCTGCGACGAAAACAACCCGCGTTCGCTCGGCTTCCAACTGGCGGCCTTGTCCGACCACATGGATTCCCTGGCCCAGATCGCCGGCACCAACGGATTCCTGCGGGCGGAACAACGGCTGATGACGGTGCTGTGCGGCACCGTGCGCACCACCGACGCCCTGGTGTTGGGGCGTTATGATCGCGACGGCGGCTATCATGACGCCGAACGGCTGCTGGAAAACTTCCGCTCGCGCCTGTGGGAAGTGTCGGAAGTGCTGTCGCGCGAATATTTCAGCCATGCGCAATGGCATTTACCGGTGCGCCCGCCGGAGTTGCTGGCATGAGATACCGGGTCCGCCATCTGACCGTCTATGAATATGACGAGGCGGTGCTGCTGTCGCATCATGCCGCCCATATGCGCCCTCGTCAGGTCTACAACCAAAGCTATGACAAGGTGCGCCTGACCATCCGCCCCAGTCCGGCGGTGCTGCGCGACGGTCAATTGGATTATTTCGGCAATCCCACCACCTTCTTCACCATCCAGGATTCCCATTCCAAGCTGGAGATCGAGGCCAGTTTCGAGGTGGAAACCAGCCCGTCCTTCGGCCTTGCCACTCTGGATGGCCCGACCTGGGACCAAGTGCGCGCCGATCTGGCCGCCGCCACCGCGCCGCATCTGGAAGAGGCCATGGACTTCCTGTTTCCGTCGCCGCAAGTCCCCCTGCTGGACGCCGCCGCCCATTACGCCGCTCCCAGTTTTCCCCCCGGTCGTCCGCTGGCCCAGGCGGTGCTGGATCTGAACAGCCGCATCTTCCGCGATTTCACCTTCGATCCGGTGGCCACCAGCATCGGCACGCCGCTTTCCACCGTGTTCGCGCAACGGCGCGGGGTGTGCCAGGATTTCGCCCATGCGGCCATCGCCTGCCTGCGGGCCATGGGTCTGGCGGCCCGCTATGTCAGCGGCTATATCCGCACCATCGCGCCGCCGGGCGGGCAAAAGCTGGTGGGCGCCGACGCCTCGCACGCCTGGGCCTCGGTGTTCATTCCCGGTTGGGGCTGGCTGGATATCGACCCCACCAACAACAAGCCCGCCGGCGAGGACCATGTGGTGGTGGCCTGGGGCCGCGATTACGACGACGTCAGCCCGATCAAGGGCGTGGTGCTGGGTGGCGGCGAACACAGCATCCACGTGGCGGTGGACGTGGTGGAAATATAGTCGCCAGGGCGAGAAAGGCCCGGCTAGAACTGCGCGCCTTCAATCGGAAACACGTCCATCGCAACAGCCGTCACCCCCGCGCAGGCGGGGGTCCAGGAGTCACGCGCTGATGCCGACACGATTCGCTGGATTCCCGCCTGCGCGGGAATGACGATTGACAGGATGGATGCGTCGCATTTAAGGCTCAACAAGCCCTAGGCCACATCTTCCACATCGTCGGCGTCCGGATTGCCGGGCCGGGTTTGCCAGCCCAGGGCCGGCACGGCGATGGTGCGATTGCCATAGGCGTCCACGTCCGAGGCGATCAGCCCCTGCCCTTCCATATGTTCCAGCAGACCCAAGGCCCGGCGCGGGCTGCGTGAGCCGCGCGCCCGGGCGATCTGGGCATTGGACGGGCACGGCGCCTGATCGTGGGCGGCGCGGGCCAGCAGCAGGAACACCGGCTGGATGTCGTCGGCCAGGGCGGCGGCAACGGTCAGCGCCTGATCCCATTCCGGCGTGTCGGCGGTTTCGGCGTCGACGCCGGCACGAACCGAAGCCATCTTGCGGCGAAACGCCCCCATGTCCAGGCTGCGGCCATGGATACCGTGCTGACGGCAACGCACCAGGAAATCCTGATAGACCTGGGCCGGCGAGCGATAGACCGCCTCGGGGTCGGTCAACACCTCGCGCAGGACGTCGTCGATGCTGGCCCGGGGGGCATCGGGCGGACGCGGCAGAGGCGCCGCCACCTCGCGCGCCAGCACCGCGCCCGGCGGCGGCGGCGGCGGGCGGGTGGCGGCCAGTTGCGCCAGCAATTGCGCCGTATCCATGGGCGCCGGACGATTGGTCGGGCGCAGCACTTCGTTCTCGCCCGCCTTGAAGATCAGATCATGGGCGTCTTCCGGCGGTTTTTCCGGCAAGGGCAGCAGCCGGGCGTTGCCGGTACGGCCATCGGTGGCGACGGCACCGATGCGGATGGACAGCGGGCGGCGCGACAAAGCCGGCCCCAGGGCGATGAACTGGCCGCGATTGAGGTCACGGAACATTTCCGCCTGGCGGCGCTCCATGCCCAGCAGATCGGCGGCGCGGCTCATGTCGATATCCAGGAAAGTACGGCCCATCAGAAAGTTGGAGGCTTCCGCCGCCACGTTCTTGGCCAGCTTGGCCAGACGCTGGGTGGCGATGATGCCGGCCAGACCGCGCTTGCGGCCCCGGCACATCAGATTGGTCATGGCCCCCAGACTGGCCTTGCGTGCTTCGTCCGACACCTCGCCGGCCGCCGCCGGGGCAAACAATTGCGCTTCGTCCACCACCACCAACATGGGGAACCAGTATTCGCGGTCGACGTCGAACAGACCGCCCAAAAAGGCGGCGGCATGGCGCATCTGCCGTTCGGTCTCCAGATTTTCCAGGTTGAGCACCACCGACACCCGGTGCAGGCGCACGCGGGCGGCGATCTGCTGCAACGCCGCCTCGGTATGGGCGGCGGCATCGACCACCACATGGCCGAATTGTTCGGCCAAGGTGACGAAATCGCCTTCGGGGTCGATCAGCGCCTGCTGCACCCATTGGGCGCTTTGTTCCACCAGCCGGCGCAACAGATGCGACTTGCCCGAGCCGGAATTGCCCTGCACCAGCAGACGGGTGGCCAGCAATTCCTCGAGATCGAGCGTCGCGGCGATGCCCGCCTGCGTCGTTCCCATCTCGATGGCTACGGTCATGGTTCTTCCTCTCTCGATAAACGCCCGACTCTGACCATCAGGGGCGCAGAGTCAAGACTCGCATGACCACTTGCTTGGAAAACGGCGCCACCGCCAAAACTTCCACTTTGGCGTCAAAGGCTTGGATGAATTCCAGCAACGCCTTGAACTCGTCCTCGGCCCAGGTCCGGTTGCCGATCAGTTCGTCGAAGACGATGACGCTGCCGGCGACCATGCGCGGCGCCAGGGCGAACAGCACCTGGCGGGCCGAGGCGTAGATGTCGCTGTCGATGTTGACCAGCCGCACATCGCCTGCGTGATCGGCCAAGAACGGCGCCAGGGTGTCGGCGAACCAGCCGGGATGCAGCGTGACGTTATCGGCCACTTTCGGCAATTGCGCCCCGGTGGTCAGCACCCCCGCCGGTTCCGCCCCCCAGGATTGCGGCAGCCCTTCAAAGGAATCGAAGCCGTGCACCCCCTGCCCGGCCCGCGCCGCCAGTCGGTTGAGCGAGGTGCCGCGACGGACGCCGAATTCCAGTACCAATCCGGGCATGCAGGCTTGATCCAAGGCGAAATCCAAGGTGCTGGCCGACAGCCCGAACAGCCTGGGCGGGCGGGACAGGAACGGCGCCAGCGCCCGCACCCCGTCCACCAGCGGGCGGCGGGCGGGAAAGTCGGCGATATGGACCGCATCCATGCCCGCCACGTCCGCCCCGGTCAGCAGGCCATAGGCGACGGCAAAGGCCCGATAGCGGCCATTGGCGCCCCGGCAGGCGCAGGCCCGATCCAGGCGGGCCAGCGCGTCGCCCAAACCATTCAGTTCCAAGGCGGCGGCGTGGCTGGCGACCCACGACACCGCATGGTCGGGATCATCGGCCAGGATGGCGTCGAAACAGGCCAAAGCCTCGGCACCCTGGCCCAGGGCCAGATGGGCCATACCGCGTTCATACCGGATCTGCCGGGTTTGCGGGCCAGCGCCCGCCAGGGCAATGGCGTCGTCATAGCGGGCATCGCGGCGATAGGCGCTGACCAGGACGTCACGCAAGGCGGGAAAGTCCGGGTCCAGCGCCATCACCGCTTCAAAGTCAGCGACGGCGGCAAAGGCATCGTTACGCTTCAAGGCCCGGGCGCCGCGACGAAAGGCGACCAGGGCGGCATCGTCGCCGTCGAGCCCGGCCAGCAGGCGTAAGGCGGCGTCGAAACGCCCGCTTGCGGCCAGGGTCGCCGCGTGTTGTTTGAAATTCATGACGCGGTTGTGCCAAAGCCGGCGGAGAAAGGCAAGGTTAAGGGTTGCAAAGGCCGGGCAACCGGCCAAAATGGCTGCCGACACAAGCGTTTACGAGAATGGAATGCGGCGCGCCCTGCCCCTGTTACTGTTATTGCCCCTGCTGCCCGCCTGCGCGGCAGTGGAATCGCACGTGCTGTCCACCGCCACCAAACTGGAACAGACCACCAATCCCAACAAGCCGCGCCCGGGGCTGGAACCCTTGTACCAGCCGGCCAATCCGCCCGCCGACCCGGCCTATATCCCACCGCCGCTGGTGCCCGATGCCCAGGACTTGCCGTTCCTGCCCCGGCTGCTGACCCATGACGAGGCCGAAGCCCTGCTGGCCGGCGACCCGGCGGCACTGCGTTTCCTGGCCATCCGCCGTCTGGCAGAAACCGGGCTGATCGCGCCGGCCGATGCCGGTGAACGCATCCAGACCAATCTGGCGGCGCTGCTGCCCTTGACCACCGCCCAGCCGCCCGCCGCCGGCCTGTTCGCCCCGGCCATGGCCCCGTCCGAAATGGAAACCATCATCCGCAGCCTGTGGGACCAGCCGCACACCCAGGCCCAGCGCGAGTTCCTGATCGACAACATGCTGCCCAGACAGCCGAAGCAGCGCGAACCCCTGTTCATCCCCGATAAGGAATCCGGGCGGCGGGCCTTGGCCCGGCTGGATCGTCTGTATCAGAGCGGCCTGATCAGCCGCAGCCAGAAGGACGAGGAACTGGCGGCGCTCAATTCCCTGCTCGACGGCAATACCCTGCCGGAAACCCTGCGGCCCCAGGCCCCGCCCGAACCGGTCAAGCCGGTGGTACCGAAAAAACCCGGTCGCGGCACCGGCACCGGCGCGGCCAAGCCGATGGAGCGGCTGCAAGGCGGCGTCACCGGCGAGCTCAAGGTCATCCCCTCGCCCCTGGAAATCAACGCGCCGCCGCTGCCCGCCGGCTTCACCGGTCAGGCCGGCATCCACCTGCTGTCCATGGGCAGCGCCAGCCATGCCGAACAGGCGTGGAAATCGCTGACCACCGAGCATCCGCAATTGGCCGCCCTGACTTATAAAGTCGTGCGCGTCGATCTGGGCGAATTGGGGGTCACCCATCGGCTGATCGCCGGCCCCCTGAGCCCGGCCAACGCCGCCGAAATCTGCACGGCCTTGAAACCCAAGGGTCAGACCTGCCAACCCACCCCATTCCCGCCATGAGCCCGGATGAATTGCTGGCCCGGGTGCTTTATCGCGACGCCATGGTTTTGATCATCGACAAGCCCGCCGGTCTCGCCGTGCATGCCGGTGCCCGCGATGGCAGCCACCATCTGATGGACCTGCTGGAGCCCTTGCGCTTCGGCCTGCCGCGCAACCCGGAACTGGCCCACCGGCTGGACCGCGACACCTCGGGCTGTCTGGTGTTGGGCCGCCATCGCAAGGCCCTGGCCCGCTTGGGTGAAATCTTCGCCGGCGGCGAAGCGCAGAAAACCTATTGGGCGGTGGTGGTGGGCAAGCCGCCGGCCGAAAGCGGCATCATCGACAAATGCCTGAAAAAACTGGAACGCCGCCACGGCTGGCGCATGGTGGTCGACGACAAGGGCCAGGAGGCGGTGACCGAATACCGGGTTCTGGGCGGCAATGGCCGGCTGTCGTGGATCGAGGCCAAGCCCAAGACCGGACGCACCCACCAAATCCGCGTGCATCTGGCCGCCATCGGCTGCCCCATCGTCGGCGATTCCACCTATGGCCGCGGCACCGCCGATCTGGTGTCGCCGCATCTGCACCTGCATGCGCGGTCCATCACCCTGCCCTACAACCCGAAAAAGCCACCGATCATCGCCCAGGCGCCAGTGCCGGCGCATATGATCGACGCCCTCGGCCAATGCGGCTGGCAGGACCAGGACTAGGGTGGACCGGGAATGTTGCATACAATTACCTGTACGGGTATTGTATGCAATCCCATCCATTCAATGACGAACCGATATGCCCGCCGAAGCAAACAGCAAGAGAATTTATCGTGCCCGCACCGAATCCGGCGACCCCGATCCCATCGACACTCATGTGGGGGCACGGCTGCGGCTGCGCCGCACGCTGATGGGATTGAGCCAGACCGAGCTGGCCAAATCGGTGGGGCTGACCTTTCAGCAGGTGCAGAAATATGAAAGCGGCGCCAACCGCATCAGCGCCAGCCGGCTTTATCATATTTCCGAGGCGCTGGACGTACCGGTCAGCTTTTTCTTCGACGACATGAGCCGGTCAGCGGCAAAATACGGCCTGCACGAGGACGCGATCGCCTTCACCGCGCCGGAAAGCAGCCGCGAGGGACTGGAGATGATGCGCAACTACCACCGCATCACCGACGAAGCGATCCGCCGCAGCGTCTATGATCTGACCAAGTCCCTGGCCGCCAAGCTGAACGACGAGGAAGAGTAAAAAAGGCCCGGTGGCGACACCGGCCCCCCTCCTAATTAGGAACGTGTACCGTGTTACGCCGCCCCTGGGGCGACCGTAATGCCGTAGCGGCCCATTGTGGCGTACACTGCAATTGTCCACTATAGGCTCGCGGACACGACTGGGGGGCCTTGGCATGAGCCGGGCATGGCGGATTGCCTGTGTTTCCATCTTGCTGAATCTGGCCTGGGCCTCGCCATCGGCGGCCGACGACATGGCACCCGGTTGCAGCAATGGCGCCCTGACCGAGGCGGTGATAGAGGAAAAACTTCAAACGCTACTTTCTCTGGAGAAGGTACGGCAGTGGGAGCGTCGGCTACCGCTTGATGTCCACATGACGGCAATCCCCGGTGAAAACCGTACAGGGCAGAATGGTGAGTGCTATAGCGAGGTGACGCTATACGAAATGCACGCCGACCACATGACTTTGTGGCACACATTTCTGCTTGGCGCGAAGAGAGGTTTTGTTGCGAATTTGGATGGTGACTGGGTGCCCATCAATTCGTATGAACGTTGGTAGCCTGAGATGACGCCTAGTCACGACGGGGCGTCATATTTTGAGAGCATCGAGCCATAAATCCTCCGCCCACGCCGTCATACCCGCGAAAGCGGGTATCCAGGAGTCGCGGAGATGACGTCAGTGCACCTTTCTGGACTCCGCCTTCGCGGGGGTGACGGGTGTTGCGGTGGATGTGTTGCCGATTAAAGGCTTGCCGTTCTAAAAAAGGCCCGGTTCGCACCGGGCCTTTCGCCCCTTCACGCCTTGCGTTGGTAATACAGGTTCTGCACGTGGTTGCCATGGGCGAAGAACACCCAGCGCTCGGCCAACAGCCCCACATATTGGACGACAAAGGCCAGCCACAGCATCACCCCCGCCCCCAACGCCAACAGCACCATGGGGATGAGGAAGGCGGCGACGAGGAAGAAGACCACCAGGGCGCGCACCTTCTCCGGGGTGACGCCATGGAAGAATTCCTTGGTGTTGAACGACGAGCCGCCAAAGCCCTGCGACACTTGGCGGATGTTCTGGTGCGGCGCGCCGATGGCGCCTTTCAGCGTCGTCAGCGGCCGCACGCGAACATTGCGCCACAGGCTGTAGCTACGCCCGGCCAGGGCGGCCATGGTCAGGATCAGGGCGAGACCGGTGAACAGACCGGTCAGCACCGACGCCCAAGCGGCGGCGAAGCCCGCGGCCAGGGTGAAGCCCGAGGCCAGCCCCATCAGGGTGTAATTGATCACCGTCCACACGCTGGCCCATTCGCGGATGAACTTGACGCAGGCATAGATCATGCCGGTGCAGATGAACAGGGCCAGACAGGCGGCGATGGTGACGAAACCCGCCGCCATGGTCAGGTCCAGGCTTTTGCCGTTGGCGAAATGCATGAGCGGCAGATCCAGGCCCAGCCAATGCAGACCGCCATAGATCACCGCCATGCCCATCACCGCCGGCAGGGCGATGACCTCACGCGACAGCCACGACGTCCGCCACTGGCTGGCGGCCCGCCAGGCCCGGGCCGGATTGGCCAGATGGAAGAACGAGGCCAACAGGCCCAAGGCCAGCAGGACCAGGGCGATGAACGAGCCCAGGGCATAAAAGCCGCCCGGAGCCGCCTGCTGGCCGGTGCCGACCACCAGGAACAATTGTCCGACCACCAGGGCGATCAGCAGGCCTTGGGCGGCACCGATCAAGGTGGTGAGGAAGAGAACGGAAAAAGCGGGACGCATGATTTATCTCCCCTCCCTTACCACTGGGACGCGTCGTCGATGGTCGGGCCACCGAATTTGGGCAGCTCGGCTTCGCGCGACAGCGGGTTGTCGGCGCGCTGCAACTGATCGTCATGCACCTGGGCGTTGGTCTTGCGCCGAGGCAGATAATGGTTGGCCGGATTGGTGCCGGCTTCCGGCATCAACTGATAGCCGCCATTGTCGCGGATGGCGTGGGACGCCTCGGATTCGGGATCCTTGATGTCGCCGAAAATGCGGGCACTGGTCGGGCAGGCCAGCACGCAGGCCGGCTTGCGCCGTTCCGGTTCCAGGGTTTCATCGTAAATGCGGTCGACGCACAGGGTGCATTTCTTCATCACCCCGGTGATTTCGTCGAATTCGCGGGCGCCATAGGGGCAATTCCACGAACAATATTTGCAGCCGATGCACTTGTCGTAATCGACCAGGACGATGCCGTCGCTTTCGCGCTTGTAGGACGCGCCGGTGGGGCAGACCGGCACGCAGGGCGGGTCCTCGCAATGCAGGCAGGATTTGGGGAAGTGCACGGTTTCCGTATTGGGGAAAGTGCCGCATTCATAGGTCTGCACCCGGTTGAAGAAGACGCCGTCGGGGTCTTTGCCGTAAGGCTGCTGGTCGGGCATGGGACCGGCCCAGCCCGAGGTGTTCCATTCCTTGCAACTGGTCACGCAGGCATGGCAGCCGACGCAGACGTTCAAGTCGATGACCAGGGCCAGTTGTTTTTCATTCGCCATTGTCATGCCCCCCGATCAACGCTTCTTGCCGGCGAAGAAGGCGCGCATCTTGGCGCCAAAGCCGGTCTGGCCCGGCAATTGCCCGAGTGTCGGGAATTGTGGCCAGCTTTCCTCGGGTTCGTCGGCTTCTGCCGCGGTGATGCGCACGCGCACGTCGTACCACGCCGCCTGCCCGGTGACCGGATCGGAGTTGGAGACATGCCGCCCGCCCACCATGTTGGGCAGTTCCTCGGAAATCAGGTGGTTGAGCAGGAAACCGTTCTTGGCTTCGTTGGCGTCGCCGTCCAGGCCCCAGGCGCCCGAGGCCTTGCCGATGGCGTTCCAGGTCCACACCGTGCCCGGCTCCACCGCCTCGGTGAAGCGCGCCATGCAGCGCACGCGGCCCCACGGGCTTTCCACCCACACCCAGCCACCATCGTCGAAGCCGTTGGCGGCACCGACGCTGGGATGGACCATGATGTAGTTCTGGGTATGGATTTGCCGCAGCCAGGCGTTTTGCGAATCCCACGAATGGTACATGGCCATGGGTCGCTGGGTCAGGGCCGACAGCGGATAACGGGCGGTGTCGGTCCTGGCCCATTCCAAGGGCGCATAGTGGAACGGCAAGGGGTCGAAGAATTGTTCGACCCGGGGCCGCAATTCATCCGGCGGCTGCTTGCCCTTCCACTTGCCTTGGGCGGCGAGACGGAATTTTTGCAGCACTTCCGAATAGATATGGATGTTGATGGGGTCGTGATAGCGCACCAGCCGGTTGCCCTGGGCCCAGGTCAGATAGCCCTTGTTCCAGTTGCGCATGTACTGGAAGCTTTTGGGCAGATGGTGGTGATAGTGGTTGTTATTGCGGGCATACATGTCCCACTGGTTGGGATTGGGCTCGCCGACCATGGACTTTTCGCCCGATTTGCCGCGCCAGCCGGCCAAGAAGCCGATGCCCGAGCCCGGCTCGGTCTCGAAATTGGTGATGAAATCGGGATAGTCGCGGTATTTGCGCGTCCCTTCCTTGGTCATGAAGGCGGGCAGCTTCAGCCGCGTCGCCAACTCGATGATGACATCCTGGAACGGGCGCGAATCGCCCAAGGGCGGCATGATCGGCACGCGCACCGAATCGACCGGACCGTCGAATTCCGAGATGGGCCGATCCAGCATGGACATGACGTCGTGGCGTTCCAGATAGGTGGTGTCGGGCAGCACCAGATCGGCGAAGGCCACGGTTTCCGACTGGAAGGCGTCACCCACCACCACGAACGGAATCTTGTATTCGCCGTTTTCGTGCTTGTCGGTCAGCATCTTCCGGACTTCCGACGTGTTCATGGACGAATTCCACGCCATGTTGGCCATGAACAGGAACAGCGTGTCGATGGGGTAAGGATCACCGCGCCAGGCATTGGTGATGACGTTGTGCATCAACCCGTGCACCGACAGCGGATATTCCCAGGAAAAGCCCTTGTCCAGGCGCATGGGGGCGCCGTTTTCGTCCACCGACAGGTCATCGGGATCGGCGGGCCAGCCCAGCGGCATGCCGTCCAACGGCGTCGACGGCTTGACCGCGTGCGGCCCCTTGGGCGGCTTCGGGCATGGCGGGATCGGTCGCGGGAACGGGGCCCGGTGGCGGAACCCGCCGGGGCGGTCGATGGTGCCCAACAGGCTCATCAGAATGGCCAAGGAGCGGATGGTGTGGAAACCGTTGGAATGGGCGGCCAGACCGCGCATGGAATGGAAGGCCACCGGATTGCCGGTGACCGTCTGGTGTTCGTTGCCCCACGAATCGGTCCAGGCGATGGGCAGCTCGATCTTCTGGTCCCGCGCGGTGATGCCCATCTCATGGGCGAGGCGGCGGATGGTATCGGCGGGAATGCCGGTGATTCCCTCGGCCCATTCCGGCGTGTAATCCTTGACCCGTTCCTTCAGCAATTGGAACGCCGGCTTGACCGGGGTGCCGTCGGGCAGGGTGTATTCCCCCATCAACCGGCCCTCGGTGCCCTGGCTGCGCGACAGCACCGGCTGGTCGGTTTTCTTATCCCACCAGAAGCGGTCGGGGGTGTCGAAAGTGTCGGGGCGCACGGCCACCGATGCGTCACGGGCGAACAGGCCGTGATCGTCGCGGGTGATGTCCTGGATGACCAATTCGGCGGAATTGGAATATTGCATCAGGAAGTCGCGGTCGAACAGGCCGGTTTCGATGATCTCGCGGATCAGCGCCAGCAACAGGGCGCCGTCGGTGCCGGTGCGGATGGGCACCCATTCATCGGCGATGGCGGCATAGCCGGTGCGCACCGGATTGATGGCGATGAAGCGCCCGCCGGCCCGCTTGAACTTGGCCAGTTCGATCTTCATGGGGTTGGAATGGTGATCCTCGGCGGTGCCGATCATCACGAACAGCCTGGCCCGCTCCAGGTCGGGGCCGCCGAATTCCCAAAACGAACCGCCGATGGTGTAGATCATGCCGGCGGCCATGTTGACCGAGCAGAAACCACCATGGGCGGCGTAATTGGGGGTGCCGAACTGCTTGGCGAACATGCCGGTCAGCGCCTGCATCTGGTCGCGCCCGGTGAACAGGGCCAGTTGCTTGGGATCGGTCTTGCGGATGTGGTCCAGCCGGTCGCCCAGCAGGGACAGCGCTTCTTCCCACTCGATGGGCTCGAACTGATTGGAGCCGCGCTCGGCCCCTTGCTTGCGCTTCAGCGGCTTGGTCAGGCGCGCCGGCGAATATTGCTTCATGATCCCCGACGCCCCCTTGGCGCAGATGACGCCGTGGTTCAGGGGATGTTCGGGGTTGCCCTCGATATAGCGCACTTCACCGTCGCGTAAGTGCACGCGGATGCCGCAGCGGCAGGCGCACATGTAGCAGGTGGTGGTCTTGACCTCGGCCCGGCCAAGCTGGGAATCGCAAGAAGTGACGGGGTCTCGCATGAACTGGCTCCCTGGGGTCGACCGCTTGCCGCCAAAGGCTCAGGCAAACGGACACGGCCCCCTTCGCGCCCATGGCAAAGGCCGTTCTCTCCTGTCCGTGTCCCTGTCCCCTGGCCATTTGCGGCCTTATTTGTCAGGGACACAGTAATTAAGAACGACCTAATAAAGCAAACATTACTTCGCCCTGTCGCGTCCCAGCCCGATCAGGGCCAGCGGCCCCAAGGCCGCCACCGCGCCCAGGCTGGCGAAAGCCAGCGCCCAGGCACCGGCCGATTGCGGCCCGCCCGCTCCTTGCAAAATCCAGCCGAAGGCCAGCGGCCCCAGGAAGGCGCCGGCGAAACCGATCAGCGAATGCACGGCGATGGAGGCGCCGCGCCGTTCGGGCGCGGCGGCCAGCACCGCCCCGGTGGTCAGCGCGGCGGAATCCAATTGCACCAGACCATTATAGACCAGCATCAGCGCCACCACCGCCGCCATTCCCCAGCCCGACGACAGCCCGACCAGCACGGCACAGCCGGCGGACGCCATGGCGAACAGCGAACAGGCGCGAATGCGGTCGAATTTCAACGCCAGGGCGGCACCGCCGATGCTGGCGATCATGGCCACCACCGACGACAACGCCGCCACCAATGTGGGGGAGAGCACGACCGGACCGGCGGCGGCGAAAGCCAGGAAGGCCACCATCCACGACCGAAGCCCGAACAATTCCCACATATGGGCGAAGTATCCCAGCACATAGGCCATCACCCGGCGATTGGCCACGACCGGGCGCAAATCCAGCAGCTTGCCCGCTGGCCTGGCGGCAGGGATGCGGGTATCAAGCGCCAGCGTCAGCAGAGCGGCGACCAAAGCCCCACCGCCGAGCAAGGCGAAAGCGCCGCGCCAGCCCAGGATTTCGGCGAACAGGCCGGCGGCCAGAAACGAAACGCCGGTGCCGAGCGAGAAGCTGGCGGTGTACCAGCTCATCCATTTCGGCTGATCGGGGCCGTCGCTACGATCGACCAAGGCCTTCAGCCCCGGCATGTAGGTGCCGGCCAGACCGATGCCGGCCAGGGCGCGGAACACCAGGGCGGTCCAAAACCCTTCGGTCAGCAGCGCGAACAGCAGCGCCGACAGCCCGGCCACCAAAGCCCCGGCCACATAGACCCGGCGGGCGTCCAGGCGGTCGGTGAGCGCGCTCAAGGTCGGCACCGCCGCCGCGTAGCCGGCAAAGGTGATCCCCGACAGCCACCCGGCCTGGGTGCTGGAAAAACCGAACCCGGAGATGAACTCAGGTAAAAGCGCGGGAAAGGCGAATACCGGCCCCATGGTCAGCACTTCCGCCAAGCACAAAAGACGCACCGCACCGACGCCGCGCTCGAAATATTTGAACATCCATATATTCTTATAAAGTTTTGTCATATGATCCGCCCGCAATGGGGGTGGGTGCCACCCGATAGCCTGTCGCGGGAAGGGTGTAACAGAGATGCGTATGGGGATTGCCGCTCGTTTCGGCTTGGCTTTGGTGGGTGTTTCATTGGCCTCGGCCCTGGTTATCGGCTTTGCCGTCAACGGCTATTTCACCAGTATGATCGCCCAGGCCGAGAAGGTCGAGTTACGTGGTCGCTTCGACCAACTGGTCGAAACCATCGACGCCAGTTCCCGCCAGGCCGAGGCCATGGCCTCCCTGGTCGCCGCCCTGCCCGGTGTGCCCGAACTGGTGCAATCGGGTGAGCGCGACCGGCTGGCGGCGCAGATGACCCCCGTCTTCAAACAATTGACTCAACCCTATGCGGTCGAGCAGTTCCAGTTCCACCTGCCGCCGGCGACATCGTTCCTGCGCGCCCATCAACCGGCCAAGTTCGGCGACGACCTGTCGAAAATCCGCGAAACCGTGGTTCGCACCAATGCCGGCCAAAAGCCCACCCGTGGTCTGGAAATCGGACGCGCCGGCCTGGGCGTGCGCGGGGTGGTGCCGCTGTTCGCCGCCCAGACCCATGTGGGGTCGGTGGAATTCGGCCTGTCCTTCGGCAAGCCGTTCTTCGACGCGTTCAAGGCCGCCCACAAGCTCGAGGCCGGCCTGCTGATTCCCGACGAGAACGGCTTCAAGCTGTTCGCCGCCAGCTTTGAAACCTCGCGCCTGAGCACCGATGAAATCCGCCAGGCCCTGGCCGGCACCCCGGTGGTGCGCACCTTCACCGATGACGGCCAGCGCATTGCCGTCCTCGGTCAGGCGGTGCTGGATTATTCCGGCAAGCCGTTCGGAATCATCGAAATCGCCATGGATGGCCAGGCCTATGCCGACCAACTGACTGAAGTTCATCGCACCATCGCCATCCTGGTGATCGGCACCTTGCTGGTCACCATCGTCGTCAGCGTCTTGCTGGCCCGCACCATCACCGGCCCCATCCGCCAGTTGACCGCGGCCATGGACCGCATCAGCCGGCAGGATTTCAACGTCGAGTTGACCGGCACTGATCGTGCCGACGAAATCGGCCACATGGCCCGCGCCGTGGTCGTGGTCCGCGACGAGGCGCAGAAACTGGCCTGGATGGAAGCCGAACAAAAGCGCCTGGTCGAGGGAATGCAGGCCAGCCAGGACACTTTGCACAAATCCATGCGCTCGCAATTGGAAGGCGTGGTCGAGGCGGCCATCCAAAGCAACGAAGCCGGCGTCGTCCTGGCCAAGATGATGGGCGACGTGCGCAAGGCGGCACAGGAAAGTCAGGCCATCGCCGCCGCCATCGAGGAAATGGTGGCGTCCGTCAACACCATCGCCCAGAACTCGGAAGTGGCGGCCTCGGAAGCCGGTGACGCCGAGGCGGCGGCACGCAACGGCGTCCGCGACGCCGGTATCGCCCGCCACGCCACCGAGGCCCTGACCGGCGCGGTCGAGGACGTGGGCGGCAAGATCCGCAATCTGGCCAGCGCCTCGCAGCAGATCGGCGCCATGGTCGACCAGATCGAGGCCATCGCCACCCAGACCAACCTGTTGGCGCTGAACGCCACCATCGAGGCGGCCCGCGCCGGCGAGGCCGGGTCGCCGCCGAGGTCAAGGGGCTGGCCACCCAGACCGGACGCGCCACCGAGGATATCCGCAACCGCATCGCCACCCTGACCCTGGAAATGGCGGCGGCGCTCAAATCCATGCACGACAGCAGCACCGCCGCCGCCGAAGGGCAGCAAGCGGTGGATCTGGTCACCGACGGCCTGGGCGCCATCGCCGAACGGGTCGACGGCGTCACCGGCCACATGCGCGACATCGCCGGCATCCTGACCCAGCAATCGGCGGCGGCGGCCGAGATTTCCGGCGGTTCCCTGCGCATCGCCGAATTGTCCAACCGCAACCTGGGTGAAATCTCGGAGGTGCTGGAAGCCATGCAAAAGGCCGCCACCGTGCTGGATCAGCGGGTCGAGGACTTCTCCAGCCT
Source organism: Stygiobacter sp. (assembly GCA_006218045.1). GTDB lineage: Bacteria > Pseudomonadota > Alphaproteobacteria > Rhodospirillales > Magnetospirillaceae > Magnetospirillum. The sequence goes on from VBWB01000009.1 coordinate 65,871, forward strand.
GAGCAACGCCGAAAGCATCATCCAGATCGCCAAGAACGACCATGTCCGCTTCAAACGCAGCATCATCGACCGCCTGCTGGAACGCAACGACCTGACCGCCGACCGGGTGTCGACCCACCAGTCCTGCCGCCTGGGCAAATGGTACGATTCCGTGGACAACCCCGTCCTCAAGGCGCACCCGGCCTTTGTCCGTCTGGCCGACCCGCACCAGCGCGTGCACGCCCATGGCAAGCGCGCCCTGGAACTGCACGCCCACGGCGACATGGACGGCGCCAATCAGGAAGTGGATTTGATGAACACCGCCTCGCACGAGGTGCTGGTACTGCTGGACGAACTGGGCCGGGCGATGGCGACCCAGGATTGACCTGGATCATGGCGGCAGCGGTCGCGGGCGGGCCAGGATGGTTCCTTCTTCGTCACGGGTGCCACCATGCGTATCGCCATCGCTCTTGCCCTTGCCCTGATTGCCACGCCAGCCCTGGCGGCCGAGCTGACCCTGTACAAAAGCCCCAGTTGCGGCTGTTGCCAGGGCTGGGCCGAGTACATGCAAGGCCAAGGCTGGAAAACCAAGGTCGTCGATGTGGATGAGATCGAACGGATCAAACGCCGCCACGGCGTGCCGGCGCGCATGGAATCGTGCCATACCGCCATCATCGACGGCTATGTGGTCGAAGGCCACGTGCCGGTGGCGGCCATCGACAAATTGCTGAAGGAACGCCCGCGGGCCACCGGCCTGTCGGCACCGGGCATGCCGCAGGGATCGCCCGGCATGTCCGGCACGCCGGAACCCTATGTCGTCTACCTGTTCGGCCCTGACGGGGCCAAGCCGTTCATGCGCTTCTGACATCGCCGTTTTGTCGACAGCCATTCATCAACCCATACCGCACAGCTCTTTCAGAATCGCTCGAAAAACTATACCTTAGGTGTGGGATGGGTGGACCGTGGACACGCTTAAACGCACGGGCTGTGCATTGTGATCCGTTGATCATCCCCAGAGCGTGAACTCAAGGCGGGCGGCATAGAATTGGCGAACAGCGAAAACGGCCAGAATGGCGACGTTTCTCGGACTCCGTCAACAGGGCGCGGTGCGGGTGTGCCCTTGTCCACCACCATCGATGCCGCCGGCGCCGGCCGTGTGCACGTGCCCGGCGGCGATCTGATCCTGGTGGCCGAATACGTCCGCTCGGGCAGTGATCTGATCCTGGTGGGCGAAGACGGCAGCCGCGTCGTCATCCGTGGTTATTTCGCCAGTGAAACCCCGCCCGATCTGGTCGGCGCCGCCGGTCTGGTCATCGACCCGGCCCTGGCCGCCAAGCTGGTCGCCCCGCTGGCCCCGGCGCAATACGCCCAGGCCGGCGGCAATAATGGCCAAGTGGCCATCGGCACGGTGGAAATCGCCGGCGGTACCGTCCAGGTCCGCCACGCCGACGGCAGCAAGGGCACCCTGAAACAGGGCGACACCGTCTATCAGGGCGACCAGGTGCAGACCGGCGACGGCGGCAACGTCGCCTTGGTTTTCGCCGACAAATCCACCTTCTCGCTCGGCGCCAAGGGCCGTCTGGTGCTGGACGAACTGGTCTATGACCCGTCGGCCCATAGCGGCAATTCGCAGATTTCGGTGGTTGGCGGCGCGTTCACCTTCGTTTCCGGCGACATCGCCAAGCTGGCCCCCGACGCGGCCATCGTCAAAACCCCGGGTATGACCATCGGCATCCGCGGCACCGCCGCCGGCGGACGGGTCAGCGCCGAGGGCGTGCAGGTGGTGCTGGCGCCGGAAAAGGGCGGCGCCACCGGCCAGTTGAACATCACCACCCAATCGGGCCAAAGCTTCACCATCAATACCCCCGGCCTGGGCCTGAACCTCAGCCCGCAGGGCGTGGCCCAGGTGCAGCAATTCAGTCCCGCCGACGTCGGCAAGATGCTGGGCAACGCCTCGGTCGGTTCGTTCTCGAACCAGATCGAGAAGGGCTTCGACAATGGCGGCAACACCAACCAGCCCAACGACGTGCCGCCGCCGCCGCCGAACCTGTATCAGGAACGCCAGGGGCTGATCGACGGCAATGATTACTTCAACGGCCTGAGCGAAAACGCCCGCGCGATCGTGGTCGAGGCCATCGCCGAGATGTCCGGCAAAATTCAATACGTCATCGGCAATGTCACGGTGGAATTGCCGCCGCCGCCGCCGCCGCCGCCGCCGCCGCCCGAAGACGATGCCGTGCTGGCCGCCTTGGAAGAAGTGGGCAAGCTGGCCGGACAGGTGACCGGCATCAGCGGGGTGATGTCGCACATCACCCCCAACGCCCTGCTCCAGGCCGAATTCGGCGTCGGCACCGACGTCCCCGCCGGCACCGGCGGCACCGCCGAGCGCATGCTGGCCATCCTGGAATTGCTGTCGGGACAGAAATGGACCGACATTGCCGCCGATGGCAGCACCGTCATCACCTATTCCTTCCCCGATAACGTGCCGGTGGACTATGCCGGCCAGATCGAGGCCGGCGGTTTCTCGTCATTCTCGGACCCGCAGAAGGATGCGGCGCGCGCTGCCCTGGCCCAATGGGCGGCGGCGGCCAACATCACCTTCGTCGAGGTCACCGGTGACGGTGGCGAAATCCGTTTCGCCAACACCACGCTCGGCCCCGACGTCGCCTGGACCTATATGCCCGGCGACGGCCAGGGCGGCGATGTGTGGATCGCCGCCGATTATGCCGGCAACGACCAGTTGGACCTGGGCGAATACGGCTATTTCACCCTTTTGCATGAAATCGGCCACGCCTTGGGCCTGGAACATGCCGGCGACTATAATGGCGGCGGCAGCCCGACCAACGCCTACGATTCGCGCCTTTACTCGATCATGTCGTATTTCGGCGGCTCGGTGCTGGAATACCCACTGAGCTTGCAGGAAAACGACATCGCCGCCATCCAGGCCCTATACGGGGCCAGGGGCGTCGATCTGGCCTCCTATTTCCTTGGCGGGCTGGCAATCACCTTGCAAAGCGGCAATGGCGGTCAGCCCTGGATGGTGTCGGACATCGATTACGACGGCGACGGGGTGGTCGGCGATGCCGACGACAACGCCATCGACGACGCCGTCGACACCTTTCTCGCCGCCGGCGACCTGGACGGCGACGGCGACACCGACGACGACGACGCGACCATCCTGGCCGAGATCAATGCGGTGCTCACCGCCGGCACCGACGAGGATGGCGACGGCGACATCGACGCCGACGACAAGATCGCCGCCCTGAGCGACTTGCTCGACAGCAAGACCGCCGAGATCACCGAGATTCTGACGGAAACCTCGGGGGCGGCATCGACCAGCGGGCTGTTCTCGTCGTTGCAGGTGGCGGTGGCCGAGGCCAAGGTCACCGTTCTCGCCGCCAAGATGGAAATCGTCGCCGAGCGACAGGAAGCCATCCAGACCAAGATCATCGCCCTGCAAAGCAGCGGCGATCTGTCCGACGTGACCTTGCTGCAAAGCAAGCTGGAAAAATATCAGACCGAAGCCGCCGGCTATAAATCCCAGGCGGAAACCACCGCCTTAAGCTTTTCCAGCACCGCCATCACCACCAAGATCAACACGCTTCAGACCCAGTTCAGCCGTGGCGAAACCGCCGCCGGCGTGGTCAACGCTGCCCTGCCGGTACTGAAATCGTCGCAGAAATCCGAAGTCGTCGACGCCTGGACCAGCGGCACCGCCGAGGCGCGCGAAGCCCAGTTGCTGCAAGCCCGCAACGGCACCACCACGGCGCTGGACACCGCCAAAAGCGGTAATCAGACGGTCATCAGCGATCTGGACGATGCCCGCAAGGTCGAGCAACCGCTGTATCTGGACTGGCAGAAGAAGCTGGCCACCGCCACGGTCAAGCGCGACTACGCCGATGGCAGCGTCAAGCCCATCCTCGACGATGCCGGCGAGGCCGTCACCGCCTTGGATGCCGGCGGCGCCACCGGCACCGATCTGGCCCTGGCCGCGACCAAGACGGTGGACGCCTATGCCGCCGCCGGCAGCACCCGTGCGTCCCTGCTGACCGAGGCGCTGGCCGCCGCCCAATCGGCCAAGGACAGTGCCGATGCCGGCTATCAGGCCGCCTTGGCCGAGTACAAGGCCGAGAACTCCGCCGCCACCACCGCCGAAGCCGACAAATACATCGAAGTGGCGGCGTGGAAGACCGCGCAACTCATCGCCGCCGATGCCCATACCCGCATCACCAATGCCATCGCCGCCTTGGGCTCGAGCGATGAAAGCGTGGTGATGGAAGCCACCACCGTATTGGTGGCGCAAAGCAATGCGTCCTTGCTGGAAGTGAAGGCCTATTTCGCCGACCTGGAAACCCAGTGGCAAACCGCCTATACCGCGCTCGACACCGAGGCCGACACGGCGGAAGCCCTGGCCGCCGCCGCCAACACCGCCTATAGCGCCAAGCACAATATCGTCACCAGTCTGGAAACCCAGGCGACGGCCAAGATGACGGCGCTGCTGGCCGCCTATGACGCCAACACCAAGGCACAATCCGAATGGGCGGCGGCGGATTGGTACACCGAATTCGCCAAAGGCACCGCCACCAACGCCGTGCGGGCGGAAATCATTGATGCCGTCAATCTGGCGGTGACCGCCACCAAACAGACCGAGGATCTGGCCCAGACCGCCAAACAAGAGGCCACCGAGGCGGAAGCCCATGTGGGCAGTGAGGCCGACGCCGCCGCCGATGCCACCAGCGCCCGTGCCGCCGCCAATCTGGCCATCGCCAAGTATCAGGCGGCGGAAGACGCCCGCGCCGCCGCCGAAGCCGCCCTGACCAAGTCCGAGACCTGGCGGGTCAATACCGACGAGATGGACACCATCTATCAGGCGGCGGTCAAGGCGGTGGCCTCCGCCGCCGCCGCCCGCGATGCCGCCGACGCCGCCGCCGATGCCGCCGAGGCCTATCGCGACGTCGCCGCCAACACCCTGTCCTTGGCCGATGCCAACGCGCTGAAGGCGACGGCGGATGCCGCCGGCATCGACGCCGCCCGCGACAAGGCGGAAGCCGCCGTCGAAGACGCCACCCAGTTGAAGCAGCAGGCCGATCAGTCCCTGGTCGATGCCGCCGCCGCCAAGGCCGCCTTCACCAACGCCACCACCACCAGCGCCCACGCCGCCGCCCAAAGTGCCGCCGACACCACCGCGGCCAAACTGGCCGCCGCCCAGGCGCAATTGGCCCTGGCCAATGCCGCCGCCACCCGCACGGCCGCCGAAGCCGCCGCCGATGCCGCCCGAATCGCCGCCACCGAGGCCGGCACCGCCGCCGGCACCGCCCGCACCCAGGCCGATGCCGCCCTGGTCGAAGCCTCCAGCAAGGGGCTGGCGGCCATTCAGCAATATCTGACCACCGCTCAGAGCAACGCCACCAGTGCCGCCTCGTTCGCCACCGCCGCCAAGGCCGCCCTGGTCGCCGCCAAGGCGCGGTCGGCGGAAATGACCGCCGATAACCACGATGCCAAGGAAGCGGCGGTTCTGGCGCAAAGCACCAGCGCCACCAGCGCCAATACCGACGCGGCCACCAAGGCCACCGCCGCCAATGCGGCGCTCGGTGCCGCCAAGACCCAGTTCGATGCCCTGCTGGCCCTGCGCCCGGCCAGCAATTCCACCCAGGCCGACAGCCAGAACGGCAATGTCGGCTTGGCCAAGGACACCATCGCCAGCTTGGAATTGCAGGCGGTCAAGGCGACCAAGGCCCAGGACGATGCCGCCGCCGCCAAAAGTCAGGCGGTCCAGATCGCCGAGGCCGCCAGCGCCCGCTCCGACGCCTTCGCCGCCGCCGCCGCCGCCACGGCCGAGGCCGATGCCGCCGCCGCCAAGGCCGCCGCCGATCAGGCCCTGGTCATCAAGAACGCCGAGGACGCCAAGGCCCAATCCGACGCCCTGGCCGAGGATCAGGCGGAAGCCTATGCCGCCCAGGCCGCCGCCCACAAGGTCACCGCCCTGGCGGAAAAGGCCAGCGCCCAAACCGCCTATGATGATGGCGACATCGCCGCCGCCCAGGCCGCCGCCACCCGCAGCCAGGCCGCCGCCCTGGCGGCCAAGGCCGCCTTCAATGCCGCCGCCAGCGCCGCCGAGGGTCATCCCAGCGCCACCCAATATCTGGCCGACGCCGCCGACCAGAACCGGCTGGCGCAATCCCACGCCGCCGCCGCCAAGGCCATCGCCACCGCCGCCGCCAACCTGGAAGCGGCGGCGGACAGCTGGCGCACCGGCCTGGCCGTCACCAGCCGCTACGGCGCCAAGGAGGCCTATGCCCAGGCGGAAACCTCGTTGGCTTCGGCCAAGACCGGCTACGAGGAAGCCGCCGCCGATTCCAGCGCCGCCAGCGCCGCCAGCCGCGATCCGCTGATCAAGGCCGCCGCCGCCGACGCCGCCCGCGATTCGCAGCTGGCCGCCAGGAACGCCGCCCAGACCACCTATGACGCGGCCCTGGTCGAGGCCGGCAACGATGCCAGCGACCCGCTGGTGCTGGCCTATAAGGATGCGCTCGACAGCGCCATCGCCGCCTATGACAACGCCGTCGATGCTGCGATCAACGCCCGCGCCGCCGCCGATGCCGCCGTCGATCGTGCCACCTTGGCCGAGACCACCTCGACCAATGCCGCCATCGCCTATGTGGCGGCGCAATCGGCCCTGGCCGACGCCGCCGCCGGCCTGTCCAACGCCGAAGCGGCGGAAACCATCGCCCAGTACACCGCGCAGCGGCAGGTGGACACCGCCATGTCCACGGCCTTGGACAGCGCCCAGGATGCGCTCGACAAGCTGACCAGCGCCAGCGGCGACACCGACGGCATCGATTACGTCGCCACCGCCCTGACCCGGGCGCAGGCCGCCGGCACCGCCGTTGCCGCCGTCGATACCAACAATGATGCAACCGTCAGCAGCGCCGAGGCCCTGGCCGCCTTCACCGCCGCCCAGACCGCCTATAACGCCGCCAAAGCCGCTTCGGATGCGGCGCAGACGTTGATCACCACGGCGGATGCCGCCGTGATCGCCGCCCAGGCGGCGCGCGATCTGGCCGCCGACCTGCCCGATCAGATGGGAATCGACCTCGACAGCGACGGTGATTTCGACAACGACGCTAACGATCCGCAAGCCGCCGCCGCCGCCGCCGCCCGCGCCTCGCTGGCCAAGGCCGAGGCCGATCTGGCCCAGGCCGTCGGCATCCAGGCCGAGGTGGCCAAACAGGCCGCCCTGGCCCAATCCTATGCCGGTCAGGCGTTTGAATCCCTCAATCTGGCCAAGTCGCTGCAAGCCCAGGCCGCCGCCGCCGATGCCCAGACCATCGATGCCGCCCAGGCCGCCGCCGCCGATGCCGCCGCCGCCGCGCAAAGCGCGGCGCAAAAGGCCGCCAGCGCCGCCACCGCCACCTTGGATGCCCGCAACCTGATCGACGGCAACGGTGTCGGCGATCTGCGCACCACCTTGAATGGTGAAGTCACCGGTTCGACCACCCGTCTGGCCGATTTTTCCAGCCGCGACACCCTGTTGGCCACCAAGATCGCCGCCTTGCAGGCGCGCGGCATCGACGTCTCGGCCTTGCAGGCGGCCAAAACCGCCGCCAGCGCCGCCATCACCACCGCCACCGCCACCACCGCCAGCGCCACCACCAGTGCCGATGCCGCCTTGCTGGCGGCGCAGAACGCCTATGACGACGGCACCGCCAGCGACGCCGCATCACTGGCGGCGACCGCGCAAAGCAGCTATAGCGACGGCGTCGACGGCACCGCCGACGCCTTGTCCAAGGTCGCCGAGGCCGATGCCGCGGTGGACGTGACCACCGCCAAGGCCGCCGCCGCCGATGCCGGCAGCTTCGCCAACGCCGCCGCCACCGCGTCGGAAGCCGCCGCCGCCAAGGCCGCCCTCGCCCAGACCCAGGTCAAGATCGTCGCCAATCTTCAGGCCGAGGTGGCGGGCAAGACCGCCGTCGCCGGCCAGTCCCTGGCCAGCGCCGAAGCCCTGGTGACCATCGCCACCGCCCGAGCCGACGCAGCCGACGACAAGGCCGCCGCCATCGCCGCCATCGGTGCCGCCGGCGGCACGGTCGACGCCGTCGACAACAATACCGCCGCCACCGCCGCCAAGAGTGCCGCCGCTGCCGATGTCGGCACCATCAACGGCATCTACGCCACCCGCGTCGGCGGCCAAAGCGCCGCCGCGTCCTCCGACCGCGAGGCCCGCGCCCTGATCGACGCCGCCCATGACAAGGCGGCCATCGCCAAGGCCGCCCTGGATTCGGCCCAGGCGCAATCGGCCACCGCCCTGGGCCTGTCCAGCGACGCCGCCACGGTGAAATCCGCCTATGGCCAATTGTCGCTGTTGACTCAATTGACGACCAAGCTGGCGGGCGCGTCGGTGACCGCCGGCCAAGCCACCGAACTGGCCAAATCCATCGACGACGCCCGCGCGGAAATCGCCCGTCTGTCCTCCATCGTCACCACCTCGAAGGCCACGGCCGAGGCCGAGCGGGTCAAGGTCGCCGACGAAGTGCTGGTGGTCAACGCCGCCAAGACGCTGCTGGACAACGCCGATGTCGCCAAGGCCGGCTATGATACCGCCGCCGCCCAAGCCGCAATCGCCAAGACCAAGGCGGTGGAAGCCGCCGGTCTGGCCGCCGATGCCAAGACCTATGCCGCCAATGCCGCTCAGGCGGCGGTGAACGCCGCCACCGCCGGCGATGCCGATCTGGCCTATCTGGGCAAGACCACCGCCCAATGGGGGCAGATGGCCAGCGACGCCCATGCCGCCGCCCAGACCGCCCGCGATCTGGCCCAGACGGCCAAGCTGACCGCTGTCAACGCCTATAGCGACGGTGACGCCGCCACCGCCGATGCCCTGGCGGCGGCCGATGCCGCCAACGCGGCCAAGACGGTGACCCTGTCCACCGGCAGCTTCACCTTGTCGGCCAGTCCCGCCGCCCAAGGTTGGGCGACCAAGGCGCAAAGCGCCGGAACCGAGGCCAGCGGCTTCGCCAGCGACGCCGACCGCGCCTTGGCCACCGCCCTGGCGGCCATGAATGCGGCCAAGGCCTCGGTCGATTCCATCACCAACGGCACCGCCTTCGAGGCCGCCATCGATTCCGCCCTGGCCAATGCCGAGCAATCGGCCCTGGCCTCGGAAGCGGCCAAGACCGATGCCAACAGCGCCAAGACCAATGCGGATTCCGTCTTGGGCAGTGTCGGCGAGTCCGGCAGCGTCTTGTATCGCCTGACCGCCATCATCGACACCATCGATACCTGGAAGGCGGCCAATAGCGGCGCCGATGCCACCATCGCCAACGCCATCCGGGCCAAGGCGGTGACGCTGCAAACCACGGCGCTGACCATCAAGACAGCCACAGCTACCGCCGCCACCAATGCCGCCAGCCGTGACGGCGAGGCCGATGCCGGCGTCGCCGCCATCCAGGCCATCGACGACGATCCGGCCACCACGGACGACGACGTCAACGACGCCCAGGACGTCACCGATGCCAACACCCAGGTCGCCGCCGCCAAAACCGCCGCCGATGCCGCCCGCAAGCAGGCGACCATCGCCCAGGCCCAGGCCAATGCCGCCGGTCAGGTCAGCGTCGACGCCACCGCCCTGGCCACCGCCTTCGCCGGCTGGAAAAGCCAGGTCGATGAACAGGCCGCCCTCGCCGCCCGCCAAGCCATCGAGCAGGCCGCCGCCAATGCCGCCGCCGACGCCAAGAACGATAGCGGCAGCGGCAATGAAGACAATGCCATCACCGTCAGCGTGCTGGGCAACGACACCCGCGTCGACGGCGCGGCCCTCAACCAGGGCCGCATCGTCGCCTTGGGGGTCGCTGCCAACGGTCAGGTCAAGCTGGCCGCCAACGGCACCGACGTCATCTATACCCCTGACGCCAATTTCAACGGCACCGACAGTTTCACCTACACCATCACCAATACGGTGGTGGTCAACGGCCAGACCCGCGTCACCAGCGACACCGCCACCGTCACCGTCACCGTGGCGGCGGTCAACGACGCCCCCACCCTGACCAGCGACGTCGGCACCGCCATCAACGCCAAGACCAGCGTCACCATCGACGCCCTGGCCAATGATGCCGACGTGGACGGCAACACCCTGACCATCACCGCCGCCAGCAACGGCGCCAAGGGCACGGTCGCCGTGGTTTCCGGCAAGTTGGTCTATACGCCGACGGAAAACCAGTACCTGTCGCTGAAGGCGGGTGAAACCGGCACCGACACCTTCACCTACACCGTGTCCGACGGCCAGGGCGCCAGCCAGACCGCCTCGGTGACGGTGACGGTGACCGGCACCAACGATCTGCCGGTGGTCAACGCCGTCAGCCAGACCACCGCGGAAGGCGCCTCGCTTTTGTTGCGGGCGTCCGATTTCAGCGCCGGTTTCAGCGACGTGGACGGCGATGCGCTCGGCAAGATCCGTCTGGCCTCGGTGCCGACGGCGAGCGAAGGCAAGTTGCAGATATTGGTGAACGGCACTTGGTCCGACGTCACCAGCACCAGCTTGGCCGCCAGCCCGGTCGATCTGACCGCCGCCCAGTTGAATGCGGGGGAACTGCGCTTCGTCCCCGCCGATAATTTCGCCGGCAATGCCAGCTTCGGCTGGAAAGGTTTCGACGGCACCGTTTTTTCCGCCGCCAGCGCCACCTTCACCCTGACGGTCAGCAACGTCAACGACACTCCCACCGCCACCGGCAACGCGGTTCTCAGCCAGAACGAGGACGTGACCGCCACCGGCAGCACGGTGTCGTCCCTGTTCGCCTCCACCTTCAGCGACCCCGACCCTGAGCCCAGCCTGTCGGGCATCGTGGTGATCGGCAATAGCGCCAACGCCACCACCCAAGGCACATGGCAATATTCCACCGATTCCGGCGCCAGTTGGAATGCGGTGGGCAGCGTCGGCGACAATGCCACCGCCCTGGCCCTGTCGGCGGCGACCCAATTGCGCTTCGCCGCAATCGCCAATTACAACGGCACGCCGCCGTCCCTGGGCGTGCGGGCCATGGATGACAGCTATGGCGGCAGCTTCACCAACGGCGCCAGCCGGGTCACCCTCGCCCCCGCCTCCAGCACCGCCGTCGCCCTGGCCGGCGGCACGCTGACCACCACAGTAAGCGCCGTCAACGACGCCCCGGTCATGACCGCCAGCGCCACCTTGTCCGGCGTCGTCGAAGACAGCACGGCAGCGGGCGGGGCCAGCGTGCTGGCTCTGTTCAACGGCAGTTTCAGCGACGTGGACAGCGGCGCCAGCCTGGCCGGCGTTGCGGTCATCGGCAACCCGATCACCGCATCCGGTGTCTGGCAATATTCCAGCAACAACGGCACCACCTGGGCCGATGTGGACGGCGTCAACGACAGCTCTGCCGCCCTGGCCCTGTCGGCGGCGACCAAGCTGCGCTTCGTCCCCGCCGCCGACTTCAACGGCGCCGCGCCGGCACTGACCGTGCGCGGCCTCGACAACAGCTATAGCGGCGATTGGTCGAACAGCGCCGGCAGCCGCGCCTTGATCGACACCGGCTCCCCCGGCGGCACCTCGGCCATCGCCGCCACCGCCACGGGGCTTTCCACCACCGTCACCGCAGTCAACGATGCCCCCATCCTGAGTGCTGCGCGTACCGGCCTGAGCCTCGCCGACGGCGCCCTCACCCTGCCCAGCACGCCGGCCACCCGCTTCGCCGGCAGCGACGATTTCACCATCGTCATGGACGTCAAGCCCAGTGCCGCCGGCATCATGCTGAAACAGGCGTCCTATAACGGCGAATTGGGCATCTACACCGCCGTCAACGCCGATGGCTCGCTGATGTTCGGCCTGGATAAGCAATCCACCGGCTGGCAATGGGCACAAACCGACCCCGGTGTCGTCGCCTTTGACCAATGGTCGCAGATCACCATGGTGAAAAGCGGCAGCAACCGCGACATCTACGTGAACGGCGTCAAGGTGCTGTCGGCGCCCATCGACGCCACCCACATGAGCGCCACCGAGACCACCAACACCAATGGCCTGACTTTCGGCGCGCCCGAGGCCGATGGCGGCTTCGACGGCATCCTGGACGGTCTGCGCCTGTACAGCACCGGTCTGGCCGCAGCCGATGTGATCAAGCTGACCCTGGGGGAACCGGTGACCACCGGCCTGTTGGCCGATTGGCGTTTCAACGAAGGCAGCGGCAACACCATCGCCGACCTGAGCGGACAGACCGGCAATATCAGCTTGCCCGCCGCCTATGGTACCGTCGGCTGGACCAATGCGCCGGTGACCACCATCACCGCGACCGAGGATCACCCGGTCCTGGTCCCCGGCCTGTCGGTCAGCGACGTGGACAGCGCCGCGGGCGATGCCATGCAGGTCACCATCGGTGCCACCAGCGGCACCCTGACCATCGCCCAGACCGCCGGCCTCAGCGTGGTTGCCGGCGGCTTCACCGATGCCGGCACCGTCACCTTCACCGGCACCAAGGCGGCCATCAATGCGGCGCTTTCCAGCCTGACCTATCGCGGCAACGCCAATTTCAACGGCACCGACCAGGTCACCGTCACCGTCAACGATCTGGGAATGACCGGTGCCGGCGGCGCCAAGAGCGCCAGCAAGACCATCAATGTCACCGTCGCCCCGGTCAACGACGCCCCCGGCATGGCCAGTTCGGCCAGTCTGGCGGCGGTGAGCGAAGACGCCACCGCCCCCGCCGGCGCCACCGTCGCCAGCCTGTTCGCCGCCGGCTTCACCGACGTGGACGGCGGCAGCGTCGCCGGCGTGGCCGTCATCGGCAACCCGATCACCGCTTACGGCACGTGGCAATTTTCCAGCAATAACGGCACCACTTGGGCCGATGTCGGCGGCGTCAACGACGGCGCCAGCGCCCTGGCCCTGTCGGCGGCGACCAAGCTGCGCTTCGTCCCCGCCGCCGATTTCAACGGCGCCGCGCCGGCGCTGACCGTGCGCGGCCTGGATTCCAGCTATGCCGGGTCGTTCTCCGACAGCACCGGCGCGCCGGTGCTGATCGACACCTCGGTCACCGGCGGTACCAGCGCCATCGCCGCCTCCGCCTCCGCCCTGAGCACCAGCATCACCGCACTCAACGATGCGCCGGTGAACGCCGCCGTCAGCCTGACCGGCGTCAATACCGCGACCATGACCATCTCGGCGGCGCAATTGCTGAGCCAAGCCAGCGACCTGGACGGCGACACCCTGGCGGTCACCGGCCTGACCAGCAGCGTCGGCGCCATCACCGACAACGGCGACGGCACCTTCACCTTCGACGCCCAAGGCAGCACCGCCGCCGAGGTGGCGCTGACCTACACGGTCAGCGACGGTCACGGCGGCACGGTGGCGGGCAGCGCCAACCTGCTGCGCGTTCCCTCCGGCTTCACCTTGTCCCAGTTGCCCGAAGGCGAGCAGCGCCTCAACACCACCACCCAATACGACCAGAATGTCCCCGCCCTCACCACCTTGGCCGACGGCAGCGTCGTGGCCATCTGGGGCGGCACCCCGGATACGGGAACCGGCTACCGCATCATCGGCCAGCGCTTCGGCCTGGGCGGGCAGAAGCTGGGCGGCGAGTTCATCGTCAACAGCGATACCGACCCCGATCAATATTGGCCTGCCATCGATTCCCTGGGCGACGGCTTTATCGCCACCTGGCAATCCTACAGCCAGGGCAGCGATCCCAATGCCGGCATCTACGGCCAGCGCTTCAGCCAGGACGGCACCAAGATCGGCCTGGAATTCCACGTCAACACCTACGTCACCATCGACCAGCAGCGGCCCAAGGTGGCCGAGTTGAGCAATGGCGGCTTCGTCGTCACCTGGACCTCCACCGGCCAGGACGCCAGCACCTATGGCGTCTATGCCCAACGCTACGATGCCGACGGCATCGCGGCGGGGGTTGAATTCCGTGTCAACAACACCGTTTCCGGCGACCAATCCGTGCGCAGCGTCACCGGCTTGGCCGATGGCGGTTTCATGGTCGTCTGGCACGATGCCGGCTTGGACACCAATGGCTACGGCATCTATGCCCGCCGCTACGACGCTGCCGGCAGCCCCGCCTCGGCCGAGTTCCGTCTGAACGACATCGTCGCCCTGGCCCAGAAAGAACCGGCCATCGACGTGCTGGCCAATGGCGGTTTGGTCGTCGCCTGGCAGACCATGACCGGCGATGGCGACGGCAACGGTATCGCGGTGCGGCGCTTCGATTCCGCCGGCACGGCGCTGGGGACCGAGACCATCGTCAACACCACGGTGGCGGGGGAACAGACCCAGCCGCAGGTCACCGCCCTGGCCACTGGCGGCTATGCCGTCGGCTGGGTGTCCGATAACAAGGACGACGCCGGTAAGGCGGTGGTGGTGCGGGTGTTCGACGCCCAGGGCAATGCCATCAGCGGCGAGATCCTGGCCAACACCTATGGCAGCGGCGACCAAAACGCGCTGGTGCTGACCGCGCTGGCCGGCGGCGGCTTCCAGGCCGCCTGGGTCTCTGCCGGTCAGGACGGATCGTCGGGCGGCATCTACGCGCAACGCTTCAACGCCGACGGCACCCCCGCCGGCGGGCTGATGCTGACCGGCGGCAGCGGCAATGACAGCGCCACCATCACCAGTCCCTTCAATCTGGTCGACGGCGGGGCCGGCAACGATTCCTTCATCACCACCGCCGCCCTGGCCACCGGCGGCGCCACCTTCATCGGCGGCAGCGGCACCGACCAGATCACCATCACCGATGCGGTCTGGGATACCACCGGAGCCATCAACGCCCTGCACGGCATCGAAAAAGTGGTGCTGGGCCATAGTGGCAGCGGCAGCCAGACCATCACCCTGGACGCCGAGACGGTCATCGGCGTCATCGACGCCTCGGCCTCCACCGCCGGAATCAGTCTGAACGCCGCCGCCCGTAGCGGGGCCACCACCCTGATCGGCGGCAGTGGTAGCGACACCCTGACCGGCGGCAGCGACGCCGCCGACGTGGCCGGCTTTACCGGCAATGCCGGCGCTTACCACATCACCAACGCCGCCGGCACCCTGAACGTCGCCGCCCTGGCCAGCGGCAATACCGATACCGTCAGCGGTTTCGAGACCTTACGCTTCAACGATGGCGACCTGACCGTGAGCGGCGCCGCCCTGGTGGCCGGTGCCGACGCCAACACCTTGGATGTGGGCAGCGGCTTCGATTATCTGGCGCTGGGCGATGGCGACGACCGCCTGACCACCACCAACACTGCCCTGACCGGGGCGATGACCGTCAATGGCGGGCTGGGGACCGATACCCTGGCCATCGCCGATACCGCCACCATCACCGACATCCATCTGGCGCGGGTCAACCAGGTGGAATCGCTGGTCCTGAAGTCCACCACCGCCAATGCCCAAAGCGTCAGCTTGGGCATTGGGTCGCAAAACGCCGGCATCACCAGCGTCGATGCCAATGCGGCCACCGCTGCGGTCACCCTGGACGCCTCCGCCCGCACCACCGGCATCACCCTGACCGGCGGCAGCGGCGCCGACACCCTGATCGGCGGTAGCGGTGCCGACCTCTTCCGCAGCCAGGGCAGCGGCACCTCGACCCTTACCGCCACCGATACCATTACCGGCCTGGGCGCGGGCGACGTCATCCGCTTCACCGACATGGCCGGCATCGGTTACGACCCCAGCCAGCCCTTTGCCTTGAATCCCGGCGGCATCGCCGCCACCATCGCCGATATCGCCGCCAGCGCCATCACCAACAAGATGGTGTTCTTCAGCAATGGCAGCGACGGCTGGATTTACGTCAAGGGCGCCGGCACCGGCGCCACCTCTCATGACGGCACCCTGATCAAGCTGGCCGGCTCCGCCATCGCCCCCGCCGCCATCCATTTCGACGGCATCACCGATGCCAGCCCGTCCGCCGCCATCGTGTTGCAGGCGCCCAGCGGCCTGGGGGCGCTGTTCAGCGGCGGCACCGAGAGTTATCTGAAGGCGGAATCCGTCTCCGGCCTGGGGGCCGGCACCGGCCTGACGGTTGAAGCCTGGGCCAAGTTCGACGCCATCCCCGCCGGCAACAGTTCGACCCTGTTGTCCTATGTCGCCCCCGATGGCGGCAAGCTGACCTTGGGGGCGAGTTCCGCCGGTCTGGTCACCGTCACCATCGACGGAATCAGCGCCACCATCACGCCCATGGTGATGGTCGATGCCAACTGGCACCATCTGGCGGTGACCTGGCAATCCTCCACCGGTCAGGTCAGTATCTACAAGGACGGCGCGGTCGTGGGCAGCGCCAGCGGCGTCAATGCCGGCGGCACCATCGCCGGCGGCGGCACTTTGGTCATCGGCCAGGATCAGGCCTTCGCCGGCGGCGGCTTCAACCCCAACACCGCCTTGCGCGGCGCCGTCGATGACGTGCGGATGTGGAACCATGCCCGCAGCGTCTTCCAGATCCGCGACGATCTGGACGGGGTGTCCAACTCCACCAGCGGCTTGGTGGCCGGCTACGGCTTCGCCGACGTCTCCGCCAACACCCTGGCCGATTTGAGCGGCAATGCCAACACGTTGCAGCGTTTCGGCGATCTGGCCCCGGCGGCCCTGTTCGAGATCAGCGAGGACATGCCGCTGTCCAACCTGCCGCTGCCGTTCATCGATCCCGACGACATGTCGCCGACGGCGACCAGCTTCGCCGTCACCTCGACCACCGCCAACGGCAGCCTGACCGTCAGCCCCGGCGGTCAGGTCAGCTATACCCCCAACGCCAATTTCAACGGCGTCGACAGCTTCACCGTCAGCATCACCGATGACCAGGGCAGTGTCAGCAGCCGGGTGGTGGCCATCAAGGTCACTGCCGTCAACGACATGCCGACCTTGACCGGGTCGACCATCGGCGGCACCGCCGCCCTCAATCTGGGGCCGCAAGCCCACGCCGAGACCACCGCCGTGGTCAGCACCGCCACCAGCGCCGTCACCATGGAAGTGTTGATCAAGGGCGCCCCCCTGGTCGGCAGCGAACGGATCATCGCCTATAACGGCACCATCGGCAGCGACGGTTATGGCTTGGTGGTCACCGATGAGGGCCATCTGGGCATCCGCGTCGGCGCCACCGTGCTGGAAGCCGCCGACACCAGCACCTCGATGATGGCCTGGCAGCACGTGGCCGCCAGCTATAACGGCACCGCCTGGAGCCTTTACGTCGACGGCGTGGCGCAAACCCTGTCGGCCACCAGCGCCGCCATCACCACCCCCACCGGCGTGACCCGGATCGGCTCGGCCTCCATCGCCGGCGACACCATCACCGGTTTCGAGGGCATGATCGACGATTTGCGCGTGTGGAACACCGCCCGCAGCGCGGCTTCCATCCAGACCGACATGACCCGGCAGTTGACCGGCGGCGAAAGCGGCTTGGCCGGATACTGGCGCATGGATCACGGCACCGGCAATGCCAGCGATTCCGCCCCCGGCAACCATCCGTTGCTGATGTCGTCCGAGCCGCCGACCTGGGTGGCCTCGCCCGGCATGATCGCCGATGGCAGCCAGCGTCTGACCCAGGAAGAGCGGGCGATCAGCGGCCACGTCACCGCCGCCGATGCCGATGGCGGCACGCTGACCCTGTCGATCATGTCCGGCCCGGCCATGGGGTCGGTGACCATCACCCAGGACGGTGACTGGACCTATACCCCGCCGGTCGATTGGCCGGCCATGACCGTGTCGAGCGAGAGCTTCACCATCGAGGCCATCGACGCCCAGGGCGGCAAGGCCAGCAAGACCATCTCCGTCACCGTCAGTCCGGTCAACGATGTCCCGGTGTCGCTGAGCGACGTCACTTTTGCCCCTATCGAAGAAGATTGGGTCCCCGCGTCCGCCGAGGTCGGCGGCCAATCCGTGTCGTCCCTCCTGTCACGCTCTGCCGCCTTCGACGCCGATCTGCCGTCCATGACCCTGGGCATGGCCGTGGTGTCGACGGACAGCAGCCACGGCAGTTGGCAATACAGCCTGGACGGCGGCTGCACCTGGGGCGATTTCCCCCCGGTCAGCACCAGCGAAGCCCTGTTGCTGTCCAGTTACAGCGCGATCCGCTTCATCCCCGATGCCGATTATGCCGGCACCGCCAGCTTCAACTACCGCGCCTGGGGCGACGGGCCGGGCATGGCCGGCGATACGGTCGACGTGGCCGCCGACACCGCCTCGTTCAGCGCCGCCACCAAGATGGCGACCATCACCGTCACCGCCATCAACGATGCCCCCAAGGTGGCCGGCTCGGCCCCCATCTTCGACACCTTCGCCCCCGCCGCCGCCGGCCTGGGTCCGCAATGGCAGGTGGTCGACGGCACCGAGGACAGCACCGACAGCGTCGTTGTCGGCAATGGCGTGGTGACGCTGGCCAACCGCGAAATCCTCAACACCAGCGGCCAGTATCGCGGCACCGCCGCCAATCCGCTGACCTTCACCGGCAAATTCGAGGCCAGTGCCGACGACCTGCTGTCCATCGTCCTGCGCAGCAGCGGCGAGCCCGATGCCGGTTTCTATGGCACTCCCACCCATGGCATCACGCTCAATGTGGTCTCGGTCGACAACACCATCACCATCAATGGCCTGGGCGGCGCCGCGGTCACGGATATCTTCGGCGACGGCAGCCTGACCTGGGTCGACGGACATATCTATGAATTCAAGGCCTTCGACGACGGCAGCGATATCAGCTTCACCGTCGTCGACACCATTGATCCGACCAACAGCGCCAGCCTGACCGCCGTCAGCGATTTCGCCCCCGCCGCCAGCTATGTGACCATCCATAACCGTGAATGGACGGAAACCGGCGGCGACCACAGCATCGCCCTGGACGACCTTTCCCTCCAGAACATGCTGCCGACCATCACGGTGACCGAGGATAGCGCGTTCTCCGGCACGCTGACCGCCATCGACGAGGGCGCGGTCAGCTTCGCCCTGGTCGGTCAGGCCGCCCATGGCACGGTCAGCGTGAACGCCGATGGCACCTACATCTATAGCCCCGGCCGCAATTACACCGGCGGCGATTCGTTCCTTTATTCCATCACCGATTCGCAAGGCCTGATCTCCACCGCCACGGCCAGCATCAACGTCAGCGCCGTGGACGATGCCTTCACGGTGATGGGCGCCGGCACCCGCAATTCCTATCTGACCCTGGAGGGCACCAACGCCCATGGCGACGCCGGCGACGTCTTCACCGTCGGCACCGGCGACTTCACCATCGAAGCCTGGATCAACCCGGATGCGATGATGGCCAGCGGCAATCGGGTCATCCTGGCCAAGGAATACGGCGACAGCGACCAGCGCTTCCGCCTGTTCCTGAACAACGGCAAGCTGACCTTCATGGCCGGTGACGATGCCGATGGCCTGGGGCTGAACGGCACCTATGAAGTACAGGCGGGTGCAGGGATCGCCCTGACCGAATGGTCGCATGTGGCGGTGACCCGCAGCGGCAATACCTTCAGCCTCTATATCGACGGCCAGAGGGTCGATTCCGCCGTCAGCGATACGGTCATCGACATCAGCGCCGACGCGCCGCTGCTGATCGGCGCCGCCACCGGCATCCCCATGGAAGGCCAGCCCGCCGGTGTCACCGACATGTTCAGCGGTGCCGTGGACGATATCCGCCTGTGGACTACGGCGCGCAGCCCGATCCAGATCGCCCAAGGGCTGCACACCACCATGACCGGCAACGAAGCCGGGCTTTACGCCAACTGGACCTTCGAGGGGGTCGATTACAGCGACGTCGCGGTCGCCGACCGTGCCGGCGGCAACCAGAAGCTGGACCTGAATGGCGCCCATGTGCTGGCCCCGCCGGCCAACGCCATGACCTTCCTGGGCGGCGGCGGCCTGCATGCCAATCAGGTGGTCACCGCCACCACCGGCAACCTGACCATGGAAGCCTGGGTGAAGTGGGACGGCAGCGCGGGCGGCCAGTACATCGTCTATCAGGGCGATTCTTCCTTCAACGGCCTCGGCCTGCTGATCGACGCCGGCGGCCACTTCGCCGGTCTGGCCGGCGGCAATGGCTGGGTCAACACCAACACCAGCGCCAAGGTCGGGGTTTGGCAGCATGTGGCCGTCACCCACGACAACAACCAATGGCATTTCTACGTGGATGGCGAAGCGGTGGACATCACCGCCGGTTACAATACCAGCTTCGCCCCGGCCCAGGGGCATACGGCCATCGGCTCCACCGCCGCCGGCACCGAGGGTTTCCATGGCCAGATCGGTGAGGTCCGCATCTGGGATGGTGCGCTGACCCAGACCGACATCCAGGCCAACATGAACGGCCCGCTCTCGGGCAATGAAATCGATCTGGTGGGGTACTGGCCGCTGGCCGGCGGCAATCCCGACAACATGGCCGGCACCGGCATGGTCGACGGCGCCACCTGGACCGCCCCCACCGGCACCGGCCTGGGGATCGAGAACGTCGCCCAGGTTCTGGATTTCGACGGCAGCAACGACAAGGTGATGCTGGGCGACACGCCCACCATGTTCAACACCGCCACCATCGAAGCCTGGGTCAAGCTGGACAGTCTGACCGGCACCCGCACCATCGTCTCGCATGGGGGGGAATTCGACCTCACCGTCACCGCCGACGGCAAGCTGCACGTGGACGCCATGGGCGCCAACGGCATCACCTATTCCCTCGCCTCCAGTTCCACCCTGAGCACCGGTCAGTGGTATCATGTGGCCGCCGCCTATAACGGCCCCTATGGCAACATGGTGCTTTACGTCAACGGCAACTCGGTCGGCGTCACCGCGGTCAGCGGTCCGCTGATGGACGGTGACGGCGTGCGCTGGGTGGCCGGGGCCAGCGTCAATGATGGCGTCGCCAGCAATTTCCTTGACGGCCAGATCACCGACGTGCGGGTCTGGGACGAGGTTCTGACCCTGGGCACCGTCCAGGGCCAGATGAACATGCGGCTGTCGGGGACCGAGTTGGGTCTGGCCGGCTATTGGCCGCTCGACGATGCCCGCGCGGTCGTCGACAATCTGGTCGGCGATATGGGCGAGGCCGGCCAGGCCACCTTGCTCGACGGCGTGTCGTGGGTCACCCCCAACGGCCTTGCCTTGACCGACAGTGCCAAGGTCGCCGGCTTCAGCGGCGACGGCGACCGGGTGATCACCAATAGCAGCGTCGCCTTCGCCAGCACCACCCTGGAAATGTGGTTCCGGGCCACCGATAACGGTGAGCAGCGCGGGCTGATGAGCACCTATCGGATCGACGATGAAAACCGCATCTCCGTCCGCCTCAACGACGACGGCAGCATCACCGCCGTGGTCGCCGACGCCGCCGGCAACGCCATCGCGCTGACCTCGGACAATATCGACCTGGACCACGATGCCTGGCACCACGTGGCGGTCAGCTTCGACCCGACCAGCAACACGCTGAAGCTCTACACCGATGGCGTCCTGCACGGCGACACCACCGCCGGATCGGTCATCGGCACGGTGACCCCCACCGGCACCTTAAGCGGCGACATGCATTTCAACGGCCCGCTGGTGGTCGGCACCAGTGCCGCCGGCATGAACAACTTCACCGGCCAAATCACCGACGTGCGGGTGTGGGATTCCGTCCGCGACCTCACCCAGATCACCGACCACAACGGCCTGCGCCTGTCGGGCAACGAAAGCGGCCTGCTGACCTATCTGAAGCTGAATGACGGCAGCGGCAGCGTCGTCACCGATTTCGCCAATTCGGGCGACAATCTGGTCGCCATGGGCGGCACCGCCTTCGGCGCCCCCACCGGCACCTTGCCGCTGGCCAATGCGGGCACCGTCGCCAAATTCGACGGCGAAGACGGCTCGCTGCGCAGCAGCAGCGTGATCCAGGTGTCCTCGCACACGGTGGAAACTTGGGTGCGCACCCCGGTCGGCTACGCCGAGGATTGGGCCGGCGTGATCGCCCTGACCGATCCGGCCAATGCCGGGCCGGCCAACTGGATGCAGATGACCATCAACGGCAGCGGCAGCATCTCCGTCGAACTGGCCGATGACCAGTCGATCTCGACCTCCAGCGCCAGCGCCATCAATGACGGTGCCTGGCACCACGTGGCCTATACCTACGATGCCGCCACCAAGACCGTCTCCATTTACGTGGACGGTACCTTCAACCGCGCCGTCACCAACGCTGCCATGCCTGCCGACGCCAGCTTCAACGGGCTGGTGCTGATCGGCACCAATCGCGGCGGCAATGGCTTCGCCAACGTGGAAATGGCCGATGTGCGGGTGTGGGATCAGGCCCGCAGCGCCCAGGACATCGCCGGCAACTGGGAGTCGCGCCTGACCGGCGAGGAAGCCGGGCTGGTCGGCTATTGGCCGCTCAACGACGCCGCCGGCACCTCGCTGCTGATCAATCAGGCCGATCCGTCCGACAGCGACAGCGTCGGCGTCCCGGTCACCACCACCAGCCTGATCACCGACGAGGACACGGCGCTGACCGGCGTGGTCATCCCCCATGACCTGGACAGCGACGGCAGCTACACCTTCACCACCACCACCCAACCGGCCAATGGCGGCCTCGGCCTAAATGCCGACGGCACCTTCGTCTATGTGCCGAAATACGGCTATGTGGGCACCGACAGCTTCACCGTGCAGGTGGCCAACGGCGTCGACGCCCCGGTCAGCAAGACCTTCAGCGTCACCATCGCCGACACCACCGAAATCATCGGCACCACCCAGGCCGGCGGCTTCGCCAGCTTCGACGGAATCGACGACGCGGCCAGCGCCCAGATCAATCTGGGCAACACATCCTTCACCTGGGAATTCTGGGCCAACCGCGCCACCACCGACTCCGACATCATCCTGAGCCAGGACAGCGGCAGCGCCTTGCATGTCGGCTATGGTTCCGGTCAGAGCTTCGTCTTCAATTTCTGGGGCAGCGATCTGTCCTATGCGGACAGCACCAACACTGTGGGGGAATGGGCCCATTGGGCCGGCAGCTACGACACCAACACCGACGAACGCATCTTGTACAAGAACGGCATCGAGGTGGCGCGGACCCACATCCCCGTCACCTTCGACGGCAGCGCGACACTGAGCCTCGGCGCCTTCAACGGCGGCTATTATAATGGCCGGTTGGACGATGTCCGCATCTGGCAGGGCGTGCGTAGCGCCAGCGAGATCGCCGGCAATTTCGACCGCCCGCTGGCCGGCGATGAAAACGGCCTGATCGCCAACTGGACCTTCGATGACGCCGAAGCGGGCAACGACCATGCCGGCGGCGACACCTTGCTGTCCGCCAATGGCGCCACCGCGCCGGCCATCATGGCGCCGCCGGCCCAGGCCATGCATTTCGACGGCACCGATGATGCCGTCCACGCTGACAATGTCGCCTCGATCAACCTCACCGGCGACTACACCATCGAGGCCTGGTTCCGGCAGAGCGACAATTCCGGTTCTCCTGTGGTGGTACCCATCGTCTCGGCCCGCAATGGCACCAGCACAACCGAAAACGAAACGGCCGTCTTCGATATCCAGGTGAGCGATACCGGGATTATCCAGGCCTTTACCGGCAACGGCACCGCCTCTGAGTATCCCGTCGACATTTCGTCCGCCGTGGGTGCGGTGTCGCTGGATACCTGGCATCACGTCTCCTTCTCGGTCAGCGGTACCCAGGCCAGCCTCTACCTCGACGGCAGCTTGGTCGGCTCGCAAACCTTTGCCTCGCGGCAAAGCGGAATCACCGATTTCGATATCGGCACCTACACCAACATCAGTGGCAGCAGCACCAATATCGCCTATTTCAACGGCGACATCGCCGACGTTCGGGTGTGGAATACCGGGCGCACCCAGGCGCAGATCAAGGATCTGATGAACGAGCGCCTGGACGGGACCGAATCCGGCCTCGTCGCCAACTGGCAATTGGGCGACACCATCGGCACCAGCGCCCCCTCGGTCACCGGCGCCCACACCGGCACCACCAGCGGCGCCCCCACCATCGTCGCCACCCTGGCGCCGGTATACGACGACACCATTCAGGTAGAGCCGGGGAGTCCCTATGTGGGACAGTTGGCCGCCCACGATGGCGACCAGGGCAGCGCCGAAATGGCCTGGGTCAGCCAGACCAATGCCGCCACCGCCCATGGCGGCACGGTGACGGTGTTGGCCGATGGCCGGTTCGTCTATAATCCGGCGGTCAATTATGCCGGCAATGACAGCTTCACCGTCCAGATCACCGACGGCGCCGCCATCACCACCAAGACCATCACCGTCATCGGCGAAAGCGCCCTGGCCATCCTGGGCACGCGCGAAGAAAGCGGCGTGTTGCGCCTGGACGGCGTCGACGACCGTGCCACCGCCGCCGGCACCATCGATCTGGCCAACAAGTCGTTCAGTTGGGAGTTCTGGGCCAACCGCGCCTCGTCCGACACCAACGACTTCGTCCTCGGCCAGGGCAGCGACACCGCCGGCGCCGGCTTGCAGGTGGGCTACAGCGCCGGCAATATTTTCACCTATTCGTTCTACGACATGAACCTGAACTATGCCGACACCACCAGCAATGTGGGCGAATGGGCGCACTGGGCCGGCACCTACGACGCCGCCACCAATACCCGCATTCTTTACAAGAACGGGGTCGAGGTGACGCGGGACGTCACCAGCGGCGATTACACCGGGTCGGGCAGCCTGCTGGCCGGCACCACCGATTGGGCCGGCAACGATTTCAATGGCCAGGTGGACAATATCCGCCTGTGGTCGGACGTGCGCACCGCCGACGAGATCGCCGGCAACTACACCCGTACGCTGGACAGTACCGAACAAGGGCTGTTGACCAACTGGACCTTCGATTGGGTCAATGCCGCCGGCACCCGGGTCGAGGACCGCTCCAATTACGACAACCCGTTGACCCTGAGTAACGGCGCCATCGTCTTCGAGGCGCCGGAACGCGCCCTGGTCTTCACCGCCGATGGACAACGGGTTTCCACCGGCGCCGTCGTCACCACCCAGACCAACAATTTCTCCCTCGAGGCCTGGACCCGCATCGATGCCACCGATGGCGACTCGCAGATCATCGCCTATAACGGCATGCCGGGCAGCAACGGCTTTGGTCTGATCGTACAGGACAACGGTACGATTGCCGTCTTGATGGGCGGAGTCGCCTATCTGTCCAGTTCGGTCAATGCCAGTTCACTGCTGGGGCAATGGCACCATCTGGCCGCCGTGCGCGACAACGGCACCACCACGTTGTACGTGGACGGCGTCGCCTATGGCCTGACCAACAACACCACGACGCCCACCCCCCCCTCCGGCACTTTCTCCATGGGCGGCGACGTCCTGATCGACGCCCAGACCCTGAAGGGCGCCCTGGCCAATGTCATCGTCTGGAATCAGGCGCTGAGTTCGACCCAGGTGCAAGGCGCCGTGGCCGGCGACTTCCCGCTGACGGAAAGCGCGCTCGCCGGCGCCTGGCGTCTGGACGGCGCCACCAGTGCGGGCCTGATCGACGATTATGCCGTGGGCGGGCACAACGCCAGCATCAGCGGCAGCCCCAGCTTTGTCGCCGTCGCCGCCCCCCATGTGGCCGAGCCGGTGTTCGAGGCCGATGAATCGCACACCGTCGCCGGCACCCTGGTGGCCACCGACGACGGCTATCCGGTGACCTGGACCACCCAAAGCAACGCGGTGACGGCCGGCGGCCATGGCCGGGTCACGGTCAGCGCCGACGGCAGCTTCGTCTATACCCCCGATACCGGCTTCGCCGGCGGCGACAGTTTCATCGTCACCGCCAGCAGCCGCGGCGTCACCACCAGTCACACGATCCAGGTCGACGTCGAGGACAGCACCTTCTTCCAGGGTGCCAACGCTGCCGGCCCGGCCCTGCAATTCGACGGCAACGACCGCCTCCAAGCCACACTCAGCACCATGCAGGTGGGCTCCGGCTTCACCGTCGAGGCCATGATCAACCCGTCGGTCACCACCGGCGCCCGCCATGACATCTGGGGCCTGAGCCAGGGCAACAACCGCCTGGCCGCCTATGTCAGCGCCAGCGGCACCCTGACCCTGGGCTGGAGCACCGATGGCGGCACCACCTTCGGCGGCAGCGTCGCCGGACCGTCGATCACGGCGGAAGCGTGGAGCCATGTGGCGGTCAGCTTCGACAGCGGTATCGCCAATGTCTATGTCAACGGCATTCACACCGCCAGCGTCACCGTGCCGTTCACCCAGTTCGAGTATTCCGGCCAAGGCTTCATGGTCGGCTCCACCGGCGGCGGCACCGACTGGATCGGCCAGATGGACAATGTGCGGCTGTGGCAATACGCCCGCGACGGCGAGGCCATCGCCGACAATTGGCGCCTGAAGGTGCCCGAGAACCCCGATCACATGATCGGCAACTGGACCATGGACCACATCGACGACGGCTTGGTGTTCTCGTCCACCGCCTATGGCCAAAGCCTGACCTTGGGGACCAGCGGCGCCACCGATTCCGCCGATCCCATGCGCATCAACCCGCCGGGCACGGTGCTGGACCTGAGCGGCAGCGGCCAATACGTCAACACCAACATCACCGATGCCATGACCGGCGATTTCACCTTGGAAGCCTGGATCAACCATGACGGCGGTGCTACGTACCGCCCCATCCTGTCCAAGGGCAGCGGGTCCAATACCGCCGCCGAGTTCGACCTGCAAGTCAACGATAGCGGCAATCTCAGCTTCTTCATGGGCAATGGCGGCGATTACGGCGTCGAAATCATCGGCTCGGCGGTTTCCGCCAATGCCTGGCACCATGTGGCGGTGACGGTCAGCGGCACCAGTGTGGCCTTGTTCCTGGACGGCAATCAGGTGGGCACCGGCACCTTCACCGGCACCCGTCAGGCCACCGCCGCCGCCCTGGAAATCGGTCATTACAACAACGGCGCCGACCAAAACTGGGACGGCCTGATCGGCGACGTGCGCCTGTGGAACACCGCCCGCAGCCAAAGCGACATCCTCCAGACCATGAACGCCCGCCTGGGTGCGGACGAGCCCGGCCTGCAAGGCAATTGGCTGTTCGACGATATTTCCGGCACCACCGCCCCCAACTCTGCCGACACCGCTTTGCCCGATGGCACCGTAATCGGCGGCCCGACCACCGTCACCGCCAAGCCGGCTTCCTTCGACGACCTGATCACCCTGCGCGAGGATGCCAGTTATCACGGCAAGATCCTGGCGCTCGACGACCAGGGCCAGGCCTTGACCTATTCCCTGCCCGGCGGCACCACCACCGCCCATGGCGGCACCATCACCCTGGCCGCCAACGGCACCTTGACCTACACCCCCGCCGCCGACTGGTCGGGCACCGACAGCTTCGTCATCAGTGCGGTGGAAACCGGGGTGACCGGGGCAACGCCCACCACCCGCACCATCACCGTGATGGTCACCCCGGAAAACGGCCCGTCCACCGCCAGCTTCCTCGGCGGCGACCGATATTGGGACGAAGCCGGAAACTGGAGCGCGAATGCGGCGCCCGGCAGTGAAACCGCGGTCACCATCAGCGGTGAAAGCGCCGATGTCGCCAGCGCCGCCCAGGCCGGTTCGGTCGTCATCGGCACTGCCGGCGATCTGATCGTCTCTGCCGGCAGCTTGACCGTCGGCACCGGCATCGTCGTGCAAAGCGGCGGCGTCATGGAAATGAGCGGCGGCACCAGCGTCGGCGGCAACGGCACCCTTACCAATGCCGGCACCATCGACGGCAAGGGCGGCACCATCAATCTGGCCGTCAGTAACAGCGGCAGTATCACCGTCGGTCAAACAACGGCGGCCGCCGCCTTGTCGTTTGCCGGCCATATCAGCAATACCGGCGCCATCACCGTGACCAGCGGCGGCTTCAGCAGCACCTTGCACATGCTGGCCGGCGCCGTCTTGACCAACCAAAGCGGCGGTATCGTCACCTCCAGCCACGGCGTGGGGGCCGGCACCAACGCCATCACCGGCTCGCTGATCAATGCCGGCGGCACCTTGAACATCGATTACGACCTGTCCCTGAGCGGGAGTGGCGTCAGCCTGAGCGGCGGCACCATTGACGTCGCCAGCGGCCAGGTCTTGTTCATCAGCGCGCCGCTGACTTTGTCGGGCAATGCCCTGACCTTCGCCGGCAGCGGCGAAATCAGCCTGACCGGTACCCAGACGGTGACCATCGGCGGCGGCGGCTTCACCTTGCAGGCCGCCAACACCGCACAAATGTATTTGGACGGCGCCATCACCATCCAAGGCGGCACCTTCACCAATGCCGACACATTGACCATCGCCGATGCCAACGACACCTTCAATTCCCTCTTCGTCAACGCCGCCGGCGCCACCTTGCGGATGGAGCAAAGCGTGGCTTCCGCCGGGCTGATCTTCAACGACGATTTCGCCAATTACGGTCAAGTGCGCCTGACCGCCACATCAACCGCCACCGCTGGCGGCAGTGCCGCCATCACCATGACCGGCACCAAGGTCTTCACCAATTATGCCAGCGGCGAGATCTATGCCAGCACCGGCAGCATGTCCACCGGCCAGCGGGTCATCAGCGGCAACGTCACCAATGCCGGCGGCATCATCAACGTCAATTACGACCTGACCATCAATAACGGCCAGAACAACACCTTCGCCATCGATTCTGGCACCCTCGACATCGCCCAAGGCACCCATCTGTTCGTCTCCGGCGGTGCCTCGGCCCATTCCGCCACCACCCGTCTGACCGGCACCGACATCACCTGGGCCGGCACCGGAATGATGGACCTGCAAGGCCAGCACGATCTGGTCATCGGCAGCGGCGGCTATACCCACGAGGCCGCCGCCGACCAATTGTCCATGTCGGGCGCGGTGGATGTCAGCGGCGCCGATTTCACCAATGCCGGCACCTTGGTGCTGTCCACCAACAACGACGTCTTCCACGCCAACCTGATCAATGCTGGTACCGGCAGCTTGCGCATCGAGCAGACCGCGACCGACCAATCCACCAACGTCACCTTCGACGGCGCCAGTTCCGACATCACCAATGCCGGCAGCTTCATCATCCTCGACGACGTGAACGACGCCTATAATTCCGGCATCACCCTGACCGCCGGGGCAGTGCTGACCAATCAGGCCACTGGCACGCTGTCGGTGGAGGGCAGCGACAACGATTCGTTCATCAGCGGCGGCGCCGTGGTCAACCAGGGCAATATGAAGCTGAGCTCAAGCCTGGCCCTGACCGGCGGTGCCACCTTGACCAACAGCGGCACCCTGTGGATGGGCCTGAGCCGGTCGCTGTCCATCGCCGGCACCGGCTTGACCAATAGCGGCACCATCACCGGCCTGGGCACTCTCAACCTGATGGGCGCCGCCTTCGCCAATACCGGCGTCCTTGATGCCGGCGTCACCGAATCCGGCATCCCGCAGATGAACGGTACCATGACCGTCATCGGCACCATGACGCTGGCCGCCGGCTCGACCGTGGCGGTGGACGTGGGCTACAATTCCGGCCTCAGCGCCGACCGGGTCCATGTCATCGGCAATGCCACTGCGGGCGGCACCCTCGCTTTCGATTTCTACGGCTATGTACCGGCTAACGGCGAAAGCATCACCGTGCTGAGCAGCACCGGGACCATCAGCGGCACTTTCGCCCCCATCATCACCCACGACCTGGGGGCCGACTGGAATGCGACGGCCAATTACAGCGCCGGCAGCGTCACAGTCACCTTCACCCTGGCCGCCGGCACCGGCGGCACCTGGACCGAGGGCAGTACCCCCAATGGCGGCGACGTGGCCATGATCACCACCGGCGACGTGGTCAATATGGCGGCGGGCAGCCTGACCTTGGACGGCCTGCGCAGCGCCGGCGCGCTGAACCTGAGCGGCGGCAGCTTAAGCGTGAACGGCACCACCACCTTTATCAGCAACAGTACGCTGGCCTTGTCGGGGACCGGGGTATGGGCCGGCAGCGGCGACATCTGGAACCACGGCATCCTGACCTTGAACGGCGGCACCTTGGGTGGCACCGGCACCGCCTATGTGGCCATGGACGGTCAGCTTTCCATCACCGGAGCCTCGGTGCTGAACCGCCGGCTGGAAATCGGCGGCGCCATGGCGCACATGAACGGCGGCACGCTGTCGGGCACCGGCACCTTGGCGGTGACGGAAAACGGCCTGCTGACCGTGCGCGGCGACAGCACCATCTCCACCACCCTGGCCCTGGCCGCCACCCCGGATTACGCCGGCACCATCGACATCTATGCCGAGACCGCGGCGGCGCGCCTGACCCTGACCAAGTCGTTCACCAATGACGGTCAGATCACCCTGACCTCCAGCGGCACCAATGGCCATTCCGCCACCCTGGCGCTGAGCGCCGGCAGCTTCACCAATGCCCATCTGTTCACCAGTACCTCCAGCTCGGTGCTGAACGTCCTTAGCGCCACCACCATCAACACCGGCACCATGCAGATCAACGGCATGGGCCTGGAATTCGCCGGGATCAGCCTGACCAATGCCATCGGCTGCGTCATTTCCGTCGCCGGTATCAGCACCTTGGACATCAACCGGGCCGGGGCCAGCTTCATCAACAACGGCACCTTGGAAGGCTCCGGCACCATCGACGTCACCGGGGCCGGTTTCACCAATAACGGCCTGTTGCGCGGCGGCGATGACGAATATGTCGGCTCGCTTGACATCGACGGCACCGTCACCTTGGGCGCCGGCTCCACCGTCGAGGCCTATGTGGGCAGCAATAACGGCATGGATTTCAGTTCCCTGGTCGATATCGACGGTCAGGTGAACCTGAACGGTATCCTGCATGTCACCGGCGACGGCCACGCGTTGAACGGCACGACCCAGGTGCTGAGCTGGGACAGCGCTTCCGGCGGTTTCAGCGACATCGTCGGCCTGGATTCGCCGCTGGCCGGAGGATGGGCCTATGACGTCCGCTTTGACGGCAACGGCATCAGCATCGGCTCGCTCTATCAGTCGCAATACGAAACCAATGGCGACGATTTCATCCAAGGCGGCATGGGGGCCGAGGCCCTGGCCGGCGGAGCCGGCAACGACACCTTGTTCAGCGGCGGCGGCGGCGACGTCATCTTCGGCCAGGACGGCAACGACACCATCGTGTTGAGCGACACTGACGTCCACTTCGTCGATGGCGGTGCCGGTGTCGACACGCTGTCGTGGTACAGCCCCGGCCCGCTGGACCTGACCGCCCTCCGCGACGAATTGATCCAGCGCATCGAGATCCTGGATATCGGCCATGGCGCGCTCACCCTGACCGCCACCGATGTCCAGGCCATGACCGAAGGAACCAACGGCCTGACCAACACCGCCAACACCCTGGTCATCACCGGCAATGGCGGCACCGTCGCTTTCGATGACGGCGCCTGGACCAACGGTAGCAACCAGACCATCAACGGCGACAGCTATGCCGTCTATTCCAAGGACGGCGTCTCGGTCTATGTGGAGGGGACGGTCAGCGCCTGATCAGCCGGTGGCGATCCTTGCCGCCACCGCCCCGGTCGCCGCCATCAGATCGACCGCCGCCGCCTTGATCTGAAGTCCGCGTTGGCCACCGTTGACGACGATGAAATCCAGGGCAAGGGCGCTGTCGTCGACGAACGCGCGCAGGCGTTTTTTCTGCCCCAACGGGCTGATACCGCCGATCTTGTAGCCGGTGATGCGTTCGGCATCCGGCCCCTTCATCATCGCCGCCGCTTTCTTGCCCGCCGCCGCCGCCAGGGCCTTCAGGTTCAGTTCCCGGTCCGAGGGAACGATGGCCACCACCGCCTCGTCACCGGCCTGAACCATCAATGTCTTGAACACCTGAAAAGCCGGCAAGCCCAGGGCTTCGGCCGCGTGCAGGCCGATGGACGGGGCGTTGGGGTCGTATTCGTATTCCAGCAGAGCAAAGGGCTTGCCGGATTTTTCCATGGCCATGGTGGCCGGTGTCTTTTTCGCCATGCCCCCAGCATAGCCAAAGCGAAAAAAATGGGGAAGGCGTTCAGTCGTGATTGGGCTTGCCCTGACGCAAGGCCTTGATCGCTCCGCGCTTGCCCTTGCTGTCCATGCGGCGCTGCTGGCTGCCCTTGGTCGGTTTGGTCGGGCGACGCTTGGGCGGCGGCGGCTTGGCCGCCTCGCGGATCAGCTCCACCAGCTTGTCCAGGGCCTCGGCCCGGTTGCGCTCCTGGCTGCGATGTTCCTGGGCGGTGACGATGAGGACGCCCTCCAGGGTCAGCCGCCGCCCGGCCAACTTTTCCAGCCGGACCTTGACGTCGTCGGGCAGATTGGGCGAGTTGCGCACGTCGAAGCGCAGTTCCACCGCCGTTTCCACCTTATTGACGTTCTGCCCGCCCGGCCCCGATGACCGGCAAAAGCTTTCGGTCAGTTCAGATTCGTCGATGGAGACGCGGCGGGTGATGGGGATCATGCTGTCAAGGTTCCCAGAACGGCGCCCTCTCGGTGCGACGGTTTTCGTTATGTCCGGGTTGGTCCCGGCCACCGACATGACTATCTCCTACCGTCTGGAGGCCTGAAAAACAACGCCGCACCGTGTGGTGCGATCTAACGCCTTTCAATGTCGGTGGGGTGGTGCCAACGCTGGTGCTGACGATACCAAGTGGGTCGCCAAGTGCGTCAGCGACAATTCTGATGCCAAGGTTTCGGTTGAAAATACTGCATCTGCATGAACAACAAGATGGACGACAACGAAACCCAATCCATCACGCAGTGGGAAAATACCCATCAAACCGAGATGAAGTCTTGTGAGAAAGAGGCTGGCTAGAAGTAATTATCGGTTGAAGTGAAATTATAAAACGGGAGTGGATACGCTGTATCCTCTCCCGTTTTTCATTATATATGTTGTTGCTTTGTCTATCAGCTTTGCGCGACACAAGTCTTTGTTCGCGTAATAGAACATTTATGTAATTCGTATTAGCGTTTTAATAAATGTTGCATACTATGCGCATCCTATGGGATTATAATTGCCGATAATTGTTGCAGGTTAGTGGAAGAATACCATGCCGGCAGACGTGACCCTGACCGCGGCAACGCGGCAGAACCTTGGCTCCATCCAATCGGCAGAGGCGCTGCGGGGCCGAACCCAGAGCCGGCTCGCCTCCGGTCTGAAGGTGGCGTCGGTTATTGATGACGCCATCGCCTATTTTCAGGGCCGCGCCTTGGGTGACCGGGCCATGGGATTGCTGGAAACCAAGGACGGGATTGCCGGTGGTATCGGCTCGATCAAGGCGGCCATGGATGGTTTGTCCGGTATCGAGGACATCATCGTCCAGATGAAGGGGCTGGCCCTGGCTGCCAAATCGGAAGCAAGTCAGATCACCCGTCATCAGTTGTATCGGCAATATGGTGAGTTGCGCGAGCAACTGGACGCGATGGCCAACGATTCCCATTTCAACGGCATGAATCTGATCGGCAATCCGGCGGCAAATGTCCAGGTGCGGCTAAGTCCATTGGGGGCGGAACCGGTGTCGAGGCTGGAGATCATGGGGGTCACCATCAACGCCGCCAGCCTGGGACTGGCGCCGCAGACCGTCGATATCAGCGCGGCCTCTTACGGCGGTGACGCTGCGGTGAAGGCCCGATTCGATGCCTGGGCGGCCAGCATGATCAGCATGACCAATTCCGGTGCCGGGTCCGCGGTTGCCACCGAGACCGTGGTCACCGGCATCGGGGCGTTGAAGGCCCTAAGCCCGGACGGCAACGTGGCCTTGGTTTCCGATGCCGACGGCGTGATGGGCATGGATGGCGAGGATGCCGTCAATCCGATCAGCGCCGACGCGCAATACCGTGCCGTGGTGGCCTTGCAGGGCTATATGACCAGCGGCGGCAATCCTGGCGACGAGGTCCATGATCTTGGGAGCGGACTGTCAGACGGCGCCTTCACCACCGGGAATTACCCTGGGGTGACGGTGTCGCTGCATGAATATCCGTGGGAAAGCCAAGACCATTATCTCGACAACATCGACTTTCACATCGCGGCCCTGGATGGGGCGCTGACCACGCTGCGCAGCACCATGGCCGAGATGGGTGGCCATATCGCCTTATTGCAGGTACGTAATAATTTCGCCCAGAATTTGGCCGATATCGCGCGCGCAGGGGCGGGCAAGCTGATCAATGCCGATCTGAACGAGGAGGGGGCCAATATGGTCGCCTTGCAAACCCGGTCGCAATTGGGGCTGCAGGCCTTATCCTTTGCCGGCAAGGCGGATCAGGCGGTGCTTAACCTGTTCTGATCGGGAGCAAAAGCCGGGGAACTTCGGCGGATGACCGAAGCCCCCCCGATTGATCAATAGCTCTTGTCTTTCCACATCTCGTTATTGAAACGGACCACCTTGTTGCGTCCGGTATCCTTGGCTTGATACAGGGCCACGTCGGCGAACTTGACCGCCTGCCAGAAGGTGTCGCTGTCGCTGGGGAAGTCGGCGACACCGATGGAGATGGTCTTGCGCAGCACGGTGGTGCCGGCCTGGATATCCAGAGCCTCGACGGTGGAGCGGATCTTCTCGGCGATCTGGTCGGCCTGTTCGGGCGAGGCGTCCAACAGCACGATCAGGAATTCCTCGCCGCCATAGCGGATGACCATGTCGGAAGCGCGGACCGCTTGGCGCAACACCTTGGCCATGGCCTTGATGACGGCGTCGCCGGCATCGTGGCCATAGGTGTCGTTGACCATTTTGAAGAAGTCCAGATCCAGCATCATGATGCCGACCTGGGACCGGCGGCGCTGCACGTTGGCCACCAGGGTGTCCACGTATTCTTCGAGGAAACGGCGGTTGTTGAGCCCGGTCATCGGGTCGCGCAACGCCGATTCGCGCAGGGTTTCCATCAGCTTCTTGGTTTCCAGTACCGGCGCCGCCTCGCGCAGATAGACGCTGATGTAAGGCAGCTGCTCCTGCATGGCGGTTTCCTCATCGGCACGAACCACCAATTGCAGCACATTGCCCACCGCGCCCGACTGGATGATCGGCAGGCAGATATGCTTGCGGTCCATGGCCTCTTCGGGGGGCATGAACGAATAGCAGATGCCCGGGTTGAGCACACCGTCGACCACATGGCCGGTGCGCCGGGCCCGGCAGCCTTCCGAGCGCACCAGGATTTGCGGGTCGCACCAGCGGCACGACGCCTGCGGCAGGCCATCGACGTAAAGCGGCGTCATGTGGTTCTTGTTGGCCTGCATTTCGTAGATGGAATATTCGCGGATGCCGAATTCGCCTTCCAGGGCGCGGACCAGACGGGTGTGGATTTCCGCCTTGGTTTCATCTTCCTCGATGGCCTGCTTGAAATGGGCGGCCCGGGTCAGACCCTCGACCATGTCGATGGTCGCCGACAATTGGTTTTCATCGGGCGACGGCGTGCGGCTGGTCAGCCGCGCCACATTGGCGCCGATGCGGGTCAAACCCTGGTCGAGAAAGGCCAGCAGCCGGTTCATGTCGGTGGCGATCTGGCCGATCTCGTCCTTGGTGATCTGATCGACCTTGGCCTTGAAATCGCCACGCAGCGCCCGTTGCACGGCGTTTTCCACGTCGATGGCGGTGGCCGAGACCGGATTGATCATGCGGCGGATCAGGACGAAGGCGGTCCCCATGAACAGGGCGACGATGCCGATCAGGGCGGCCACGGTCAGCATGGCCTGGGTCTTCAGATTGCCGATGGACACCTTCATGGTGACGGCGCCCAGCACCATGCCTTCCTGCACCTCGTGGCATTGCAGGCAATTGGGCTCGCCGCGATTGCTGGCGATGAAGGGAATGGTGCCACGGATCAGCGTGTCGGTATCGGTCTCGATGATGTCATAGACCGGCTTGCCATCGCGCAAAACCTGATTTTCCAGGTCGTCACTGGGGGCTTCCTCGTGCAGACCCGAGCCGAATTGCTTGACCACGGCGGGCGAGCGCACCACCCGGGCCGAGGCCAGACCTTGGACCTCCATCAAACGCTTGAGAAAACTTTCGCGTCGGTCGATGACGCCGTTGATCATGGATTCGGTCAGATGCACGCGCACGATTTCCGCCGCCGTGCGGATATGTTCCGACGACGAGGCGATGGAAAAACTGCGGAACGCGAACAGGCTGATGACCATCAGCAAAGCGATCAGCACAGCCGCGATGGCCGCGAACAGAACGCTGATCTTGATATTGAGATTCATAACCCCTTGCCCCCCCCAAGACTGATCCGCCTGATGCCGCAGGGCGGATCGAAACGCGCGAAAGGATAGTCGGCAAGCGAAATGGGGGCAATGGCGACAATGGCAAAATTATGAATAATCCAGACTTTTCCAGGATCGTTCAGCCATGTGCGTAATACCAAGGGTTAATATTGTTTCTAGTGTGCGCTGACGGATTTTGCTATCTAAGGCGTGAAACGGGTGGATGAGGGATGGTGCCATGGTTGGGTCGAAGCGTTTGCGTCTGCGCTTTCAAGTCAGCATCACCAGCGCCATTCTGGCGGTGATCGTGGTGGTGACGCTGGCGGCGATCGGCAACGTCTATTACTCCAGCACCAAGGCGGCGCAGCAATCCGCCGCCACCTTGTTCTCTGAAATTTCGTCCCGCGTCCTCGATCAGGTGGACCGCCAGATGGGCGACACCCTGACCTTGGCCGCCTTGGGCGCCCGCCTGCCCGCCGGATCGGAGCCGGTGATGGGGGACGGTCGGACCCATCCGGTGGTGCCGTTCCTGATCGATACCCTGGCCCAGGACCAGTCGTTGTACTCCCTCTATTTCGGCTACGAGACCGGCGACTTCCTGCAAGTCATCGCCGCCCGCCAGGATGCCCGCGTGCTGGCGGCGCACAAGGCGCCGGAAAACACCTGGATGATCGTGCGCGCCATTTCCGGCCAGGGCGAGGAGCGCACGCAATATTGGACCTTCCTCGATCCGTCGGGGGCGGCGCTAGGCACCCAGACCGACGCCCAGCCCAGTTATGATCCGCGGGCGCGTGGCTGGTACAAGCCGGCCCAGGACAGCACTGACTTACCGGTGCTCTCGACCCCCTATCTGTTCAACTCGCTGCAACAGCCGGGTATCACCGCGTCGCGCCGGCTGCCGGGGCAGGTCGGCGTCTTCGGCGTCGACATCACCTTGGCCGATCTCAACGGCTTCGTCGGCGGCCAGCGGGTGTCGGCCAATGGCGGCATCGTGCTGTTGGACGACAAGATGCGGGTGCTGGCGGCGGGCCGGTCCATGCTGGGCGAGGCGACGGCGCCCCTGGCGCCCTTGGCCGAGATCGATACGCCGCTGGCTCGGGTGCTGACCAGCATGCTTGGCGCCGGCAGGCGGGACGAGGCGACGTTCGTCGAGGGTGAAGGCGGCACCATGATGGCGCGCCTGTCCGACTGGCATATGGACAACAGCCAGCCCATCACCATCGCCGTGCTGGCGCCGTTTGACGATTTCACCAGTCATATCAGCAATATGCAGGGCCAGATGATGGTACTGGCCGGATTGGTCATGCTGGTCATCCTGCCGGTGGCCCTGATGTTTTCCGGGCGGCTTTCGGCCACCGTGCGCATGCTGGCGGCGGAAGCCGAGCGGGTGCGCCATTTCGATTTCTCCGGTCAGGCGCCCGGGGATTCGGTGATCCAGGAATTCCATTCGCTGGCCCAGGCCTTCGGTTCCATGAAGGAATCCCTGGCGCAAAAGGCCCAGGCGCTGGAAATCGCCCAGGTTAAACTGGAGCGACTGGTCGGCCTGGGTATCGCCCTGTCGGCGGAACGCGATTCCAACAAGCTGATGGAAATGATCCTGCTGGGGGCCAAGGATCTGACCAATGCCGACGGCGGCACCCTTTACATCCGCACCGACGACGACAAGCTGCGTTTCCAGATCCTGCGCAACGACACCCTGGGGGTGGCGGTGGGCGGCGCTTCGGGCGAGTTGCCCAACATCCCGGCCGTGCCGCTCATGAATGCCGAAGGCCAGCCCAACCACCGCAACGTGGTCAGCTATTGCGTCAACACCGAGCGCACCGTCAACATCGAGGACGCCTACGATGTCAGCCAGTTCGACTTTTCCGGCACCAAGGTGTTCGATGAGCGCAACGGCTATCGCTCGCAATCCTTCCTGACCGTGCCGTTGAAACCGCGCGGCGGCGACATCATCGGTGCCCTGCAACTGATCAACGCCCGCGTGCCCGGCACCAACGACATCATTCCCTTCGACCCCGGCATCCAAAGCTTCGTCGAGGCGTTGGCCGCCCAGGCCGCCACCGCGCTTTATAACCGCCAATTGCTGGACGCCCAGGAAGAGTTGATGGACTCGATGATCAAGATCATCGCCGGCGCCATCGACGCCAAAAGCCCCTATACCGGCGGCCATTGCGAGCGCGTGCCCGAACTGGCGCTGATGCTGGCCGAGGAGGCCGGCAAGGTGGAGAGCGGCCCGCTGGCCGATTTCGCCTTCAAGACCGAAGAGGAATGGCGCGAATTCAAGATCGGTGCCTGGCTGCACGATTGCGGCAAGGTGGTGACGCCGGAATACGTGGTCGACAAGGCGACCAAGCTGGAAACCATCTACAATCGCATCCACGAAGTGCGCATGCGCTTCGAGGTGCTGCTGCGCGACGCGGTGATCGAATACATGCAAGGCGTGGTTTCCGGCGACCACGACGAAACCGAATTGCGCCAACGCATGGAAAGCCGCCGTACCCAATTGCTGGACGATTTCGCCTTCGTCGCCGAATGCAATGTGGGCGGCGAGTTCATGGCCCCCGACAAGGTCGAACGGTTGAAGCGGATCGCCCAGCAGACCTGGGTGCGCACCTTCAACGACCGCCTGGGCCTGTCGCACGAGGAACTGAAGCGCTTCCCGGCCGAGGAACCGCAATTGCCGACGGTGGAAAACCTGCTGGACGACAAGTCCTGGCACATCATCCCGCGCCCCGGCGGCAAGGAGCGTTATGCCGGTTTCGGCTTCAACGTCAGCATCC
The DNA here is from genome assembly GCA_006218045.1 of Stygiobacter sp. Lineage (GTDB taxonomy): Bacteria > Pseudomonadota > Alphaproteobacteria > Rhodospirillales > Magnetospirillaceae > Magnetospirillum. The sequence goes on from VBWB01000009.1 coordinate 104,701, forward strand.
CCGACAATTTGTACAATTTCGGCGAGCTCTACAACCTGTCGGTCAGCCGCGGCACGCTGTCGGAAGAAGAGCGCTTCAAGATCAATGAACACATCATGCAGACCATCGCCATGCTGGAAGGCCTGCCGTTCCCCAAGCACATGAAGCGCGTGCCAGAATATGCCGGTACCCATCACGAAACCATGATCGGCACCGGCTATCCGCGCAAGCTGGGGGCCGACGGTCTGTCGGTGCCGTCGCGCATCATGGCCATCGCCGATATCTTCGAGGCGTTGACCGCGTCGGATCGCCCGTACAAAAAGGCCAAGACGCTGTCGGAATCCATCAAGATCCTGTCCTTCTTCAAGAAGGACAAGCACATCGATCCCGATCTGTTCGATCTGTTCCTGTCTTCCGGGGTCTACAAGACCTATGCCGACCGCTTCCTGCTGCCCGAGCAGATCGACGCGGTGCCGGTGGAACAATACCTGAGCAAGGCGGCGGAATAGGTGTTCGTGAAAAAGTACACTGAGGCGAAGCCGAAGGACTTTCCCCCGGGTCACGATCACCCGGTGTTGCGCATACCCGCCGCCAAAGCGTTGATGGAGCGCAGCAGCGGCAATTGCCAGCGCATGCGTTCCGCCTGATCGCTTTCCGGCCCATCACGATAATGCCGCAGCGCGATGATCTGGATATGGTTGATGGGGTCCAGATAGGGGTTGCGCCGGGCCAGCGACATGGCCAGCTGCCGGTTGTCGCCCAGCAATTCGCCGGTCTCGAACACCTCCAGCATCTGGGTGCTGGACTGGTTGAACTCACCCTGGATACGGTCAAAGACGCTGCCCCCGGCCTCGTCGCACAAGGCCGCGTATTCGCGGGCGATGGACATTTCCGATTTTGACAGCGACATGGCGCTGTTGGACAACAGCGCGCGGAAGAATGGCCATTCCCGCACCATGGCGCGCAAGGTTTGCAGCCGCTCGCCATCGTCGCCGCGCCAGCCCTTCAGCGCGCTGCCGATGCCATACCAGGCCGGGATGGTCTGGCGCGATTGCGCCCAGGCGAACACCCAGGGAATGGCGCGGACCGAATATTTCGAGCGGTCGCCCTTGGACCGGTGCGACGGACGCGAGCCGATGTTCAAAAGGCCGATTTCCGCCACCGGCGTGCCTTCATAGAAATAATCGATGAAGCCGGGGGTGTTGTCGGTCAGGTCACGATAGCTGACCTCGCCGCGCTCGGCCAGCTCGTCCATGATCTCGATGAAATCGGCGCGGTCGGGGGTGCAGGCGACGCTCATGCAGCGGCTGGCCTTGATCAGCCCCGACACTCCCATGGTCAGTTCGTAGGTGGCGGTATCGGCGTTGGAATACTTGGCCGACAGCACCTCGCCCTGTTCGGTGAACTTGATGTCGCCGTTCACCGTGCCCGGCGGCTGCGCCAGGATGGCGTCATGGGTGGGACCGCCGCCTCGACCGACCGAACCGCCACGGCCATGGAACACCCGGCAGGCGACGCCCCGGCTCTCGGTGCTGCGGCTGATCAGACGCTGGGCCTTGTACAGGCTCCAGCTCGACGCCAGGATGCCGCCGTCCTTGCACGAATCCGAATAGCCCAGCATCACCTCTTGGATATTGCCCGATTGCCTGAGCAGCGCCCGATAGGTGCCCACATCCAGCAATTGCTCCAAGGTCGGCTCGATCTTGGCCAGATCCTCGATGGTCTCGAACAACGGCGCCACCCGGATGTCGCAATGCCACGATCCGTCCTGATGCCGCCCGCACAGGCCGGCGAAGCTGGCCAGGAACAGCACCTCCAGCACATGGCTGGCCCGATGGGTCATGGAAATCACATAGGCGCCGAAGGCGCGCGGGCTGATCTCGCGCCGCAGATCGGCCATTGTCCGCATCACCCGCAGGATTTCGCGGGTGCCGTCGGACAGGTCCTGGGCATACAGCAACGGCGTGCCGGCATGGGACAACAGATCGGCCAGCACACCGATGCGGGCGCTTTCGTTCAACTCGTTGTAATCGGGCAGATTGGGGGCCTTGGCGAACAGTTCCGCCACCGCCTGGGTATGGCGCGTTGATTCCTGACGGATGTCCAACTCGGCCAGGAAAAAGCCGAAGGTGCGGACCGAAGCGATCATGTCCTGCAATTCGGCGGCGGCGATATTGGCGTCGCCATGGCTGATCAGCGAATCGCTGATGGCCAGCAGATCGGCCAGCAGATCGTCTTCCGCGCCATAGCCGGCGCCGCGACCGGGATCGGCGCCGCCGTCCAGCAAGACCTCGATACGGGCGATCTGGCGGCCCAGGCGGTAATGCATCAGATGCAGTTTGCGCCGGTAGGGCTCGAAGGCATAGCGCCCCGGCTTGGCGCCGAAGGCTTCGGCGACGATGTCCTCGTCGGCGGTCATGCGCGCCTCGAACACCGGCGATGGTCGCACCAGCGAGGCGGAATGGGTCAACTGCACCTGCAATTCCTCGAGGCGGCGACGATAATGCTTGAGCACCTCGCGCGATTGCAGCCGCACCGCCATCTTGGTGACGTCGTGGGTGACGAAGGGGTTGCCGTCGCGGTCGCCGCCGATCCACGAGCCGAAGCGCAGGAAGGCCGGCACGCGGAAGGCCTTGGCCCCGCCCTCCTCGGCGTAGACGTTGTCGAGCGCGCGTTCCAGGTTGCGATAGACCCGGGGCACGGTATCGAACAGGGTCTCGCGGAAATAGAACAGGCCGTTCTTGATCTCGTCTTCCACCACCGGCTTCTGGATGCGGACCTCGTCGGTCTTCCACAACACCTGCACCTGGTTGAGGATCTGCTGATCCAGGGACCGGCGCTGATGCTCGGCCAGATTGGGGTCGTTGAGGCGCCGGGCCAGTACGTAAAGCCGGCGCTGGGCTTCCAGCACGGCGCGGCGCTTGGCCTCGGTCGGATGGGCGGTGAACACCGGCTGGAACCGCAGCGCGTCCAGCATGGCCTGCAACTGGCCGGCGCTCACCCCCTCGGCCTTCAAGTGCCGCAAGGTGTCGTCGAACGAGCCATACCACAGCCGCTCGCCGCTTTGCACGTGGCGGCGGCGCTGCTGGTTGGCGAAATCCTCCTCGGCGATGTTGGCCAGCAGGAAATAGGTGGCGAAGGCGCGGACCACATGGGACAGGGTGTGCGGATCAAGCGCCCCGATCAGCCGCATCAATGCCCGGCGCTTGGCCGGGTCTTCGTGCTGGCGCAGCTCGATGAACCCTTTGCGCAGGGCTTCCACCGTCTCCAGAACCTGCGGGCGCTCCTGTTCCGCCAGGACCGAGCCCAGGATATTGCCGAACAGCTTGACCCTGGCCCGCAAATTCTTGTCATCGACACGCTGCATGGCATTTCCCCGTCAGGCCTGGACACGGTCATCTTGAAAGCGGCGGCCTGAAAGCGGGCACATCCAACTTGCCGTTCTAGATATCAATCCGAATAGGTATTTTCACTGTATATCTTACCGATCTTAAGTATCTCGGGCAAAATATCGTGGAAGACGGCAACCATGCTGGGGTCGAAATGCAATCCGCTTTGCCGATCGATCAGGGCCACGGCTTCCTCGACGGTCCAGGCCGGCTTGTAGGGACGTGCGGTGGTCAAGGCGTCAAAGACATCGGCCAGGGCGACGATGCGCGCCGCCAGGGGGATGTTGTTGCCGGCCAATCCATGCGGATAGCCTGATCCGTCCCATTTCTCGTGATGGTTCTCGGCGATTTCGCGCGACATCCGCATCACCGGCGACGGGTCGTCGCCGATGATCTGGCCACCGATGGTGGGATGGGTGGCCATGATCTCCCATTCCTCCGGCGACAGTTTGCCCGGTTTCAGCAAGATGTGATCGGGAATGCCGATCTTGCCGATATCGTGCATGGGGGCGGCATGGAACACCAGATCGGTCCACTCGCTGTTGGCGGTGATGGCCTCGACCAGCAAGCGGGAATAATGGCTCATGCGGATCACGTGCAGGCCGGTCTCGTTATCGCGGAATTCGGCGGCCCGGCCCAGACGACGGATGATTTCCAATTGGGTGCGCTGCAACTCTTCGGTCCGTTCCCGCACCCGGCTTTCCAACAGCCGGTTCTGCTGATGCAGGTAAAGGTGGGTCCGAACCCGGGCCTGGACGATGGACGGCGAGATCGGCTTGGTGATGTAATCCACCGCCCCCAGTTCCAGTCCCCGGTATTCATCGCCCTCGTCCGACAAGGCGGTGACGAAAATCACCGGGATCGCGGCGGTGCGCGGATCGGCCTTGAGGTGGCGCAAGACCTCGTAGCCGTCCATTTCCGGCATCATCACGTCCAGCAGAACCAGATCGGGCTGGGGCTCGGCGGCGGCGATGGCCAAGGCCCGCTGACCATTCAAGGCCGCCTTGACCTTGTATGTGCCGCGCAGGACACCGCTCAGCACGTCAAGGTTTCCCGGCGTATCGTCGACGATCAGGATGGTCGCGCTAGTCGGTTCGGTCATTTCATCCTCACAGGCCGGACCCGTTAGTCGTGGCGGGATCGCCCAAGGCGGCGGCCAATTCCGCCGCCTGGGCTTCCGCCTGCTCGAAATCATAGGACGCCAGCGCCTGGGCGATGCGCAGCGCCGCCGCCTCATGGACGGTGCCGTACAACCTGCCGGCAAGCTGATCGGCGACCCCGATGGCATCGACGTCGTCGCTGTCCACCAACTGGCGCAACCGCGACAACAGATCCCCGCTCTGGTCCGGGGACGGGGCGGCACTGAGCGCCGCTTGGGAATCCACATGGGCGACGACCAGGGCCAGGGCGTCTTCGACGTCCCGCAACAGGGTATCGACACGCTGGCGCGGCAGTCCTTCGGCCAGGGTGTGCTCCAACGCCCTGACGGCCTGCCACAGGCTTTCCGCCCCCAAGGTCGCCGCCGCCGACTTGAGCGAATGGACCATGCGTAACGCCGTCACCCCATCCTCGGCATCAAGCACGGCGCGCAGCCGGGCGGGAAAATCGGCTTCGTCATGGCGGAAGCGTTCGACCAGACGGCGATACAAAGTCATGTTGCCGGCCAATTGCCGCAAGGCCTTGTCCATGGAGAAAACCACCGGCGGCGGCGGCGATGCCGAACCGTTTTCATCACTGCGCGCCAGCCAGAGCGCCAGCACGCCGAACAGGTTTTCCATGTCCAAAGGCTTGGCCACATGGTCGTTCATGCCGGCTTCCAGGGCTTTGTCGCGATCAGTGGCCAGGGCGTTGGCGGTCATGGCGATCACCGGCAGATCGGCCCATTGCGGGTTGTCGCGGATCGCCAGGGTGGCGCTATAGCCATCCATCACCGGCATCTGAATATCCATCAGCACGATGTCGAAACTCTGTTCGCGCAAGCGCTCCAAGGCTTCCAACCCGTTATTGGCCATGACCACCGTGCCGCCGGCATCTTCAAGAACTTCGCGGGCAATCATCTGATTGATCTCGTTGTCCTCGGCCACCAAAAGCCGTCGACCGGCCAGGGGCTTGCCCTGATCGGTCACCGGCTTCGCCACCTGAGGGGCGGCTATCGGGCGGTTGAAGACGCGAAGCACGGTGTCGAGCAAGGTCGAGGGGCTGACCGGCTTGATCAAACGGGCGGAGACCAGACCGGGCTCGTCGTCGGGATAGTCGTAGGCGCTGATCAGGATGATCCTGGGCGGCTCCCCCACCGCCCGGGCCTTGATGTGGCGGGCGGCCTCGACACCGCCCATGCCCGGCATCAGCCAATCCATCAGCACCAGATCGAAGGGGGCATCGTCCTCGACCGCGCGGTCGGACAGCTCCAACGCTTCCTCGCCCGACGATGCGGCGACCACGGTGCAGCCCAAAGGTTCGAGGTGACGGCAGATCAGGGTCCGCGACAGCGCGTTGTCATCGACCACGAGAATGCGCAAATGGCGGAAGAACGACTTGTCCTCGACCTGGGCCAGGGCATGGCCTTGGGACAATTGCAGGGGCAGTTCGAACCAGAACATGGCGCCATGCCCCAAGGTGCTGTCGCAGCCGATCTCGCCGCCCATCAGCTCGACCAGACGCTTGCAGATCACCAGTCCCAGGCCGGTGCCGCCATAGCGCCGGGTGATCGAGGTGTCCGCCTGGGTGAAGGCGGAAAACAGCCGGCTCTTCTGCTCTTCGCTGAGGCCGATACCGGTGTCGCGGACGGCGAAGCGCATGCGCACCGAGTCGCCGTCGCGCCCGACCACCGCCACCGACAGCACGATTTCCCCCTCCCGCGTGAATTTGACGGCGTTGCCGCACAGGTTCTGCAGCACTTGGCCGATGCGCATGGGATCGCCGCGCAGGCGCCGGGGAACGTCGGCGGTGATGTCGAAGACGAACTCGACGCCGTTCTCCATGGCGCGGATGCCGGTGGTGGTGGAAACCGCCTGGAAGACTTCCTCGAGATCGAAATCGACGGTTTCGATGGTCATCTTCCCGGCCTCGACCTTGGAATAGTCAAGGATATCGTTGATGACCCCCAACAGGGACACCGCCGAGGCGTTGATCTTTTCCAGATAGTCGCGCTGGCGGGCATCGAGGACCGCCTTGAGCGCCAGATGCGACAGGCCGATGATGGCATTCATGGGGGTGCGGATTTCGTGGCTCATATTGGCGAGAAAGTCGCTTTTGGCCTGATTGGCTTCTTCCGCCAGACGGCGGGCGGTGGACATTTCCGCCTGGACCTGCTTGCGTTCGGTGGCGTCGCGCAAGGCCATGACCACCAGGACGTCCTGGCCCAAGGGGATGGTGCCGAAGGACGCATCCATGGGAATCTCCGCCCCATCGGCGCACAGCACCGCCACTTCCTGGCGAATGATGGTGCCGCCGTTGCTGGCCATGCAGACATGGTCGCGCCACTGATCGGCGAAGCGGGACCGCCACTCCGGGGCCACCAGATCACCGATCGCACGACCGACGGCGTGGTCCGGGCCGTACCCCAGGATGTCTTGGGCCTGACGATTGAGCATCTGCACCATTCCCTGGGCATTGCAGATGACCAGGGCGTCGGGAGCCGATTCGATCAGGGCGCGGAAGCGGGCCTCGGCCTGTTTCAGGTCGGTGACGTCGGCGACGACCGTCACCACCTGGCTGACCTCGCCGCCGGCATCGCGGATAGCGGTGATGGTGACATCGCCCCATACCCTGTCGGCACGCTCGGAACCGAAGCGCAATTCGCGGTGAAAGGTGGGCGCTTCTCCCGCCCATACCGCGCGGTGGGCATCGGCATAAAGCCGGCGGTCGGCGGGAAACAGGAATTCGGCCAGGGACTTGCCCAGACACGCCCGCCGGGTCGAGCGACAAAGCCGTAGGAATTCGTCGTTGACGTCGTCGATGGCGCCATCGGCGCCGGTGGCGGCGATACCGACGCCGGCATTGACCAGAACCGCCTGCAAATAGGCCTCGCGCCGGGTCGACCGCCGCAGGATGTCCTCGAGGGTGTTGCGCTCCTTGCGCAATTCCTCGGTCCGCTGTTCGACCAGACTTTCCAGACCGGTCTGATAGTGCCGGACCTGCGCCTCGGCGGCGGCCTGGGCATCGAGAAGGGTGTTGTAGGCCAGGACCACATGCCCCAGTTCATCCCGGCTGCTCCAGGCCACCGGCTCGCGTTGGCCGCTTCGGGCGGCCCGCTCCAGCGACCGCCGCAACCGGCTGAGCGGGCGGGAGATGATCAAATGCACCGACAAGGCGCCGCCAAGGGCGATGACCAGGGCCAGACCGATGCCGATGGCCAGATCGGTTCGCCGTCGTTCGTCCAATTGGCTCTGGATGCGGCCATCGTGGTAGGCGACGCGGAAGCGGCCCAGTTGATAAGAGGTGCCGGTATTGCGCTCGAGATAAACGATGTCCTCTTGCCGGGTCAGCCCGGGATCGGTGGCTTGGCCGATATCGCCGGTGCTGAACAAGACCGCATCGTTTTCCCCGTAAAGAACGGCCGAGGCGATGTCGGGATTGCGGGCATAGCCCTGGAACAGCGCCTTGATGGTCGGCATGTCGAAATTCCACAACACCGGCGCCAAGGCGGTCGCCTGCAAGGCGACAAAGCTTTCCAGATTGAAGCCCAGATCCCGGTAAATGGCCCGACGATGGCGCTCCGCCGACGACCACATCAGCAGGCCGACCACGGTCGTGGTCAAGATCAGCAAGACCAGAATCAGTTTTACGGCCAAGGTCCCGTGCCGGAACCGCGGCGCGATCATGACGGCCACCGGCGCGCGATCAAGGCATCAGGCTCCTTGTTCCGCCGTCGTACGGATGTGGGTGACGAATTGCTGGACCGTGCCGCGCAGGGCGTCGAATTGCTGGCGCAGCTCATTGGTGACCGTCAGGACATCGCGGGCGGTCAGGCTGGCATCGACCACGTTGGTCGACACGGTCCCGATATTGTCGGCGACCACCTGGGTGCCGGCGGCGGCCTGGTTGACGCTGCGCGAAATCTCGCGCGTGGCGGCGCCTTGCTCCTCCACCGCCGCGGCGATGCCCGAGGCGATCTCGTTGGCACGACCGGCGATATCGGTGATCGCCCCGATTTCGCGCACCGCCTTTTCACTGGCCTGACGGTTGGAGGTGATCTGCAAGGTGATCTCTTCGGTCGCCTTGGCGGTCTGGTTGGCCAGGCTTTTCACCTCGCCGGCGACGACGGCGAACCCCTTGCCCGCCTCTCCGGCCCGGGCCGCCTCGATAGTGGCGTTGAGCGCCAGCAGGTTGGTCTGACTGGCGATGTTCTTGATCAGGCTGACCACGTCACCGATCTTCACCGCCTGCTGGGCCAGATTCTCGATGGTGTCCCGCGTCGCTTGGGCGACCTCGGCGGTATTGGCGGCGATGGCGGCACTTTCATTCACCCGTTGACCGATTTCGCCGATGGAGGCGGCCAATTGCTCGGTGGCGGCGGCCACGGTCTGCACGTTGCTGGAGGTCTGACCAGTGGCCATGGTGACGGCAGTACTGGATTGTTCCGCTTCCGCCATCTTCATCGCCATGGTATCGGCCTGCACACCCACACGCCGGGCAACATCCATCACCCGATCAAGGACGCCGGCGACCGCATGCTCGAATTCCTCGGCCATGCGCTGCAACACCTCGCGCCGGACCTGGGTCGCCTCGTCCTTGATCCGCTGCTGTTCGATTTCCAGGGCTTGCATTTCCAGGGCGTTGCGCTTGAACACCTCGACGGCGGCGGCCATTTCGCCGATTTCGTCGCTGCGGCCCAGGGCCGGCACCTTCTGATCCAGATTTCCCGCCGCCAGCCTGGACATGGTGGCGGTGATGTCGATGATGGGCTTGGACACGCCGCGGATGATCAGGAACACCACGGTGCAGACCATGGCCAGGGTCAGCAGACCGCCCCCGACCAGGATGCGGCTGGTTTCGGCGATGGATGCCTCCGAGCGCTTTTTCGATAAGGCGATTTCCAGACTGCCCAGGGTCTTGGTCGCGCCGCCCTCGCTGCGCATGACCGGCCTAGCCTCGACGATGGTTTGGTCGTCACGGGCGAAGCTGCCATGCTCGGCGAACACCTTGCCCTGATCGTCGACGATCCGGCTGCCCAGATAATCGGGATCGGCGGCCAACGACAAAAGCAAGGCGCCGCCTTGGCGCTGGTCGAAGTTCCACAGCGCCTCGGCGGCGCCGCCGGCCAGGATTTCAGCCGTCAGCCTGGCTTTTTCCTCGAGATTGGCCCTGGCCGCGCCGGTGCTCATCACCGTCACCTGCAACACCACCGCCGCGGTGATCAGAACCAGCATCAACCCCAGCGGAACCAGCAGTCTGCGGGCGATGCTGCGTTGGACAATAAGGAATGCCATGCGACCCACCTTTTCCGATTAACGCTTTCCGGCATCCTTGAGCGCCGCGTCCCACATGAGCTTGAAGGCGTTGCGGGTACGCGGGGTCAAAGGCTGCCAGAAATACTGTTCAACGAAGAAATCCTCGCCCGGCAACTGCGCCGCCCGGTCCGCGGGCAACAGCGCACGGGCGGCGGAGCTGACCACGACGCTGCCGAATTCCTGATGCACACGGGCCTGGATTTCCGGGCTGATCATGAAGCTCAGCAGCAGATAGGCGGCCTCGAGCCGGGCCGGATCCTTGGCCACCGACCGCGCCAGGGCGATGGTGTCCAGCCACAAGGTGGACGGGGTTGCGGTCTTGGCGATCTGCCAGGATTGGCCGGCCTTGTTGGCGGCGGCGACGCCGAACCAATAATCGGTGACGTAATCCAGCCCCGCCATGTCCTTGGGATAGGGCATGCCGCCCCAGAAGCCGGCGGCGTTGGCGACCAGCAATTTCAGGTTCTCCGCCACCTGGCGCCGTTGCCCCTCGCTGTAGCGGTCGTAATCATAGATGTCGGTGGGCCTGACCCCGGCCAGCAGCGCCATCTGGTAGACATTGGCCTCGTACTGGTCGGAGGTGACGGTGAAACGCCCCTTGGCCGCCGGCGCCAGCAGATCCCGCCAATCAGGGGCGGCCTGAACCTTGGCCTGATTGAAGGCCAGGGCGTAAGAGCCCCCCAAAAGCGGCACGCCATAGACCTTGCCGGCCTCGTCCCGCAACGAGACGGCTTGGCGCAACGGCGGATACACGCTGTCGTAGCCAACGATGCGGGAGACGTCCAGCGGCTCCAGCACCTGCATCAGCTTGGCATTTTCGCCCTTGTAGTAATTGTGCGTGGGGGTGACCACATCCACCTCGCCATTGCGCAAGGCGGTGAAGATGTCGTCGGCCGAGGCGATCGGTGCCTTGGGGAAAACCAGGCTGACCGTCTTGCCTTTGGCTTTGGCATAAGCCTCGAAATCGGATTTGAAGGTGCTGATGTAGCCTTCCCACTCCTGCACCCGCAGTTCCACCGACCAGGCGACGGAGGGGATGACGGATAACAAGGTGGAACAAGCCAATGCGGCAGCGCCGATGATTACCTTGCCCACGATGCATCTCCCTCGACAAATCCACAGGATGTCTAGGGAGGTTAGTTAATAAATCATTTGCGCACAAAAGATTTTTACAAGTCACAAATATGACAACTCTGATTACAACCAAATATAACTACACCAAAGGAAACAATAGTTTCACATATCCCTCAATACTTTCCGCTCATGATGAACGCACACCCAATGTCCGCGGAGCGTGGCCATGCGACGGACCCTGACCATCTTCTCCCTGTCGCTCACTGCCGTCCTGCCCGCCCCCGTGGCGGCCCAGACCATCCTGCTGGAAAGCGACATATGGTGTCCGCACACCTGCGCTCCCGATTCGGCCAAGCCCGGCTACATGATCGAGATCGCCCGGGCGGTTTTCGAGACACGCGGGCAGAAGGTGCAGTATCGGGTCGCCCCTTGGCCCAGGGCGGTGGCCAATGCCGTCAAGGGGGAGACCGATGGTGCCGTCGGCGCCACCCGCGACGATTCCGGCGGCTTGCTGCTGCCCGCCCAACCCCAGGGGGTAACCGGCAACGCCGTCCTGGTCCGCAATGACGCCCCCTGGCCATGGACCGGCCTGACCGCTCTGGCGGGAAAGCGTGTCGGCATCACCAAGGATTACAGTTACGGCGCCGAAATCGATGCTTGGCTGGCCGCCAATCCGGCCCGGATCGAGGCGGTGGGGGGCGAAACCCCGACCGAGAACAACCTGCGCAAACTGGCCGCCGGACGCATCGACGTGGTCATCGAGGATGCCGCCGTCGCCCGTTATACCCTGGCGCAGATGAAAATGGACGGCGCGGTTCGCATCCTCCACCAGGACAAGGCCGCGCCGATCTTCATCGCCTTCACCCCGGCCAACCCCAAGGGAGGGCAATACGCCAAGTCCTTGGCCGAGGGCATGGGGGAACTGCGCCAATCCGGACGCCTGAGCGCCATCCTGGCCAAGTATGGACTGGCCGACTGGCAATGACACCAAGGGACCGTGCGTTTGTCGACTTCACCCCGTCCTGACCACGTCACCGCTGAAAGATGGTCCTTTTCCCGGCAAAGCCTGCGGGTGAAGGTCCTGACCTTGGCCCTGGCTCTGGTCTTCGTCATCAACATGGTGTCATCGTTGGTCAGCACGGTGCTGACCATCTGGACCAAGCACGACGAATTGCAGGCCGGGGCGGAAATGCTGTCGGCGATCCAGGCCCAGGGCATGGCCTCGCCGGTGCGCGACTTCAACCATGTGGCGCTGCAAGGCATGCTGCAAGGGCTGACCTCGCATCCCGACTTCGCCAACGCCATGGTGATGGACACCGAAGGCAACGTGCTGGCCAGCCTCGCCGTGCCTGAAAACTTGGCCGGCGGCACCTTGTCGGGCGACACCGCGATCCTGTGGCAGCGCGACGGTCGGCACGAAGTGATGGGCACCGTGCAGATCCATCTGACCACCAAGTCCTTGTGGCAATATGGCCGCAACCAGGGGCTGAACATGCTGGCCATGCTGGCCGTCAACTGCACCGCCGTCGGCCTGGCCATCATCTTCGCCTTCCGCCTGATGGCTCAACCCTTGGCCCGGGTGGCCGGGGCCGCCCGGGCCATCGGCGGCGGCGACCACGCCCACGCCGTGCCCGAACAGCAGCGCCGCGACGAAGTCGGCGCCATCGCCCGCGCGGTCGAACAATCCCGCCAGCAAATGGTCACCATCGAAGCCATGCGCCGCGACATGGACCACATGCTGCGCATCGTCTTCGCCAATGCCGGCGACGGCATCCTGATCACCGATGCCCAGAGCCGGGTGGAAACCGCAAATCCCGGGGCCGCAGCCATCTTCCGCCGGGCGGAAACCGAAATCGTCGGTCACGCCATGGACGATTTGCTGTCTATGCCCCCGGGCGATGGCGAGGTCGCCGCCCGCCGCTCCGACGGCACGCCGTTAACCTTGGCCCTGTCGCGGAGCGACTTCGTCATCGGCGACAAGGCCAAGACCCTGGTGATCCTGCACGACATCACCGAGCGCAAGCAGATCGAACAAGCGCTGATCGACGCCCGTCAGGCGGCCGAGGATGCCAACCTGACCAAATCCGCCTTCCTCGCCAATATGAGCCACGAGATCCGTACGCCCATGAACGCGGTGATCGGCCTGACCCGGCTGGTGCTGGGGTCCGAACTGAACCACACCCAGCGCCATCACCTGGAGCGGGTGTTGACCTCGGCCAATGGCCTGTTGAGCATCATCAACGACATCCTCGACCTGTCGAAGATCGAGGCCGGAAAACTGAACATCGAGACGGTGGCCTTCGACCTCGACGACCTGTTCGACGAACTGGCCGACCTGCACGCTTTGCGGGCGCGGGAAAAGGGACTGGAACTGGTGTTCGACCTCTCTCCCGACCTGCCGGCCACCGTGCTGGGGGATCCCGTCCGCCTGCGCCAGATTCTGGTCAACCTGATCAGCAACGCCGTCAAGTTCACCGAATCCGGCGAGGTGGTGCTGTCCGCATGCCAGGAACGCCGCGACGGCGACCGCGCCTGGCTGGCGTTCGGCGTCCGCGACACCGGCATCGGCATGTCGCCGGAACAATGCGACCACGTCTTCGACGCCTTCGCCCAAGCCGACACCTCCACCTCGCGCCGCTTTGGCGGTACCGGCCTGGGGCTGACCATCTCGCACAATCTGGCTGAAATGATGGGCGGCACCATTGCGGTCGAAAGCGACCTGGGTCGGGGCAGCCGCTTCCTGGTCACGCTCCCGTTCCTGATCGCCGCCGACGAACGCACGCACCAGGAGGGCGACGCACTCCACCCCCTGGCCCGCGGCAGCCGGATTCTGGCCGTCGACGGCAACGACACCGCCCGCGGCGTCCTCAAGCATATCCTGGGCAGCCTGCACTGCGACGTGGTTGCCGCCGCCACCCAGGCCGAAGCCCTGGCCCTGATCGAAACCGGCCCGTTCATCGCCGCCGTGGTCGCCCATCCGCTGCCCGATGCCACCGGCACCGCCACCATCCAGCGGCTGAAACGGCGGGCGCCGGAATTGCGCACCATCCTGACCGCAAGCACCGACATCGACCAGACCGCCGCCTTCGACGTTCGCCATGATGGGATCGATTGCATACTGCTGAAGCCGCTGACGCCGTCGCGGCTGATGGATGCCCTGGTGACCGCGCTCAACCCGGGGCGGCAACGGCCCAAGGCGCGCGACCGCAGCACCATCGCCCTGCCCCCGCTCAACCTGAACGGACGAAGGATCCTTTTGGTCGAAGACAACGACATCAACCGTGAACTGGCCATGGCGGTCCTGGCCCATACCAACGCCCATATCGACACCGCCACCAATGGCGCCGAAGCGGTGACCATGGTCAAGCGGCAGCATTACGACGGCGTCTTGATGGATTGCCAGATGCCCATCCTGGACGGATACGGCGCCACCCGCCAGATCCGGGCCATCGCCCGACTGCGGACCCTGCCGATCATCGCCACCACCGCAAATGCCATGAGCGGTGACCGGGAAAAATGCCTGGATGCCGGCATGGACGACTACATCACCAAGCCCTTCGAGGAACATGAGCTGATGATGGTACTGCGGCGCTGGCTACAGGTGGCGGACGGCAACCAGAATGCGACACCGGCAACCCCGCCGCCCCCCGCCGTGACAACGGCGCCGACCGATGGCGGATTGCAGCGCCTCAGTCAGGTCGATATCGAACTGGGATTGCGCCAGACCGGAAACAATCAGGGGCTCTATTTGCGGGTGCTCCACCGCTTCGCCGGAGATTATCGTGACTTCGACAAGGCCCTGTCCGCCGCCCTGGCCGATGGCGCCTTGGAAACCGCCATCCGTCTGGTCCACACCTTGAAAGGCCTGAGCGGCACCATCGGTGCCCGTGACCTGAAGGGGCACGCCGCTCAGTTGGAAACGACCTTGCGCAACGATCCCCGGGCCGACGTCATCAACCGCATGGTTCCCGCCGTGCTCGCCAATTTGGCGCGGGTGGTCTGCGACATCGAGTCCTGCCTGAACCCCCCGACACCCAACAACGCCCCCCAGGGGGCGTCCTCATCGCCGGTGGCGCCAGACCAGAGTGCGGCGCTGGCGCAATTGCGTCAGGCGCTGGCCTCGGGCGATGTGGACAGCCGCGAGCGCCTGGATCAGGTGCTGCGCCACTGGCCCGACTTGACGACGGCCTTGACCCAACTCAGCGAACTGGTCGATCAATACCGCTTCGACGAAGCCCATCTCGTCCTGGAGGGCATGGAGATCAGCGCTCGGGCACGGTGACCACGGCCTCCCCGTGAAAAAGTCCCTCGGCCGCGCCTCGGTGTACTTTTCCCCGATTTCGTCAGGCAAACCCGTGCTCAAGCAAGCTTTCCGCGCGGATTTCGCCCTTTCTCCCGCCTTTGCGGCGCAAAGGCGGTAAATCGTAAGAAGCGCCGCCAAGACCTTTCCACGGATCGATCAGCGCTCGGGCACGGTGACCAGACGCAAGTCGACCAGCCTTTCGCCCGCCACCTGACCACCGTTCAAGAGCGTCCAGGCGGCGGCGATGCCCTGATAGCCCTGCTCTTCCGCCTGTTGGTCGACCGTCGCGGTCAACCCCTTGCCCAGGCGTGCGACGGCCTCGGGCAAGGCATCATAGCCGGCCACCACGATGTCCTGACGGCCCGCGCGCTCCAGATGGTCCAGCACCCCAAGGGCCATGACGTCGTTGGCGGCAAAGACCAGCCGCAAATCGGGATGCTCCTTCAGCAGCCTTTGGACCGCATCGGCGGCCTTGTCGCGCAGCCAGTCGGCGCTGATGCTGCCGACGACGGTGATGTCGGAACGCTGGCTGAAGGCTTTCAGGGCGCCGATCTTGCGGGCCTGGGCGTTGGCGGCATTGCGGATGCCTTCGATCACCGCCGCCTTCGCCGGCCCTGTCACCTGGGCAACGATGGCCTGAGCGGCCATGTACGCACCGGTCACATTGTCGACGCCGACATAGGGCACGCCAACCAGACCCAAATCGCCGGCAATGTTTTGATCCAGCCGATTATCGATATTGACCACCACGATTCCGCTGTCGCGGGCCTTCTTCAACACCGGGATCAGCTTGACCGAATCCGCCGGGGCGATGACGATGGCATCCACCCGTTGCTTCAGCAGGGTTTCCACCAAGCCGATCTGCTCGTCGACCGAGGTCTCCTTGGCCGGCGCCTCGATCCTGACCGCTATCGGCCAGTCCCGTTCGGCCCTGGGGCCAGCCTTGGCCATTTCGACGAAGAACGGATTGTCCAGCGTCTTCATCACCAGGGCGATGGTCTTCCGCGGGCCTGCCTTGCCGCCCTCGCCTTCGTCGCAGGCGGCCAGCACCAGCACCGCGCCGGCGCTCAGCAGGAATCGGCGGCGGCGCATCATCGCTTGGCGCGCACGGCGTCCAGGCTGGCCTGCAGCTTGGCGACGATGGCGGCATCGGTGCCCTTGTTGCAAGCCAGCGACATCACCGTGTTCTTGAAGGTGGCCACCGTCTTAAGCCCCTTGATACCCATCTGCTGGGCCAGATGGGGACCGGATTCCGATCCGGTGGCCCAGAAATCGATGCGCCCATTGGCCAGTTTGGTCGGGTTCAGATCATCGCGCGGGCTCAGTTCCACCTTGTAGCCCTGTTGCTCCAGAAACAAGGCGAGGGCGTCGCCATTGTAGCCGCCGATGGTGTAGGGCTTGGCCTCTTCCAGCTTGGAGACCGCCGGGGAACCGGTGGCCCGGCCCATCAGCACCCAGTCGTTATTGACCAGCGGTCCGACCCACAGGAACTTGTCCTTGCGCTCCGGGGTTTCGGTGGTGCTGTAGACACAGGTGCCCGGCGTGGTTTCCGCCATGGAATAAGCCCGCGCCCAAGGCAGCATCTCAAGGGTATAGCTGACCCCCGCCTTCTGGAACGTCGCTTCGACCAGATCGGTGGCCAATCCGGCGATCTTGCCGTTATAGGTCAGGTTGAAGGGCGGATATTCCTCGGTCACCAAGCGGATGTCGGCAGCCAGGGCCGGCTGGGCAAGCAAAAGCGCGATCGCGCCAATGTAAAGACGATTCATGATCCCCCCCGTGCGATGTGCGCGTGCGATGTGCGCGTGCGATGTGTGCGTGTCGATGTGCGGCACCATTGTGCGCATGAGGGGCGGGAACGGTCGTGATCCTTCGGTGAAATCATGCCGGGGCGGCGAATCTTTACGCCGCCCCGGCATGCCGCGCGCGTCTATTCCACCTGATATTTCTTCTTCAACTGGGCGAGAAAGGCTGCCTTTTCCACCATCCACTGGTCAAACTCGGCGATCAGGTCCGGATGCTTGATGGTGGACAGATGGTAGTCGCTTTTCTGGTGCGGCAAGTGCGCCGCGAAAACCAGGGCGCCGTCCTTGTTCATGCTCTTGAGCTGATAGCCGACCACCGAGATGCTGGCATAAGCCCCATCGACGCGCCCCGCCAACGCCTGTTGGACCAGACCGGCGAAGGTATTGTTTTCATGCAATTGCACCGTGCCCGCCTTGATCTGGTCGGCCCAGCTCCAGGCGGTGAAGCCCTTGACCGTGCCCAGGGTCTTGATCGACTCGACCGGGGCATCCTTACGGGCAGCGACAATGCTGACACCGTCGATATTGGTCACCACCGGGCTGGAATAGCGGACGGACTTGCCGGCCTTGACATCCGGGCTCCACTTTTGATTGTCCGGGTATTTCAGATCGACATTGCCGGCGGCGAATTCCGAGAACAAGCGCACCACCGGCAAGGGCTTATAGGTTAACTTATGGTTGCGGTCGGCGGCGAAGGCATCCAGAACCTCACGGGCGAAGCCGCCATATTGACCGTTTTCATAGGTGTATTGCGGATAGTACTGGGTCTCCTCGACCCCGACAACGAACGATCCGGCCCAGGCGGGAAAGGCCATGCAGGACAGGCACAAAGCGGCGGTAAGGGCTTTCATTGATCGAGCTCCGAAACAGGGCGAGACGGAAGCAATAACCAAGTCGGCGCCGCCTCATGGGTGAATTCTTGACGAAAAACGCCAGCGCAACATCCTCTTCACGCGCGGGACCGTGGCGGAGGTGCTAGGCTGACGCCGCCCCCGACGGGATGGGGCGGATGAATTCTGGATTGCCGCATGAACCACCCTCCCCCGCTTGCCAAAGCGGTCCGGTCCGGCCCCAGCCGGCTGGGAATGATGCGCCTGCTCGACGATAGCCCCATCGGCATCGTGGTTCTGTCGTTGTCGGACACCATCATTTACGGCAACCGCAAGGCCAGGCACCTGTTCGGCTTTGGCCACGGCGAAATGATCGACATTCCCGCCGGCATGCTGTTCGCCCGCCGCGACCAGTATCAGACACTCAAAGCCGCCTTCGCCCAATCGCTGGTTCTGACCGATATTGAAGCCAGGATGCACCGGGTTGCCGCCCCCAACTTTTTCGCCCGCCTCACCTGGCAGCCCACCCGCTTCGACGACCAGGATGCCATCCTCTTGTGGGTCGACGACATCACCGCCTCGGTGATCGAGCGCGAACGCCACCAAATCCTGTTCGTCGGCGCTCCGCTGCCGATGATTTTGTGCCGCCATCCGTCCGGGGAAATCATGCTCGCCAACGGGCGGGCGGGCGAACTCCTCGCCCTGCCGGCGGCGGGCAAACTGGCCGACGTCATCGGTCCCGCCAACTTCCGCGCCTTGATGAGCCGACTGCGCGACGGTGGCTATGTCGAGGATTTCAATCTGATGCTGGGAACCGCCTATGGCCAGGCGTTTCCGGCCTGCCTGTCGGCGCAGTTGACCAAGATCGGCGACGAGAAATGCATCCTGGTCGGTATTTCCGACATCACCAACCAGAAGATCGCCGAGGACACGCTGCGCCGCTTCTTCGAGGCCGCACCGCTGGCCATGTTGCTGGTCAACCAGACCAGTTGCGCGGTCGAGAAAGTGAACCGCCGCGCGTCGGAGTTGCTCAGCCTGTCCGACAGCAGCGCCGCCGCCCTGAAAAAGACCCTGCCCGATTTCATCGGCCCGTTCGCCACCCAGCGTTTCCTTGATGCCCTGCGCAATGGCGGCTTCGTCGACGATTTCGAGACCCAGTTCACCACCGATTACGGTGAGACCTTCTGGGCCTTGCTGTCCGGGCAATTGGTGCAGGTGAGCGAACAGCCGTCGATCCTGGTGGGCGTCAGCGACATCACCGCGGTCAAGGTGGTGGAGGAAGGGCTGAAGGCGGCGAAAGAGGAAGCCGAACGCGCCACCCAGGCCAAATCCATGTTCCTGGCCACCATGAGCCATGAGATCCGCACCCCCATGAACGGGGTTCTGGGCATGCTGGACGTGCTGTCGGCCACAGTGCTGAGCGGCGAGCAGGGCGAGATGGTCGAGGTCATCAACCAGTCGGCGCGATCGTTGCTGGCGATCATCGACGACATCTTGGACCTGTCCAAGATCGAGGCCGGCAAGCTGAACCTGGAACAGGTGTCGCTGAAACCACGGCAAAGCGTCGAAGCCACCTTGGAGATGCTGGCCCCGCGTGCCCGTGAGCGCCATCTGGAACTGGCCTGGCACGTGGACCCGGCCATCCCCGAACATTGTCTGGGCGATCCGGTGCGGTTGCGCCAGATCATGATCAACCTACTGGGCAACGCCATCAAATTCACCCCGGCGGGATCGGTGTCACTGTCCATCAAGCTGATCGACCGCAGCGATCAATGGTTCGCCGCCCGCTTCGAGGTCACCGACACCGGCATCGGTCTCAGCCCGGAACAGCAGGCCCGCCTGTTCCAGCCGTTTTCCCAGGCCGACGCCTCGACCACCCGCCAGTTCGGCGGTACCGGCCTGGGGCTGTCGATCTGCGCCCGTCTGGTCGAGGTCATGGGCGGGCGTATCGGCGTCAACAGCACCCAAGGCGTGGGATCAACCTTCTGGTTCGAGGTGCCGCTCAGCCTGGACCCCCGCGATCACAGCCCCCCCGAACGCCCGCTGGACCAGATCAGCCTGGTGGTCGTCGACAGCCATCCGGTGGCGCGCCAGTGCGTGGTGGACATCCTGACCGCCGCCGGCGCCCAGGTGACCGGCGCCGATCCGACCAGCGACTGGCTGGCCCCGTTGCGCGCCGGTGCCATCCCCGATGCCTTGGTGCTGGATAACCAGGCTGATCTTGAGCCGTTGATGGCGCAATTGGGTCGTCTTGCGTCCCCGCCTCAGGTGGTTGTGACCACCGCCGGAATTCCCGATGCCTTGAACGAATTCGCCCACCGGCACGGCATCGCCGCCATCATCGCCAAGCCCGTCCACACCGCCGCGCTGATCCGCGTGATCGGGACCGCCCTTGGCCGTGGCGATCGCGTTGCCGGCCCGCCCGCTCAAAAAGCGCAGGCAGCCGGACGCCCGCATCTGAGCCGGGCGCAAGCCGTCACCGCCGGCACCTTGATCCTGGTGGCCGAGGACAACGCCATCAACCGTCTGGTCATCGGCAAGCAACTGGACCGCCTGGGCCACACCTACGACATGGTCGAGGATGGCGAGCAAGCCCTGCGCGCGCTTAGGGCAACACCCTATGGCCTGCTCCTCACCGATTGCTTCATGCCGGTGATGGACGGCTACGAACTGACCCGAAACATCCGCAACAGCGAGGATTTCTGCCACCGCCTGCCCATCGTCGCCCTGACCGCCAACGCCTTGCAGGGCGATGCCGACAAATGTCTGCAAGCCGGCATGGACGATTATCTGAGCAAACCCGTCGACATGGAAAAGCTGTCCTCGGTGGTGGAAAAGTGGCTGCCGTCCACCGCCGACGCGGCCGACATCCCGCCCGCCCCGGATGGCAAGGGCAAGGGCGACAGCGAAGCGGCCGCGCCGCCGCCATGCCCGTTCGATCTGGCGGCCTTGGCGGCGCTGATCGGCGACGATTCGCCGGAAACCCTGAGCGACATCCTGAATTTCTTCGTCGAGGCCTATCCCGAAGTGCACGAGCAATTGCGCCAGGCGGTTTCCGCCAAGGACCGTGCCGCCATCCGCAACGCCGCCCATGCCGCCAAGGGCGCGGCCCGGAACGCCTGCACTCCCGCCTTGGCGGAAACCTTGCAGTTGATGGAGGAAAAGGCGCCGCGCGGCAGCCTGAAATCCCTGACCGCCCTGATGACGCAGGCCGAAGCCCACCTCGCCGACATCCTTCGTCATGTCCAACACCGACAGGAGACACCATGACCTGGCAGGACCATTTGGACCCCGGTACGATCCTGGTCGCCGACGACATGCCGCTGACCCTGTCGACCATCGAACACCTGCTGACCCGGACCGGGTCCGCCCGTCCCGCCCACGCCCGCTGCGGCCTGACCGCCCTTGAAGCGCTGGATGCCGACCACCAGCAGCGCTTCCGCCTGCTGATCTCGGATTTCTACATGCCCAACCTCAACGGCCTGGAACTGATCCGCCGTCTGCGCGCCGGCGAGACGCGGGCAAGACGGGACATGCACGTGGTCGTGTTGAGCGGCGAGACCGATATCAGTCTGGTCGAGGCCGCCCGTCTTCTCGACGTGGATGCCGTGCTGCCCAAACCGATATCGCGGGCGCAATTGCACCAGACCCTCGATCTGGTGCTGTCGCACCCCCGCCATATTCGCGACGCCGCGCATTACCGTGGCGCGGACATCGCCGCGGCGGCCCTTGATCTGGCCCGTCGGGCCGGACTGGTCGAGGAAGCTTAACAAGAGATTAAAGAACACCGCCGCCGCTTTGGTGCCATCATCCGCCGTCGCGGTTCCCCGCAATCAGGCGTGCCGCATGAATGCCCCCGCGCCCCGCGTAAGAATTTGGAGCGGGGATGACCCGGCACATCATGATGACGCACGAAGCGCCACCCCACGGCAGGAGATCACCTGATGCTTGGCCCGGAAACCTTCGCTGTAACCGATTGCGTCATCGCCATCGATGACGAACTGTTTTCCCGACAGGTTCTGGCCCGCACCCTCGAGCGGGTCGGCCATCCCCGGCTGCTCCAGGGCGACAGCGCCATCGCCGGACGCGAATTGCTGCAACGCTGCCCGGCCCCGCGCCTGCTGATCCTCGATCACGACATGCCGGGGGAAACCGGCCTTGAACTGCTGAAGGCCATCCGCTGCGGCACCACCTCCGCCGCCCGCGACCTGCCGGTGATGATCTTGAGCGGCATCGACGACGAACAGGTGGTGCGTGCCGCCATCGCCCTGGATGTCGACGCCTTCGTCGCCAAGCCGCTGATGGCCGAGGGGCTGCGCAGCCGGCTGCCCATGGTCCTGGCCCCCAACCGCGACGTCAAGCCCCAGGCCGCCTACGCCGCCTTGGTCACCCCCGCCCCAGGTCCCCGCATGCCGCTGCCGCCCTGCCGTGGCGCCATCGAGGTCAAGCTGGAGGAATTGCGGGTGTTCCAGACCCTGGGCGCCGACATTCATTCCGCCGCCGGCACCCTGGTCGCCACCCAGGGCACCATCGTGTCGTCGCGCCTGCTGTCGGTGTTGCACGATATCCATGCCGCCGGCATGAAGCTGTCGCCGGTCTACCTGCAACCACCCAGATTGGCGCCGTCGCTGGCGCCGCCGTCCCGGACCGGACAGCCGGCGCGCATGATGCGGCCCGGATCGTGATCAGCCCCGTCCGCCCGCGATGATGTCCAACGGCACGACCATGCGAACGACCTGGACCGCCACCATGCGGGCCACCGCGTCGGATCTGCTGATCCGTGCCGCCACGGTGACGGCCGCATCCCTGTGCAAGACGTCGTTCGCCCTGCTGACCGACAACCCGTCCTGGCCGGCTTTGTGCGTCGCCGACGAAGCCGGCGCCATCGTCGGATTGCTGGGCCGGCGCCTGTGTGAAAGCATCCTGAGCAAGCCGCTGATGCTGGATCTTTACAGCAACCGCCCGGTCGACCGCATCATGCACCCCAATCCGCTGGTGGTCGACCTGACCGCCAGCATCGACACCATCGCCGAGCGCATCGCCGAATTGAATCCCGAAGCCCTGACCGATGGTTTCATCGTCGCCGACCGCGGGGTCTATGTCGGGGTGGCGTCGGCCCAGGATCTGCTGTTGCGTTCGGCCCAGCAGTCGCGGCGCCGGGCCCAGCAATTGGAGCTGACGCAAAAGGCGGCGGAAGAGGCGCGGCGGACCGCTGAAAAGGCCAATCAGGCCAAAAGCACCTTCCTGGCCAATCTGAGCCATGAAATCCGCACCCCGCTCAATGGGGTGCTGGCCAATCTGGAGTTGCTGGGCCACACCGCCATGGATGGCGAACAGCGCGATTTGTCGCAGGCGGCGGCCATCGCCGCCCAGGCCTTGCTGGAAATCATCGGCGATGTGCTGGACCTGTCCAAGATCGAAGCGGGCAAGCTGGAAATCGAGGCGATCCCCATGCAGCCGGCGGCGGTACTGCGCGACATCTGCATGCTGGCCGCCGGCCAGACCGCGCGCAAGGGCCTGGGCTTCACCGCCCATATCGAGCCGTCGGCGTGGTTCGTCACCCACGGCGACCCCTCCCGACTGCGCCAGGTGGTGATGAACCTGATCGGCAATGCCGTCAAGTTCACCGCCAACGGCTATGTTTTCCTCAACGTCCTGCGCCTGGACAACCTGCTGTCCGATCAGGCCGAACTGCTGATCGAGATCGCCGACACCGGCATCGGCTTCGCCCCCGAAAAGGCCGAGCGCCTGTTCGCCCCCTTCTCGCAAGAGGACGAGACCACCAGCCGCCGCTTCGGCGGCACCGGCCTGGGCCTGTCCATCTGCCGCGCCATCGTCGACATGATGGGCGGGCAAATCGTCGCCGACGGCACCCCGGGCGGCGGCGCCAGCTTCTGCTGTCGCCTGCCCCTGGCCGTCGCCCACGAAGGGAATGTCAACGTGCCGCCCATCGCCGGCCTGTCGGTGATGGTGGTCTCCAACGACATCCCCCGCCGCGAACGCCTGGTCGGCGGCCTGATCAGCCAAGGCGTCAGCGTCCTGGGCGCCGATACTCCGAACGACGCCCTGGCCGCCATGGAAAAGGCCGCCTCGGTGGGCACGCCCTTCGACGCCATCTTGTTGGCGATCGAAGAAACGGCGGAGATGATACATCTGCCGAAACGCCTGCGCGGACTTTCCGTGGTTCCGATCATGATGGTGGCCCGCGACAACGTCGCCGCCCGCCGTGCCGGATACGCCGCCGGCATCCGCCATCACGTCGGCCTGCCGGCCCGCCAGCGCGATCTGGCCTGGGCCATCGCCTCGGCTCTCCATCGCACCCCGGCCCTGCCGTCGGCGCCGCCGCCGGTCCAGGGGCTGGAAAGCCTGCGCTGTCAATTGGCCCCCCACGCCGCCGCCCGCATCCTGGTCATCGACGACAACGCCATGAACCGACAGGTGGCGGAACGCCAACTGGCCAAGCTGGGCTTTCAGTGCCAGCTTGCCGACGGCGCCCAGTCCGCCCTGACGGCCCTGGAAGCGCATGCCTTCGACCTGATCCTGTGCGACGTGCAGATGCCGGGCATGGACGGCCTGTCGCTGACCCGCCTGTGGCGGAGCCAGGAAGCCGAAAACCACAGCCGGCGCCTGCCCATCATCGCCATGACCGCCAATGCCCTGCAAGGGGACATCGACAGCTGCCTGGTCGCCGGTATGGA
Source organism: Stygiobacter sp. (assembly GCA_006218045.1). Lineage (GTDB taxonomy): Bacteria > Pseudomonadota > Alphaproteobacteria > Rhodospirillales > Magnetospirillaceae > Magnetospirillum. The sequence continues at coordinate 129,231 of VBWB01000009.1, forward strand.
TGATTACCTGTCAAAACCCGTCAAACTCGAAAAACTGGCCGCCATTTTGTTGCGTCATCTGACCGAAGCGCCGCCGCCGCCGCAGACGGCCAATCCGAGCGAAGAGAGCGAGGACGACACCGCCGCCCCCGTCCTTGACCGCACGGTGCTTGCCGCCATCCTGGGAGACGATTCGCTGGCGATGCAGGCGGATTTGCTGTCGGTCTTCCTGGAATGCTATCCGCCCTTGACCGCCGAAATCGACGACGCCATCGCCCGCCAGGACCGTGTCGCCCTGCGCCGCAGCGCCCACACCGCCAAGGGCGCGGCGCGCAATGCCGCCGCCATCGCCCTGGGCAACGAGTTGCAATGGCTGGAAAGCAAGGCGGAAACCGCCGCGTGGGACGACATCGCCGCCCATGTCAGGGCCATCATCCGCCATTACGCCCGGGTCGAGATGGCGATTCTGGACCTGATGGATCAGGCCGGCATGGCCAGGGGCGAGCGCTCGTCGACAACCCAAGCCTGAGCCAGCCCATCCACCTGCACCGCCAGTTCCCGTAGCGCCGCGATGGTCTTGCCGGTCAGGGTCATGCCCTGGGCCATCAGGACCGTCCCGTCACTGGTGGACAGATCGGCGGCCAGGATCATGCCGTCATGCAGCGAGTCCAGCGGCAACGAATGCGCCGCCACCGGCATGTGCCGACGCTCGCCCGATGGTGCCAGCCCGCCTTGGCGCAAGGCTTCATAATCGGCGGCGGGGCGCACGGCGCGCGGTTCGGCCAGCACTCGCCGCACCGATTGCAGGCATTTCTCCCGCGTGGCCGGCTTGATCAGCACGCCGCTGCAATCCAGCATCAGGGCCAGGGCCATGGATTGGGCGTCACCGCGTCCGGTCATCATCAGCACCGGCAGGTCACGGTCCACCGCCGCCATGCCGACGCGAATCCGATACAGCAGATCGATGCCGGAAAGTCCGGGCATCACCAAATCGGTGATCAGGCAGCCCACCCGTCCTGACGGTGACTGCGCCAAATGGCGCAAGGCCTCATCGGCATCCCCGACGGCAACCACCCGCAAACCATCCTCGCCGGACAGCATGTGTTCCAGCACATGCAGGCTGAAGCGTTCGTCATCGACCACCAAGATTTCGATCGCATCCATGGTTTTGCCTTCCTTGCTATCGCTCACAGCGCCCGACCGCGTTGGCCATGGCGGTGGGCTTCTTCCGCCAGCAGGCGGGTGATTTCGTCGCCGGTAACCGGCGGACTGAACAGATATCCCTGGATCTCGTCGCAACCGAATTCCCGCAGCATGGCAAGCTGGCCCTTGGTTTCCACTCCCTCTGCCACGGTGCGCCGCCGCAATGACCGCGCCATGCCGACGATGGTGCGGACGATTTCCGCCGCGTCCACGTCTTCTTCCATGTCCTGGATGAACGACCGGTCGATCTTGATGGTGTGCAACGGCAACCGCTTCAGATAGCTCAGGCTGGAATAGCCGGTGCCGAAATCGTCGATGGCGAGTTGGATGCCCAGGGCCGACAATTCCTTCAGCATGGTGATGGAGGCCTCGGTATCGGTCAGCAACAGGCTTTCGGTGATCTCGATTTCCAGATGTTCGGGCGACAGGCCGATATCGGCCAGCACCGTCTCGACCATCGGCACCAGACCCGAGCGGACCTGACGCACCGACAGGTTGACGGCGGTGCGCATCCAATCATAGCCGCGGTCCAGCCATTCCCGCTGTTGCAGGCAGGCGCTTTCCAACACCCAGCGCCCCACCGGGCCGATCAGGGTGGTTTCCTCCAGCACCGGAATGAACTTGGCGGGCGGCACCCCGGCATCGGCGTGGCCCCAGCGCAACAGCGCCTCGACGCCGGAGATGCGACCGCTGCGGATATCGACCTTGGGTTGGTAGACAAGGTGGAATTCGTTGTTTTCGCTGGCTCGGACCAGGCCGTTGCGCAGCAACATGCGCTCGTTCATCACCTGATTGATGTCGGCGGTGAAGAAGGCGATGCCGCCCTTGCCCAATTCCTTGGCCCGGTTGACGGCGCCGCCGCTGTTGCGGAACAAGGTGCCGGCGTCACCGCCGTCGCGCGGATAGATGACGATGCCGATGACGGCGGATACCGTTGTCTCGAAGCCATCGACCATGATCGGCTGCTCGATGGCGTCGACCAGCCGTCGCGCCTCGATGGCCGCTTCGTAATCGGCGCTCAGTTCCGGCAAAAGCACGGCGAATTCGTCGCCGCCGATGCGGGCCAGGAAGTTCTCGCGGTTGAGCAGCACCGACAGCCGTTCCGCCACCGCCACCAGCACCTTGTCGCCGATGGCATAGCCCAGGCTGTCGTTGATCAGCTTGATGCCTTCGACGTCGACCAGCAGCATGGCCCCCAGGCGGTCGCGGCGGCTGCTGTTGTGGATGGCCAGTTCCAGCCGCTCCAGGAACAATTGCCGGTTGGGCAGGTCGGTCAGGCCGTCATGGGTGGCCTGATGGCGCAGGCGCTGCTCGGCCTGTTTGCGCTCGCGGATGTCGCGGATGACGATGATCTGCATGCGTTCGGTGCCGTGGGCGTGCAGGGCCTGGCTGATCTCCACCGGTACCGGCGTGCCGCCGGTGGTCCGCGCGATCATTTCCAGGGGGTCGCCGAAGCCCGGATCGGTCGGGGCGGGAATGCCGGGCAGGATTTGTCCAAGAATGCCGAAGCGATCATCGGTCCAGCCGAAAATCCGTTGGGCCGCCGGATTGGCCATGCCGATGCAACCGTCCTGGTCGGCGACGACGATGCCGTCGGCGATGGAATCGAGGATATGACGCAACCGCCCCTCGCGTTCCAGCAAGCTGGCGGCGGAACGATGCAGCGCGGTGACGTCGCGCCCGTCCAGGACGAACACGCCGGCATCGCCGTCGTCGAATCGCTTCACCGTCAGTTCGACATCGACGGCACGACCGTCGAAGCGGCGGAACTTGACCGGAACCGCCTGGGTTTCGTCGGCCAGGGCCGGCAATTGATCGGACAGGACCTCGGCGTAGACACCATCGAGCAGCGCCTTCAGAGGCCGGTTCATCACCTGGATCAGGCTGTCCGCCCCCAGCAGGCGCAGGCCGGATTGATTGACGAAAACCACCTGGCCGTCATCGACCAGGGCGATCATGTCGGAACTGATGTCCAGCAGCCGGGCCAGGCGCCGCTCGCGCTGGACGATTTCGGCGGCGATGGACATTTTCTCGCCCACGTCGCGAAACGATACCAAAACGGTACCGTCACCGGAATCGTCCCCCAGGACCAGGGCCAGGGCCTCGACGTCCATATCCTCGCCGGCGGCGCCTTGCAGTTTGATCAGCGCCGGCGCCTCGACCAGCAGATCGAAATGCTGGGAAAAAATGGGCCGGAAATCGGGATGGACCAAAGACGCCAAGGGCTGCCCGCGCCAGTTCGCTCCGCCCCCGCCCAGACGGCAGGCCAGCATGGCGTTGACCGACACGATCATGCCTTGGCGAACCAGGCACAACATGTCTTGCGATACATCGAACAATTGCTGGCAGGGGGCGGGCCACACCAGATTCGCGGCGCCATCCATAGGCTGTCCTCCTTGTGGTGGACCGACAGGCCGGTCGCTTGATAACCAAACGTCCAGGTCGGACCACGAGAATTCCCAAGCCGCTTGCGAAAACGGTGGCGCCGGGGAATGACAGCGGAATTTAGCGCACACCCTCGGCAAAACAAAAATGAACGGTGAGTTAAACCTGAGGTCGCAACACAACTGAAATAAACAAAACATTCACAATTGGCCAATTGCAAACAGCCTGTGCGCCTGCACATATCGTGCGTATTTCCAGTGTACATAGGCGGGTCAACAACATGCCCACGTCGATTTTGAAACGTTCAGAGAGTATACTTATAGTTGATGATGAGATGTTTTCCCGTTTTATGACAGCGGAACTGTTTCAGCGTATCGGCCAGCCCAACATTGTTTCACGCCGCAGCCAAGCCGAAGCCATGGACTATCTGCGCCAGGAGGATGCCGCTCTGTTGCGGTTGGCGGTGCTGGACGTGCAATTGCCCGACGGTACCGGCCTGGACATTTTGCGGGCCATCCGCTGTGGTCGGGTGGCTGCGCCGCACGACCTGCCGGTGATGATCGTCACCGGCCAGGACAGCCTGGGGGTGGTCGCCGCCGCCATGGCGCTCGATGTGGATTTCTTCCTTGCCAAACCGTTGGTCGCGGCCAGCCTGCGCGACTATCTGACCTTCCTGCTCAACACACCGCGCAAGCTTTCCACCGCCGCCGACTATGCCCGCATCGACGTCTCGGGCATCGGTACGATTGCGGTTCCCGGCAATGACGGCGACCCGGGCGATCTTGGCCCCGCGATCACGGTCGCCTGCCGCGACCTTTGTCCGGGCATGCGCCTGGCGGCGGACGTGATGGCACCGACCGGCGAGTTGCTGGTGCAGCGCCACACGGTGCTGAGCGAACGCCTGATCCGCCTGCTGCATGGACTGGAAAGCGCCGGCCTACCCGTGGGCGCGTTGCACATCGAGGTGACCGATGGCGCTTGATCCATCCGTCCGCCTGATGGTAACCGAAGCCTATGAGGAGACGGTGGCCGAGGCCATGGCCCAAGGCCAGCCCGCCGCCACCGCCCATCGCGAAGGGACCACCGCCGCCGCCATGTTCCTGGCGTCCATGAGCGGCCTGGAAGATGCCGCCGCCCGCGTCGAAGTCGAAGCGTTGGGCCTGAAGCCGGAACAATGACACTGCACGGGTTGGAACGGTGAGTACCATGGACATCAAACGGCTGTTACAGGGACGCAAGGCGCTGGTGATCGACGATGAGCGGTTCAGCCGCTCGATCATCTGCCGCTTTCTGCTTGAACTGGGCTTGACCGAGGTCGATCAGGCCAAGGATGGGGCCGAGGGGCTGAGCCGGCTGGCCATGGAAGGCAATGGCTCGAATCTGGTGATGTGCGACTTCAACATGCCGGTGATGAACGGCCTGCAATTCCTGAAGGCTCTGCGTTCGGGCATCCAGAAATCGGTCCGTCGTGATCTGCCGGTGATCATGCTGACCGGCCATTCCGATCACGGCCTGGTCGGCACCGCCATGGCCCTGGACGTCGACGCCTTCCTGGTCAAGCCGGTGTCGAAATCCAATTTGGCCAGCCGCCTGAACCACGCCCTTGAAACCACCCACGACATCAAGGACGTCACCGCCTATGCCGCCATTGACGTGGACAAGATCGCCAAACGCATTCTCTCCGGCGCTCCGGCCAGCAAGGCGGAGGCTGAACCCAAGGAGCCGACCCACAAAGGCCAAAGAGTGGAACTCGGGAAATTGAAGCCGCAATACACGCTGAGTGAAGATCTGGTGGCGCCGAGCGGGGAATTATTGCTGGCCGCAGGGGCAATCCTGAGCCCCCGGATGGTCCAACGCCTCCAGGAGCTGCCATCCTTGGGCATCAACATATCCGCCGTTTGGGTTGACCTTGCCGAATGACGGTTGTTTAGGCTCGCCTGCACCAGGCCCTGGCTGAAGCGATTAAAACCAAAGGGCTTAGCCGATTGCTCGGCTAAGCCCTTGGAAAACTTGGTGGGCGCTGTAGGATTCGAACCTACGACCCGCTGATTAAGAGTCAGCTGCTCTACCAACTGAGCTAAGCGCCCGCAATGTGCCGGAGGGCACGCCCCCCTGCGGAGGACGGCTTTATAGTCGGATCGAAACCGGCTGGCAAGGGGAAAATTTCGACTTTTTCGCCAATCCCCTGCCGCCCCCGCTCTTGGCCTTTGATGAACGGCGGATTACAAAGACCACAAGCCCGATCCGGGGAAACCAAATCATAAGGGAACCGTCCGCCATGACCGATTCCGTCAAATTCTTCCTGCCGGAAGAAAAGATGCCCAAGGCTTGGTATAATCTGGCCGCCGACCTGCCGGTGCCGCTGCCGCCGCCCCTGCACCCGGCCACCGGCCAGCCCCTCGGCCCCGACGATCTGGCCCCCATCTTCCCGCAGGCGGTCATCGCCCAGGAAATGACCACCGAGCGCTGGATCGACATCCCCGAGCCGGTCCAGGACGTCTATCGCCTGTGGCGCCCGGCGCCGCTGATCCGGGCGCGGCGGCTGGAGCGCGCCCTGGGCACCCCGGCCCGCATCTATTTCAAGTATGAAGGCGTGTCGCCCGCCGGCAGCCACAAGCCCAACACCGCCGTGCCCCAGGCCTTCTATAACCAGCAAGAAGGCGTCAAGCGCCTGTCGACCGAGACCGGGGCCGGTCAGTGGGGCTCGTCGCTGGCCTTCGCCGGCTCGCTGTTCGGCCTGGAGGTCGAGGTCTTCATGGTCAAGATCTCCTACAATCAAAAGCCCTATCGCCGCGCCCTGATGGAAACCTATGGCGCCCGCTGCATCGCCAGCCCGTCGACGCTGACCGCCTCGGGCCGCGCCATCCTTGAGCGTGATCCCAATTCCAACGGCTCGCTCGGCATCGCCATTTCCGAGGCGGTGGAAGTGGCCGCCACCCGCGATGACACCAAATACGCCCTGGGCAGCGTGCTCAATCACGTCTGCCTGCACCAGACGGTGATCGGCGAGGAAGCCATGCTGCAAATGGAAATGGCCGGCGACAGCCCCGACGTCATCGTCGCCTGCACCGGCGGCGGCTCCAATTTCGCCGGTCTCGCCTTCCCCTATATCCGCGAGAACCTGAAGGGCGCCAAGACCCGCATCGTCGCCGTCGAGCCGGCGTCGTGCCCGACCCTGACCAAGGGCAAATACGCCTATGATTTCGGCGATACCGGCCATCTGACGCCGCTGGTCAAGATGCACACCCTGGGCTCCACTTTCATGCCGCCGGGCTCGCATTCGGGCGGGTTGCGTTATCACGGCATGGCCCCCATGGTCAGCCACGTCAAGGAGCTGGGCTTGTGCGAAGCCACCTCCTATGCCCAGACCGAATGCTTCCAGGCCGCCGTCACCTTCGCCCGCGCCGAAGGCATCATCCCCGCCCCCGAATCGTCGCACGCGGTCAAGGGCGCCATGGTCGAGGCCCTGCGCTGCAAGGCTGAGGGCCGGTCGGAAGTCATCTTGTTCAATCTGTCCGGCCACGGCCATTTCGACATGCAGGCCTATACCGACTATTTCGCCGGCAATCTGATGGACCAGCCCTATGACGAGCGGGAGTTGCAGGCGGCGCTCTCCACCCTGCCCCAGATTTAACCCAACCAGCGCGACAGCAGACCCTGCGGCCTTTGCCGCAGGGTCTCGCATTGACCGACCACCCGGCACAGCAAGGCGGCCACATGGTCGTCGGTCAGGATGATGGCGGCGACGGGTTCGGGCATGTCCGTGTCCACCCGGGTATCCAGCATATCGAGCAGACGATTGTCCAGCCGGCGTGAGCGGGGTGGCCACGTAGGGGCGTTTTCCCAGCATCTCAGCATCACCCGCCCGGCCCCGTCCAGGGCGCGGTCGAGATCGCCATGGGCCTTGAGCGCGCACAGCGCCAGCCATGGCAACTTGCGCATGCATAATATGGTGAAGGCGCGCACGCTGCCGCTGGCGACGAAATCCATCACTTCATCGTCGGACAATGTCAGCATGCGCGTCTCCTTGCGGTCAGGCCTTGATGTCGACCAAACCCTGCGACATCAATTGAGTCATGTAATCCTGGGTCTTGCCCGAACTGCCCCCCTGCGAGGCTTCCTTCAGCGATTCCAGCAGCAATTCCAGCGCGGTCTTCTCGCTGTCGTCCTCGTCTTCCTCGCTGGTCTCCTCGACCTGACCGCCGCCACCGGCGGGCGGCGGGCCTCCGGCACCATTGGGCGGCGGGCCTCCGGCACCATTGGGCGGCGGGCGGCGGGCCTCCGGCACCATTGGGCGGCGGGCCTCCGGCACCGGCAGGCGGCGGACCAGAGGGGCGATCGGCGGCCATCTTGGCCTCGAAGGCATCCAGGGCGGCGCCCACCTGACTGGCCTCGTCGGCGGTCAGGGTGCCGTTTTCCACATCGGTGGCCAGTTTCTGATCCAATGCCGCCCGTACCGTGGACGGATCGGTGCGGCCACCGCCGGTGTTCATGGTCGATTGGGCGACGCTTTCCAGCGCCGAACCGATGGATTGGGCCTTTTCGGCGCTAAGGCCCTTGGCCTCCAGTTGCGACGCCAGGGCGTCTTGCAGGGCTTGCGGGCGCGGGCCGTTGGTGACGGATGAAAGGCTCATCTGCGTTTTCCCTTGTTCTCGAGACGGTCGGGTGGTTTCTCCACCGTCTGATTACACGGGGCATGGGGGCCGGACCCTGCGCGACGGAAAATATTTTTCCGCCGCGCCGGTCCCAAGGCATGCATCAGGCGCTCAGCGACAGGGCGGACACCGTGCTGTTGGAGTAAAGCGCCGAACCGCTTTGCTGCGACTTGGTATAGGCCTCGATGGCCGAGATCAGTTGCTGCAAAGCGGAATTTCCGGTCTCGCTGCTGGTGGCGGACGTCCCCTGTTCCAGGGCGGCCAGCAGCTTTTCCACCAATTCCTGATCGTCCGAGGACATGCCGGCCATATCCGATTCGGATGGCGGCGGCGGCGGTCCCTGCATGCCGGCGGCGAACTGCTCGGCGGTGATCGATTCGGCATCTTCACCGGCCAAGCTTTCAAACAAGGCGGTGGCCTGTTCCTCACTGACGTCGTCGGGACGACCGGCCAAAAACTCCTCACGCGTGACCGTGCCATCCTGATTGGTGTCCAGCGCGTCGAACACCTCGTCCGACTGGCCTCCGCCCTGACCACCTCCACCACCGGCAGGCGGCGGCGGCTTTTGCATGGCGGCAACGAAGCTTTGCTGGTCGATGCTGTCGGTATCTTCGCCGGCGATCTTGTCGAAGAAGGCGCTGGCCTGTTCCTCGCTGACATCGTCGGGACGCCCGGAGACGAATTCCTCGCGCGAGACCGAGCCGTCACCGTCGGTATCGAGCTTGGCGAACAATTCCGACGCGTCGGGACGCTCGCCGCCGCCGCCCATGCTGCCGGCCTGGGCCTGGGCCTGGATCATGCCCGCCTGCATGCTGGTGGCCATCTGCTGGAAGGCGGTGGCCAAGTCGCTTTGACTAAGGGCGCCGCTGCTTTCGCTGTCCAATTTATCGAACAGCGATCCAGCCTTGTCGGCGCTGACATCGTCGGGCGCGCCGGCGATGAATTCATCCCGCGTCACCGCGCCATCGGCATTGGTGTCGATGCGGGTGAACATCTTTTCAAACTGGGCCGAGCTGAATGAGCCGAGCCCGCCGATACCACTCGTCATGGTTTTTCTCCATCGCAAGGGTAAGCCGGCAATCCGGCTCACAATTGCTTTCACGATGGACAAATAAAAACCATGCGCATTTTTTGAAAAAAATTATTTTTAGAATAAAGATGAAAACAAAAATAGCGGAATCACCATAAATATGGCGTCCGTTATTTTATTTATTGCAGAACCGTACTTTACTGGTACAAAGTTCACCTGAGCACGCTGACCTTTGCAAGGACAGGGCCAACCCGGATCCGGCGCAAACCCTGGAAAAATGGCAGCGACAGAAGGCTTCGTCCCCAGAAGCGGGAAAACAATGCCGGTCCAGCCGGCAATTTTTGCCGAACCGAGCGGCAGCTTTTGCCGCTCATTGGGGTGGAGTGCGTGATGGTGCGGGCATGGGCATGACCCCCAGCCACAGCGATGACGACCTGCTGGAACGAACCGCCAGCGGTGACCGCAGGGCCTTTCAGGCACTGATGGATCGTCACGCCCGCGCCATGCTGGCCCTGGCCCAGCGGGTCAGCGGCAACCCGGACGACGCCGAGGAACTGGTTCAGGACGCCTTCTTGAAGGTCTGGACCATGGCGCCCAAATGGCGTCGCGACGGCGGCGCCCAGTTTTCCACCTGGCTTTACCGGGTGGTGCTGAACGGCTGCCTGGATCGCCGCCGCCGCCCGGCCTGGACCGGGCTGGACGACATGGAGGAACTGGCCGACACCAGCCCCGGCGCCGCCCAGCAGGCGAGCCGGCGCCAGACCCGCGACCTGATCCTGGCGGCGATGGCGGCCATTCCCGAACGCCAGCGCGCCGCCTTGTTCCTGCATTATTTTTCCGAAATCAGCGCCCCCCAGGCGGCCCTGGTGCTGGAGGTCAGCGTCGCCGCCATGGAAGCCCTCTTGATACGGGGCAAGCGTGCGCTTAAGAATGAACTGATACGCCGCGGCGTCACCACTATGGGAGACATGCTGTGACCCCGAATGGGCTTGACGACCTGATTCGGACCAATTTCCCCGCCCGTGACGTTGGCCCGGCCCAGGTCCAGCGGGTGATGGATGCCGTCATGACCCGGCTGGACCAGCCGCAACCGACCACCGGCTGGCGCCGCCTGCTCGATCTGCTGTCGGAACTCACCCCATCCCCCCCCGTGCTGCTGCGGCAAAGCGTGGTCCCGGTGGGCATCGCCCTGGCCCTTGGCCTCTATGTCGGCCAGCACCTGCACCAGCCGGCGCCAAATCCGACCCTGTCGGCCTTGTTGCCCTCGTCTTCGTCGCTGTTGCTGGCGGGGTATTGATGACACGGCAGCCCTGGTTCCGCTTCGTCTTGCCGGCGTCGTTGGCACTCAACGCCTTTCTGATCGGGATGGCCGTCACCTTGTGGCTGCGCCCGGCCCTGCCGCCACCGCCGCCGCGACCGGAAACCATCATCGCCGAAATGGCTGCCACCCTGCCCGCCGCCGATGCCGACATCCTGCGTGCCAGCTTCGCCGCCCGCGCGCCGCATTTGGCCGACCGCCCGCGCAACCGCTCGGAAACCTTCGAGCGCATCCGCAACGCCCTGCGGGCCGAACCGTTCGACGCCCAGGCGTTGACAACCATCTTCGCCGAGGGCCGGCAGACCCGCGACCGTATCGACGATTCCATCGAAGGGGCATTGATCGACGCCGCCGGCAAGATGTCGACGGCAGGCCGGCGCCGGCTGGCCGATTGGCGCCCACCCTTTCCGCCGCCGCCGCCCCGATGATCACGAGGCGGTGAGGATTAATCGGGAATCCAGGTCAAGGTGGCGCCGCCTTCGCACAATTCGCTGAGCTTGGCCGCCGACAGGCGTTGCGGCAACACGCCGTTGACGATCACCGTTCCCAGCTTGGCCAGCCGCCAGCCGGTCTTGACGCATTGACTGGCGGGAACGTCGGAGGCGATGACATTGATGCGACCGCTGCCCTGCACCGCCCGCAATTGACCGCCCAGGGCATGAAAGGCGGGAACATTGCCGCCCGCCGCCGCCGCCTGCATCTGCGCCAGCAGCATGTCGGCGGGGTCGATTTCCGCCTCGCCGCGCCCCAGCAGCAGCCACAGGGCGACGCCGCCGCCCAGGAGCATGGCCGCCAGCCCGGCCCCCAGCCAAACCGGATGGGATTTGCGCGGTGGATGAAAGTTCGTCGAATGCTGCATCGTCTTGGTCGCCATGGGAGCCTCGCAAGCCCGATCCCCTGTGCGTATTCTAGAAGAGATGTGGTGAAGATATGGTGAAGTCAAGCCGGGCGCGGTAATATCCGGCCATGCCTATCCGTTTGCTCCCCTCCACCCTGGTCAACCAGATCGCCGCCGGCGAAGTGGTCGAACGCCCCGCCTCGGCCATCAAGGAATTGGTGGAAAACGCCCTTGATGCCGGGGCCAGCCGCATCGACGTGGTGGTGGTCGAGGGCGGCCAGGCGCTGATCAGCGTCACCGATGACGGCGGCGGCATGGCCCCCGACCAGTTGGAACTGGCGGTGGAGCGCCACGCCACCTCCAAACTTCCCGATGATGATCTGGTCCATATCCGCCACCTGGGCTTCCGTGGCGAGGCGCTGCCCTCCATCGGTTCGGTGGCGCGACTGACCATCACCTCGCGCCCGCACGGCGCCGACAGCGCCTGGGCCTTGACGGTGGAAGGCGGGGCCAAGGGCCAGCCGGTGCCCGCCGCCCACCCGCCCGGCACCCGGGTCGAGGTGCGCGACCTGTTCTTCGCCACCCCGGCGCGGCTGAAATTCCTGAAGGCGCCGCGCACCGAACTGACCCATGCGGTGGATGTGCTGGAGCGTCTGGCCATGGCCCATCCGCAGGTGGGCTTCTCGCTGTCCGACGGCCCCCGCCCGGTGCTCAAGCTCGCCGGCCAGAAAGGCGAAAAGGCGGAGGCCCTGCTGGCCCGGCTGGGCGCCATCATCGGCCGCGACTTCCAGGACAACGCCGTGCCGCTGGATGCCGAACGCGACGGCGTGCGCCTGACCGGCTGGGCCGGCCTGCCCACCTTCAACAAGGGCACCAGCGCCTATCAATACCTGTTCGTCAACGGTCGCCCGGTCAAGGACCGGCTGGTCATCGGCGCCGTCAGGGGCGCCTATCAGGACGTGCTGTCGCACGACCGCCACCCGGTGGTGGCGCTGTTCGTGGAGGTGCCGGCGGATGCGGTGGACGTCAACGTCCATCCGGCCAAGTCGGAAGTGCGCTTCCGCGAGGCCGGGCTGGTGCGCGGCCTGATCGTTTCCGCCATTCGCCACGCTTTGGCCGCCGCCGGCCATCGCACCGCCAGCACGGTCAGCGATGCCGCCTTGGGCGCCTTGGGGGCAGCCGCCAGCCGCCCGGCGTTCAATTACCAATGGCAACCCCGCCCCAGCCAGGGGCAGATCTGGCAGGCGGCCAGCGCCCAGGCCCCGCGTCAGGACTGGGGGTTGGCAGAATCCCTGCCCGGCCTGCATTTGCCGCCGCAGGCGCCCACGTCCGAGGACAACGCCCCTTTGGATAATGTAGATTTTCCGTTGGGCGCGGCACGGGCGCAAATGCACGACACCTATATCATCGCCGAGACCCGCACCGGCATGGTGGTGGTCGACCAGCACGCCGCCCATGAACGCCTGGTGCTGGAACGCATGCGCGCCGCCCAGGCCGAAGGCAGGGTGAAGACCCAGGCGCTGCTGCTGCCGGAAGTGGTCGAACTGGGCGAAGCCGGCGCCGCCCGAATCGCCGACGCCGCCGCCATGCTGGCCGAATTGGGCCTGGTGGTGGAAGCCTTCGGCCCCGGTGCCGTGGTGGTGCGCGAAACCCCGGCGCCGTTGGGCGAATGCGATGCCCAGGCCTTGGTGCGCGATCTCGCCGACGATCTGGCCGAGTGGGGCGAGGCGCTGAAACTGCGGGAAAAGCTGGGGGACGTCTGCGCCACCATGGCCTGTCACGGCTCGGTGCGGGCGGGACGGCGGCTGTCGGTGACCGAGATGAACGCGCTGTTGCGCCAGATGGAGGCGACACCGCTCTCCGGCCAGTGCAACCATGGCCGCCCCACCCATGTCACCTTGGGACTGGCCGATATCGAAAAGCTGTTCGGACGGCGTTAGCCGATTTTCATTGAACGAAATCGGCTTGTCACTCCGGCCTGAATAATGCCGAGAAGAGGCAAGGCGACCCCGTGGTCAATGCCCATGCCGATGGTGACCGTCCGGATAGTGCGAATGCTTGTGACGCAGCGGTTGGTGCCGGTGCCAATGGACGTGAGCGCCGGTGGGGAGGTCGTGGTGATCGTGCCGGTGGTGGTCGTCATGCTCGTGCGTATGCTCGTGTTCCAGCCGCGTGTGCCGGTGTTCATGTTCGTGGTGTTCGCTCAGGTGCAGCCAGACGCCGATGCCCATCAACAGCGCCGCCACCGCCAGTTGAACCGTCACCGGCTCGCCCAACAGGGCGACGGCGATCATCGCCCCGACGAAGGGGGCGGTGGAGAAATAGGCGCCGGTCCGCGCCGTCCCCAATTCGCGCAAGGCGACGACGAAGCAGGCCAGGCTGAGACCATAGCCGAGGAATCCGAGCAGGCCGGCCAGCACGATGGCCGATCCGTCGGGCGGGGCGGCGCCCAGCAGGAAGGCCAGGGCGATGTTGGTCGCCCCGGCGGACAATCCCTTGACGGCGCTGATCTGCAAGGGATCGGCCAGCGATACCTTGCGGGTCAGGTTGTTGTCCACCGCCCAGCACAGGCAGGCGCCCAGCACGGCCACAGCCGGCCAAGACGGCTCGACCGCGCCGCCCGGCCATGACAGCACCACCGCCCCGGCGACGATGGCCAGCATGCCCAGGACGATGCGGCGGTCGGCGTTTTCCTTGAATGCCAGCCAGGCCAGCAAGGCGGTGAACACGCCCTCGGCATTCAACAAAAGCGAGGTGGTGGAGGCGGTGGCGCCGGTCAGTCCGACCATCAGCAGCACCGGACCGGCCACACCGCCGGCCAGGATGGCCCCGACCAGCCATGTCCATTCGCCGGGGGCCAGCCGCGCCCGTTCCCCCGGCAGGGCCAGCCGCAGCGCCGACAGGCCGAGGCCGGAGCCCAGGTACAAAAGACCGGCCAGCAGCCAGGGATCGACGGCCCCCAGCAGCATCTTGGCGAAGGGTGTGCTGGCGCCGAACAGAATGGCGGCGGCCAAGGCGGCAAGGATGCCCTGTCGTTTCATCATGGGCCAAGGATAAAGGATCGGAGCGGTGATGCAAACCGGAACCGCTTGACGTGGTGGCGGCGTTGGGTGTAGCCCTTGCAGCGCACGACGGTTCCCATTCGGGCCAAGCCCGAGGGGATTAAAAGGGAACACGGTAAGGGATGACCCAGACAGGGGCCCTATTCCGTGGCTGCCCCCGCAACTGTGAGCGGCGAGTTTTCATCCGACAAGGCCACTGGGCGCGTCCCGGGAAGGCAGGATGCGAGCGACGACCCGCGAGCCAGGAGACCTGCCCCGCGCCGGCCGCCCCTTGGGTGGCTGCAACCACATGGACGCCGGGGTGGGCGTTATGGGTGTCGGATCGCCGGTGCATATGTGTCCGGAAATCCCCGCCGTTCCCCCAAGCGTCTCCCGAACACCACCCCGTTGCATCGGGGTGATCCGCTTAGGGGGATAGTCGATGAAGCTTTCCGTTTTCGCCGTTGCCGCCATGGCCGCGCTCACCGCCGCGTCCGCCGCCCAGGCTCATTTCCAGCTGGTCTACACGCCCGAGGTCAACGTCGAGAAGGCCGGTGATCTGCCGTTCAAGCTGATCTTCTGGCATCCATTTGAAAACGGCCCGGTCATGGACATGGGACAGCCGCAATCCTTCGTCGCCGTCCACAAGGGCGGGAAGACCGATCTTTTGGCCAAGCTGAGGCCGATCACCTTCCAAGGCGCCGAAAACAGCGCCACGGCGTTCGAGGCCGCGGTGCCGGTCAAGCAGAACGGTGATTACATCCTGGTGCTGACGCCCGCGCCCTATCTGGAAAAGAGCGAGGACGTCTATATCCAGCAGATCACCAAATCCTTCGTCAACAAGGGCGGCGTGCCCACCGGCTGGAATGAGCCGGTCGGCCTGCCGACCGAGATCGTGCCCCTGAACAAGCCCACCAATGTCCTGGCCGGCTCGACCTTTACTGGGCGGGTGCTGTCCGAGGGCAAGGCGGTGGCCGGGGCCGAGATCGAGGTCGAATTCATGGCGGCGGAACCCGACATGAAGGCCAACAAGCCCTTGAAGCCCAAGGCGTCGCCCATGCCGGGCGGCGCGGTGGTCGCCGTCACCGACGATAACGGCATGTTCACCTTCGGCATTCCCAAGGCCGGTTTCTGGGGTTTCGCCGCCTTGGGCGTCGGTCCGGTCAAGCGGCACCAGGGCAAGGAACTGTCCCAGGACGCGGTCCTGTGGGTCCGCGCCCACGATGTGAAATAGTTCAGGCGGGAGAATTTCCATGCATATCGTGGATGGTGCCTTATCTATCCCGGTCGTGGCCGGCGGTGCGGTTTTGGCCGCCGCCGGCATCGGCCTGGGGCTCAAACGACTGACCATCGAAAACATTCCGGCCACCGGCGTCTTGAGCGCCACTTTCTTCGTCGCCTCGCTGATCCATGTGCCCCTCGGTCCCTCCAGCGTCCATCTGATCATGAACGGTCTGGCCGGTTTGGTGCTCGGCTGGGCCGCCTTTCCCGCCCTGTTCGTCGGCCTGTTGTTGCAGGCGGTGTTCTTCGGCTTCGGCGGCTTGCTGGTATTGGGGGTCAATACCGTCAACATCGCCCTGCCGGCGGTGATGGTTCATTACCTGTGCCGCCATGGCATCGGCGCCGCATCGCCAAACCGGGCCATGCTGTGGGGGGCGCTGGGCGGCGCCCTGGCCATCGCCTTCACCACCGCCGGCGTCGCCGTGGCGCTGGCCCTGACCGGCAACGAGTTCGTGCCGGCGGCCAAGATGGTGTTCTTCGCCCACATTCCGGTGATGGCGATCGAAGCTTTGTTGTCCGGGGCGGCGGTCTTGCTGGCCCGGCGGGTGAAGCCGGAACTGTTCGGCGCCCTGTTCCAGGAGAAGTCCCATGCGTAACCTCGTTCCCGCCGTGGCGCTGGTACTGGCGCTGGTGTTCAGCGGATCGGCCCGGGCGCATAAGGTCATCGCCTCGGTCTATGCGGAAGGCGATGTGGTCGAAGGCGAAGTCGGCTTTTCCAATGGCGACATGGCCCCGGCCGACACGCTGGTCGAGGTGTTCGACGCCGCGGGGGCCAAGATCGGCGAGAGCCGCACCGACAAGGACGGACTTTTCCGCTACAAGCCCAGCGGGCGCCTGGCGCTGACCTTCCGCGCCGATCTGGGCGGCGGCCATGTGGCCGAGACGACGATGAGTGCCGATGAATTGCCGGGGGGGGCCGGTGGCGCGGCGGCTTCCGGCACCGAGGCCGAGGCGAGCGATGCCCCTTCGGCGGTTTCCGCTTCGGCGGTTCCCTCTTCGGCGATCCTGCGGGCCATGATCGCCGAGGCGGTGCGTGACGAGGTCAAGCCATTGCGGCGCGAGATCGCCGCCTATAAGGAAAAGAACGATCTTCAATCCATCCTGGGCGGCATCGGCTATATCGTCGGAATGTTCGGCATCGGCTATTATCTGGTCGCCCGCCGCAAGCTGCGGCAGGCCTGAATGATCCCCGGGCTGGACCAGGGCGAAGAAAGCATGGGGGTGATCGGCGGCATCGATCCCCGCATCCGCGTCGTCGCCGCCATCGTCTTCGCCATGGCGGTGGTGAGCTGCCGCGACATGGCGGCGTTGCTATCGGGGCTGGCTGCGGCCCTTGGCGTTCTGGTCCTGGCCCGTCTGCCGGTGCTGCCGACGCTCCGGCGCATGGTGGCCATGGACATGTTCGTGGTCTTCATTTTGGTGATGCTGCCCTTCACCATGCCCGGAGACCCGTTGTTCGAGTTCGCCGGCTTCGCCGCCAGCCGGCAAGGCCTGATGCGGGCGGTGGAAATCGGGCTCAAGGCCAATGCGGTGGTGCTGGCGCTGATGGCCTTGGTGGGGTCGATGTCGTCGGTGACCCTGGGCCATGCCTTGTATCGGCTGCGGCTGCCGGAAAATCTGGTGCATCTGCTGTTGTTCACGGTCCGCTACATCGACGTGCTGCACCAGGAATACCTGCGCCTGCGCATCGCCATGGAGGCCCGCGGCTTCCAGCCGGCGACCACGCTGCACACCATGCGCAGCTTCGGCTATCTGGTCGGCATGATGCTGGTGCGCGCGCTCGAGCGATCCGAGCGCATTCTCGCCGCCATGAGCTGCCGGGGATTCGTCGGGCACTTCCCGCTGTTCGACGCGTTCCGCATCGGTTGGCGCGATTGGGTGTTCGCCGCCGCCACCGTGCTGGTCTGTACCTTGATCGTCGCCTTGGAGATTGCCTGATGTCGCCCTTGATCCAATTGTCGGGAATTCATTTCGGCTATCCCGGTCGACCGCCCGTTCTCCAGGGTGTCGATCTCCAATTGTTTGCGGAGGAACGGCTTTGTCTGACCGGGGCCAACGGCGCCGGCAAGAGCACCTTGTTCCAGATCGCCGTCGGCCTGCTGCGGCCGGCCCGGGGTCGCGTCGTCGCCTTCGGGCGCGAACGCCTGGGCAAGGCCGATTTCATCGAGGTCAAGCGACGGGCGGGCCTGGTGTTCCAGGATCCCGACGACCAATTGTTCTGCCCGACGGTGATCGAGGACATCGCTTTCGGTCCGCTGAACCTGGGCAAGTCCAAGGACGAGGCCAAGGCCATCGTCGGCGACGTGCTGGAGCGCTTGCGCCTGGGTCACTTGCGCGACCGCATCACCCACAAGCTGTCGGGGGGCGAAAAAAGATTGGTGACCCTGGCGGCGGTGCTGGCCATGGAACCCGACGTGCTGCTGCTGGACGAGCCCACCAATGCGCTGGACGAACCCACCACCGAACGCATCGTCGAGATTCTCAACGCCCTGCCGCAAGCGATGATCGTCATCTCCCACGACCCCCATTTCCGCCGCAAGATCGCCACCCGCACCTTGCGCCTGGAACACGGCGTGCTTGACGTGCCCCAACCCCGATGCAGCCACGCCGCATCCGAGGGTGAATAGTCACCCGTGAAAAAGTCCACTGCGCAAAGCGTAAGGACTTTTTCACGGGTAAGGTTTTTCAGCCGGCCAGGGCCGCCGCGATCCGGTCGACCGCGTCCTGGGCCGAGCCCGCGTCGGGGCCGCCGGCCTGGGCCATGTCGGGACGGCCACCGCCGCCCTTGCCGCCCACCGCTTCCGAGCCGATACGGACCAGATCGACGGCGGAATACTTGGCGGTGAGGTCGTCGGTGACGGCGACCACCACCGAGGCCTTGCCGCCGTCATTGGACACCAGCACCACCACGCCCGAGCCGATCTGCTTCTTGATCTCGTCGGCCATGCCCTTCAGATCCTTGGCCGGCACGCCGTCCAGCACCCGACCGGCATAGGTGATGCCGTTGATCTGGCTGGTGGCGGCGCCGGCACCACCGCCGGTAGCCAATTGCTTGCGGGTCTCCGACAGCTCGCGTTCCAGCTTGCGGCGGTCTTCCACCAGTTGGGCGATGCGGGCCGGCAGTTCAGCCGGAGCCGCCTTCAACGCTTGGGCGGCGCGGGCCAGCAAGTCTTCCTGTTCGTTGGCCCAGGCCAGGAAGGCCGGGCCGGTCACCGCCTCGACCCGGCGGACACCGGCGGCGACGGCGCTTTCCGACAGGATCTTGAAACCGCCGATATCGCCGACGCGGCGCACATGGGTGCCGCCGCACAATTCCACCGAGAACGGGTTGGGCCGGCTGTCGTCGCCGCCCATGGAGACCACCCGCACTTCCTCGCCGTATTTTTCGCCGAACAGGGCCATGGCCCCGGCCTCGATGGCGTCGTCGGGACTCATCAGCTTGGTCACCACCTCGCGGTTCTTGCGGATCTGGCGGTTGACCTCGGCCTCGACCAGACGGATTTCGTCCTGGCTCAGGCCCTTGGGATGGGCGAAGTCGAAGCGCAGGCGATCGGGGCCGACCTGGCTGCCCTTCTGCGTCACATGCTCGCCTAGCGCGTCGCGCAGCGCCTGATGCAGCAGGTGGGTGGCCGAGTGGTGGCCACGGGTGGCGTCGCGGCGGGTCTCGTCGACGGCGAAATGGGCATCCTCGCCCACCGCCACCGGACCGCCTTCGACGCGGCCCACATGGACGATCAGGTCGCCCAGCTTCTTCAAGGTGTCGGTGACGACGATGCGGGCCTTGCCGCCGGCGACGCTGATCACGCCGGTATCGCCCATCTGGCCGCCGGATTCGCCGTAAAACGGCGTCTGGTTGGCGACCACCATGATTTCGTGGTCAGGATGGACGGCTTCCACCGCCTTGCCGCCCTCGACCAGGGCGACGATCTGGCCCTCGGCGCCGATGGCGTCATAGCCGAGGAATTCCGACGCGCCGGTCTTTTCCTTGATCTCGAACCACAGGGTTTCGGTGGCCGCCTCGCCCGAGCCCGACCACGCCTTGCGCGCTTCCGCCCGCTGACGGTCCATGGCGGTGGCGAAGCCATCGGTATCGACGCCGATGCCCTTGGCCTTGAGCGCGTCCTCGGTCAGATCCAGCGGGAAGCCGTAGGTGTCGTAAAGCTTGAACGCCACCTCGCCGGCCAGCTTGGCGCCGGGGACCAGACGGGTCAGTTCGTCGTCCAGCAGCTTCAGCCCCTTGTCCAAAGTGGCCTTGAAGCGGGTTTCTTCCAGCTTCAGGGTCTCGGTGATCAGGGCGCCGGCGCGGCCCAGTTCCGGGTAAGCCTCGCCCATCTGCTTGGCCAAAGCCGGGAACAGGCGCCACAGCAACGGCTCGGTGCAGCCCATCAGATGCGCATGGCGCATGGCCCGGCGCATGATGCGGCGCAACACATAGCCGCGGCCTTCATTGCTGGGCAGCACGCCGTCAGCGATCAGGAAGCACGAGGACCGCAGATGGTCGGCGACGACGCGATGCGACACCTTGTAGGGGCCGTCGGGGTCGGTGTTGGATTCGTGGGCCGAGGCCTCGATCAGGGCGCGCAGCAGATCGACATCGTAATTGTCGTGCTGGCCTTGCAGCACGGCGGCCAGACGCTCCAGCCCCATGCCGGTATCGATGCTGGGCTTGGGCAGGGGCAGGCGGGTCTGCTTGTCCACCTGCTCGAACTGCATGAACACCAGATTCCAGATTTCGATGAAGCGGTCGCCGTCCTGGTCGGGGCTGCCGGGCGGGCCGCCGGCAATCTTGTCGCCGTGATCGTAGAAGATTTCCGAGCACGGACCGCAGGGTCCGGTATCGCCCATGGACCAGAAATTATCGGAGGTCGGGATGCGGATGATGCGGTCATCCGAGAAGCCGGCCACCTTCTTCCAGATGTTAAAGGCCTCGTCGTCGTCGTGATAGACGGTGACCAGAAGCTTGTCCTTGGAAAGGCCGAATTCCTTGGTGATCAGGTTCCAGGCGAACGAGATGGCGTCGTCCTTGAAGTAATCGCCGAACGAGAAATTGCCCAGCATCTCGAAGAAGGTGTGGTGCCGCGCGGTATAGCCCACATTGTCGAGATCGTTGTGCTTGCCGCCGGCACGCACGCATTTCTGCGAGGTGGCGGCACGGACGTAATCGCGCTTTTCCACCCCGGTGAAGACGTTCTTGAACTGCACCATGCCGGCATTGGTGAACATCAGCGTCGGGTCGTTGCGCGGCACCAGCGGACCACTTCGTGACCATTCTTGGCGAAATAGTCGAGGAAGGCGCGGCGGATGGTGTTGGCAGTTTGCATGGGACCTTCGCTTAGGTTCGGCGTCTTGGGGATCGGCATCTGGGACGAACGAGGTTTTTACCCTTGATTGGCCTTTGCTGTCCAGTTGGGCTACACTGCCCCGCATGCGTGTATACAAACTGATCCTGCCCGCCCTGGTCCTGCTGGCCGCTCCGGCCCTCTCCGCCCCCATCCGCTGCGGCGACGATGGCGAGGGCGGCGCCTGCGTTTGGGGCCGGGTCGAGGGCTATGACGGGGCCTCGGTGCAGGTCCGGGGTTTGACGATCCATATCGCCGGCATCGTCGTGCCGCCGCGCCGCGATCTGTGCCAGAACAAGGCGGCCAAGAGCACCTTCGACTGCGCCAAACCGGCGCGCAAGCGCATGGGCGAATTGCTGACCAAGGGGGTGGCCTGCGACATCCTGGATGTGGCGGGCGATAAAATCCATGGCCGCTGCGTGGTGGCCGAGGGCGATCTGGGGCAAGCCTTGGTGGCGTCGGGGGTAGCCCGCGCAGACAAGAACGGCCCGTATGAACCCGATCAGGCGGCGGCCCTGGCGGCCAAGCGCGGCTTGTGGGCCGCCGACATGCTCATCCCCAAGGATTGGGAAGCCATCCGCAAGAAAGGCGAATAGCGGCGATCACCCCTCGATCGCTTCCATCTGGAAGGCCGCCGCCATCAGCGCCTTGGTATAAGGGGTTTGCGGATCGGTGAAGATGGACTGGGCCGGGCCGTGTTCGACCACCCGGCCCTCCTTCATCACCATCACCTGATCGGCCAAAGCCCGCACCACCCGAAGATCATGGCTGATGAACAGATAGGCGATACGGTGGCGGGCCTGGATGTCGCGCAGCAAATCGACGATCTGGGCTTGGACCGAGACATCCAACGCGCTGGTCGGCTCGTCCAGCACGATCAGCTTGGGTTTCAAGACCAAAGCGCGGGCGATGGCGATGCGTTGGCGCTGACCGCCGGAAAATTCGTGCGGGAAACGGTCCTGGGTCTCGGGGTCCAGCCCCACTTCACGTAAGGCATCGGCGATCAGGGCGCGGCGTTCGGCGCCCTTGCGCCCGATATCGTGCACCTCCAGCCCCTCGCCGACGATCTGGCCCACCGACAGCCGGGGCGACAACGAGCCATAGGGGTCTTGGAACACCATCTGCATGTGCCGGCGCAGCGGGCGCAGGGCGCCGGGGGCCAGACCGTCCACATCGTGGTCGCCGAAACGGATGGCGCCGGTGGATCGAATCAGCCGCAACAGCGCCAGCCCCAAGGTGGTCTTGCCCGAGCCCGATTCGCCCACCACCCCCAGGGTGTGGCCTTGGATCAATCGCACGGAGATGCCGTCCACCGCCTTGATATGGCTGGTGGTGCGGCGGAACAATCCGGTCTTGATGGGGAACCAGACCTTGAGGTCAGCGCATTCCATCACCACCGGCGCGGCGCCGTCGGCCTTGGGCGGCTGGCCCTTGGGCTCGGCGGCCAGCAGCTTTTGCGTATAGGGGTGGGTGGGGCGGACGAAAATGTCCTCGGTGGTGCCGGCCTCGACCACCAGTCCCTGATGCATGACGCAGACGCGGTCGGCCATCTTGCGGACGATGCCCAAATCGTGGGTGATGAACAACAGCGCCATGCCCAGGCGCTTTTGCAAATCCTTCAGCAATTTCAGGATTTGCGCCTGGATGGTCACGTCCAAGGCCGTGGTCGGCTCGTCGGCAATCAATATGTCGGGCTCACCGGCCAGGGCCATGGCGATCATCACCCGCTGGCGCTGGCCGCCCGACAATTCATGCGGCAGGGCATCAAGGCGGCTTTCGGCATTGGGGATGCCGACCAGATGCAGCAATTCCAGCACCCGGTCGCGCTTGACGGTGCCGCGCAGGCCCATATGCAGTTCCAGCACTTCACCCACCTGCTGGGCGATGGAATGCAGCGGGTTCAAGGACGTCATCGGCTCCTGGAACACCATGGCGACGCGGTGGCCGCGGATGTGGCGCAAGATGGGTTCGGGCGCACCGACGATTTCCTGGCCGTTCAGTTTGATGCTGCCCGACGGGTGATGGGCGCGCGGATAGGGCAGCAATTGCAGGATGGACAAGGCCGTCACCGACTTGCCCGAGCCCGATTCGCCCACCAGCGCCAAGGTCTGGCCACGTTCCAGGGTGAAACTCACCCCCTTGACCGCCTCGACCCGGTCAGGACCGTGACCGAAGCTGACGGAAAGAGTGTCGACACGCAGCAAGACTTCGGTCATGAGGTTTTCCTGGGGTCAAAGGCATCGCGCACCGCTTCGCCGACGAAGATCAGCAGCGACAGCAGCGCCGCCACCACGATGAAACCGGTCAGGCCCAGCCAGGGGGCGTGCAGATTGGCTTTGCCCTGGGCCAGCAATTCGCCCAAGGACGGCGAGCCGGGCGGCAGGCCCAAACCAAGGAAGTCCAGCGCCGTCAGTGACACGATGGAGCCGTTCAGAATGAACGGCATGAAGGTCAGGGTCGCCACCATGGCGTTGGGCAGCACGTGGCGGACCATGACGCGGGCATCGCTCATGCCCAAGGCCTTGGCGGCGCGGACATAATCGAAATTGCGCCCGCGCAGGAATTCGGCCCGGACCACCCCGACCAGCGAGGTCCAGGAAAACAGCACCAGCACCGCCAGCAGCGTCCAGAAACCGGGCGCGATCATCGAGGCGACGATGATCAGGATCAGCAATTGCGGCAGCCCACCCCAGATTTCCAGGAAACGCTGGCCGACCATGTCGATGCGACCGCCGAAATAACCCTGGACGGCGCCGACGGCGATGCCGATCACCGTGCTGACCAGACTGAGCGCCAGTCCGAACAGCAAGGACAGCCGCAAACCATAGATCAGCCGGGCCAGCACGTCGCGGCCCTGGTCGTCGGTGCCCAGCCAGTTTTCAGGATCGGGCGGGGCCGGATGCGGGCGCACGCGGTCGTAATTGATGGTGCTGTGGTCGAAGCGGATGATTGGCCACAGCGCCCAGCCCTTTTCGGCGATTTTGGCGGCGACATAGGGGTCGCGGTATTCGGCCCAGGTCTTCAAATCGCCGCCGAAGGCGGTTTCCGGGTAATCGCGGACGATGGGAAAATACCAGCCGTCGTCATAACGGACGACAATGGGGCGGTCGTTGGCGATCACCTCGGCGGCCAGGGTGAGGACGAAGAGAACCAGGAAAATCCACAGCGACCACCAGCCGCGGCGGTTGCGGCGAAAGGCGTCGAGGCGGCGTTGGGTCAGCGGGCTCATGCTCACACCGGGCGGCTGGAAAAGTCGATGCGCGGATCGACGTAATGATAGGTCAGATCGCTGATCAGGTTCAGCACCAGCCCCAACAGGCTGAACATGTAAAGGGTGCCGAACATCACCGGATAATCGCGGTTGGTCACCGCCTCGAAGCCCAACAGGCCGATGCCGTCCAGCGAAAAGATGATCTCGATCAAAATGGAGCCGGCGAACAAGATGCCGACCAGGGCGGATGGAAAGCCGGCGATGACCAGCAGCATGGCGTTCCTGAACACATGGCGGTAGAGCACCTGATTTTCGCTCAATCCCTTGGCCCTGGCGGTGACCACGTATTGCTTGCCGATTTCTTCGAGGAAGGAATTCTTGGTCAGCATGACCAGTCCAGCGAAACCACCGATGACCAGGGCAGTGACCGGCAGGGTCAGGTGCCACAGGTAATCCGTGACCTTGCCCCAGGCACCCAACTGGTCGAAATCCACCGAGGTCAGGCCGCGCAGCGGGAACCAGTCCAGATAGCGCCCGCCGGCGAAAACGACGATGAGCAGGATGGCGAACAGGAAGCCGGGCACCGCATAGCCGATGATCACCGCCCACGAGGTGGCGATGTCGAAGCTATTGCCGTCGCGCCGTGCCTTGGCGATGCCCAAGGGGATGGAGACCAGATAGATGATCAAGGTGCTCCATAGTCCCAGCGACACCGAAACCGGCATTTTCTCGAGGATCAGATCGATCACCGAGACGTCGCGGTAAAAGCTTTTGCCGAAATCGAAGCGCAGGTAATTGCCGACCATGCCGATGAAGCGTTCATGCGCCGGCTTGTCGAAACCGAACTGCTTTTCGATCTCGGCAATGAATTTGGGGTCCAGCCCCTGGGCGCCGCGATAGGCGCCGCTTTGGCCGCGCGGCGCCTGCACCTCGCCGGCCCCGGCACCGCTGATGCGCTGGGTGGTGCTGGCCGCCTGGCCCTCGATGCGGGCGATCATCTGTTCCACCGGCCCGCCCGGGGCCATCTGGGCGATGACGAAATTGATCAACATGATGCCCAGCAAGGTCAGCGGCATCAGCAGCAGGCGGCGCAGCGCATAGGCCAGCATGGTTATTTCCCCCCGGCGTTCTTGGCCCACAGGGCGTGCATCTGCCAACCCTGCATGGGCACGGTGTCGGGCTGGCCGAACTTGTCCCACAAGGCGACGCGAATGACCGGTGAATGCCATTGCGGGATGACGTACCAGTTCCACAGCAACACCCGGTCGAGCGCGCGGGTGGCGGCGACCAATTCACGCCGACCGGGGGCGGCGATGATCTTGTCGATCAGGGTGTCTATGGCCTTATTGCGGATGCCGCCGACATTGCGGCTGCCCGGCTGCTCCGCCGCCTCGCTGCTCCAATACATGGATTGCTCGTTGCCCGGCGACAGCGACTGGCCCCAGACCATGACGATCATGTCGAAATCGAAGTCGCGCACCCGGTTGACGTATTGGGTGGGGTCGACGGTGCGGACGCTGGCGTCGATGCCCAGGCGCTTCAGGTTGCGGGCAAACGGCAGGGTGATGCGCTCGAAGGCGGGGGAATTGAGCAGAATCTCGAAGCGGAACGGCTGACCGCCGGCATCCACCAGCTTGCCGTCGATCACCTGCCAGCCGGCCTGCTCCAGCAGCGCCACCGCCCGGCGCAGATTGGGGCGGATGCCCAGATCCGGGTCGGTGGGCGGGCTTTTATATTCCTGGCTGAACACTTGCGGCGGCAATTGGGCCCGCAAGGGTTCCAGCAAAGCCATTTCGTCGGCCCCAGGCAGGCCCTTGGCCGCCAGTTCGGAATTGTCGAAATAGGAATTGGTCCGGGCGTATTGACCATAGAACAGGTTGCGGTTGGCCCATTCAAAATCGAAGGCCTGGGCCAGGGCTTCCCGCACGCGGACGTCACCGAACAAAGGCCGGCGCAGGTTGAAGGCATAGCCCTGCATGCCCGAGGGCAGGGCATGGCGGAACTCGCGCAGCACCGCCTTGCCGGTCTTGACCGCGTCCCAGTCGCTGTAGCCGGTGGCCCATTTCTTCGATTCGTTTTCCAGGCGCAGATCGTATTCGCCCGCCTTCAATGCCTCGAGGGCGACGGTGGCGTCGCGATAGACGTCATAGCGGATGCGGTCGAAATTATAGCGGCCCTTCTGCGTCGGCATGTCCTTGGCCCAATAATCGGCCACCCGCTCATAGGTGATGAAGCGCCCGGGCTCGAACTTGCCGACACGGTAGGGGCCGCTGCCCAAGGGCGGCACCAGCGTTGTCTCGTCGAAGGTCTTACCCTGCCAGTAATGCTTGGGCAGGATGGGCAATTGCCCCAGGATCAGCGGCAATTCGCGGTTGTCGCCGGGCTTGAAGCTGAATTTGACCCGGCGCTCGCCCAGCTTTTCCATCTTGTCCACGCCGGCATAGTAAAAGCGGTAATGGGGGGCGCCCTTGGTCCGCAAGGTCTCGAGCGAGAAAATCACGTCGTCGGCGGTGATCGGTTGGCCGTCGTGCCAACGCGCCTGCGGACGCAAGGAAAAGATCACCCACGAGCGGTCGGGCGGGGTTTCCACCGTCTCGGCGATCAGGCCGTATTCGGAAAACGCCTCGTCGGCGGCGGAGTCCATCAAGGTGTCGAAGGGCAGAGCGGCCCCGTCAGGGGGCTGGCCCTTGGTGATGAAGGGATTGAGCGAATCGAACGGCCCCTGATCGGCCAGCCGCAACTCGCCGCCCTTGGGGGCGTTGGGATTGACGTAGTCGAAATGGGTGAAATTACCGGGGTATTTCAGCGTGCCATGCATGGCCAGGCCGTGCTGGGGCTGGGCCTGGGCCGAAGAAAAAAATAAAGAACCACAGAGGCACAGAGACACAGAGAGAACATACCGGTAGTGACGCAGGTGCCCGCAATCCGGCACGGACTCTCTGTGTCTTTGTGCCTCTGTGGTTTTATTTTTGCGGGTCGGGAATAGAGACATCCTCATCCGCGCAGCACCTCAAGCGCCAGCGTGTGCAGACGGGCGTCACCGGCGGCGCAGATGGTGCCGGGCGAGTGGAGGGTGACCGCCGCGCCCTGCCAGTCGGTGACCGTGCCGCCGGCATTTTCGATCACCGGCACCAGGGCGCAGTAATCATAGGGTTTCAACCCGGCTTCGGCCACCAGATCGACGAAGCCGGTGGCGATCAGGGCATAGGCATAGCAATCGCAGCCATAGCGCGGCAGCTTGACGCGGGCGGCGAGGCGGTCCCAGCCGGGACGGGTGGCATCGTCGAAATATTCCGGCCCGGTGGTATAGGCGTACGCCTTGGCCAAGGAATCGCAAGGCCGGGTGCGCACCGGGACGCCGTTCAAGGTGGTGGGATGGCCGACACCACCGATCCAGCGTTCATCGGTGATGGCCTGATCGATCACGCCCAAGATGGGCACGCCGTTCTGGCACAGGGCGATCAGGGTGCCGAAACTGGGCTTGCCGGTGATGAAGGCCTTGGTGCCGTCGATGGGGTCGAGCACCCAGACGTATTCGGCGTCGCAATTCTCGCGCCCGTGTTCCTCGCCGAAAATGCCGTGCTCGGGGAAGTGAGCCTTGATGAGGACGCGCATGGCCGCCTCGGCCTCGCGGTCGGCGATGGTCACCGGGCTGGCATCGGCCTTGTCGTCGACGTCGACGGGGGTACGGAAATACTGGCGGATCACCGGGCGGGCGGCATCGGCCAGAGCATGGGCCAGGGCGATGAAATGGTCGGGACAGGCGGTCATGGCGTTTCCTGGTCTGAGTCCGGCGCTGATTTTGGCCTGAATCAACGGCGAAGGCCAGAGCCCATAAGACGGTTTCCCGCCCGCGCCCACCGTTATATGGTGGGCACAGACCTTTTGCCGGAGCCGGCCCCATGTCCAGCCTCAACCCCATCGTCATCATCCCCGCCCGCCTGCCCGCCACCCGCCTGCCGGGCAAACCCTTGGCCGACATCCACGGCGTGCCGATGATCGTGCATGTGTGGCGCCGCGCCGTGGCCGCCGGCATCGGCCCGGTGGTGGTGGCCGCCGGCGATGCCGAAATCGCCGAGGCGGTGATCGCCCATGGCGGCAGCGCCGTGCTGACCGACCCCGATCATCCGTCGGGGTCCGACCGGGTGTGGGAAGCCTTGGAAACGGTCGACCCCGAGCGCCAGTTCGGCGCCGTGGTCAATGTGCAAGGCGATCTGCCGACCATCGACCCGGCCATCATCCGCGCCGTGTTCGAGCCGTTGGACCATCCGGGCGTCGACATCTCCACCTTGGTGGCGGAAATCACCGTCGAGGAGGAACGCACCAATCCCAACGTGGTCAAGGCGGTGGTGGGCTTCGCCGACGAGGCCCGCATCGGTCGTGCGCTTTATTTCACCCGCGCCACCGCGCCGTGGGGCGACGGGCCGCATTACCACCATATCGGCCTTTACGGCTATCGCCGCGATGCGCTGCGCCGTTTCGTCGGCCTCAGGCAGGGGGTGCTGGAAAAGCGCGAGAAGCTGGAACAATTGCGCGCCCTGGAAAACGGCATGCGCATCGACGCGGCCCTGGTTGACACAATTCCCCTGGGTGTCGATACTCCCGCCGACCTTGACCGCGCCCGAGAAATGCTGAAGCCCGCCCGATGAGCAAAGCTCCAGAATCCGCCAATTCCATCGCCTTCCAGGGCTTGGCCGGCGCCTATTCGCACAAGGCCTGCGTCGCCGCCTATCCGGCCATGGCGCCGCTGCCCTGCCCCACCTTCGAGGATGCCTTCGCCGCCGTGCGCGAGGGCCGCGCCCGCTATGCCATGATCCCCATCGACAACACCCTGGCCGGGCGGGTGGCGGATGTGCATCACCTGCTGCCCTATTCCGGCCTCAACATCATCGGCGAGCATTTCGAGCGCATCAACCACCACCTGCTGGCGCTCAAGGGGGCCAGCCTGGACACCATCAAGACGGTGGAAAGCCATGTCCACGCCCTGGGCCAGTGCCGCAACCTGATCCGCCAATTGGGGCTGACGGTGATCGTCGGCGCCGACACCGCCGGCGCCGCCAGCGAGCTGGCCAAATCGGGCGATATCACCAAGGCGGCCATCGCCTCGGAACTGGCGGCCGAGATTTACGGGCTGCAATCGCTCAAGTCCAACATCGAGGACGCCGAGCACAACACCACCCGTTTCGTCGTCCTTGCCCGCGACCCGGTCGAACCCAATCCCAACCTTTCCAACGTCACCACCTTCGTCTTCCGCGTGCGCAACGTGCCGGCGGCGCTTTATAAGGCGCTGGGCGGCTTCGCCACCAACGGCGTCAACATCACCAAGCTGGAAAGCTATCTGGTCGGCGGCGGCTTCGTCGCCGCGC
The DNA here is from genome assembly GCA_006218045.1 of Stygiobacter sp. Classification (GTDB taxonomy): domain Bacteria; phylum Pseudomonadota; class Alphaproteobacteria; order Rhodospirillales; family Magnetospirillaceae; genus Magnetospirillum. The sequence goes on from VBWB01000009.1 coordinate 158,877, forward strand.
AATTCTATGTGGACGTGGAAGGCCACCCGGCCCAGCGCAACCTGCGCCTGGCCCTGGAAGAGTTGGAATTCTTCAGCCACGAAGTGCGTATTCTCGGTGTCTATCCGGCCCATCCGGTGCGCGCCACCTTCAAGGCGCCGGGGGAATAGCCGCCGCGACGGCTATGCCGGTTTTGCCCAGGCCCGCAACTGGTCGGCCAGTTCGGATGCCGTCCTTTCATCCAGATCGATGATGGTGAAGCGGGCCCGCCCTTCCTTGATGCGCAGGCGCAGCATGCGCAGGCCGCTGTCGTGATCGACCGCACTTAAAGACAAATGCCGGCTCCACGGCGCCTCGATCTCGGCCAGGGGGGTGATTTTTTCCTCGGACATTGTTGTCTCCTTAAGAGCGCCGCGCCTTAAATGCGCCGCATCCATTCTGTCAATCGTCATTCCCGCGCAGGCGGGAATCCAGCGAACCGTGTCGGCATAAGCGGGGGCGCGGGTATGACGGCGTCGATGGAGGATGCGTCGGATTAAAGGCTCGGCGCATTACTCTAAACGCCGATGATGGCGTCGTGATAGCGGGCACGGTACAGCAAACGCGGGCGGGCGGGGTCGTCGGTGAAGCGCTCCCGCGTGTGCAGCACATTATTGCACAGCAATCCCCAGCCCGGCTGCAACAGGCCGGTGAACACATCGCTGCTGCTTTCCAGCAGGTCGCGGATGACCTGGGCGGCGGCGGCGGTCTCGGGGTGCCACTCGATCGACCGGGTCCGCGCCGTATAGCGCAGGCCCAGCCGTCCATTCTCGACAAAGAACACGGGCCCGGTCATGGCCGGACGCGTCATGCCCTCGTCCTCGTTGCCGGGAATGGTCATGGCGTCAGGGCGCATCAGCGCCGCGATCAGCGCCGGGTCACGCTCGCGCAGCGCGATATACAAAAGCTCGGGGTCCATCAGCCGGTTTTCGCCCCCCGTCGCCGCCGGGCGAACACAATGCAGGATCAGACCGCGCACCCGCGATTGCGGCGGGTTGTAATAGCCGTCGGTGTGCCAGGCGATGGGCCGTTCGGTGTAGGGGATATAGCGGCTGCGCGGCCCGTCGGCGGCCACCGCCAAGGGCGTGATGCCGTCGTCATCGGCCAGATGGTTGCAATCGAGCGACACCAGCCCGAAGGCGCGGCCCAAGGCGGCCAGCGCTGACTTGTCGTCGCGCCCGGCAACCGGTTTGGTTTCGGCATAAATCACCATGTTGGCGCGGCGCAGGCACGCGCCCAGGCCAGCGTGTTCGGCGGCTCCCAGCGCGGCGATATCGCCCACCTCGACCACCAGATCGCTCAGCGTTTTTGGCTTGTCCGTCAGTTTCCGGTCACGCCAGCGGCCATAGGCGGAAGCATCGTCGAGAGCGAAGGGGGGGGCGCTCATGCCTTTTCTCGCATCGCACAATACTCCTCGCTGATGCAGCAAATAACGGGATTCCAGCGGCTTACCCAATGAGACAATTTGCGAATCATACGCATTGAAAACTCCCGCCGACGTTTTTCAATTTTGCTAAAAGAATCTCTTGGATCAAACAAGTCCATAATATTATGATCCATTAATGTAACAAGGGCGAATGGTTCGCCGCCACCATGATGGGCGGGTTGGAACCGATAAAAAAACGCCCAACAGGGATGGCTCCAAGGCAGGCGAAAAGCTTCCTGGATGCAAAGTGAGAAGAGAGGGAACCACGCTCGTGCCGGCAGCAAGGCCGCGCGGGTGGCGTAGGGGGATGCGTGCGCCCGGCGAAGAGCGCTGGACGCGGCCCTTCAATAATGACGGTCAGGGAGATCAAGGACGATGTCGAAGAAGATGCCGGAGACGCCGCTGCTGGACCAGCTGGAAAGCGGTCCGTGGCCGAGCTTCGTGACCGGGCTGAAGCGGCTGGCCACGGACGAGGGCAAGCCCTATGCCGATTACATGAAAAGCCTGCTGGGCCAGCTCGAGCTCAGCTACGAGACCCGCAAGGGCTATTGGAAGGGTGGCACGGTTGGCGTGTTCGGCTATGGCGCCGGCGTCATCCCGCGCTTTTCCGAAGTGGCCGACAAGCACCCGGAATCGTCGGAATTCCACACGCTGCGCATCATGCCGGCGCCCGGATTCTTCTACGACACCAAGACCTTGCGCGATCTGTGCGACATCTGGTCCGAGCACGGCTCGGGCCTGATCGCCCTGCATGGTCAATCGGGTGACATCATGATGCAGGGCTGCCGCACCGAGCAGGTGCAGCAGGCCTGGGACAAGATCAACGAGTTGGGCTTCGACATGGGCGGCGCCGGCGCCGGCGTGCGCACCGCCGCCAGCTGCATCGGCCCGGCGCGCTGCGAACAATCGTGCTACGACACGTTGAAGGCGCATCGCACCATCATCAACGACTTCACCGACGACATCCATCGTCCCAGCCTGCCCTACAAGATGAAGTTCAAGTTCTCGGGCTGCGCCAATGACTGCGCCAACGCGACGCAACGCGCCGACGTGGCCATCATCGGCACTTGGCGCGACGACATGCAGGTCAACCAGGACGAGGTGAAGGCCAAGGTCACCCAACTGGGCCGCAAGGAATTCATCAACCAGGTCATCCGCATGTGCCCCAGCCAAGCGCTGGCGCTCAACGACGACGACACCTTGGACATCGACAACAAGTCGTGCGTGCGCTGCATGCATTGCATCAATGTCTGCACCAAGGCGCTGAAGCCGGGCAAGGATCGCGGTATCGCCATCCTGGTCGGCGGCAAGCGCACGCTGAAGATCGGCGATCTGATGGGCTCGGTTCTGGTGCCCTTCATGAAGCTGGAGACCGACGAGGATTATGAACGCCTGCTGGAGATGGCCCACAACATGCTGGACTTCTTCGCCGAAAACGCCCTGGAACACGAGCGCACCGGCGAGATGATCGAACGCATCGGCGTGGTCAATTACCTGGAAGGCATCGGCCTGGAGCTGGACGTCAACATGATCGCCCAGCCGCGCACCAATTCCTATGTCCGCACCGACGGCTGGGACGAGGAAGCGCGCAAGTGGAACGAGCGCAAAACCAACGCGGCCGAATAAAGAAAGACAAGGGAGATTTCGACCATGAGCGAACTGCGCCGTCCCATCGAAAGCGGCGTGCCGGAAAGCACGCAATTCATGCACCCGATGTTGCGCAAGAATTACGGCCAATGGGCTTGGCATGACCGGCCGCGTCCGGGTGTGCTGCGCCACGTGTCCCAATCGGGTGAGGCCATGTACACGGTGAAAGCCGGCACCCAGCGGCAGATGGACGTCTATACCATCCGCAAGCTGGCCGACATCGCCGACGAGTTCTGCGACGGCTATGTCCGTTTCACCATCCGTTCGGCGGTCGAGTTCATGACGCCGAAGGAAGAAAACGTCCAGCCGCTGATCGACCGTCTGGAGGCCGCGGGCTTCCCGGTGGGCGGCACCGGCAACTCGGTCGGCTTCATCAGCCACACCCAGGGCTGGTTGCACTGCGACATCCCCGGCACCGACGCCTCGGGCGTGGTCAAGGCGCTGATGGATCAGTTGGTGGACGAGTTCAAGAACGAGGACATGCCCAACCGCGTCAAGATCACCACCAGCTGCTGCCAGATCAATTGCGGCGGCCAAGGTGACATCGCCATCAACGTCCAGCACACCAAACCGCCGGTGATCAATCACGAGTTGGTGGCCGGCGTGTGCGAACGCCCCGCCGTCATCGCCCGCTGCCCGGTGGCGGCCATCCGTCCGGCCCTGGTCGGCGGCAAGCCCAGCTTGGAAGTGGACGAAAAGAAGTGCGTGTGCTGCGGCGCCTGCTATCCGCCCTGCCCGCCCATGCAGATCAACGATCCGGTCAATTCCAAGATCGCCGTCTGGGTCGGCGGCAAGCATTCCTCCACCCGCTCCAAGCCCATGTTCCACAAGCTGGTGGCCGCCGGCATTCCCAACAACGCGCCCAGGTGGCCGGAAGCGTCGGAAGTGGTGCGCAAGATCCTTTATGCCTACAAGGCCGACGCCCGGGCATGGGAACGCATGGGTGAGTGGATCGAACGCATCGGCTGGCCGCGGTTCTTTGAACTGACCGAACTGCCGTTCACCAAGTACCACGTGGACAATTGGCGCGGTGGCCGTGCCAATCTGAACACCTCGGCTCATCTGCACTTCTAGAGCCGTTTCCGGTTTAAACGGAAGCAGCTCCAGGTTCTGCCCGTGACGGGCACGCTCAACGCCGCGCAGGCTTATCGCATTTTCCGATCCGGCCAGACCGGATCGGAAAATGCTCCAAGGGAGTAGCGCATGAAGTTCGGCATTCTGGTCAATGAAGGACCGTATAACCACCAAGCCTCGGATTCCGCCTATCGCTTCGCCAAGGCGGCCATCGACAAAGGGCACGAGATTTACCGTGTGTTCTTCTATTACGACGGCGTCTTGAACGCGACCAAGCATTCGGAGCCGCCGTCCGATGACCGCAACGTGATCAAGAACTGGCAGAAGCTGGCCGAGGATCACAAGGTCGATCTGGTGGTCTGCGTCGCCGCCGGCTTCCGCCGCGGCATCGTCGAGGACTCGCTGGCTCCGGGTTTCCGTATTTCCGGGCTGGGTCAGCTGATCGAAGCGGGCATCCAGGCCGACCGTATGGTCACCTTCGGCGACTAAGCAATTCCAGCTTTGCTGGAATTGCGATAAGCCCGCGCGGCGATTGAGCGGGGCCGAGACGGCCCAAGGCATTACGCTTCCGTCATCGACGGAAGCGCCCTAGATGGGGGAAGACATGGAAGAAGAATACGAAGGCGGAATCGTCAAGAAGTTCATGTTCGTCAACCGCAAGGCTCCCTATGGCACCATCTATGCGCTGGAAGTGCTGGAAATGGTGCTGATCTCGGCGGCTTTCGACCAGGATGTGCACATCGCTTTCCTGGATGACGGCATCTATCAGATCAAGAAGGGCCAGGACACCAAGGAATTGGGCATGAAGAACTTCTCGCCCACCTACCGGGCCCTGGAAGGCTACGACATCGAAAAGCTGTTCGTCGAACGCGAAAGCCTGGAAGAACGGGGCCTGACCGAAGACGATCTGCTGGTCCCGGTCGAAGTCATCAGCCGGGCCGAGATGGGCGCGCTGATGGCCGGCATGGACGTGGTGTTGACGGCGTAAGGGGAAACGACAATGAGCACTTTGCACACCGTCAACAAGTCGCCGTTCGAGCGCTCCAGCCTGCAAGCCTGTCTGGGCCATGCCCAGGCCAGCGACAGCGTGCTGTTGATCGAGGACGCGGTGATGGCCGCGCTTTCCGGCACCGCCTTCGCCGCCAAGCTGGCCGATGCCGGGCAAAGCATCAAGCTGTTCGTGCTGGGGCCGGACCTCAAGGCGCGCGGGCTCGACCCGGCCAAGGTGGTCAACGGCATCACCGTCATCGACTATGATGGCTTCGTCGATCTGGCGGCGGAAAATTCCACCATCCATTCATGGCTTTGATAACAAAAAGAGGGAGTGAACACAGATGGCTTACGAAGTGAACGGCAAGTCCATTGAGGCCGACGAAGAAGGTTTCCTGGTCAACATCAACGACTGGAACGAAGAACTGGCCGGCTTGGTCGCCAAGGACGAGGGCATCGACATGACCCCCGAGCACTGGGAAGTCGTCAACTTCCTGCGCGACTATTACGCCGAATACCAGATCGCTCCGGCGGTCCGCGTGTTGACCAAGGCCATCGCCAAGAAGATGGGCCCCGACAAGGGCAACAACAAGTATCTGTACGAGTTGTTCCCCTATGGCCCCGGCAAGCAGGCGTGCAAGATCGCCGGCCTGCCCAAGCCGACCGGTTGCGTCTGATACTTTTGTGACCCGATGCTGCCCCCGCTTCGGCGGGGGCTCTTTTCCCGCCCCGATCTCGGGGGCGAAAGGTGATGCTTGTCCGCAGGCTGACACGAGGGTGACGTGACGACCTTTTTCGCCGTTCTGTACTATGCGGCCTTCGCCGTGCTGGTGGTGGGTGTGGGGCTGAAAATCGCCCAATACGCCCGCGTTCCGGCGCCGCTGAAGATCCCCACCACTCCGGCGCCGCTGACCCGCTCGGGCGCGGCCTTGCGGGTGGGGCGCGAGGTCGCCTTGTTTGAAAGCCTGTTCAAGGCCAACAAGCCGCTGTGGATTTTCGCCATGGTCTTCCATCTGGGCTTGGCCCTGGTGCTGATCCGCCACCTGCGCTATTTCCAGGATCCGGTGTGGCTGCCGGTGGCCCTGCTCCAGCCTTTCGGCATCTATGGCGGCATGGCCATGATCGCCGGTCTGGCGGCATTGCTGGTCCGCCGCATCATCGTCCAGCGCATCGCCTATATCAGCGGCCCTTCCGATTACGCCATGCTGGTGCTGCTGCTGGCCATAGGCTTTAGCGGCATGATGATGAAGATGGTCGCCCATACCGACATCATCGCCGTCAAGGCCTTCTTCACCGGCCTGATGGTGTTCGAGCTGCGCCCGTTGCCCGCCGACCCCATCCTGGGCCTGCATCTGCTGCTGGTGGCGGTACTCATGCTGGTCTTCCCGTTCTCGAAGCTGTTGCATGCGCCGGGAATTTTCTTCAGCCCCACCCGCAACCAGGCCGACGACCCGCGCGAGCGCCGCCATCTGGCGCCCTGGGCCGCCGACCTGGAACGCGAGAGGACTTGACCATGGCCGACATCGAAATTCCCCCCATGGGCGATCCGGGCGAGCGCGCCATCCCCTGCCTGAAGCCGGGCGCCATGGCCACGTCCAAGCCCTATGTGGCCGCCGCCGCCCATAACGAACCCCTGGGCTTTCCCGGCGCGTTGGTTCCCGACTGGCAGGAGAAGGGCATCGCCCGCATGGGCGAGTTGCTGGGCAAGTACAAATCGTTGCAGGTGTTCATGGACATCTGCGTCAAATGCGGCGCCTGCGCCGACAAATGCCATTATTTCCTCGGCACCGGCGACCCCAAGAACATGCCGGTGGCGCGCCAGGATCTGTTCCGCTCGGTCTATCGCCGCTATTTCACCCCAGCCGGCAAGGCGCTGGGCGCGGTCGGTCTGGGCAAGCTGGTGGGCGCGCGTGAATTCACCAAGGACGTGCTGGACGAGTGGTTCAACTATTTCCATCAATGTTCGCAATGCCGCCGTTGTTCGGTGTTCTGCCCCTACGGCATCGACACCGCCGAGGTGTCCATGGCGGCGCGCGACATCATGGACAATATCGGCCAGGGCCATAAATACGCCAACGAGATCCTGGGTAAGGTGCACAAGATCGGCAACAATCTGGGCCTGCCCGGGCCGGCGCTGATCGACAACCTGGAAGGCCTGGAAGAAGACCTGAAGGACGAAACCGGCCTGGATATCCGCATGCCGGTGAACCAACACGGCGCCGAGATCCTGCTGGTGACGCCGTCGGCGGATTTCTTCGCCGAGCCCCATGTCCTCGGTCTGATGGGCTATGCCAAGGTGTTCCACGCCGCCGGCACCTCGTGGACGGTGTCGACCAAGGCGACCGAGGCCGCCAATTTCGCCCTGTTCATCGGCAATTACGAGCAGATGCGCAAGGTTGCCATGCGCATCCGCGAGGCGGCCTTGGAACTTGGCGTCAAGCGCATCGTCTTCGGTGAATGCGGCCACGCCTGGCGCGTCGCCTATTCGTTCCTCAACACCTTGATCGGTCCCATGGACTTCCTCGATCCGCGCTATCCGGCGCCGCAGCATATCCTGGAATTCACCTACGACCTGATCAAGCGTGGCGGCATCAAGCTCGACAAATCGGGCAATGACGGCATGGTCCTGACCTTCCACGATTCGTGCAACGTCGCCCGCGCCAGTCGCATGGGCGATTTCGAGGGCGGCCAGTTCGTCATCCCGCGCGAGGTGATCAAGGCCTGCGTGCCCAAATTCGTCGACATGCATCCCGACACCACGCACGAGAAAACCTTTTGCTGCGGCGGCGGCGGCGGTCTGTTGACCGACGAATTGATGGATTTGCGCATCAAGGGCGCGGCACCGCGCATGGAAGCGCTGACCGACGTGGCCAAGCGCGAGGGTGTCACCCACATGGCGGCGATCTGCGCCATTTGCAAGGCGCAGTTCACCAAGGTGCTGCCCACTTACGGATTCGACCGCGAGATGGTGGTGTCGGTTCACCAATTGGTGAGCAACGCCATCATCTTGGGCAACAACGACTGAAAAATTCAGTTTCAGGGAGAGGGTTCATGGCCAAAACCACCGCCAAGGCGATCACCGAAGGCAAGAACTTCCGCCGCTACAAGGATGGCGCTACCGAATATCCGCAATGGACCGACGCCATTTTCCAGGCGAGCTGGTCGCACAAATGCCCGACCTATGTGCTGCGTACGCCGCCGTGCTCGGGCTCGTGCCCGTCGGGTCATGACATCAGGGGCTGGCTCGACATCGTCCGCGGCATGGAAAAGCCGGCCGAAGGGCAGACTTGGCAGCACTACGCCTTTGCCCGCATGACCGAGGCCAACCCCTTCCCCTCGATCATGGGCCGCGTCTGCCCGGCGCCCTGCGAGCAGGGCTGCAATCGCAACATGGTGGAAGAGCATATCGGCATCAATTCGGTCGAGCATTTCATCGGCGACTGGGCCATCCAGAACGCGGCGGGCTTCGCCGCCCCGGCGGTGGAAACCGGCAAGCACGTGGCGGTCATCGGCGGCGGCCCCGCCGGCCTGTCGGCGGCCTATCAACTGCGCAAGCGCGGCATCGCCGTCACCTTGTTCGAGGCCAATGCCGAATTGGGCGGCTTCATGCGCTACGGCATCCCCGGTTATCGTGTGCCGCGCGACGTGCTCGAGGCCGAATGCAAGCGCATCACCGATCTGGGCGTCACCGTCAAGACCGATACCCGTGTCGGCCGCGACATCACCATCGCCCAGTTGGAAGACCAATTCGACGCGGTGTTCTGGGGGGTCGGCACCCATAAGGGCCGCGGCCTGCCGGTGCCGGGCTGGGAAGGCACGCCCAATTGCGTGTCGGGCATCGCCTTCCTCAAGGCCTTCAACGAGGGTCGCCTGCAAGCGGTGACGGGCCGCATCATCGTCGTCGGCGGTGGCGACACCTCCATCGACGTCGCCTCGGTCGCCCGTCGTCTGGGCCACATCAAGGAAGTCTCGGCCCAGGATCGCATCGAACACGTGATCTTCGGCGAGGCCGCCCACGACGTCGCCTCCGCCGCCAAGCGCGAGGGCTGCGAAACCACCCTGACCAGCCTGTTCCCGGTGGAAAAGATGATGGCGGCCCAGCGCGAGGTTGACGACGCCAAGCGCGAAGGCATCGACATCAAGGGCGGCGTCATGCCGCTGGAGGTGCTGAAAGACGCCGCCGGCCGCGCCACCGGCCTGAAGATGTGCAAGTGCACCATGAACGGCATGGTGCCCGAGCCCCAGGCCGGCACCGAATTCATCATCGAGGCCGATCTGATCGTCGCCGCCATCGGCCAGAAAGGCGATCTGGAAGGCCTGCCCGAACTGGATAACGGCAACGGCTTCATCAATGCCGACAAGACCATGCGCATCCCCGGTCGGCCCAAGCATTTCGTCGGCGGCGACGTGGTTCGCCCGCATCTGTTGACCACCGCCATCGGCCATGGCCGCATCGCCGCCGCCTCCATCGCCGAGTTCCTGGAAACCGGCGAGATCAGCAAGCGGCCCAAGGTCGACGTGCATCACTGGAAGCTGCTCGACAAGCTGCGCGAGACCAATCTGTCGCCGGCGGAATATGATGGCATGCCCACCCGCGGCACCAGCGACGGCAAGTTCGCCGTGCACAATTACGAAGATCGCGGCGCCAACGACATCATCACCCACGAAGACCTGTTTTTGGGCCATTTCACCCACAATCCGCGCCGCCACCGCCAGGAAATCCATATCGGCGCCGACGAGGTGATCGGCAATTTCACCGAACGCCTGTTGCCGTTGGACGAAAAGCAGGCGGTGGACGAGGCCAAGCGCTGCATGTCCTGCGGCCTGTGCTTCGAGTGCGACAATTGCGAGCGCACCACCGGACGCTATGTCGAGACCGATTACTCCAAGTGCATCGGCTGCCACATCTGCGCCGATGTCTGCCCCACCGGCTTCATCCAGATGGGCTTGGGGGAATAGGCATGGGCATGCGGGTGGTCATGCTGGCCCTGCTGCTGGTGCTGATGCCGTGGCAGGGGGCCCGGGCGGCGGAAGCCGGCCCCCAATTCCCCAAGGCGCAAGGGCAATGCGTCGAGGATGCCGGCACCATGCGCCGGCATCACTTCGACTTCCTGAAGCATCAGCGCGACGACACCATGCGTGAGGGGATAAGGGGGGCCAAGCACAGCCTGAAGGACTGCGTGTCCTGTCACGCCGCCCATAAGGACGGCAAGGCCGTGCCGGTCAACGCACCCGGCCAGTTCTGCGCCGCCTGCCATGACTATGCGGCGGTCAGCGTGGGTTGCTTCACCTGCCACGCCACCACTCCGGGCGAGGGAAAGCCATGACCCAAGCAAGCAGCCGCCGTGACCTGCTGAAAGGGGCTGTCCTGGGGGCGGTGGCCATCGCCCCCGGCCTGACCCTGATCGCCCCCGCAGCGCAAGCCCGCCCCGCCGGCAGCGCCGCCAGTGCCGCCAATCGCTGGGGGTTGCTGATCGACACCAGCAAATGCGATGCCGGTTGTACGGCTTGCGTCGATGCCTGCAAAACGGAAATGGGGCTGCCGGCCCTGGACCGTCCGGCCACCGACGCCCAATATATCCGCAAGGTCGACGTCAAGGATCCGAAGACCGGGCACCAGCATTCGCTGCCGGTGATGTGCCAGCATTGCGCCAAGCCGCCTTGTGTCGATGTCTGCCCCACGGGTGCCAGCATGAAGCGGGCCGACGGCATCGTTCTGGTCGACCGCCATATCTGCATCGGCTGCCGCTATTGCATGATGGCCTGCCCCTACAAGGCGCGGTCCTTCGCCCACGAGGACCAGAGCAATCAGAAGGCCCACAACCCGCGCGGCAAGGGCTGTGTCGAGGGCTGCACATTGTGCGTCCACCGTATCGATGCCGGCGGCCGGCCCGCTTGTGTCGAGGCCTGTGCCGACACGGGCCGCGCCGCCATGATCTTCGGCGATCTCAACGATGCCAATTCCGAGATTTCGCGCCGCCTGTCCAAGCAAGCCAGCAGCCGCATCCGCGCCGATCTGGGCCTGGACCCGGCCATCCGCTATCAGGGGATCTAAGCCATGAAGCGCATCGACTATCTGTCCGTTCGCGCCTGGACCCCGGGCTGGCTGATGCTGATGGCGGGCTCGGCCGTCATCATCGCCCTGGCCGGGGCGGCGGTTTTGTTCATGGAACACCAGGGCCACCACGTCACCGGCATGACCAATCAGGTGGTGTGGGGCATGCCCCACGTCTTCGCCATCTTCCTCATCGTCGCCGCCTCGGGCACCTTGAACGTGGCGTCCATCGGCTCGGTGTTCGGGCGCGAGCCCTACCAGCCGCTGGGGCGGCTGTCGGCGCTCCTGGCCATGGCTTTGCTGGCTGGCGGCCTGGGGGTTTTGGTGCTTGATCTGGGCCGGCCCGACCGGCTGATCGTGGCCATGACCCATTTCAACTTCAAATCCATCTTCGCCTGGAACGTCATCCTCTATTCCGGCTTCTTCGCCGTGGTCGGGGTTTATCTGTGGACCATGCTGGACTGGCGGATGAAGCGGGCCTACAAACCCGCCGCGCTCACCGCCTTCGTCTGGCGCCTGGTGCTGACCACCGGTACCGGCTCCATCTTCGGCTTCCTGCTGGCGCGGGACGCCTATAACTCGGCGGTGATGGCGCCCTTGTTCATCGCCATGTCCTTCGCCTTCGGCCTGGCCTTGTTCATCCTCTTCCTGCTGGGCACCGCCACCGCGCTGGAGCGGTCGCTCTCCCTCGACCTCTTGCGTCGTATGGGCAAGCTTTTGGCCCTGTTCGCCGCCGCCAATCTGTATTTCGTCGCGTTGCAGCACGGTACCGCGCTCTACATGGCCGATCGCGGCGCCATCGAGGCCTTCATCCTGCTGAACGGCGGTATCTACACCATTCTGTTCTGGGGTGGTCAGGTTCTGCTGGGGGGCATCGTCCCCATGGCCCTGCTGTTCCGGTCGCAGGCGACACGCTGTAACATCCGCTTCGCGTCCCTGATGGTGGTGGCGGGCGGACTGGCCCAGGTCTATGTCATCCTCATCGGCGGTCAGGCGTTTCCACTCACCCTGTTCCCCGGCATGGAGGCGTCGTCCGGCTTCATGGACGGTCAGGTGGCCGCCTATGCCCCCACCTTGGCCGAAATCCTGCTGGGCCTGGGTGGTTGCGCCCTGGCTTTGGTCATCACCATCGTCGGCATCAGTGCGTTTCGCATCCTGCCCGCCGCGTTGGGGCCGGTGGAAGCCAGCGAATAAGCCCCCCCTTACCCTGTGCATACCACTGTGTTAAAGTCACTGTGGGTGTATGCGGGGACAGGGGAAAGGTGCCGGGCGCAGCATGACCACCATTCTTGTTGTCGATGATTCCAAGTTTTTCCTGTCGGTTCTCAGTTCCAAGCTGCGTGCCGCCGGCTTTTCGGTGATCGGCGCCGCCTCCATCGCCGAGGCGCGGATCGCGCTGGAGACCCGCCGCGACGAAATCTTCATGGCGTTGTTGGATCTGTTCCTGCCCGACGGCCCCGAGGGCGAGGTGGTCGATCTGGCCATTTCCCATGGTGTGCCCTCGGTGGTGTTCACCGGCAATTATTCCGAGGACACCCGCGACCGCGTCCTGTCCAAGCGGGTCATCGATTATGTGGTCAAGGACGACCCCAGCAGTCTGGATTATCTGACCTCCCTGGTGCATCGGCTCGACCACAACCGCTCGATCCGGGCCATGGTGGTGGACGACGCCACCACCGCGCGCAAATACATCGCCGATCTGCTGTCGCTCTATCAGTTCCAGGTGGTCGAGGCCAGCAATGGCGAGCAGGCCTTGCAGCGTCTGGCCGAGACCGACGACATCCGGCTGGTCATCACCGATTATCACATGCCGGTGATGGACGGCTTTCAGCTGATCAAGTCCATCCGCAAAACCTGGCGCCGTGATCAGGTGGCGGTGATCGGGGTGTCGTCGTCGGGGTCCAGCACGCTGTCGGCCAAGTTCATCAAAAGCGGCGCCAACGACTTTCTGAACAAGCCGTTCCTGCGCGAGGAATTCTTTTGCCGCATCGCCATGAACGTCGATTTGATGGAACAGGTGGATGCGTTGAAAGCGGCGGCGACCACCGATTACCTGACCGGCATCCCCAACCGCCGCTCCTTCTTCGAGCGGGCGCAGCCGCTGTTGGCCGCCGCCTTGCGCGGCCAGGCCGAGGTGGCGGTGGCGCTGATCGACCTGGATCACTTCAAATCCATCAATGACAGCCATGGGCACGAGACCGGCGACACCGCCCTGGCCACCGTCGCCCGCCTGCTGGTGGCGGAATGTCGGCAAACCGATCTGGTCGCCCGTTTCGGCGGCGAGGAATTCTGCGTGCTCGCCTTCAACCTCACCGGTGAAAGCCGCGACGCTTATTTCGAGCGCCTGCGCAGCCGTATCAGCGATCTGAACCTGGATTTCAACGGCCACCCGATCGCCTTGAGCGCCAGCATCGGCGTGTCGAGCAATGTCCAACTGGGCCTGGATGGCATGATCGCCGAGGCTGACCAGCAGCTTTATCGGGCCAAACAGGAAGGCCGCAACCGGGTGTGCTGGCTGGATTGATGCGGGCAATTTTACTTAAATTATCCATGGTTGTTTCTTAATTTTAGCAATAACACCATTTGTTGCATTCCATTTATCATCGGTTCATCTTGATCATGCCCCCCCACTTTGTGTGGACCCTGATCATGAGTGCCGTTGCCCCCGCCCTAGCCCCATTGCCGCCCCTCGTGCGACCGGCCCAACCGGTGGAAACCATCCGCGGCTTGCTCCGCCGTGAGGTGGCCATGGTGCTGAAGGATGCCATGCCGGCCCTGACCTTGGTGCCGGAGGAGAAGGTCTACGACCACGTCATGGCCGATCCCATCTTGCTGGAACAGGCGTTTCGGCTGTTGCGGGCGCAGCCGGAATTGTTCAAGGGCATCATCACCACGCCGACCCGGACCATGCCGCAAAGCGACAACGACGCCTTGTGGTGCGGGCGCACCCTGGCGGAAGCCATCGCCCTGGTGGTGCGCGCCTGCGCCCGACGCTATTTCAAGCAGCGGCTGAAGGCGCGGAAGTTCATCCCGCCGTACCAGCCCAGCATCGGTTTCTGGCGCGCTCTTGGCGTCTTGGTCGGTGTGGCCGAACCGCCGCGCCCGCCGGTGCGCAAACCCCAGCCCAGCGCCGGCGACAAGCTTTATGCCGCCATGCGCGACCTGTTGCGCTATGAATGGCAGGTGCCGCTGATTCCGGCCTATTCCAACCTGTCGCCGCAACTGGTCACCTCGTTGGGGGAAAAGCTATTGGAGTTCCGCGACCCGCTGAAGGTGCAATTGCTGTCCGAGCAGACCACCGAAAATGCGCTGGTCGACGGCAAGTTGCCGCTGCTGCTGTCCGACGCCCATCGCTTGATGACCGCCGCTTCCGACAACATCAACGCCGAAGTCTTATGGAACGTCTGCCAGAAGATGCGCATGGCGGCGCTGTTTCCCGGCTACGACACCGCCGAGATGCGCAAGGCGGTGTCGCTGGTGGCCGCCACCAGCCCGGCGGCGCTGAAGATTTTGATGCCGGTTCTGGGCGACGATATCCGCAAGTTCACCCTGTACCTGTTCACCGTTTACGGCACCTTCGGACCGGCCCGCTATCGTCAGGTGCTGGGGGCGCAGTGCCAGCACTGGGTGGTGGACGGCATGGCCCAGCGCATCGCCAGGGAAAAGCCGCTGTCGGGAACCCATGAAGAGATGAAACGGACCATCGAAAGCTGGCTGGACAGCACCTTGGAGACCGTAACCACCGACGAAAGCCAGCGCGGCGCCATGCTCGACGCCCTCGACAAGGTGCCGGACAAGGGTAAGGGTAGTAATACCGCCCGGCCAATGAAATGACCCGTTGGGTCATTTCATGCCGAGACGGCGGGGCTCCGAGTCAAATGAAACGTCGACCGGTATAAAAGCCTATTTCCCCGCTTCCGCCGGATCGACGAACAGGACATTGACCTCGACCGCGTTGGGATCGGGTCGTTCCAGCACGATGCGGAAGCTGGAGGTGCCGCCGGGGTCAAGCTGGCTCACCGGCGGCTGTTGCAGCTTTTCCTGCACAGGAGTCTTGGTCTTGTCCAGCAGCACCAGCTTCATGGTCGGTACCGGTCGCTGACGGTCGGAAATGTTGGCGATGATCCCGCGCACGATCAGCACTTCGGTGTCGTTATGGACGAAGCGCTCGGGCGCACCGGCATGGCGCAGTTCCAGCCCGGCCCCGGCTTTTTCCCGCCGCAACCCGGCCTCGTTCAGGATTTCGTGGGCCATGGGCACATAGCCCACCAGCCGGTCCTGGAACACATAGGCTGCGCCGCCCAAGCCACCGAGCAGCAGCAGGATCAAAAGCAGCCACAACCCGCCAGTGCCCTTTTTGCGGCTTTCCTTGTTGGCGAACATCTCGGGGATGGGTTGGGGCTCCAGGCCGTCCAAATCCACGTCCATGGGACGGTCGCCGCTGCTGCCGCTGCGGATGTTGAGGGTGGGGACGTCGGGGGCCTCGCCCAAATCCAGGTCCAGATCCATGTCGCGGCGCGAACTGGCACCCGGAACCGGGCGCGGCGGCGCCTCGAATTCCAGATCGGGATCGGGATTGCGCACGGGATTGAAGTCGTAGCTGGGCTTGGCGACCGGCGCGGAACGGGGGGGAGGCGAAAAGCTCGGCGCCGGGCTGGGGGCGACATAATCGTCGACCACCGGCGCCTGGAACCACTTGTGGCCGCATTTGGCGCATTTCAGCATGCGGCCCTTGGGCTGCAAAGCCTTGTCGGGGACCGAGAAATTGGTGGCGCAAGCGGGACAGCCGATGAGCATGGATTGTGCAAGCCTTCGGAATCGTTACTCGGTTATAGGCATAAGCCAGCGTCAACACAAGCGCGCTGGACGAACAAGGATGCCACGTGTCATCCTTCGCCGCGTCTGGAGAGGCAAAATTGCGCAACAATCGCCGTGGCGAAAACATCATCCGCTTTGACAGCGTCGGCCTGCGCTATGGCCTGGGGCCGGAAGTCTTGCGGGATGTCACCTTCGCCTTGCCGTCAGGGTCGTTTCACTTTCTCACCGGGTCGTCGGGGGCGGGCAAGTCGTCGCTGATGCGCTTGATGTATCTGGGCCTGCGCCCCACCCGTGGACGCGTGGTGCTGTTCGACAGGGACATCGCCATGACCAAGCGCTATGAACTGCCGGCCCTCAGGCGCCGCGTCGGCGTGGTGTTCCAGGATTTCCGCCTGCTCGACCACCTGTCGGCCATGGATAACGTCGCCTTGCCCTTGCGCGTGCGCGGGGTCAAGGAATCGGAAGTCCGCAAGCACGTGCCCGAATTGTTGAACTGGGTCGGGCTGTCGGAACAGATCAATGCCAAGCCGCCGACCCTGTCGGGCGGGCAAAAGCAGCGCGTCGCCATTGCCCGCGCCGTCATCGGCCGCCCCGATCTGCTGCTGGCCGACGAACCCACCGGCAATGTCGACGACCATATCGCCATGCGGCTGCTGCATCTGTTCGAGGAACTGAATCGGCTGGGCACCACGGTTTTGATCGCCACCCATAATCAGTCGCTGGTCGACCGCTTCTCGCAATATCCGCGCCTGCACATCGAGCGCGGCACGGTGGTGGGGGCGGGATAATGCTGGGCCGCCATTCCGACCTGCCGCTCAAGGGCGACGCCACCAGCCGCTTTCTGCCGTGGCTGGTGGCACTGATGGTCTATCTGTCGGCGGTGTCGCTGGCCGGCGTCTTCGTCCTCAATGGCCTGGTGCATTCGTGGGATCACGACGTGTCGGGCACGCTGACCGTCCAGGTGCAGCCGGTGCCGGGCGAAGCGGGCGAGGCGCTGACCGACGAACGGGTGCGTCAGGCGGTCGAACTGATGCGCCGCACGCCCGGCGTGCTGGCCGCCCGTGCGCTGGACAAAAAACAGATCCTGGCCTTGCTCGAGCCGTGGCTGGGCAATACCGACGTGGTCAAGGACCTGCCGCTGCCGCGGCTGATCGACGTCATCATCGACCCCGACGCCAATCTGGAATTGTTGGAACTGGCCGACCGTCTGGCCCGCAGTGTTCCCGGCGCCACCTTGGACGATCATCGGATCTGGCTGTCGCGGCTGATCAATCTGTCGCGCACCACCGAATGGGTGGCCATCGCCATCCTGGTCCTGATCGGCTGCGTCACCTCGGCCACCGTCATCTATGCCACCCGCACCTCCATGGCCGTGCATCGCAGCGTCATCGAGGTGCTGCACCTGATCGGCGCCCATGATGATTATATCGCCCGCCAATTCGCCGACCGCTCGTTTGCCCTGGGCTTTTCCGGCGGCGTGATCGGGCTGGCCCTGGCGGTGCCGTCGCTGACCGCCATCGGCTGGGCGGCCCGGCGCATCGAAGGCGGCTTCCTGCCGTCCCTGTCCCTGCCGATCACCGGCTGGGTGATGATCGCCATGCTGCCGGTGATCGCCGCCGTCCTGGCCATGCTGACCGCCCGGCTGGCGGTGCACGGCACCTTGGCCCGCATGCCATGAGATCGCGTCATCCTCGTCGCGCCCACCGCCTGGGCGCCGTCCTGGTGGCGGTGGCGGCGCTGTGGTCGGGTGGCTTTTTGTGGTTCGTCGATGAAGTGCCGCGCGCCGTTGACGACCAGACCAGCCACGCCGACGCCATCGTCGTCCTGACCGGCGGGCGTGAGCGCCTGACCACCGGCCTGGATTTGCTGGAGGCCGGCCTGTCGCAGCGCCTGTTCATTTCCGGCGTCTACAAGGGTGTCGACCTGGCCGAGATCATTCACCTGGGGCGCGGCCATGCCGGGCTGAAGGAAGCGGTGGTGCTGGGCTATGCCGCCGACGACACCGTCGGCAATGCCGCCGAGACGGCGTTGTGGGCGACCGAGCACGATCTGCGGTCCTTGCGCATCGTCACCGGCGCCTATCACATGCCCCGTGCCCTGGCCGAATTTCGCCACGCCATGCCCGCGATCACCCTGATCGCCCACCCGGTTTTCCCCGATCAGGTGAAAAGTCGCGAATGGTGGCGCTGGCCCGGCACTGCGGCCTTGCTTGCCACCGAGTATTCAAAGTATTTGGCTGCGATCATCCGCCATTGGTTCCTGCCGAGAAAGGCCGCACCGTGACCGCTTTCCGTTCCGCCTTGTTCTTCGTCCTGTTCCAGCTGTGGACCCTCACCCTGGGCACCTTGTATCTGCCGCTGCTGGCAGGGCCGAACCGGTTGGTGGGCATGGCGGCCACCTTTTGGGTGCGCGGCACCTTCCTGCTGTTGCGTCTGACCTGCGGCCTGTCCTGGCAGGTCCGGGGCAGCGTTCCGGTCGGGCCGGTGCTGGTGGCGTCCAAGCACCAATCGACGCTGGAAACCTTCGCCTTTCGCCTGATCCTGGGAGAGCCGGCGGTGATCCTGAAGCAGGAATTGCTGAAGATCCCGTTCTTCGGCTGGTATCTGGCCAAGACCGGGGTGATCGCCATTGACCGCGCCGCCGGCACCAAGGCGCTGAAGGAAATGGTCAAGGGCGCTGCCGGCGCGGTGGAACAGGGCCGCCCGGTGCTGATCTTTCCCGAAGGCCATCGCCAGCCGGTGGGGGCCCCGCCCGATTACCATACCGGCATCGCCATGATCTATTCCGGCCTCAATATCCCGTGCGTGCCGGTGGCGTTGAATACGGGGCTGTTCTGGGGCCGTGGCAGCTTCGGCAAACGCCCGGGCACCGCCACCATCGAGTTCCTCGATCCCATCGCCCCCGGCATGGACCGCAAGGCCTTCATGGCCGAATTGCAGACCCGCATCGAAACCGCCAGCACCGCCCTGGCGGCGGAAGCCCGCTAGGACTGGCCGCCTTTGACTTGATATTCGGGCGACCGCCCGAACCGGACCGGGGCGGAGCGGGCACCCCGCAATGGGATTTCTCTAAGCCGCCGCCTTCATCGCTTCGGCGCGGGAGCGCATCTTTTTCCAGGCGAAGCTCTTGGCTGCACTGCCAAGCCAGCCCTGGGGGTCGAGGCCGACGACCTTCAAGATCATGTTGACCGCCCGCTCGGTGTGCTTGGGCTGGTAAAAGCCATAAGCCCGTGCCGCATAGGCACGATTGCAGCGCAGCCGGTCATATTCCATGTCTTCCGGCTCGTTGGCGGCGTGATAGGCGTAGGCCAGTTCGTCATCGTCGGTTTCCCTGATGCGAGCGATGGCCACCAGAACGCGGCGGAAGATGCCGATTCCCTCGGCATCCATGTACCGCTTCATGTAATCGTAGAACCACTTGTAGTGACGGAACTCATCGCCGGCGATGCGATGACAGATGGCCTTCAACACCGGCTCGTCGGTGGCGTCCCTGAGCGCGCTATAGAAGGACGAGGTGCCGGTCTCGACGATGCAGCGGGCCAGCAATTCGCCGGTCTGCGAACCGCGGACCGAGCTATCCAACTCGATCGGCACCTTGTAGCCATCGGTGAAGCGTTGGAAGCGCTGGGCGAAGCTGAAATCCGGGTCGGCCAGTTCAGCGTAACGGCCGAGCACGTCGCCATGCTGGACCTCCTCCTTGCGCCATTGCATCGCCAGTTGCTTGAAGGCGGGATCGCTGGCGAAGACGCGGCCCAGATATTCGGTGTAGTCGCCGGCATTGCGCTCGACCATGGATGCGGCCTTGACCACCATCAGAATATCGGGGGACAGCTTGCTGCCGTCAAAACTCGCCCACGGGATGTCTTCCGGTGTCCAATGCGTCATGTTGTCGATCCACTGCTGACTGTGCTCGGCGGACATTGTGTTACAACCGCGTACCGTTTCAAGGTGAAAACGAAAATAGGCCGGCACAAGGGCCGGCCTATTTCCTGGATTATCTCCATCCTTAGTGAATGGCCGCCTGAAGAGCGCTGGCAATCAGCATACGCTGATCGGCCGCGGCCTTTTCGGCGTCGGTCTTGGCGTCGGCCATGGCTTCGCGCGCGTCCTGCAAGCGGGCCGAGGCCATGTCGGCGGTGATGTCGGCCACCGGAATGGCTTCCTCCGCCAGTACGGTGACGCGCACCTCGTTCACCTCGGCGAAGCCGCCGGCGACGAAGATGCGATTGCCGACCTTGCCATCGTTATGGACGTCGATCACGCCGGGGCGGACGGTGGTGATCATGGGGGCGTGCAGCGCCAAGGCACCGAAATCACCTTCGGAGCCGGGAACCACAACCATGTCGACGGACTCGCTGATCAACAGCTTTGCCGGCGACACCAGTTCAAACTTGATCTTCTCGGCCATGCGCCGTGTTCCTTACGCTTGAACCCGAGGATCGGGCGGCAGCCCCGCAAGCGGGCGGGACTGCCGGATCCCTTTACTTACGCAGCGTCGGCGGCCAGCTTCTTGGCCTTCTCGATCACTTCCTCGATGCCACCGACCATGTAGAAGGCGGCTTCCGGCAGGTGATCGTATTCACCGGCGCAGATGGCCTTGAACGACTTGACGGTCTCTTCGATGGCCACCAGCTTGCCGGGCGAACCGGTGAACACTTCGGCCACATGGAACGGCTGCGACAGGAAGCGCTGGATCTTACGCGCGCGGGTCACAACCAGCTTGTCTTCTTCCGACAGTTCGTCCATGCCCAGAATGGCAATGATGTCCTGCAACGACTTGTAGGTCTGCAAGATACGCTGCACTTCACGGGCGACACCGTAATGCTCTTCACCGACGATGCGGGGATCGAGCGCGCGCGAGGTCGAGTCCAGCGGATCGACGGCCGGGAAAATGGCCATTTCAGCGATGGAACGCGACAGCACGGTGGTGGCGTCCAAGTGGGCGAACGACGCGGCTGGGGCCGGATCGGTGAGATCGTCGGCCGGCACGTAAATGGCCTGCACCGAAGTGATCGAGCCCTTCTTGGTCGAGGTGATGCGTTCCTGGAGCGCACCCATATCGGTGGCCAGGGTGGGCTGATAACCCACCGCCGACGGGATACGGCCCAACAGGGCGGACACTTCGGAACCGGCCTGGGTGAAGCGGAAGATGTTGTCGACGAAGAACAACACGTCCTGACCTTCTTCGTCGCGGAAATATTCGGCGACGGTCAGACCCGACAGGGCGACACGGGCGCGGGCGCCCGGCGGCTCGTTCATCTGACCATAGACCAGGGCCACCTTGGAGCCCGGGCCATCGATGTTGATGACGCCCGATTCCATCATCTCGTGATAGAGGTCGTTGCCTTCACGGGTACGCTCGCCGACACCGGCGAACACCGACACACCACCGTGCGCCTTGGCGACGTTGTTGATCAGTTCCATGATGGTCACGGTCTTGCCGACGCCGGCGCCGCCGAACAGGCCGATCTTGCCACCCTTCAGGTAGGGCGCCAGCAGGTCGATGACCTTGATGCCGGTGACCAGGATTTCGGCATCGGTCGACTGATCGATGAAGGCCGGAGCCTCGGCGTGGATCGGACGGGTCTGGGTGTTGCCGACCGGACCGCGCTCGTCGATGGGTTCACCGATGACGTTGAGGATGCGGCCCAGGGTCTCGGGACCGACCGGCATCTGAATGGCCGAACCGGTATCGCTCACTTCCTGACCGCGGACCATGCCGTCGGTCGAGTCCATGGCGATGGCGCGGACGGTGTTTTCGCCCAGATGCTGGGCCACTTCCAGAACCAGCAGGTTACCATTGTTGGTGGTGTGAAGCGCGTTCAGGATGGCCGGCAGCTGGCCCTCGAAGCGCACGTCCACGACGGCGCCCAAAACCTGGGTGATCGTGCCGACGTTAGTGTTAGCCATTGTGAGCTCCTACTTTTCCTTACAGCGCTTCGGCGCCGGAGATGATTTCGATGAGTTCCTTGGTGATCTGAGCCTGACGGGAACGGTTATACTTGATGGTCAGGCCGTTGATCATGTCGCCCGCGTTGCGCGTCGCGTTGTCCATGGCGGTCATACGCGCGCCCTGTTCGGACGCCTGGCTTTCCAAGGTTGAGCGGAAAATCTGGATGGCCAGATTGCGCGGCACCAAGGTGGCCAGGATTTCTTCTTCGCTCGGCTCGAACTCGTAGGTGGCCTTGAGCTCGCCCGACTTGTCCTCGCCCGCGGTGACGGCGAACGGGATCAATTGCTGGCGGGTCACCACTTGCGAGATGGCCGACTGGAACCGGTTGTAGACGACGGTGCAGACGTCGAATTCGCCGTTGCCGAACATGGCGACGATCTTCGACGCCACCATGTCGGCTTCGGGGAAGGTGATGCCCTTGCGGCCAAGACCTTCAAAGCCTTCGATCAGATTGGAACCGAAGTCGCGCTTGATCTGCTCGCGGCCCTTGCGGCCCACGGGCAGGATCTTCACCGTCTTGCCGCCGCGGATCAGTTCGGCGGTCAACCGCCGGACGTCACGCACGATGGACGAGTTGAAACCGCCACACAGACCGCGATCGGCGGTCACCATGACGATCAGGTGCACGTCGGACTTGCCGGTGCCGGCCAACATGGCGGGAGCACCCGCCTGACCGGCCAGCGAACCCGCCAGGGTTCCCAGCATCCGCTCCATGCGTTCGGCGAAGGGTCGGGCCGCTTCCGCCGCGCTTTGGGCGCGACGGAGCTTCGAGGCTGCGACCATCTTCATGGCTGAGGTGATCTTCCGCGTCGATTTGACGCTGACGATCCTCAGCCGGAGGTCTTTAAGGCTCGGCATCGGGTGCTAAACCCCTTACGCGAAGGTCTTGGCGTAACCGTCCAGGAAAGCCTTCAGCTTGCCTTCGGTGTCGCCGCTGATCTGCTTTTCGGTCGCGATAGCGGTCAGGACTTCCGGCGCCTTAGCCTTGATCTCGGACAGCAGGCCCTTCTCGAAGCGACCGACGTCGCGGACGTCGAGCTTGTCCAGGTAACCCCTCACACCGGCGAAGATGGAAACCACTTCCTCTTCCGTCGACATGGGAGCGAACTGGGGCTGCTTCAGCAGTTCGGTCAGACGGGCGCCACGAGCCAGCAGCTTCTGGGTCGCGGGGTCGAGGTCCGAGGCGAACTGGGCGAAGGCGGCCATTTCACGATACTGGGCCAGTTCCATCTTGATGGTGCCGGCAACCTGCTTCATCGCCTTGATCTGGGCGGCGGAGCCGACGCGCGACACCGACAGACCGACGTTCACGGCGGGGCGGATGCCCTTATAGAACAGTTCGGTTTCCAGGAAGATCTGACCGTCGGTGATGGAAATCACGTTGGTCGGAATATAGGCCGAGACGTCGTTGGCCTGGGTTTCGATGACCGGCAGAGCGGTCAGCGAACCGGCACCGGCGGCGTCGCCCATCTTGGCGGCGCGTTCCAGCAGGCGCGAGTGGAGATAGAACACGTCGCCCGGATAGGCTTCGCGGCCCGGCGGGCGGCGCAGCAGCAGCGACATCTGGCGATAGGCGACGGCCTGCTTGGACAGATCATCATAAATGATCAGGGCATGCATGCCGTTGTCGCGGAAATATTCGCCCATGGTGCAGCCGGTATAGGGCGCGATGAACTGCAAGGGCGCGGCTTCCGAGGCGGTGGCGGCGACGACGATGGTGTAATCCATCGCACCGTAATCGGTCAGGGTCTTGACGATCTGAGCGACGGTGGAGCGCTTCTGGCCGATGGCCACGTAGATGCAGAACAGCTTGTCTTTTTCGACCGACTGATCGTGCCAACGCTTCTGGTTGATGATGGTGTCGACCAGAATGGCGGTCTTGCCGGTCTGACGGTCACCGATGACCAGTTCGCGCTGACCGCGTCCGATGGGGATCAGGGCGTCGACCGCCTTGATGCCGGTGGACATGGGCTCGTGCACCGACTTGCGCGGAATGATGCCCGGGGCCTTGACGTCGACGCGGGCCATGCCAGCGGCTTCGATCGGGCCCTTGCCGTCGATGGGGTTGCCCAGACCGTCAACCACACGGCCCAGCAGGCCCTTGCCGACGGGGACTTCGACGATGGCGCCGGTCCGCTTGACGGTGTCGCCTTCCTTGATGGCGCGGTCGTCGCCGAAGATCACGATACCGACATTGTCGGTCTCGAGGTTCAGCGCCATACCCTTGATGCCGCCCGGGAATTCAACCATTTCACCGGCCTGGACCTTGTCCAGACCATGCACACGGGCGATACCGTCACCAACCGAGAGCACCTGGCCTACCTCGGCGACTTCCGCCTCGGTGCCGAAATTGGCGATCTGTTGCTTGAGGATCGCGGAGATCTCAGCCGCGCGGATTTCCATTATCCAACCCCTTTCATGGCAAGCTTGAGGTGCTGCAGCTTCGTCTTCAGCGAGCTGTCAACCATACGGGAACCAACCTTGACGACCATCCCGCCCAACAGGCTGGGATCGACGGCCACGTCGACGGCGACATTGCCCCCGCACGCGGACTTCAAGGAGGCAACCAGAGCATCGAATTGGCTTTGGCTGAGCTGAGCCGCCGAAGTCACCTGAGCGGAGACCTCGCCCCGCTTCTTGGCCAGCAATCCGAGGAAGGCCCGGATCATGGCAGGAAGCGAGTTCAAGCGGCGATGGCTAGCCACCAACCCGAGAAAATTCGTGGTCAGTCCATGGAACTGGGCGGCGACGGCCAGGGCGGCCACGGCCTTGCCCTGTTCGGCGCGCTTCAGCGCGGGACTATCGAGAAGACGGTTGAGATCCGCGCTGTCGCGAATCATCGCCTTCAGGCTTTTGAGGTCGCCCGCCACCTGATCGAGAACGCTCTGGCCATCGGCCAGATCGAACAATGCGGTAGCGTAGCGGTCGGCGATCACGCCAGTAGTTTCTGAGGGCACCTGGGCAAGTCCTTCGGGTCAGGTCGAAAACGAATTCGCCGGCAGCCAATAAAGCATTGATTTTAAATATTTTGCGACGCAGCAGACGTTTCCCCCTCCCACGAGCGCGGAGGTTAACTAACACATCGGGTATTGCGTTGCAAGACCACTCAGTAGCCTTGCGGCACAAGGTGTTCAGAAAGTCGCCCCACCCGGTCAGGCGGGGCGCACTCCACCCCACTCCCCACCCTAGAGGAATCCATAGGGGTCGACATCCACCTGAACCCGGATTCCGCCGGGCGCCGGCACCGCCGCCAGCCATGCCCTGAGCGGCCCGTGCAGAGCCACATCGCGCCGCACCTTGATCAGGAAACGGCGGCGATGACGCCCACGCAACAAGGCCAACGGTGCCGGGGCCGGACCGATAACCTGGAATCCCTCTAAATTTGGGGCGGCCCGCGCCAGCTTGCGGCTGAAATCGTCCACCGTCGTCGCATCGGCGCCGGAAACGATCAGCGCCGCCAGCCGGCCATAGGGCGGCATGCCGGCCAAACGGCGCGCCTCGGCCTCGGCCTCGATGAAATCGTCGCGCCCGCCCGAGGTCAGCGCCACCATCACCGGGTGCGCGGGTTGGAAGGTCTGCAACAGCACCCGCCCCGGTCGCTCGGCCCGGCCGGCGCGGCCGGCCACCTGACACAGCAATTGGTGGGTGCGTTCGCCGGCGCGCAGATCGCCGCCATCCAGGCCCAGATCGGCATCGACGATTCCGACCAGGGTCAACAAGGGGAAGTGATAGCCCTTGGCGACGATCTGGGTGCCGATCAACAAATCGATCTCGTGCTCGGCCACCCGGCGGACGAAATCGGCGGCCTGCTGCGGTCCGGTCACCGTATCCGAGGCCATCACCCCGATGCGGGCGTTGGGGAAGCGGTGCGCCGCCTCTTCGGCGATGCGTTCGACGCCGGGACCGCAGGCGGCGAAACTGTCCTCGGCCTCGCATTGGGGGCATTTGCTCGGCGGTCGCACATGGTGGCCGCAATGATGGCAAACCATGCGCCCGGCGCCCCGATGCTCGACCAGCCACGCCGTGCAATGGGGGCATTGCAGCCGGTGGCCGCATTTACGACACAGGGTCAACGGCGCATAGCCGCGCCGGTTGAGGAACAGCATGGCCTGTTCCCCCGCTTCCAGCGTCTCCTCCACCGCCTTGACCAGCAAGGGCGACAGCCAGAAGCCGCGCGGCGGCGGATCGCGCCGCAGATCGATCAGCGCCATGGCCGGCAAGGCCGCGCCGGCATGGCGGTCGGGCAGGTGCAGGCGGGCATAGCGGCCGGCGGCGATGTTGGCCAAGGTCTCCATGGACGGCGTGGCCGAGGCCAGCACCACCGGGCAGCCGCCCACTTGCCCGCGCACCACCGCCATGTCGCGGGCATGATAGGCGACGCCGTCATCCTGCTTGAAGCCGGCATCGTGTTCCTCATCGACGATCAACAGCCCCAGCTCCTTATAAGGAAGGAACAGGGCCGAGCGGGCGCCGACCACCACCTTGGCCGTGCCCGCCGCCACCGCCCGCCAGGTATCGCGGCGCTTGGCATCGGACAATTCGGAATGCCATTGCGCCGGCTCGACGCCGAATCGGCGGCGGAAGCGCTCCAGCCATTGCGCCGACAGGGCGATTTCCGGCAGCAGCACCAGGGATTGCCGACCGGCGGCCAGGGCGGCGGCGATGGCCTCGAAATAGACCTCGGTCTTGCCCGAGCCGGTGACGCCGTCGATGACGGAAACGGAAAAACCCGCCGCCACCGCTTGGCGCAGATGATCCGCCGCCGCCTGCTGGCCGGGCGACAGATCGGGGCCGGGATGATCGGGATCGGGGCGGGCGAAGGGCGGCGGCGGCGCCATCGGCACCGGCTCCAGGGCGCCGGCCTCCAGCAATCCCTTGACCACGGCGGGGCCGACCCCGGCCTCGCGCGCCAGATCGGCGGGAGCCAGGGGCGGCAAATCACCCGCCACCCGCAACACCCGCCGCCGCGCCTCGGTCAGCTTGATCTCGGGCAGCACCATGGCCGCCCGGCAGGCGACCAGATCGCGCACCGGCTCCAAGGCCTGGGGCACGCTCATGGCCATGCGCAGCACCGCGCCGGGCGGAGCGATGGTATAGCCGGCCACCCAATCGATGAATTTGCGGCTGACCGCCGGCAAGGGCGGGCAGGCCAGCCGCCGGATCACCGGCTTCAGCTTGGCTTCGGCGATTCCGCCGGTGGCCTCGCCCCACACCACGCCGATCACCTCGCGCCGGCCCAAGGGCACGGCGACGAAATCGCCTGCCTGAAGGCTTTCCACCCCGGTCAGATAATCGTACAGTCCGGCCAAGGGCAGGGGCAACAGCACCGCCACGCGCGAATGCGGAGAAAATTGACGGCTGGGGTTGGCGGCGACGGAAACCATGGTCTAAACTTAGCGGCCAAGAGCCAAGAAGCAATCACCCTGTTGCAAAACTAAGGAAACGCGATGGTGCGCAAGCGCGATGATGCCCTGTTGAGCGAGCCGACGCTGACCGACAAGCAGGTCGCCGCCTATCTGCGCCAGCACCCCGATTTCCTGCTCCGGCACACCGAACTGGTCACCACCTTGTCGCCGCCGTCGCGCTGGCCCGGCTCGGACGGCATCGTCGACATGCAGGCCTTCATGATCGAACGCCTGAAAGAGGAAATCGACCGGGTCAAGGGCGCCGCCGAGACCCTGATCCACACCAGCCGTTCCAACATGAGCACCCAGAACCGCACGCACGAGGCGGTGCTGGCCCTGCTGTCGGCCACCGACATGGCCGGACTGGCCCAGGTGGTCGCCGACGATCTCGCCCCGGTGCTTGATGTGGACGTGGCCGCCCTGGCCTTCGAGGACTGGCTGCTGCCGCTGCCGGCCCTGACCGCGCCGGGCATCCTGCGCCTGCCCGCCGGCAGCGTCGACCGCATCATGGGCGGTCCCGATCACGATTGCGCCTTGAACGAACAGATGCCCGGCGACCCGGCGGTGTTCGGTGACGGTGCCGGACTGGTGTCGTCCTCGGCCCAGGTCCGCCTGAAACCGGGCGGCCAGTGCCCGCCCGGCCTGCTGGCCCTGGGCTCGCGCCATGGCCGCACCTTCCATTCCGGCCAGGGCACCGAATTGATCACCTTCCTCGCCCGCGTCGTCGATACCAGCGTGCGCCGCTTCGTCGGATAGGGATGGCTCGGTCCGTGCGGGGATTGACTCGATCAAAAGTCGATATATCATCTCGGCACAACCCCAAAGGTGTGCCATGGACTTCGCCACAGCTGCTAAAATCTGCATGATCAGCCGCTATGCCCGCTTTGGCGGACGCTCCAGCCGGTCCGAATTTTGGTTCTTTCAGCTTTTCCTGATCCTTGTCTCGCTGGTCACCTGGGTGATCGATGAAACCATTCTGAACAATGAACTCGGCCCCCTCTCGCTGATCGTCAGCATCATCACCCTTATCCCCACCTTCGCCGTTGGGTCCCGCCGCCTGCACGATATCGACAAATCCGGCTGGTGGCAGTTGCTTTGGCTGGTCCCTCTGATCGGCTGGATCGTCCTGCTCGTCTGGTGGGCGACCAAAAGCGATGCCGGGGACAACCGCTTCGGTTCGCCCCCCTTCATCGGGACGCAGGACGCGATCCCGGCGACTTGATCCCCTGTTCCGGCGATGCTATCATTTTTGATAGCATCCATGGAGGTCGGGTCATGGGATCGGTGGTCATCCGCAATCTGGACGATGCCATCATCAACCAGTTCCGCACCAAGGCCGAGTTGAACAACCGGTCGTTGGAGGCCGAATTGCGCGAGGCCCTGGCCGCCCAGGCACCGCTGACGTCGGCGCAGAAACTGGCCCTGGTGGAAAAGGTTCGCGTCCCCCTGCCCCCCGGCAGTCCTGATTGTGCAGATTTGATCCGCCAGGACCGCGACTCCCGATGAGTTTGGTCATCGACGCCAGCATCGCCGTCAAATGGGTGAGCGAAAGCCCCCACTGGCAGGCGGCCCGCGATCTGATCGGACGCGATCATCTGGCCGCCCCCGACCTGATCTGGGCCGAAAGCGGCAATGCCCTGTGGCGCTATGTGGGCGCCGGGCTGATGACCGCCGATCAAGCCCAGGACGGATTGATGACCATCGGCAAGATGATCGATCACATCCACCCTTCGGCCGCGTTGGCGCCCAAGGCCCTGGCTTTGGCCTGTCGCCTGAAACATCCGGTTTACGACTGCCTTTATCTGGCCCTGGCGCAATCCCTGGGCGCCCGGCTGGTCACCGCCGACCGCAAGCTGGCGGCACGGCTGGAGGGCACCGATCTGGCCCCTTTGGTCGAGGTCTTGGCCTGACATGCCCGCCGCCCCCATCCATTTCGCCGCCCGCCCCGACCTGGCCGCCGCCATCGGCCGATGGCGCGACTGGCTGGCGGGCGAAAGGCGCTCGAGCCCGCATACCCTGGACGGCTATGCCCGCGACGTCTCCGCCTTCATCACCTTTCTGCTCGGCCATCTGGGGGCCGAGGCCGATCTGGCGGCGCTGGGGCAATTGCAGCCCGCCGATTTCCGCGCCTTTCTCGCTGCTCGCCAGGCCGACGGCCTGGGGCGGTCCTCGGTGGCCCGGCTGATGAGCTCCCTGCGCGGCTTCTTCAAATATCTCGACCGCCACGATCTGGTGCACAACCCGGCCCTCAACGCCGTCAAATCGCCGCGCCCGCCCAAATCCCTACCCAAGCCCCTGGCCGCCGAAGATGCCATCGAGGCTCTGTCGACGGCGGGCGAATTGCACGACGAGCCGTGGTTGGCGGCCCGCGACGTCGCCTTGTTCACCTTGCTCTATGGCTGCGGCCTGCGCCTGGGCGAGGCGCTTTCCTTGCAAAAGCGCGACATCCCCGCCGGTGACGCCATGACCATCACCGGCAAGGGCCGCAAGCAGCGGCTGGTACCGGTGCTACCCATCGTCCGTCAGGCCATCGGCGCATACGTGACCTTGTGCCCGTATCCGCTCGCCGCCGACGGGCCGCTGTTCGTCGGCGCCCGCGGCGGGCTGTTGAACCCAGGGGTGGTACAGCGGCAGATGCGTCGCCTGCGCGCCCTGATGGGCCTGCCCGATACGGCGACGCCGCATGCGCTCAGGCATTCCTTCGCCACCCATCTGCTGGCCGGCGGCGGCGATCTGCGCACCATCCAGGAATTGCTGGGCCATGCGTCCTTGTCCACCACCCAACGCTATACCCAGGTGGACGAGGCACGCCTGACCCGGGCCTATCGCGACGCCCATCCCCGCGCCAAGGGCTGAACCATGGAAAGACGCATCCTCGATCTGGCCGACGAGGCCGCCACCCGCCGCCTGGGCCAAGCCCTGGCCGCCCGGGCCCGTCCCGGCGACGTCATCATGCTGCACGGCACCTTGGGCATGGGCAAAAGCACGTTGGCGCGGGCCTTCATCCAGACCCTGACCAGCGCCGATGAAGAGGTCCCCAGCCCCACCTTCACCCTGGTGCAGATGTACGAGGGCACAGGCGGCGATATCTGGCATTTCGACCTCTATCGCCTGGACAAGTCAGAGGACGCCTTTGAACTGGGCATCGAGGACGCCTTCGCCGACGGCATCAGCCTGATCGAATGGCCCGACCGCCTGGGCCGGCTGGCGCCGCGCCGGCGGCTGGAAATCCACCTGCATCTGGGCCAGTGCGCTACCGCCCGACGGGCGGAACTGATCTCGTACGACCAATGGAACGACCGCCTGGGAGACATCGACCCATGACCGACCGCGCACGGGCGCTTGACCATTTCCTGCACCATTCCGGCTGGGGGGCGGCGGACCGTGCGGTGCTGGCCGGCGATGCCAGCTTCCGCCGCTATGACCGCCTGCATCTGGACGGACGCCCCGCCGTGCTGATGGATGCGCCGCCGCCGCAGGAAGACGTGCGCCCGTTCCTCCGCATCGCCCGCCGGTTGGAACATTTGGGCTATTCCGCCCCGCGCATCCTGGCCGAGGACGTGGAGCACGGTTTCCTGCTGCTGGAGGATCTGGGCGACAGCACCTATACCCGCCGATTGGCGGCGGGCGCCCCTGAGGAAAGCCTGTACGCCCTGGCCATGGACCTCCTCGCCGATCTGCATGGCCGCGCCGATACCGTCCCCGCCGGCACCCCCGCCTATGACGACGAGCGATTGCTGACCGAGGCCTGCCTGCTGACCGATTGGTACATGCCCGCCGTGCTGGGCCGCCCCACCACGCCCGCCTTGCGCGACGCGTATCGCCGTTTGTGGCAGGAAACTCTGCCCGTCGCCCGCGCCGTGCCCGACACCTTGGTGTTGCGCGATTTCCACGTCGACAATCTGATGCTGCTGGACCGCCCCGGTCTGGCCGCCTGCGGCTTGCTGGATTTTCAGGACGCGGTCAGCGGGCCGCTGACCTATGATCCCATGAGCCTGCTGGAAGATGCGCGGCGCGACATCGCCCCCGATCTGATCGCCCGGATGAAGGCGCGCTATCTCGCCCGCCTGCCCGCCGTGGACCCCAACGCCTTTGCCGCGTCGTGGGCGGTGCTGGCGGCGCAGCGCCACGCCAAGGTCATCGGCATCTTCACCCGTCTCCACAAACGCGACGGCAAGCCCGGCTATCTGGTCCATATCCCCCGGGTCTGGCGCTTGCTGGAACAGGCCTGCACCCATCCGGCCCTGGCGGCGGTGAAGGATTGGCTCGACACCCATATCCCGGCGGAACAGCGCACGGTGCCGGCGCCATGAGTTGCCGCCCCACCCACGCCCCCACTCACGCCCCCACCCACGCGATGGTCCTGGCCGCCGGGCTGGGCCTGCGCATGCGCCCGATCACCGCCACCCTGCCCAAGCCGCTGGTGCCGGTGGCCGGGCGCACCATGCTGGACCGGGCGCTCGATCACCTGGACCGCGCGGGTGTGGCCCACAAGGTGGTCAATACCCACTGGCTGCCCGAGAAAATCAAAACCCATCTGGCCGGGCGCGACGACATCACCCTTTCGCCGGAAGCCGATCTGCTGGAAACCGGCGGCGGCGTCGCCCGGGCCTTGCCGCTGTTGGGGACGGGGCCGTTCTATGTGGTCAATTCCGACATCCTGTGGACCGATGGCGGTGCCGACAGCGCCCTGTCCCGGCTGGCGCAGATGTGGGACGACAGCCGCATGGACGCGCTGTTGCTGCTGCAACGTACCGCCACCGCCTTGGGCTATGACGGCGCCGGCGACTTCTTTCTGTCGCCCGACGGCATCCCTACCCGGCGCGGCACCGCGTTGGTGGCGCCTTTGTTGTTTTCCGGCGTGCAAATCCTGTCGCCGCGCTTGTTCGCCGAGGCGCCGGCCGGCAAATTCTCGCTGAACGTGCTGTACGACCGCGCCCGGGAAGAGGGCCGCTTGTTCGGTCTGGTCCATGACGGCCGCTGGTATCATGTGGGCACGCCCGAGGCGCTGCCCCTGGTCGAGCAGGCCCTTGACGCCGAGGAACCCATCCAGCCATGAGCGACACGGCAGCCGGTTCGGTCTTCACCATCGCCCCCGGCCTGCCCTTCGTCGATGTGCTGGCCGGCCATCTGCTGCGTCAGGCCGGCGACGATCCGTTGCGTCTGGCCGAATGCGTGGTGCTGCTGCCCAACCGCCGCGCCTGCCGGGCCTTGCGCGACGCCTTCCTGCGCCTGTCGGGCGGCCGGCCCCTGCTGCTGCCGCGCCTTAAACCCATCGAGCCCGACCAGGACGACATTTCCGACATCGACCTGCTGACCCCCGGCGGCCTGGACATCCCGGCGGCGGTCCCGCCCATCGAGCGCCACCTGATCCTGACCCGGCTGGTGTTGCAGATGGGGGCGGGACGCGGCGGCCTGCCGCCCAGTCCCGATCAGGCGGCACGGCTGGCGCGCGAATTGGGCGAGTTGCTGGACAGCGTCCATATCGAGGAGGTGCCCTTCGACCGCCTCGACACCCTGGCCCCCGACGAATACGCCGCCCATTGGCAGATCACCATCGACTTTTTGAAGATCGTCACCACCCATTGGCCGGCGCTGCTGGGCGGGCGCATCGACCATCAGCAATGGGTCAACCGGGTGCTCGACGCCCAAGGGGCGCTGTGGCGGGCCACGCCGCCCGATCATCCGGTGGTGGCGGCGGGGTCCACCGGGTCGCGTCCGGCCAGCGCCCGCTTGCTCGCCACCATCGCTGGCCTGCCCCACGGTCAGGTGGTGCTCCCCGGCCTGGATCTGCACATGGATGCGGATTCGTGGGAGGCGCTGGACGACAGCCATCCGCAATTCGCCCACAAGCACTTGCTGGCACGCCTGGGCCTGAGCCGCCGCCAGGTCCTGCCGCTGACGCCCGAGCCCGACCCGCGCGCCGCGCGCACTGCCCTGCTGGCCGAGGCGTTGCGCCCCGCCGCCACCTGCGAGGCGTGGCGGCATCTGCGCGATTTCCCCCACGCCCTTGACGGCGTCGCCCTGATCGACGCCCCCGGGCCGCGGGAAGAGGCCGGGGCCATCGCCCTGGCCCTGCGTCAGGCGCTGGAGACCGAGGACCAGACCGCCGCCCTGGTCACCCCCGACCGCGATCTGGCCCGCCGCGTCGCCGCCGAGTTGGAACGCTGGGACATCGCCATCGACGATTCCGCCGGCAGGCCGCTGATGCTGACCGAGCCCGGCGCCTTCCTGCGCCTGCTGGCCGAGGCGGTGGCCGACGGCTTCCCGCCCCACGCCGTCTTGTCCTTGTGCAAGCATCCGCTGGCCGCCGCCGGGCTGGACCCCATCCGCTTCCGTGCCCTGACCCGGCGGCTGGAAACCCAGGAAATCCTGCGCGGTCCCCGCCCCGCCCCCGGTCTGGGCGGCCTGCGCGCCGCCTGCGCCGAGGATGCCCGGCTGATCGGCTGGCTGGATGCGCTGGAAAGCGCCCTGGCCCCGTTCATCACCCTGATGGGTGCCGAGACCGCGCCCTTGGCCGATCTGCTGCGCGCCCATATGGAAGCGGCCGAGGCCCTGGCCGCCGACCATGCCAATCCCGGCCCGGCCCGGCTGTGGCGGGGCGAGGCGGGCGAAGCCCTGGCCCGCTTCACCGGCGATCTGGCCGAGGCGCTGGCCACCATCGGCGCCATGTTCCAGCCGCTGCCGCCACGCTTCTACCCGGCTTTGTTCGACGAATTGCTGTCGGGCCGGGTGGTCCGCCCCCATTGGGGCCGCCATCCCCGCCTGTTCATCTGGGGACCGATGGAAGCCCGGCTGCAACATGCCGATGTGATGATCCTGGCCGGCCTCAACGAAGGCACTTGGCCGGGCAAGGCCGAGGCCGATCCGTGGATGAGCCGGCCCATGCGCAAGGCCTTCGGCCTGCCGGCGCCGGAGCGGCGCATCGGCCAGTCGGCCCACGATTTCGCCCAGGCCTTCGCCGCGCCACGCGTGCTGCTGAGCCGCTCGTCGCGTTCCGAGGGCGCTCCCACCGTGCCGTCACGCTGGCTGATGCGGCTGGATGCGGTGATGGGCGCGCGCGGCCTGGCCTTCGCCCGGCAGGAATGGGAATGGCTGGCCTGGCATGCCTTGCTCGACCGCGCCGACAGCCGCGTCCGCATCGAACGCCCGGCCCCCAGACCGCCCATCGAGGCGAGGCCGCGCACCGTCTCGGTCACCGAGGTGGAAACCTGGATGCGCGACCCCTACGGCCTTTACGCCAAGAAGGTGCTGAAGCTGAAGGCGCTGCCGGCCATCGACGCCGATCCCGGTGCCGCCGATTACGGATCGTTGGTGCATGAGGCGGTGGAGCAATTCCTGCTCGCCTATCCCGGCGCCTTGCCCGACGACGCCGAGGCCAAGCTGTTGGCGGTGGGCGAGACGGTGTTCGCCCAGGCCCTGGAACGGCCCGGCGTATGGGCGTTCTGGTGGCCGCGCTTCCGCGCCGTCGCCCGCTGGCTGGCTGCGCATGAAAAAAACCGCCGCCCCAACCTGACGGCCATCCATACCGAGATTAAGGGGTCGCTCGAGATGGAAGGCCCCGTCGGTCCCTTTCTGCTGCACGCCCGCGCCGACCGGATCGATGTGCTGAAGGACGGCAGCTTAGCCCTGATCGATTACAAGACCGGCCAGCCGCCCAGCCCCAAGGAAGTGGCCGCCGGCTATGCGCCGCAATTACCGCTGGAAGCGGCCATCGCCCGCTTCGGCGGCTTCGCCCCCATCGCCCCGGCTGCCGTGTCGCAGATGCTGTATTGGCGGCTGAAGGGCGGAGCCGAGGGCGGCGAGGAGAAATCAGCCGGCGCCGACCCCCAGAAACTGACCGACGAGGCGTTGGAGGGACTCTACGGCCTGATCGCCGCCTTCGACGACGCCGACACCCCCTATGAGGCCCGCCCCCATCCCGACCGCGCGCCCAAATATTCCGACTACCTGCATCTGGCCCGGGTCAAGGAATGGGCGGTGGCCGGGGAAGACGAGGGGGAATGAGCATGGCGACCGACCGGAGCAAACGGACAAAACCAGCCGCAACGCGGATCAACGCGGATGGACAC